>NZ_BMFG01000001.1:0-264324 GCF_014638005.1 Flavobacterium orientale
CCATCACGGTGAATGTAACGGGCGGTTTAGGCGATTATGAGTATCAGTTAGACAACGGACCGTTCCAAGACAGTAATGTGTTTACAGATGTGAGTGCAGGAAGTCATACCATTACCGTTAGAGATAAAAACGACGGGGGTTGTGATACGGTGATTATCATCAAAACAGCCATCAATTATCCGTTATTCTTTACACCAAATGGGGATGGATATAATGATACATGGAATATTATTGGATTAGGTGACCAACCTAATGCAAAAATTTATATATTTGACCGCTATGGAAAACTACTCAAACAGATTAGTCCAACAAGCAATGGATGGAACGGAACTTTCAACGGACAGCCCGTGCCATCAACAGATTACTGGTTTACAGTAACCTATGAAGAAAACAATCAAACAAAAGAATTTAAAGCACATTTCTCATTAAAACGATAGCACATGAATCTTAAAAAAGGTTATTTACTTTTATTATTAGTATTTACACAATTTTCATATTCTCAAGAAGGTATTGCAGTTTATTCCGATTATTTAACCGATAATTTATATCTGATCCATCCATCAATGGCCGGAGCTGCAAATTGTGCTAAAGTCAGAATGACAGGAAGAAGACAATGGTTTGATCAGGATAATGCCCCTCAATTGAATACGGTAAGTTTTAATGGAAGAGTTGGCGAACAATCCGGTTTAGGGGTTATTTTATTCAGCGACAAGAACGGATACCACTCTCAAAGAGGAGCTAAGTTAACTTATGCACATCACATTATGTTTTCACGTAATGAGATTGATCTTAATCAACTATCTTTTGGTATGAGTGGAGCTTTGGTTCAAAGTCAGTTGGATGAAACCAGCTTCACTGAATTTGATCCCATCATTGGAGGAATTTATCAGAAGGATTCTTATTTCAATGTGGATATTGGAGCATCGTATTATTATTTAGATTTTTATACGCACTTCACTGTTAAAAATGCAATTGCCAATGTTAGAAGAGAAATTTATACCGAATTTGAATCTGATAATTTGAGAAAGTTTTTGTTTAGTGCCGGTTATGTTTTTGGGGATAGTGATAGAATTCAATGGGAACCATCCATCTTATTTCAATTGGTTGAACAAACAAAAGAAAAGTCGATTGATATCAACTTGAAGGCCTATAAAGATTTAGATTTTGGTAAAATATGGGGTGGGTTATCGTACAGAAGAAGTTTTGACGGAGCACAGTATGTAGATGGCAATGCAATCTCTGATCAAAAGTTACAATATATCACTCCTATATTAGGCGTAAATTATAATCAATTTATGTTTGCTTACACCTATTCCTATTTAGCGGGTAATGTGCGTTTTGATAACGCAGGTTTTCACCAGATTACTTTAGGTATTAATCTGTTCTGTAAGCGTGACAAGTTTGAGTGTAATTGTCCTGCAATTAATTAACAATTTTAAAATCCCGATTCATTCGGGATTTTTTATAGCATATAATATGGTTATTAAATCTGTAAACGGAAAGTCACCACAACTACCCTCGGATTGTTTTGTGGCTGAAAATGCGACTATAGTTGGCGATGTAACTTTAGGTGCCTCTTGCAGTGTTTGGTTTAACGCTGTGATTAGAGGTGATGTTCATTTTATTACAATAGGAAATAAAGTAAACATCCAAGATGGTGCTATTATTCATTGTACTTATCAAAAGCATCCTACCATTATTGGAAATAATGTTTCAATAGGGCATAATGCCATTGTTCATGGTTGTACTATTCATGACAATGTTTTAATAGGAATGGGTGCTATTGTGATGGATAATTGTATTGTTGAAAGCAATTCTATTATTGCTGCAGGAGCTGTAGTAACTCAAAACACAGTTGTGGAATCGGGGTCTATTTATGCCGGAGTTCCCGCAAAAAAGGTAAAGGAAATTGATCAATCTGCTTTTAAAGGAGAGATTGAGAGGATCGCAACTAATTATGTGATGTATTCCAGTTGGTTTAAAGAGTAATTAAAACTCTTTGAAAAGCACAGGGAAGTTGTGGTTAACTATTTTGGTTAGCACCTCCGGATTGCTGTTTGTATAGAAAATTTGAGTGCTTTTTTCAGTAGCAGCACTTCCGGTTATTTCTGTAATTATTTTTGCTGTTTGTTTGGCAACTGCTTGTCCTGAATCAATTATTTTAACGCTCTTGGGGAGTATTTTTTTTATTTGCGGAATCAAGTAGGGATAATGACTGCAACCGAGCACTAGGTAGTCTATATTGGCTTCAATCATTGGGTTTAGATAGGTTTCTAACAATTCTTTTATTTCCTTAGAATCTATTTTGCCTTCTTCAATAAGTTGTACTAAACCATATCCTATCTGTTCAATAATTTTTGTGTTTGGATAATTCAATACTGCTTTATGAAATAAGGCACTGTTCAACGTTCCTTTTGTTGCTAATATTCCGATGCTATTTGTTTTGGATTTGTTTGCCGCCGGTTTTATGGCGGGCTCAATGCCGATAAAGGGGACATTATATTTAGCTCTTAAATCTACAATAGCATTTGTGGTTGCTGTGTTACAGGCCACAACTATTACTTTACAGCCCATATCCAGCAGTAATTCAGTATTTTTAAAACTTAGTGATTGAATTTCTTTTTTGCTCTTACTACCATAGGGTGCGTTTTTACTATCAGCCAGATAAATGGTGTTTTCATTTGGAAGTAATTGATGAATTTCTTTCCAAATGGAAGTTCCGCCGATACCGGAATCAAAAAGGCCTATTGGAGCATTATTTGTCATAAAACAAATGTAAAAAAAAACTGCTCAAATGATTGAGCAGTTTACTATGAACTTTACGTTTATTTTAGAAACCTAATTCTTTTTTAACATCCGTAGTTAAATCAGGACCGTCGGCCAATAAAAGTCCAGTAGAATTAATAACATATTGGTATCCTTTTGCTTTTCCTACTTTTTCGATTGCAGCTTTAGCACGATCCATTAATGGTTTCATTAAATCCTCTTCTTTTTGATTTAATTCTTTTTGAGCCGTTTGTCTGTAATCTTGTATTCTTTTTTCCATGTCTTGCACTTCTTTCGCTCTTTCTGTATTTAATTGCTCAGTTACAGTCTCCGCTTCACGGTTGTATTTTTCTAATTTAGATTGGTATTCATCTACCATCGTTTTGAATTCTTTGTCATATGTTTTCTGAAGGTTGTCAAGTTGTTTTTGAGCTTCCATCATCGCAGGCATTTTAGACATAATTTCATTTGTATCTACGTGAGCGATTTTTGCCTGTGCAATAACTTGACTTGTGCTAAATAATAGAGTTGCAGCAATTAGTAAAGTTTTCAATTGTTTCATCATTTCTAAGTTTAATTATTTATTTAATTTTAATCTTTATTTTCGGTATTCTCTTTTGCTTTTTCTTCTCGTGCTTTTTTGGCAGCTTCACGATCTTCTAGTATTTTTTTCTTTCTTTCTTCAATTTCTTTCTTTCTGTCATCAATCAATTTCTGACGGGCTTCTTGTGCTTTTACTTTGTCATCTTCTGCTTTTGTCTTTGCCGCGTCTTTTTCAGGATTCTTTTCAGCTGTAGTTTCCTCTTCTTTTTTAGCCTCGCCTTCTTCCTTATCTGAAGACTTCTCAGAAACCGTGCCACTTTTTTTAGCCTCGCGTTCCTCTAAAAGTTTTTGTCTTCTATCTTCAAATTCTTTGCGTTTTAATTCGGCGGCTGCTTTTCTAAGTTCTGCAATACTATCTCTTGCTGATTTTCTTTCTTCCAGGATTTTTTTGCGTTCTGCTAAAGCCGGATTGTCATCAACAAAATCTTCTTTGCGTTCTTGTTCTTCTAATGCTTTTAATTGTTTGTTGGAAAGTTGCTGTCTTTTTTCAGCTCTAGTAAGTGTCCGAATTACTCGGTCACTCAAATCATGTCTTTTTGCTGCAAAAAGCAATGTCAAATCGGATGATTTGTCTAAAATAAAATCATATTTTTGGGCTTCAGCAATATCTTGTATGGCAGAAAAAACTTGATCTTGTATCGGCTTTACTAAAACCGCTTTTTGTGTCACTAAATCACCCAATGGGCCAAAACGTTTTTGTTGAAACTCAATTAACTCAGTTTCTAAAAAAGCAATTTCTTCTTCTCTTTCTTCAATCAATTCTTTAGTTAAAAGCACTTTTTCAGTTTTCAACGACTCTTTTAGTGTGTTTATTTCGTTCTTTTTAACGTCAATTTCTTGTTTCCACTTTTGGGCTTTCAGCTCTAATTGATTTTTAGCTTCGGTGTAGTCAGGGACATTCTGTAGAATATATTCCATATCAATATATCCGATTTTAACACCTCGAGTTTGTCCATAAACAAATGAGTTTACGGTTAAAAATAAAATTATAAAAAGTAAGTTTTTCATATTCTTTAAATTACATGGTAAATATAACTTAAAATAATAATTAAAATTGTTGTCCAATAATAAAATGTGTCTCCCAACCATTTTTTTGTACCTGACCCGGTAATGCATCAAAACCATGTCCGAAGTCAATTCCTAATAGACCAAAGGCCGGCATGAATACTCTAAGTCCAAAACCTGCGGAACGATTTAAGATAAATGGATTGTAGTTTTTAAAATCAGTATATGAGGCACCGGCTTCTAAAAATGACAATACATAGATTGATGTTGCAGATTTTAAGGTTATTGGATATCTTAATTCCAATGAAAATTTATTATAAATGGTACCTCCATCAACATTAGATAACGATTGGTTAGGATATCCTCTTAATTGAATTATTTCTCTTCCGTCTAAGGCAAAGTTTGCTAATCCATCACCACCTAAAAAGAAACGTTCAAAAGGCACTAAACCTCTGTCGTTATTGTAGGCTCCTAAGAATCCAAACTCTGTATTTGTACGAAGTACTAATGCTTTTTGCGGTGTTCCGGCAATTCGAGTAAACCAATCTGCTTTGAATTTAATTTTATAAAACTCTAACCAATTAAATTTTACTTGATCTACTTTACTTGGATCAGCTGCAGCATCTTGAAAATTTTCTACCCGATTTCCTCTAGTGGTTTGTGTGGGAAGTGCATCAACGAAATCACCTTCTTGAACAAAAACTCCATTGCTGTCAAAATAAGAGCTTCCGGTATGTTTGTATTTATAGGCTTCCTGATTTGGTAAATCAGCATAATCAACACCATTTAACAAAGAATAAGGTGGTGTGAATTTACCACTGATACTAAACTCAGATCCATAAATTGGATAAATTGGGTTAACGCCTTTACTGAATCTGCTTAAGCCGATTGTGTAAGCTAAATTTCTTGACGATCCATTTCCAAATGTAAATAGTCCGGTATTGTAGTTGTTTAGATTATAATATTGAAAACTTAACGATTGCGATAAAACGAAATAATCATCCGGAACTGATAGTTTTTTTGCGATACCAATACTTAACGAGGTGATATCAAAACTTCTTGATCTGTCTACGTCGCGACTAGCAAAATTATTCAAAAATTGTTTACTGTGAGAAATAGAAGTACTCAACTGAATTGGTCTTTTGTTTCCAAACCAAGGTTCGGTAAAAGTCAAACTATAAATTTGAAAAAAGTTACTTGCTTGAAGGCGAAGTGCCATTCTTTGTCCGTCACCCATAGGTAAAGGTTTATATGCCTTTTTATTGAAAATATTTGCAAGAGAAAAGTTATTAAAAGACAATCCTAAAGTTCCAATAAATCCGCCGGCACCATAACCTCCTTGTAATTCGATTTGACTGGCACCTTTTTCCACCAGGTTGTATTCAATATCAACAGTTCCGGCTCCCGGATCCACATTTTTAAATTTAGGGTCAATAGCTTCAGGATCAAAAAATCCTAATTGACCTATTTCACGAATAGTTCTAACTAAATCGTCTTTGCTGTATTTTTGGCCTGGTTTGGTTCTGAGTTCTCTATAAATTACTTTGTCATTTGTTTTGTCATTACCAACAACAGTAATTTTATTGAAATAAGCCAAAGGCCCTTCCATGATTCTAACTTCAAAATCTATGGTATCATTTTTTGTTCTAACTTCAACCGTATTGATAGTTGAGAAAAGATAACCGTTGTTTTGATAAAGGTTAGTAACGTCGAATGCGTCGGGTCTTGTTTTGTCTGCAATCCTTTTTTCTAAAAGTACACCATTATAAACATCCCCTTTTTGAATACCTAGTAATTGCGACAAATTTTCATCTGAATAAATAGTATTACCTAAGAATTTAATGTCTCCAAAATAATATCGATTTCCTTCTTCCACTTTTAAATTGATGGTAACCGTATTGTTTTTAGCATCAAAAGAAACACTGTCAGAAACTACACGTGCATCACGATATCCTTTTTCTTTGTACTTAGATACAATGTTTGTTAAGTCTTCTTTGTATTTGTCCTTTATGAATTTTGAACCTTTCCAAAATCTACCCGGAAACTGAACTTTAGTATTTTTCATTGCTTTTCTAATCTTTCCATCTGAAAGTTTAGAATTGCCATCAACTACGATTTGTTTTACTTTAATTTTTTTACCTCTATCGATGTTCACCACCATTTTCACTTGATTGGTGTCGGTAGTGTCAGGAATCGTGTTAATGGCAACTTTTGTATTATAAAAGCCGTCTTTTTTGTATTTATTTTCAATAAAGTTTCTAGTGTTTGTAATGAAGTTTTCATTTACAACAGTACCTTTAGAAAGTTTAGATTCCTTAATTATGGTTTCAGTTTTCGACTTTTTAAGACCTTGAATTTTAACATCACTAAGTTTTGGAAGTTCATTGATTTCAAGTTCCATAAAAATAGTATCACCTCTCACTTCGGTCATGTATAAATCAATGTCTCCAAAAAGACCCAATTTACCCAATTTTTTTATGGCATTACTTAATTCTTCTCCGGGAACAACAATGCGTTGTCCTTTTTCTAAACCGGCAAAAGTGATAATAGTTTGTTTGTTGAAGCTTAAATTTCCGGTTACTTCAATGTCTCCCAAAATATATTGTGAGCCTCTTTCATAATCGTTTTGTGCTTGTATAGTTCCCAAAAAAATACTACTAAACAGTAGTAGGAGTAGGGATGTATTAAATTTATCTAAAATCACTAATTTATTGTTTAATTTGTTCACTTGTTTTTCCAAATCTTCTTTCTCGGTTTTGATAACTTAAAATGGCTTTGTAGAAATCTTCTTCTAAAAAATCGGGCCATAATACATCAACAAAATAAAGTTCTGCATATGCAATTTGCCATAATAAAAAGTTGCTTATTCTGTGTTCGCCACTGGTTCTAATAAGCAAATCTACATCGGGTAAATTGTGCGTGTAAAGATGTTGATTTATAATTGATTCGTCAATACTTTCTAAAGAAATTATATTATTTTTAACTTTAAGAGCAATGTCTTTAATGGTTGATACCAGCTCTTCTCTTGAACCATAGCTCAATGCTAAGGTTAAGGTCATTGCGGAGTTTTCTTTGGTTATGTTAATAACTTCTAAAAGTTCTCTTTGAGCACCGGTTGGAAGCAAGGCAATTGTTCCAATAGTATTCAACTTTATATTGTTTTTTACTAATGTTGGAAGTTCATTTTTTAACGATTTAATCAATAAATTCATTAAAGTATCTACTTCAACTTTTGGTCTGTTCCAATTTTCTGTAGAAAAAGCATAGAGTGTCAGGTTTTCAATTCCTAGTTTAGCGGAAGCCTCAACTACTTGTCGAACGGCTTTGGTTCCGTTTTCATGACCAAAAACGCGAAGCATCCCTTTTTGTTTAGCCCAACGTCCATTGCCATCCATAATTATGGCGACGTGTTTTGGCAGTTTATCTTTTACTATAGAATTTTCTAAGCTCATTTATTAATTAGGGCAAAAACATGGGTTTTCACCAAAAGTATAAGTTAGTGTTATGCCTGAAAAGACATACCAATCATTACTGTTTAAATTTCCAAATCTCAGATTGCTGTAATCATTATTCTTAGGATTACTTCCATCCAAATTGTCTGTAAAAGTATAGCGAACTCCCGCTTCTATACCTATAACAAAATCATTATTTATTCTACTTTTAACTCCTAAAATAATAGGAATTGAAATACCTCTTTCTTTTGCATCTTCTCTAACAATGCCATCAAAAAAATACAATTCGTTATAACTGTAATAGTTTATACCGGTGGCAATATATGGCGTTGTTTGCGGTTTGAAATGATGCAAATCGAAATCAAAAAAATTAAACTCAAATCCCGCAGACAACTCGTTTATTGTGTTTTCAAACGAATAGCCTCTTTCTCTTCTTCCTGAAGCCTTTGAATCCGCGTCATCTGCCGCTATTTTGCTATGAGTAAAGCTAAATCTATAGGAATGTCTGGTGCTTCGGTTCCATTTATAGATTAAACCTAAAGCCACTTGATTTGGATTAATGAAGTTGGTTTTTCCTATATCGCCAATATAGTTTGAACCGCCTGCAAAAATGCCGACTTCATTAATTTGAGCGTTAGATAAAAGCCCACATGCCAAAAAGATAATCAAAATCAGTACTCTATTCATTGCTTTTGAAATAGCGTGCAAATATAACAATTATGAGAAGTTAACAGCTAAATAATTGGTATAAATCACATATTTATATTCAAAAAAAACGAAATATATAGGATAGTAGTATATGAGTTTGTAAAAGAAGCTGAAATTGAGGTTTAATTTCGCTTGTCTTCACCCCAAAGAAGTTTGTTTCGCAACGTATTTAAGAAGGTTTCGTTTTCAATTTCAACCATATTAATTTTGAAAGGTGTTCTTTTGATTGTCAGTATGGTGTTGTTTGAAAGCGTAGCAATTCTGCTGTCTAACGAAACCAAATAATTCTGCTCGCGTCCGGAAACTTTAATTTTGATTTCGGTTTTGTCAGGAATCACCAAAGGTCTTGCGTTGAGATTGTGAGGTGCAATTGGCGTGATGACTAAACTCTTCACATCGGGAGTAAGAACCGGTCCACCACAACTTAACGAATAACCTGTTGAGCCTGTTGGAGTTGAAATAATCAAACCGTCTGCCCAATAGGAAGTAAGAAATTCACCATTTAAGTAGGTTTCAAGTGTAATCATTGAAGTGGTATCTTTTCTACTGATTGAAATTTCATTCAAGGCAAAATTAATTTCTTTGATACTATTGTTTTTTGGAGAGGTTTCTAAACTAACCAACGTTCTTTTTGAAAGTGTGTATTTTTTATTCAGCACCTGCTGCATAAAAACTTCAATATTTTCTTTTTGAACTTTAGCCAAAAACCCCAATCTTCCGGCATTTACACCCAAAATTGGAATTCCGGTGTTTCTAACATAAGTAACAGCCCTCAATATGGAACCATCACCACCTATACTGAGTAACATATCAAAACTTGCGTCTAAATCAGCATGAGAAGAAAAGGTTTTGTATTCTTTTTTTAAAATGTCTTCTTGGTATAAAACTTTCAAAAATTCGGTTTCAATCACCAATTCCACATCATTTTTATTTAAAAAAACAAAAATATCACGAATAATCGGACGCGTATCGTTTTGATAATATTGACCGTAAATGGCAAATTTCATAGTTTAGATATTAAGATATTTGTCAAGATAATCAGAGCGATCTTTTAGATTTTGAATGTAAAAATCTTCTTGATGATCAGAAACTATTTCATAGGAATACCTGCGGAAGGTTTGAATTATTTCGTTCAAGCTTCCCAAAGTGGTTTTTATAGTAATTTGAACACTGTCGGGCGTAGCTTCAGATAAAAACATTCCTAAGATTTTACCATTGTTGGTTTCCACAATTTGAGCCACTTGACTCATCGAAAAATCTTTTGTCGCTTTTCTGACAATTATAATTCCGCCTTGTTCATTCATAAATGGGGTTTCATGAAAAAATTGAATTATGTCATTCAATTCATAATAGCCAACATATGCATTGGTTTCATCTAAAACAGGAACAATATTGGCATGATTTTGAGCAAAAACTTCCAAAACATCCAGCCATATCATTTGAGTTCTTGCAAAAAAACCTTCTAAAGTATAGCGATAATCCAATATGGTTTTGTTGTTGTCAAAAGTAATCACATCGTCAGCGGCAATATTTCCAATATAAACACCTTCAGAAACAACCGGAAAATGCGAGTAGGTCATGTCTGAAAAAAAATTCTGAACCGAATCAATGGTTTCATTTCCATCAAAAGGTTTGAAGTCGTTGATAATATAATTGGTGATGTCTAGCATTTACTTGTGAATTTTCGTTGCAAAATAATCAAAAAATAGCATATCTAGGCTTGTTTTAGTTTGTATTTTTGCAATCAGTTACTAAAGAAATGGTTTAAAATAATTATAATGACAAAGTTAAGTGTAAATATTAATAAAATTGCTACGTTACGAAATTCTCGTGGTGGAAATGTTCCCAGTGTGACACAAGTGGCTATTGATGTACAAAAATTTGGAGCTCATGGTGTGACTATTCATCCGCGACCCGACGAAAGACATATTCGTTATCAGGATGCCAGAGATTTGAAACCTTTGGTTTACACGGAATTTAATATAGAAGGTAATCCGGTTCAAAAATTTATTGATTTGGTTTTGGAGACTAAGCCAACGCAAGTAACATTGGTTCCTGATGCTGATGATGCATTAACATCAAATGCCGGATGGGATACGATAAAGAATCAATCTTTTTTAACCGAAGTTATTGCCGAATTTAAACGAAATTCTATCCGAACCTCCATTTTTGCTGATCCGGTTTTAGCCATGATTGAAGGAGCAAAAGCTACCGGAACGGACCGTATTGAATTGTATACAGAAAGTTTTGCACATCAGTATGGTTTAGGAAATACAAACGGCATTCAACCTTATGTTGAAGCGGCAAATCTATCCAATCAATTGGGTTTAGGAATTAATGCGGGTCATGATTTGAGTTTGGAAAATATCAAGTTTTTTAAAGAGCATATTCCGAATTTATTGGAGGTTTCAATCGGACATGCTTTAATTTGTGAGTCCCTTTATTTAGGGATTGAAAATGTGGTGAATATGTATTTACATAAATTAAAATAAATAACAATTTTATGTTGTATTCAAAAATTGAAGGCGAAGGTAAGCCGTTGGTCATCCTTCATGGTTTTTTAGGCATGTCTGACAATTGGAAAACATTGGGCACTCAATTTGCCGAACTTGGTTTTGAAACACATATGCTGGATTTGAGAAATCACGGCAGAAGTTTTCATTCAGAGGATTTCAATTATGAAGTCATGGCAAATGATGTTTTGGATTATTGTAAAGACAAGAATATTAGTAGTGCTGTTTTTTTGGGACATTCAATGGGCGGAAAGGTGGTGATGAATTTGGCAACAACTCATCCGGAATTGGTTGAAAAATTAATTGTTGCCGATATTGGCACACGATATTATAAACCCCATCATCAAGAAATTTTGGAAGGTTTAAATGCTGTTGATTTTTCGCAACAACCCAGTAGAAATGAAGTGGAAGACATTCTTAAAAATTATATTCCTGATTTTGGCACGCGTCAGTTTTTAATGAAGAGTTTGTATTGGGAAACCCCGGGTCAATTAGCATTCCGGTTTAATTTGAAAGTTTTTACGACTAAAGTTGAAGAAATTGGCAAAGCTCTTGAAGCACATCAAAAATTTGATAAGCCCACTTTATTTATAAAAGGAGGTCTTTCGAGGTATATTTTGGAAGAAGATTTTGAGTCCATCAGAAATCATTTCCCGATGGCAATATTTCAAACTATTCCAAACGTTGGACATTGGCTTCATGCAGAAAATCCAAAAGCATTTTTTGAAATTGTTAGTGAATTTATTCGTTAATTCATTTTTTTTCTTACTTTTATAATAAAAAACATACCGTATGAATTTAATAATTAGAATTATCGTAACAGCTGCATTGGTTTTACTTTTGGCTCATATTTTGCCGGGAGTTGCGGTTGCAAATTTTATGTCGGCGGTTTTAGTGGCTATAGTTTTGGGGTTATTAAATATTTTTATAAAACCCATTTTAGTGATTTTGACATTACCGATAACCATTCTTACTTTAGGACTTTTCCTTTTGGTAATTAATGCGTTAATCATACAATTTTCAGGCTATATTGTTGGCGGATTCAGCGTGTCCTCTTTTTGGTATGCCATGCTTTTCAGTATTGTTTTATCTGTTGCACAGTCAATTGTTTATAATCTTACAGGAGGAGAAAAGGGGTAGATTTGTCTTATTTCTGAAGTCCTAAAATTCAATTCATTATACTTGTTTGGGTTGCAAAAAAGTTATACTTTTGCAACCCAATTTTAGTATATAATAATAGAAGCAATGAATATTACAAGAACCAATGTTGATGCCCTAAATGCTGTGTTAACCGTTCCGGTTACCAAAGCCGATTATGCAGATAAAGTACAAAAAGTTTTGGCTGATTATCGCAAAAATGCCGCTATTCCCGGGTTTAGAAAAGGAACTGTGCCGATGAGTTTGATTCAAAAACAATACGGTAAAGCAGTATTATTAGAAGAAGTAAACAAAATTTTACAAGAGAAATTAAATTCGTATTTGGTTGAAGAAAAATTGGATATTTTAGGAAATCCACTTCCAAAAGTGACTCAAGATTTTGATTGGGAAACTGAAAATTACAATTTTGATTTTGAATTAGGACTTGCTCCTGAGTTTACGGTTGATCTTGCAGCAAAAAATGCTATCACGAGCTATACAATTATTGCAGATGATAAAATGTTGAACGATCAGGTGGAACGCATTCAAAAACAATACGGAAAATTAATTTCTAAAGAAACTGTTGAAGAAGGTGATGATTTGAATGTGACATTCATCAATGAAGCGAATGGAATTAACAATACTACATCAATTTCATTGGATGTTTTTAAAGACAAAAAAGCGGCAAAGAAATTTATTGGTAAAAAAGTTGGTGATGTAGTTTCAATTGGAACCAAAGGTTTGTTTGATGATGATCACAAACTAATGGATTACTTGAAAGTAGACCATGACTTGGTTCACGGATTAGATGTTGCTATTGATGTAAAAATTGAAGGTATCACAACCAGTGAAAAAGCAGAATTGAATCAAGAATTGTTTGATAAATTATTTGGCGAAGGTGTTGTAACTTCTGTTGAAGAAGTAAAAGCAAAAATTAAAGAAGATGCTGAAAAGCAATTTGTACAACAAGCAGATCAGAAATTTTTGAATGATGTTACAGAATTTTTACTAGAAAGTACAAAATTTGATTTGCCATCAGAGTTTTTGATTAAATGGTTACAAAATTCAGGTGAGCAACCGCTTTCAGAAGCACAAGCCAGAGAAGAATTTGCTAAATCAGAAAAAGGATTGCGTTATCAGTTGATTGAAGGAAAGATTATGGCCGAAAATCAATTGCAAATCACTTTTGAAGATTTAAAAGCATTTACTTCAGAATTAATAAAGAAACAAATGGCACAATTTGGTCAAATGAATCCTACTCAGGAAGATATTGACGGGATAGTAGCACGTGTTTTATCAAATCAAGATGAAACCCGTCGTTTGTCAGAACAAGTGATGAGCGAAAAAATGTTGCAACTTTTCAAAGAAAAAGTAAAAACTAAATCAAAAGAAGTTTCTTACGAACAGTTCGTTAAAGAAATGTATGGCGAATAAGCACTATCAAAAAAAATAGTATCTTTGAGCGTCAAATTTAGGTTTGACGCTTTTTTATTCTGAACTAGTTTCAGAAACGTTTTAAATTTTTAATTTTATAAACCTTAAGTATTTATACTATGAACTTCGGAAAAGAATTTAAAAAATTTGCTACCAAACACCACGGTGTGAATAGCATGTATTATGATAAAATTGTAGGAAGCATGACACCTTATATTATTGAAGAACGCCAGTTGAATGTTTCTCAATTGGATGTTTTTTCAAGGTTAATGATGGATAGAATTATCTTTTTAGGAACAGGTGTTGATGATCATATTGCAAACATTATCCAAGCTCAATTGTTGTTTTTAGAAAGTGTTGATGCTTCAAAAGACATTCAAATTTATATCAATTCTCCCGGTGGAAGTGTTTATGCCGGACTAGGAATTTATGACACCATGCAATATGTTAAGCCTGATGTAGCTACAATTTGTACAGGTATGGCAGCATCTATGGGAGCTGTTTTGTTATGTGCCGGTGCAGCAGGAAAACGTTCTGCATTACCACATTCACGAGTAATGATTCATCAACCATCGGGTGGTGCACAAGGTGTTGCAACTGATATGGAAATCAACTTAAAGGAAATGTTGAAGTTGAAAAATGAATTGTATGAAATCATCGCATTGCATTCAGGGCAAACTATAGAAAAAGTGTATCAGGATTCAGAGCGTGATTATTGGATGATTGCTGATGAAGCAAAGGAATATGGAATGATTGATGAAGTATTAAGAAGAAAATAGTTGTGGCTCGGGTAGTTTAATCAATTACCAAAACCCATAACCGATTACCCAAAAAAAATGGCAAAAGAAATTTTAGAATGTTCCTTCTGCGGAAGAAAAAAACCCGATACCAATCTATTGATTGCCGGAATTGATGCACACATCTGTGATCGTTGCATTGAGCAGGCCCATGGTATTGTTATGGAAGAATTAAAAACATCAAAAACATCCGGAAATTTAGGTGATTTGGTGTTGAAAAAGCCACTTGAAATCAGAACATTTCTTGATCAATATGTAATTGGGCAAGAACAAACAAAAAAAGTTTTGGCAGTTGCAGTTTACAATCACTACAAAAGATTGATGCAAAAGCAAAACGATGAAGAGGTTGAAATTGAAAAAAGCAACATTCTGATGGTTGGAGAAACCGGAACCGGAAAAACATTGGTTGCTAAAACTATTGCAAAGATGTTGAATGTTCCTTTGACTATAGTTGATGCTACCGTTTTAACAGAAGCAGGTTATGTTGGAGAAGATGTTGAAAGCATTCTAACCCGATTGCTTCAAGTTGCCGATTATGATGTAGCAAAAGCGGAACGCGGTATTGTGTTTATTGATGAAATTGATAAAATTGCCAGAAAAAGCGATAATCCATCAATTACTCGAGATGTTTCGGGTGAAGGTGTGCAACAAGCCTTACTTAAATTATTAGAAGGAACGGTGGTAAATGTTCCGCCAAAAGGAGGAAGAAAACATCCGGATCAAAAATTTATTGAGGTGAATACACAAAACATCCTATTCATAGCCGGTGGTGCTTTTGACGGAATTGATAAAGTGATATCAAAACGATTGAACAGACAAGCGGTAGGCTATAGTGCTTCGGCTAATTTGGACAAAATTGACAAGGATAATTTATTGCAGTATATCATACCAAAAGACGTAAAAGATTTTGGTTTGATTCCTGAGATTATTGGTCGATTACCGGTTCTAACGTATATGGATCCTTTGGATAGAGATGCTTTACGAGCTATTTTAACCGAACCAAAAAATGCTTTAATTAAACAATATCAAAAGCTGTTTTTGATGGATGGTGTTACGTTTACCATTGATGAGGAAGCACTCAATTTTATTGTAGAAAAAGCTTTAGAATATAAGTTAGGAGCAAGAGGGCTTCGTTCGCTTTGTGAAGCCATTTTAAACGATGCTATGTTTGAATTACCAAGCAGTGAAGAGAAAGTATTGCATATTGACAAAAGTTATGCAGAACATTCGTTAGATAAAAATTTATTGAAAAGGCTGAAAGCAGTTTCTTAGAAACTTCTATAAAATTAAACTAATCCTGAAATTATTGTTTCAGGATTTTTTTGTTTTAAAATGTTGGGGAGTTGTTCAACATCACATCGGCCAGGGCCACAACCCAGTCGTTTCGGGCCACAAGATAGTAGTGAAGTTACTAGTATCAGGAAAGCAATATAATTTAGCAGTTTTTTCATATCGAAATAATTTGCATGCTTTTCAGTTGTTCGAGATAGGTTCTTTCATTTGATAATCTCGGAATTTTGTGTTGTCCGCCTAACTTGTCATTTTCTTTTAACCAATCATAAAACAAACCTTGTCTGGCAACATTCACTTTAAGTTGATTTAAAGTCATGTTATTGAATCGTTTGGCTTCATAATCCGAATTTACATCCTGAATACATTGATCCAACAAACTACTAAAAAGAGCTAAATCTTTTGGCGGATATTTAAATTCAATCATCCATTCATGAGCACCTTTTTCTCTGTCTTTCATAAAAATGGGAGCAACAGTATAATCTACTACTTCATTTTGAGTAAGTTCACAGGCTTTTGCTAAGGCGTGGTCTGTATTTTCAACCATTAATTCTTCACCAAATACATTAATATGATGTTTGGTTCTTCCCGTAACTCGAATTCGATAAGGATTCAGGGAAGTAAACCTAACCGTGTCTCCGATTGAATAACGCCACAACCCGGAATTGGTGGTGATAATTAAAGCATAATTTTTGTTTAACTCGACTTCTGCCAATCGAATAATTTTTTGATTTGGTTTGCCAAAGGTATCTAACGGAATAAATTCATAGAAAATTCCATAATCCAACATTAGTAAAAGTTCATTGCTGTTGTTTTGGTCTTGAATAGCAAAAAAACCTTCAGATGCATTATAAATTTCGTAATAATTAAAATCTTTTTTCGGGAATAATTTTTTGTATTGATCGCGATAGGGGTCAAAACTTACACCGCCATGAAAATAAACTTCGGCATTTGGCCAAATTTCATTGATGGTATTTTTTCCGGTAACTTCTAATGCTTTATTTAATAAAACCAACATCCATGACGGAACGCCGGCCAAACTGGTAACGTCTTCCTGAATAGTTTCTTCAATAATAGCTTGTAGTTTCACTTCCCAATTTCCCATTAACGAAACACGATTACTTGGTGTGGAGCTGAATTCTGCCCAAATAGGCATGTTGTCAATTAAAATGGCAGATAAATCGCCAAAGAAAGTATTATTATCCTGATACAATTCTTTACTTCCACCCAAACGCAGACTTTTTCCAACAAACAATTTAGAATCTTCATTGTTATTTAAATACAAACTCAACAAATCTTTACTGGCTTTATAGTGGCAATTTTCCAGAGCTTCTGCACTAACGGGAATGAATTTGCTTTTAGCATTGGTAGTGCCGCTTGATTTTGCAAACCATTTTATTTGACTTGGCCAAAAAATGTTTTGCATGCCACAGCGGGTTTGTTCAATCATCGATTCTAATTCTTCATAGCTGGAAACCGGAACGCGATTTGAAAAAGTTTCATACGTTTTAATCGAATGAAAATCATATTGTCTGCCTAAAACGGTATTTTCTGCCGTTTTTATTAAGTTGAATAACAATTCTTCTTGTACCTCATTAGGATATTTAATAAACAATTCAATTTGATGGAATCGTTTTTTTAAAATCCAAGCAGCTATAGAATTTATTATTGGTAGTGGCATTAATTCCGATATTTAAATTGTCATCGTTTGATTTGAATATTGAAAACACAAAACCTAACTTTACGACTTCATCAAAAATAACAAATTTTGTTAAACGATGAAGCTAAATTTTAAAACTTTACAAGCAATGATTTACGAAGGAGTTCTGACAAAAATGCAAACCGAGTTTGGCAACCCCATTCAGTATTATTTAGTTTTTGAAAACAGTTTTTTAAATGTTAATCAACTGCTTGACAAAGAGATTGAAATTTCGTTTCAAGGGTATCAATGTTTGAATTGTGGCAAGAAAAAGAAAATTTTTCGTCAAGGTTTTTGTTATGATTGCTTCATGTCGAGTGCGGCAGTTGGGGATTGGATCATGAAACCCGAACTAAGTACGGCTCATTTAGACATTGAAGATCGTGATTTGACGTATGAAAAGAGAGTGCAATTGCAACCTCATATTGTTTATTTAGCGTTATCAAGTGAAATAAAAGTTGGCGTGACTCGTGGCACACAAGTGCCCACTCGATGGATTGATCAAGGTGCTTCTCAAGCCATTCCTATTGTTGAAGTGCCTAACCGATATTTAGCCGGAATTACAGAAGTTGCTTTAAAAAACAAGTATTCTGACAAAACCAATTGGCAAAAAATGTTGAAAAACGAAGTGGCTCCACTTGATTTAGTTCAAGAAAGATTAAAAGCCCAATCTTTTTTACCCAATGAAGTAATGCCTTATTTTTCGGAAAACAATTCAAAGTTGTATCAACTACATTATCCGGTATTAGAATATCCAAAAAAAGTGACTAGTTTAAATTTGGATAAATCACCCAACTTTCAAGGACGGCTTTCGGGAATTAAAGGTCAATATTTGCTATTTCAGGATGGAACTGTTTTTAATATCAGAACCTTTGAAGGCTATGTTGTAAAATTTCAATTATAAAATTTAAACTACATCGTTTTCGAAATACTTCACACTAATAAAATATAATATTCTTATAAAAGACTGATATTCGTCATGTTTTTTTTCCTTTAACTAGCGGAAATTTGTACCATAATTCAAAACCTCAACATTATGCTACAATTATTCAACTCAGTAAAAGGATTTATGTTATTACTATTTTTAGTAACAACTTCCTTAAGTTTTGCACAGAAAACTTTTCAACTTGATGCAAAACCACAATTAAAAATTTCGGGAACTTCCAGTTTACACGACTGGGATATGGTGTCAGAAATAGCAACAGGTAAACTTGATGCAACTTTTGAAGGCAATAAAATTACAGCCATAAAATCATTGGTTGTTGAAATGCCGGCAGAAAGCATCAAAAGCGGTAAAAACGGAATGGACAAAAATGCTTATAAAGCTTTAAAAACCAATCAATTTAAGACCGTTAAATTTGATTTAAAATCAGCCTCTAAGAATGCCGACGGTACATGGAATTTCACCGGAACATTCGCTATAGCCGGTGTTACAAAATCAGTTACATTAAAAATTAAAGAAACAGCTGTTTCAGGACAATCCGTTTTTGAAGGCACTTATGCTTTTAAATTAACCGATTATGATATTACACCACCAACTGCTTTAATGGGAACCGTAAAAACAGGCAATGATGTAAAAATAAGTTTCACAGTAAAATTCAAATAATTTTCAAAACAACCTCTTAATTAATTTAAAAATGAAAAATTTAATCACAACTGCCTTAGTACTATTTAGTACTTTGGCTATAGCACAAAAACAACAATATCAATTGGATAACTGGCGGCCTTATGATAAAACAGGACTATCCATGTTTGAAGCTCCAAAAGATACCGCTACAACTTTTGATCAAGTAAAAGTTAGAATTGGTGGAGCATTTGCTCTTCAGTATCAAGCATTAGACCATGAAAATAACGCTGATCCGGTTTTGAATGTGAACAATGTGAACACAAATCAATTAACAAATTTAGGAAACAACTTTAACTTAGCTACTGCAAATTTTGATATTGATGTGGCACTTTATGATGGTGTAAATTTACACTTACGTACCTATCTTTCTTCACGTCACCATCCGGAACCTTATGTAAAAGGTGGTTATATTCAATTTGATAAATTAGAATTCATCAGTCCCGGTTTTATGGAAGATGCAATGAAATATTTAACTATCAAAATAGGACATATGGAAAATAATTATGGAGATGCTCATTTCAGACGTTCTGATAATGCTCAAGCTTTATACAATCCATTTGTTGGAAATTATATCATGGATGCTTTTACAACCGAGGTTGGTGCAGAAGTATATTATAGAAGAAATGGTTGGATTGGTATGCTTGGTGCTACAAACGGCAAGTTAAATCAAACAACGAATGCTCCCGGCGTTACAAGTCCTTCCGTAATGGCAAAAATAGGTTATGATAAACAAATTAATGATGATCTTCGATTCCGTTTAACAGGTTCGTTATACAATACAGCCCAATCAGCAAGAACTTATCTTTATGGTGGTGACCGTGCCGGTTCAAGATACTATTTTGTAATGGAAAACACATTGGCTACTTCAGCAGGTAATTACTCTTCAGGGTTGGTAACACCAGGTTTTAATAATGAATTGACCGCAATTATGATTAATCCATTTTTGAAATACAAAGGTTTTGAATTCTTTGGAATGTATGAAACTGTAAGTGGTAAAACTAGAGTGGAAACTGATGAGAGAAACTTTCAACAAATTGGAGCAGAGTTAATTTATCGCTTTGGGAATAACGAAAATCTATATGTTGCAGGTAGATATAATAACGTTTCAGGAGAAACAGTGACCAATGACGATATTGATGTAACTCGATTTAATCTTGGTGCCGGTTGGTTTATGACAAAAAATATCTTAATGAAATTAGAATATGTAAACCAAAAGTATGATGGTTATGCAAAAACTAGTATTTTTAATGAAGGGAAATTTAATGGATTCGTTGCAGAAGCTGTAATTTCCTTCTAATAAAAAACAAAAAAGATGCGTGTTTTTAGTCTAATATTTATGATAACAGTAGCACTGTTTTCAACACCTAAAGATTATCTGTTGGTCAGTACAAAACAGTTTATTGTTAGAGGTACTACTTCAATTGGAGGTTTTGAATGTAATTATGATATGAACGCTAAAGACACGCTGTATTTTAATAAAGCACAAAAGTTAAATAAAATTTCACATTCAATTCCTGTTAAAAAATTTGGTTGCGGAAACTTTATTTTAAACCATGATTTTAGAAAAACACTTAAAGAAAAAGAGTTTCCTCAAATAGAAATTGAATTATCAAACTTTAAAAATCACAATAATCAATATAGCTGCGATCTTATTTTAAAATTGGTTGGAAAACAAAGAGTTTACAAAAACCTTCCTCTGAAAATTAACCAAAACAGATTGCATGGTAACATCATTTTAAACTTTAGTGATTTTGAATTAACACCACCCAAAAAAATGGGAGGAGCAATTAAAGTTGGAGAAGAAATAGAATTATTTATAAATTTATATACCCAATAGTGTTAGTTAGTTTCATAAAAAAACCCAAACGTTTCTTTTTCGTTTGGGTTTTTTGCCTTTCTAATTGTCTTTTTTCTTTTTATTAAGCAAACTATTGAGTCCCTCTTTTACTTTATCTTTCACGGCTTCTTCTGTTTTAGCTTTTACTTCTTCACTTGTTGTTGGTGTAGTTGCTTTAGTTGTATCTCCGGGTTTTGGATTCTGATTTAACAAATTTCCTAAAGCAGATGTTCCCTGATTAATTAGTTTTTGTTTTTGATATTCTACCAATTGATTGGCTAATTTTGTTGTAGCTTGTTTCATATCAGTAGAAATTTTCGGATTTGAAAAATTTCCACCAACCAAAGCATTTATTGGAATATTATCAAGTTTTGAAGCTTCTGCAGGTGTAAGCTTTGAAAGTAAACTAGTTACCTCGCTACCCAAATATTTTGTTGGGACGTCAAACTTAACGTTGTAATTCATTGCTTGGTCAAAACCATGAGAACCACCAACCGTAATTGCTATGTCTTGATATTTGATGTCAAATGGTGCTACATTTACTTTTCCGTCATTAAAAGTTAGTTTAGTTTTTAAATCGTTTAGATTAATTTTATTCAAATCAATAAAACTTATATGACTATCCAAACTACTCAAAAGGGTTGAATTTGAAGCATTTATTGTTGTAGAAAGTAATTGTCCAATTAAATCACCGGTAATGGTTTTTAAATCAGGAGTCAATTCAATAGGGTCTAAACTTCCTGATAAATTAATGGTAGAATTTAGTTTTCCGTTGATTGTGTTTGCAATAGGAGCAATGTTTTTCATCATGTCTAACATGGTGAAAGTTTCAGAAATGTTTACCTGCTTCATATCTAACCCCATAGTGAAAGTTGGTGTTTTAGTTTTGGTTGAAACCGTTCCGTTTACTCCAATTTGACCACCGAAAATAGAGGTTTTTAGATTTTCTAATGTAACTTTTTCATCTTTAATAATTATTTTTCCTGAAACATCTTTTAAGGTTAAATTGTCATATAAAACAGTTCCGGCAGTAGCGGTTAAACTGCAATCTAAAAAAGCCGGTATTTTCATAGCTTCACTAGGTTTTTCTCCTTCTTTTGTAGGTTCGGATGCAGTCATAAAATCAGCCACTGCAAATTGATTTGAAACCAAATTGAAGTTTCCTTTTAAATTTTTATCGTTAAATAAATAACCATAAAAATTTTCAATAATTCCGGTGATTTTTAAATCACTTTTTCCGGTTTTAGCATCAAACTTTTGAAGATTTAAGGTGCTGGGGTTGAACTGAACGATGGCTTCATTGATGTCCATTCCTTTTCCGGCATCATCAGTATATTTAAACCCTGTTACACTAACCAAACCGGCACTTTGAATGTTTTGGTAATTTTCTTTTTCAACCGATTGCATATCAAATTTAGTGGTAACATCAGCCTTTAAAATTCCTGTTAATGGTTTGTCCAATTTAATTGGATATGCTTTTGATAAATTTGATAAATTGATAGTTCCTTTTAAATCAGCATCTACTAAAGCATTTTCTGTTATGTTTTTAATGGTAGCTTTTGTGGTGAATACATCTTGATCAATTTTAAAAGATAGATTGTCAATGTTGACATAGGTATCGTTTAAAACGCCGGTTTCGTTTTTAATTTTTGTGTCAATCACAATGTTTTCAACTGTTTTTGGCAAATCAGGATATTTAAAAGAAGCATTATTAGAAGCAATTAACAGTTCAAAAGTTGGAATTGTTGTTTCAGAATAAAGTCCTTTTGCAAATCCTTTTATTTCAAAATCGCCAGATGTTTTGATTTTATCCAAGTCACCTTTGTAAGCCGATGGAATTAACCCCAAGAAGTTTTTAAATGATGAGGTTGGTGTGAAAAAAGTCAAATCATAATTTTGTCCGGCTTCAACTAATTGAATAAAACCTTTAAATTCTAGTGGTAATTGGTTAATTAAAGCTTTGTTGTCTTTAAATTCATATTTGCTATTTTCTAAATCAATTCCTAAAATGGCATCAAGATTTAAAGCGACGTTGTTCATGTAGTTGGTTTTGTCCATATCAAGAGACAAATTGGCTTTGGTAAAAGTAGCTAAATCTAACTTTGATTCGGCAAAATTTCCTTTTCCAGTGTGTTCAATTTGGTCAATAACCATTTTTATTTTTGAACTTTCATCAAAATAAACAAACTTCAAATTTTCAATTGTATAGTTCTGAATGTTTAAAGCAAAGGGTTTATTTTCATTGGCCTCATTCTCTTTTTCATCTTTTATTGCAATGTCAAAATTTCCAATGCCGTCTTTGTTAAACAGAATATTCACCAATCCGTTTTTACTCGAAAAAGATTCAATTTCCATTGCTTCACCATCCGATTTAAAAAGTTCTTTTACTGACATTCGTAAATTTACTTCTCCAGAATAGAACAAGGTGTCTCCCGCAAAAGGAGCTTTGTTGATTAAACTTAATTGGTCGATGGTGACATTTGCCTTTGGAAAACTTTTAAACAAACTGACGCTAACATCTTCAAATGCAACAGTTGCATCTACTTTTTCATTAATTGATTTTAAAACCAATTCTTTGATTTTGTTTTTAAACAAAAATGGAGTGGCAGCCAAAGCAATTATAGCTACTACTAAAAAAATTCCGAAACCTTTTAAAACTTTTTTTAACATGAGTTCATTTTTTTATTGGGGTACTTTACTTTATTAATCTAAAACTAATTCTTCGCCTCTTTTCAAATTAAAACGTTTTTGAAACATAAATACTACTGCATACAAAATGGGAGTATCTAATGCTGCAATAATTACTTTAAATAGAAAACCACTTATCAGTAATCCGTTGAACATTTCCCACGGAAGAATCTTGAAGTTACATAGCAAAAATAATACCGCAAATGTATCTACAAATTGCGATGTAAACGTGGAAAAGTTGTTTCTTAACCATAACATCTTTCCATTTGTAATTCGCTTCCAAAAATGAAAAATATAAATATCAATATATTGTGCCGCCAAATAAGCAATCATTGAGGCTAAAACGGCTAAAGCAGTTTGACCAAATACTTTTGAAAAAAGCACATCTGAAACCGGGGAATTTTCAATGGCCGGAACAGCATTGGCAACATAAATAATTCCTAATGAAAAAACTGAGGCAAAAATCCCCATCGTTACCACTTGATTGGCTTTTTTCTTTCCGTAAATTTCAGAGATGATGTCGGTAATTAAAAAGGTGATGGGGTAGGGTAAAATCCCTACCGAAATTTCAAATCTATACCATCCGAAAAAATCCCAATAAAAAAATTTCTGAAAAATTAAATTTGATACAACTAGTGAAGCAATAAACAAAGCTCCAAGAATCAGATAAATTTTGAAAGCAAGCAATCGGTCTTTCGTTTCCAATCTTTTTTTTAACAAATTTAATAAAATACGTTGTTTCTGAAGTTAATGAAAAATTAAAAAATAGTTCATTTCAAAAAAAAACCTCTTGTCAATTTTGGTTGCAAGAGGTTTGTTTAATTTTGTTCAAATATTATTTTATTCTTATTTCATAAGGCATCATGGCTTGAACGCCTTTTTGCTGACTCACTTTTTTAATTTGTTGTAAGGTTTGATAAGCTTCAATGCCAATTTCTTCACGAATATAGGCCTCTTTTGATTTTGCAAAAGGCAACGAATTGGAATCACTTAAAAAGTCCATAAAGTTTTTATCAAATTCAGGTAAGTTTTGAACTTTATATTTTTTGATTTTAGCCAATTTTGCAGCTTCTGCTAAAGCATTGTCCAATCCGCCTAGTTGATCAACTAAACCAAGTTCCAGTGCTTCTGTTCCGGTCCAAACTCTTCCTTGAGCAATTTCATCCACTTGAGCAAAAGTCATTTTTCTGCCTACGGCAACACGCGTCACAAATGTGGAATATATGTTTTCTATGCTTTCCGTAATTGTGGCTTTTAATGTTGGATCTAATGGCTTGAACACACTATATTCTGCGGCATTATCATGTGTTTTGATGATACTGGTGTTTATTCCGATTTTTTTAGAAAGTTCAGTCATGTTCGGAATTGCCCCAAAAACCCCAATCGATCCGGTTATGGTTGTTGGTTCTGCAATAATTTTATCAGCATTACAAGCGATATAATAACCTCCTGAGGCTGCCACATTGCCCATTGAAACTACTACAGGTTTTGCTTTTTTGGTTATTTCAATTTCTCTCCAAATTAATTCGGAAGTTAATGCACTTCCACCCGGACTATCAATTCGAAGCACAATGGCTTTTATATTTTCATCTTTTCTGGCTTCAATTAATGCTTTTCTCATGGCACCTTCACCAATAATAGTTACATCGCCATCACCTCCCATAATTTCTCCCTGAGCATAAATAACTGCAATTTTGTCTTTGGTGCTTACTTTTGACGGTTTAGTCAGAAAGTTTTGAGCATAATCAGCAATTTCAATGCTTTTATAATCTTCATCAAAATCAACTTTAAGAGCAGTTCGAATCCCGTCGTGGTATTCGTCTTCATAACCAATTTTATCAATTAATTTTGAAGATAATGCCAATTCAGGTGTTCTTGCGGATAGGTTAGTTGCAATACTGTTTAAACTATCAACACTAATTTTTCTACTTTTTGAAATGTCTTCCACGATACTAGTCCACACAGAATTCAACAACGAAGTCATTTGCTCTCTGTTTTCTTCACTGATTTCATTTTCTAAAAAAGGTTCCACCGCACTTTTGTATTTTCCATGACGAATAACCTCCATTTTCACACCTGATTTTTCTTGTAAGTCTTTAAAAAATAATATTTCAGAAGACAAGCCTTTGAATTCCATTTCTCCCACAGGATTTAAATATATCGTGTCAGCAACTGAATTCAAATAATAATCACGTTGGGTTAAATAGTTGGAATAAGCCACAACAAACTTTCCTGATTTTTTAAAATCAATTAATTTTTCACGCAATGATTTTGACTGGGCTAGACCTAATGATGAAAAGTTGTTTAAAATTGAAATTCCTTTAATTTTATCATCATTTTTAGCATGTTCAATAGCATTGATAACATCGGAAAATCCAACTTCAGTGTTTTTTGATAGAAATGTCACTAACGGGTCCGAATATTTTCCTTTGTAGTCAAGATAGATGTTTTCTAAATTCAGTTCAATCACTGAGTTTTTCTCTACTTTAACAATATCTGAATCACCACTTCCAAAGATGGCTCCTAGTAAGATAAACCCAAAGAAAACCAGCATCATAAAAACAAAAATTCCTATAACAGTAGCAATAATATTTCCTAAAAATTTCATAGTCTTTTAATTTACTTTAATAATATGTTAGTAGTCAGATTTTAGTTTACGTTACAAACTATTTTTAATTTTTTTAAATTTCCGATTTGCAAAGATACTCTTATCTAAAATAGTTTTAGTTATTTTGTCAAACTTATGGAAAAGCAGCATCAGGTAGTTTTATCGTTGGGAAGTAATTTGGGAGATCGGTTGGTTTTTATAGAAAAAGCAATCGATTTGATTCACCAAAAGGTTGGGACTATTGTCAAAATTTCCAGACTTTATGAAACTCCACCTTGGGGTTTTGACAGCGAACCGTTTTATAATTGTGCGTTACTGCTTCATACTTCAAAACCCGTAGAAGAAATTCTCATTTTAGTCTTAGGTATCGAAAAACAAATCGGAAGAACACGAACGGAAGAGTCCGGTTATCAAAAGCGAGAAATTGATATTGATGTCATCGCTTTTGATGATGCTATTGTAACTACTGAAAATTTGAAAATTCCGCATCCTCAAATGCACAATCGATTGTTTGTTTTGATTCCCATGCGAGATTTAAACTTGGATTGGAGGCATCCTATTCTGCAAAAATTTTTACCTGAACTGGTGCTTTTGGCTGAAGATAAAAGCAACTGTAGACTTGTGAAAGAATTGAAAACACCAATTGCTGATTTGAATTTACAAAAACTCAATTACATCGCTATTGAAGGGAATATTGGAGCAGGAAAAACAACTTTGGCTTCCAAAATTTCAGAAGATTTCAATGCAAAAATGGTTTTAGAACGTTTTGCCGACAACCCGTTTTTGCCAAAATTTTATGAAGATCAAAGTCGCTATGCTTTTCCGTTGGAAATGTCTTTTTTGGCTGACAGGTACCAACAATTATCAGATGATTTGGCTCAATTTGATTTGTTTAAAGATTTTATTGTAGCCGATTATCATATTTTTAAATCCTTGATTTTTGCCAAAGTAACTTTGACTGATGATGAATATCGCTTGTATAAAACCATGTTTGATATTATTTATAAAGAAATGCCCAAACCTGATTTGTATGTCTATTTGTATCAAAATACAGAGCAATTATTGGCCAATATAAAACACAGAGGAAGAAGTTATGAACAACAAATTCCTGCCGATTATTTAGATAAAATCAATCGGGGTTATTTGGATTATATTAAAACCCAAACCGATTTAAACATTCTAATCATCGATGTTTCTGACAAAGATTTTGTTGTAAATCAGGAAGATTATCTTTTTATTTTGGAGGAAATCCGAAAAAAAATCAAGTAATTTTTTCAAACGTCATTTTTTGAAACAAATCCCAAACCACAATCCCTGCACTAACTGAAATGTTTAAGGAATGTTTGGTTCCCAACTGCGGAATTTCAATCACTCCTTCACATTTTTGAATGGCTTCTTGCGAAACACCTTTAACTTCATTGCCAAAAATTAGAGCATATTTTTTGTTTTTTTCAACTTGAAAATCATTTAGCATTTTAGAATGTTCTACTTGTTCTACAGCCCAAACTGAATTACCATCATTTTTTACTTTTTCAATTGTTTTTATAACAGATTCCGCATATTCCCAAGTCACCGTTTCGGTAGCTCCTAAAGCCGTTTTGTGAATTTCTTTGTTGGGAGGAGTTGCAGTAATGCCACACAAATAGATTTTTTCAATCAAAAAAGCATCGGCAGTTCTAAAAACAGAACCAATGTTGTGTAAACTTCTAATATCATCTAAAATGATAGTAATGGGTGTTTTTTCAGCTTGCTTAAATTCGTCAATGTTTTTTCGTTCCAGTTCTGAATTGGCTAATTTTCTCATACGGCAAAAATAGGAAATGAATTTGATAATCTGAAAATTGAAGAATCTGAAAATTTTGGAATTTGGAAGTTGTGTTTTGAAATATCTATTTCGTATTTTTGAAATCCTAATCAAAATTCTAAACAATTGTCAGCCAAAACCAACGTAGTAAAAGAACCAAAGGAAACCCCTTTGATGAAACAATACAATCAAATCAAAGCAAAATATCCTGATGCGTGTTTGTTGTTTCGTGTGGGTGATTTCTATGAAACTTTTGGTGAAGATGCGGTTAGAGCTTCTCAAATTTTAGGTATTGTTTTGACCAAACGAGGTGCCGGTTCCGAAACCGAGACTGCATTGGCCGGATTTCCGCATCATTCCTTAAATACCTATTTGCCAAAATTGGTTAAAGCCGGACTTCGGGTTGCCATTTGCGATCAGTTGGAAGATCCGAAAATGACCAAAACCATTGTAAAAAGAGGTGTGACTGAATTAGTAACTCCCGGAGTTTCAATGAATGATGAGGTGTTGCATTCTAAAACCAATAATTTTTTGTCTGCAATTCATTTTGGAAAAAAACAATTAGGAATTTCATTTTTAGATGTGTCAACCGGAGAATTTTTAACTGCTCAAGGCAATGAAGAATACATTGACAAATTGTTGCAAAATTTTAATCCGAGTGAAATTTTAATTCCGAAACAAAATAAAAACCAGTTTAGAGAAATTTTTGGAGAAGATTATCATACTTTTTTTCTCGAAGATTGGGTGTATAACGAAGATTATGGAGTTGAGGTATTGACCAAACATTTCCAAACCAATTCATTAAAAGGTTTTGGCATCGAAGAATTACAAGAAGGCATTGTGGCTTCGGGAGCGGTTTTGTATTATCTATCAGAAACGCAACATAACAAAATCCAACACATTACTTCCATTCAACGAATTGCTGAAGATGCTTATGTTTGGATGGATCGTTTTACTATTCGAAATTTGGAATTGTATCACAGTACTAATCAAAATGCGGTTACACTTTTAGATGTTATCGACAAAACGCTCTCGCCAATGGGAGGAAGGTTGCTAAAACGTTGGTTGGCACTTCCGTTAAAAGATGCAGGTAAAATACGTTCGCGTCATGAAGTAGTTTCTTTTTTGAAAGAAAATCAGGAGGTGCTTCAAAAAATTCAATACCAAATCAAACAAATTTCCGATTTGGAGCGATTGATATCTAAAGTGGCAACCGGAAAAATTTCTCCTCGCGAGGTGATTTATTTATGTCAGTCTTTAGATGCCATCTTACCCATCAAAACCTTAGCTTTAGAAAGTAGTAATGAATCTTTGAAAGCCATTGGCGATAGTTTGCATAGTTGTGATTTGTTGCGAGAAAAGATAAAAACCACCTTAAATCCAGATGCTCCGGTTTCTATCAATAAAGGAAATGCAATTGCTAGTGGTATTCATATAGAATTGGACGAATTGCGTGCTATTTCAACATCTGGTAAAGAATATTTAGAAGGCATTGAAGCAAGAGAATCAGAACGAACTGGAATTTCATCGTTGAAAATTTCGTTCAATAATGTATTTGGCTATTACATTGAAGTTAGAAATACACACAAAGATAAAGTGCCACAAGAGTGGATTCGCAAACAAACCTTGGTCAATGCTGAGCGTTATATAACTGAAGAATTAAAAGAATATGAAACCAAAATTTTAGGTGCAGAAGATAAAATTCATCAATTAGAAACAAAGTTGTTTGAGCAATTGGTAATTTGGATTGGCACCTACATAAAGCCTGTTCAATTAAATGCTAGTTTAGTTGCTCAGTTGGATTGTTTGAATTCGTTTACGCAATTAGCAATAGATAACAATTATGTGCGTCCGGTGTTAGATGAAACTTTTGATTTAGAAATAACTAATGGACGTCATCCCGTAATTGAAAAACAACTCCCAATAGGAGTTCCCTATATTGCAAACGATGTTTTTTTAGACAGTCATTCACAACAGCTCATTATGATTACCGGACCCAATATGTCGGGGAAATCAGCTATTTTACGACAAACGGCATTGATTGTTTTGTTGGCTCAAATGGGAAGCTTTGTTCCTGCAGAGGCGGTTAGAATGGGTATTGTTGATAAAATATTTACCAGAGTAGGGGCGAGCGATAACATATCGATGGGTGAATCAACTTTTATGGTTGAAATGAATGAAACGGCTTCAATTCTAAACAATATTTCGGATAGAAGTTTGGTTTTATTGGATGAAATTGGAAGAGGAACCAGTACCTATGACGGAATTTCTATTGCTTGGGCTATTGCTGAGTATTTGCACCAACATCCTAATCAGCCAAAAACATTATTTGCCACACATTATCATGAATTGAATGAAATGGAAGTCACCTTTGAACGAATTCATAATTTTAATGTGTCCGTAAAAGAATTAAAAGATACCGTTTTATTTATTAGAAAGTTAGTAAAAGGAGGAACGGCTCACAGTTTTGGAATTCACGTAGCAAAAATGGCCGGAATACCACAGACAGTTATTTTAAAAGCACAAAAGATTTTAAAAAAATTAGAAAAAAATCATTCCAGCGAAGAATTATCAGGTATAAAATCGTCAAAAGATGATTTGCAATTAAGCTTTTTTAATTTAGATGATCCTTTGTTGGAGGAAATCAAAGAAGAAATTCTAAATATTGATATCAATACCCTTACGCCGGTTGAGGCTTTGATGAAATTAAATGAGATTAAAAGAATGTTGCAGAAAAAATAAAAGCTATTCTTTTAGTATTCAAAAAGTTACTTTTTAGTTGAGATTTTTTTTCAAAAAACACTTGTAAAAGTAAATAAATATAGTACATTTGCATCCGCATTGCTAAACAAGTGGTGCTGTTCTTATAAAAACCGTAATGCGAAAATAGCTCAGTTGGTAGAGCGCCACCTTGCCAAGGTGGAGGTCGCGGGTTCGAATCCCGTTTTTCGCTCAACTACCTTATAATGCTCGAGTGGTGGAATTGGTAGACACGCTGGACTTAAAATCCAGTGGGCAGTAATGCCCGTGCGGGTTCAAGTCCCGCCTTGAGTACAAAAGCTTCATTTGTTTTTACAAGTGGAGCTTTTTTTATTTACAAGATTCTGTATTTTAGTATGATTGTTTTACTTCGAAAGGAAATCGAATAGAATTAATAATGAACTTTGAAAGTTGAATATAAGCTTATGATTAGAACGCTTTGTGAAGTGAAGATTTTTTTTGACTTAATTCCAAAAAAAAATCCCGAACAAGTCGGGATTAATTTTTTTGTTAGCTTGCTGCTAATTACTGAGCTGGAGTTTCAGCTGGAGCTTCAGTAGCTTGAACTGTAGAGTCAATTTCCTGAACAGCTTCTTCAATTTGTTCTGTAGCTTCTTCAACTACTTCAGTTGCAGTTTCTTCAGTTGTTACTTCTTCTGCTTTTTCTTTACATGATACGAAAGAAACTGACATAGCAGCTACTAATACTAAGCTTAAAATTACTTTTTTCATCTTACTAAATTATAAAAGGTTAATTATTAATTCGAGGCAAAGATATAAATTTTTTGGTTCAACAAAATATTTTAGTTAATTTTTTTTAAAAAAAATAAAACTATTGTTTTTCAAACGTTTGAGCGTTGAAAATTAAGATAATTCTGATTCAAAAAAGAAACAATTATTTGTAGAATTATAAAGAACACAGATTACTGTTATTTTTTAGATTTTTTCTTATTCTTTTTTGGTGTAACAAGTGTCATTTCATCAATTAAATGATTAGCATTAGCATACTTATCAATTACAAATAAAATGTAGCGTACATCTACCATGATGTTTCTACAAATTTCAGGATCATAATAGATATCACTCATGGTTCCTTCCCAAACACGGTCAAAGTTTAGCCCTATTAAATTTCCGTGAGCATCAATTGCCGGACTTCCTGAATTTCCACCTGTTGTGTGGTTGGTTCCTATAAAGTTTACCGGCATTTTTCCATTTTCACCATAAGGGCCATAATCTTTAGCGTTATAAAGTTCAATTAATTTAGGCGACACATCAAATTCATAATCTCCAGGAATGTATTTTTCCATAACACCTTCCAGATAGGTTACCGGACTATAGTAAACAGCATCTGCGGGTGCATATCCTTTCACTTTGCCATAGGTTACTCGCAAAGTTGAATTGGCATCCGGAAAAATTCGAGCTTCTTTTGGACTTAATTCTAAAATACCTTTCATGTAAGTGCGTTGCAAGGCTGTGTTTTTCAAATTGATTTCATCAAATTTTGGAGCAACATTTTTGTTGTAAGCGTCAGCAAGCATTTTTACAAAAAGATAACCACTGTCTTGATTCATAGTTGCAACGGCAGTTTTTGCATCGCCACTTAACATTTCTTTCAAACCATTGTAGCTTGATAATTTTGAGGTTTTGAAAATTTCAGCGGTTTTGGCTTTTAAATCTTGATTCAATAGTTCTTGTGGCAACAATTCTTTAGGTGATTTTGTAGCATACATTTCGATTAATTGTTCCATTACTTTTTCATCAACTGTGGCATTGAAATCTTTATACAATTCTTCAAAACCCATTAAAAGATTTGTTTTTCTATCATTAAAAGCTTGTTCGCCTCTTAAATTATAAAGTTGTTCTAATTGATAAAGGCGGTATCCGAAACTCAATAATTCGGTGTTTCTCATGACCACTTCCATAAAATAATCGCGACTTAAAGCATAAGGAGCGATAGCTTTATAATTGGTTTCAAATTCAGAAAGAAGATTGCCATATTCGTTTTGTTTTCCTGCTTTGGCAACTTTGTTCATGAAGTCTTTTTCAAAATCTTTTTTGATTTGAATGGCATTCGATTTTATTAAACCTTTATTTTCGCCAATCCACTTTTTCCAATAATTAGCTACAGAAGCAAATTTGGCGGCATATTGAATTTTTATCGCTTTGTCTTTTCTCATAAAACCATCTTGAATTTTTAGAGCGACATCGCGAATTTCAATTTTGGCAGGGTTCAAATCATTTACAATTTGTTCCACTGCAACTGCCGGCAAATATTCTTGTGTTCTTCCCGGATAACCAAAAACCATTGTAAAGTCGTTTTCTTGAACACCACTTGTTGATACCGGAAAATAATGTTTTGGCGTGTAAGGCACATTTTCCGAAGAATAAGCTGCCGGACGATTGTTTTTGTCAGCATAAATTCTGAATAGAGCAAAATCACCGGTATGACGTGGCCAAACCCAATTGTCAGTATCAGAACCAAACTTCCCAATTGATGATGGTGGAGCCCCAACTAAACGAATGTCTTTAAACGTTTCAACTACAAACCAAATGTATTGATTACCGTCATAAAAAGTTCTGATTCTATTTTCTTGCCAACTTTCTTTTGGAAGTGAATTGGTCAAAGCGGAAATATTTTCTTGAATTTTCTTTTGTTTGTCAGCTTCGTTCGAAATGGTTTGTGTGTTTTCCAACACTTTGCTGGTAACATCTTCTATTTTTACAATAAATGTGACCACCATTCCCGGATTTGCTAATTCTTCGGATAAACTCATTGCCCAAAATCCTTTTTCTAAATAATCATTTTCTACGGTTGAATGGGATTGAATTTGGCCATATCCGCAATGATGATTCGTTAAAATTAATCCTTTAGGTGAAATGACTTCTGAAGTACAACCGTTATTAAAATGAGGAACGGCATCCTTCATGCTTGAATTGTTGACATCATAAATATCTTTGGCTGTCATTTTCATGCCAAGTGATTTCATTTCTTTTTCATTCATTCCTTCTAATAACGAAGGAATCCACATACCACCTTGTTGAGAAAAGGCAGAAAAACAAACAAAAAGTAATAATATACGTAAAAATTTCATGGTATTTAATTTAGTTTGGAAAGATACAATTTTTAGATAATTTGGTTTTTTATTTTAAGTTTTCATTAAGAATATGGGAAACAATCTTATCAGTTGCTCCTTTGTTCATTTGAACAAATGTGCTGCAGATATGACCTTTTTCATGACGAATAGCTTCGTTGTTGATTAGGTTTTTAAAGGCATCACTCATTTGATTCTGGTTTGCTATAGAAATACACCCTTCCATATTTACAAGAGCTATAGCTTCTGCAAAATGAGAGTAATTTGGACCAATAATAATAGGAACTCCAAATGTGGCAGGTTCTAGGAGATTGTGAACACCCGGATTTCCAAAACCGCCGCCAACATAAGCAATATCAGCATAGCTGTAAATTTTGGTTAAAATACCAATGGTGTCAATGATGAAAACATCATGTTCATTAATAGAAAGGTGACGACCTGAAGCTATATCAGAAAATAAAATGCATTTTTTTGACAACGATTTTTGTAAACCCTGAATTTGTTCCGATTTGATATTATGTGGAGCGATAATGAATTTTATGTTTTCAGTGGATTGATTGATAAAATTCACCAACAATTCTTCGTCTTTTGGCCAAGAACTTCCGATAACAATTGTCAACGTATTGTTTTTGAATTTTTCAATAAAATCCAAATGATTGTCGCGTTCTAAAATGGAAACAACGCGATCAAATCGGGTATCACCTGAAATACTAACATTTTGAAAACCTAATTGTTGTACTAATTTTTTAGAAGATTCATTTTGCACAAAAAAGTAATCAAATGAATTTAGAGCTTTTCTGTAAAAACCACCATACCATTTAAAAAACGCTTGATTTTCTCTAAAAATTCCCGAAATTAAATAGGTATTTATTTTTCTGTTTTTTAGTTCATTCAAATAATTGGGCCAAAATTCATATTTGATAAAAAACACCAATTCGGGATGAACACTATCTAAAAATTGATTCGCATTTTGTTTCGTATCAAGTGGTAAGTAAATAGTAATATCTGCAATTGTATTATTTTTTCGAACTTCATAACCTGAAGGAGAAAAAAATGTGACTACAAGTTTATGATTCGGAAAATGAGCTTTAATTTTTTCCATCACGGGTAATCCTTGTTCAAATTCGCCCAATGAAGCGGCGTGAAACCAAATGGATTTATCTGAATTAGAAATGTTTTTTGATAAAGTTTCAAAAACTGATTTTCGACCGTCAACAAAAAGTTTCATTTTCGGATTAAATAATGCGACAATTTTCAGAAAAAATCCGGCTATTGAAACTAGGAATGAATAGAAGCTTAACATGTAAAAAAAATTGTGATGCTAAAATACATTACTTTAAACAATTTTCATTGTTATCACCTCGCAAATAATTACTTTTGTTAGTTGAAACGAATTTTAAGTCGTTTTTAAAAAATTAAATCAATAAGCATGAGAAAACTTCAAATGGTTGACTTAAAAAGTCAATATGAAAAAATAAAACAAACTGTTGATACTTCTATTCAAGAAGTTTTAGATACAAATACTTATATCAATGGACCAAAAGTTCATGAATTTCAAAAGAGTTTAGAAGATTATTTAGGCGTAAAACACGTGATTCCTTGTGCAAATGGAACAGATGCTCTTCAAATTGCCATGATGGGATTGGGATTACAGCCGGGTGATGAAGTGATTACTGCTGATTTTACGTTTGCCGCAACGGTTGAAGTAATTGCTTTGTTGCAATTAACTCCTGTTTTAGTTGATGTGGACATGGTAAATATGAATATTTCGCTTGACGGAATCAGAAAAGCGATTACATCAAAAACAAAAGCGATTGTTCCGGTGCATTTGTTTGGAAGAGCCGCCAATATGGATGCGATTATGGACATTGCCAAAGAACATAATTTATATGTAATTGAAGATAATGCTCAAGCTATTGGTGCCAATTTTACTTCAAGAGATGGTGTAAAAAGGAAAGTGGGAACGATTGGTCATGTGGGTGCCACTTCGTTTTTCCCTTCAAAAAATCTAGGATGTTATGGTGATGGTGGAGCTATTTTTACCAATGATGATGCTTTGGCTCACACGATTCGTGGAATTGTAAACCACGGTATGTATGTGCGTTATCATCATGATGTTGTCGGGGTAAATTCTCGTTTAGATAGTATTCAAGCAGCGGTTTTAAATGCAAAATTACCCTTATTAGATGAATATAATGCGGCTCGTCAAGATGCTGCAAGAAAGTATTCAAAAGCGTTTGAAGGTCATAAAAATATTATTGCACCAATGATTTGTGACAGTTGTGATTGTCACGTTTTTCACCAATATACGTTGCGAATTATAGATGCCGATAGAAATGCTTTAATGGATCATTTGGTTAGTAAAGGAATTCCATGTGCGATTTATTACCCGATTCCGTTGCATTCACAAAAAGCATATGTTGATACTCGTTATAAAGAAGAAGATTTTCCGGTGACCAATCAATTGGTTCAAGAGGTAATTTCATTGCCAATGCATACCGAACTTGATGACGAACAAATCAAATTCATAACCGATTCAGTTTTAGAATTTTTTAGTTAATCATTCAAGTTTTATTCAATAAAATACATGAAAATAGTTGTCACAGGAGGTTTAGGGTTTATTGGGTCGCATACTGTTGTTGAATTACAAAACCAAGGATTTGAGGTTGTAATCATTGATAATTTATCCAATGCTTCTTTAGATGTTTTGGATGGCATTTTTTCAATAACAGGAAAGAAACCTGAATTTGAAAAAATGGATGTGAGAGACAAAGCTGCAGTGCAATCATTTTTTAAAAAATATTCCGATGTAACTGGGATTATACATTTTGCGGCTTCAAAAGCGGTTGGTGAAAGTGTAGAAAATCCTTTGTTGTATTATGAAAACAACATCAATTCTTTAGTTTATATTCTACAGGAATTACAACAAAAACCTGAAGCTCATTTTATTTTCAGTTCTTCGTGTACTGTTTATGGTCAAGCCAAAAATATGCCTATTACTGAAGATGCACCAATTCAGCCGCCAATGTCTCCATATGGAAACACTAAGCAGATTGGGGAAGAAATAATTTCAGATGTCGCCAAAATTTCTAATGTTAAAGCCGTTTTATTGCGATATTTTAATCCGATTGGAGCTCATGAAAGTTCTGCTATTGGCGAATTACCTTTAGGAGTTCCTCAAAATTTAGTGCCTTTTATTACTCAAACAGCAATGGGGTTACGAAATGAACTTTCTGTTTTTGGTAATGATTATCCAACTCCTGACGGAACTTGTATTCGGGATTACATTCATGTGGTAGATTTAGCAAAAGCTCACGTGGTTGCGTTGCAACGCTTGATTGACAAAAAGAATCTTGAAAATGTTGAAGTGTTTAATTTAGGAACAGGAAAAGGTTCTTCAGTTTTAGAAGTTATTCACGCTTTTGAAAAAGTAAGTCAAAAGAAATTACCATATAAAATTGTTGGCAGAAGAGAAGGCGATGTTATAGAAGCTTATGCGGATACCGAAAAAGCAAATAAAGTTTTGGGTTGGAAAACTGAACTCTCTTTGGAGCAAGCTTTGGAAAGTGCTTGGAAATGGGAGCGAAAAATCAGAAGTTAAGTTTATGTAATAATTCTTCGTTGACAAACAAATTAAAATAAAAAATCCCCATTTTTTAAGATGGGGATAATTTTTAGTTATTCAGTATCTGAATTACTCATTTTCAATGCTTATTCTGTTTATTCTACAGCGTTTTCTATAGCTTGGCCTGTTTCATCAACAGCATTTTCAATTGCATCTCCGGCTTCTTCGGCTGTGTTTTCAATATCGTTGCCTACAGCTTCAACTGCGTCTTCTGCTTTTTCTTCGGTTGTTTTTTCTTTACAAGAAACAACAAATAATGCTCCCATCAATACTAATCCTAAAAGTGTTTTTTTCATTTTGTTTATTTTTTAAAGTTAATAAATCCATTACCGGCAAATTAGGTGCCAAAGTTTAATTAAGCCGAAATAGTTTCCACTTCTTTGTTGATTTTATTCACTAATCCAACCAAAACTTTACCGGGCCCCACTTCTGTGAAACTTGAAGCACCATCAGCAATCATTTGTTGAACAGATTGTGTCCATTTTACCGGAGCAGTTAATTGAATGATTAAATTCTTTTTAATTTCTTCTGCATCTGAAACCGCACTTGCTGTAACGTTTTGATATACGGGACAAATAGGTTTTGAAAAAGTTGATGCTTCAATTGCAGCAGCTAGTTCTTCTCTTGCCGGCTCCATCATTGGAGAGTGGAATGCTCCTCCAACGGGAAGCAACAATGCTCTTTTTGCTCCGGCAGCTTTCATGGCTTCACAGGCTTTTTCTACTGCAGAAAATTCACCTGAAATAACCAATTGTCCAGGGCAATTATAATTTGCCGCCACAACAACACCATCAATAGCTTCGCAAACTTCTTCTACAATTCTGTCATCTAAACCTAAAACAGCAGCCATTGTTGAAGGTTTGATTTCACATGCTTTTTGCATGGCTAAGGCTCGTTGAGAAACTAGTTTTAAGCCGTCTTCAAAAGATAACGCTCCATTGGCAACTAAGGCAGAAAATTCACCTAAAGAATGTCCTGCAACCATATCCGGTTTAAAATCGGTTAAAGTTTTGGCCAAAATTACAGAATGTAAAAAAACGGCTGGTTGTGTCACCTTTGTTTCTTTTAACTCTTCAGCAGTTCCTTCAAACATGATGTCAGTAATACGGAAACCCAATATTTGATTGGCTTTTTCGAATAGTTCTTTTGCAATTGAAGAAGTTTCATATAATTCTTTGCCCATTCCTGTGAATTGAGCTCCTTGTCCCGGAAATACGTATGCTTTCATTATTTTTACTTTAAAGTTTAAGGTTTAAAAGTTTAATTAGACCTAAGCAAAAATACTATTTATTTCTGTAAAATGTTAAAGCACCTGACGGACATTTGTTAACTGTATCCATGATTTTTTCAGAAGTGGATCCGTCGATTTTAATCCAAGGTTTTTCTTTTGGTTGAAAAACATCAGGATTATTTCGAACGCAATTTCCGGAATGAATACATTTTCTTGCCTCCCAAACCACTGTTATTTCGCCGTTTGTATATTCTTTCTTTTCGTTATTTGGTTCCATATTTTTTTAATTTATGGTTTACAATACATCTCTAAGCTCAGGTGTTTTATCAAAAACACTTTTAGCAAAAGGGCACAATGGAATGATTTTTAAGTTCCTTTCTCGAGCCATGACAACCGCTTGGGTCACCATTTTTTTTCCAAAACCTTTGCCGTTATTACCGGGATTGACTTCCGTGTGATCAATGATAATTTTATCTTCACCGGCAAAAACAAAAGTCATTTTAGCTTCTGATTTACCGGCAACTTCAACAGAAAAGAAGCCGTTTTTATCGCTTATGTTTAGTTTTATTTCTTCTGACATAGTTTTAAATTTAAAATAAACCTGACAAGGATGTTCTTATCAGGTCTAAGTTACTAAAATTATTTGAGACTTTTATTATTCCATTGGAATATCCATTAGTAAAAGTTCAGCATCAGATGTAGTCGCTATTTCTAATTTTTCGGTATCCCAAATGCCCAATGCATCACGGGTATCTAAAGCTTGACCATTAATTGTTACGCTTCCTGAAATAACAAATGCATAAACGCCATTACCTTCTCTTTTAATAGTGTAATTTTCAGTCAAACCCTTTTCAAATTTACCCAAATGAAACCAAGCATCTTGATATATCCAAACACCTTCGTCATCAGGATTTGGGGATAAAATTTGTTGTAATTTATTATGTCTGTCATTCACATCTAATGTGATTTGTTGGTAACGAGGTTCCACATTTCTTTTGTTTGGAAACAACCAAATTTGTAACAATTTTGTTAGTTTGTCAGCATTCGGATTAAACTCACTATGACGAATTCCGGTTCCAGCACTCATTACTTGAACATCACCAAATTTGATGGTTTCGGCGTTTCCCATACTATCTTTGTGAGCCAAATCGCCTTCTAATGGAATGGTTATAATTTCCATATTATCATGTGGATGCATTCCAAATCCCATTCCGGCGGCAACGGTATCATCATTCAAAACTCTCAAAACGCCAAATTGAACTTTATCAGGATTGTACCAGTTGGCAAAACTAAAACTGTGATATGCATTCAACCATCCGTGATCAGCATGACCTCTTTCATTGGCTTTGTGTAAAATTGTGTTTTCCATGACCATAATTTTTTTATTATTTATAAGTACAAATTTACTACTCATTTTATGGTTTGATACTTAATGTAGGTTAAGAAATGAAGCTATTTTTTTATTTAGTATCTGAATATCAAACGAATAATGTTGTTGTTTTAAATTTATTCAGTATTTTTATGCAAACCAATATATACTAATCTTATGAAAAAAGAACTACTTACTTTATTGATGCTTAATTTGTGTTTGTTTTTGAGTTTGAATTGTCAAGATTCATTTAGTCAAAATTCTTCACAAGAACAGTTTGATCAAAATGAACTAGTTGCTAAAGTCATTCCAAACGCTTATGAGTCAACCGCAGGAGCACTCACTTTTAATGGACCTTTATCAAATTCTCAACGAACGTATCAATTGTTAATTGCATCTAGTCAATTAACAGATTTGATAGATAAGGAATTAACTTCTTTATCCTTTAGAATACCGGCCAATTCAACAGGGGCATGGCCTACTTCGCAAGTTGACTTTTCTAATTATGACATTTATTTGAGCCAATCTGTGTCTCCACCCAATAGAAGTTTGACTTCTTTTCCTAGTAATGTTGTTGGTGCACAAACTTTAGTTCGATCAGGCGGTTTGTCTATTCCTGCAGGAGCTTTTCCTAGTGGAAGTAATCCCAATCCATTTGGATTTCAAATTGTATTTTCAACAAATTGGCTTTATGTCGGGGGTGATTTGTTAATTGAAATAAGACATACAGGATATACAGGGACCTCAAGAAGTGTTGAAGCAATTGGTACAGCAGTAACAGGTTATGGAACATTATTCAGTGCTTGTTGGACTGGGAATTATACAGGAACTTCCGGAAGTCAAGGTAACTTTTCTGTTATTGAGTTAAGGGGTCAAGATGCACTAAGTATTGGAGATTTAGATCAAATGTTGTTTTCTGTTTTTCCAAATCCTGCAAATGACATGTTGAATTTTCAGGCTGAAGTGCCATTGAAAAATGTAAACATTTATAATAATGTAGGTCAATTAGTTTATAGCCAAAATTTGAGAAATACTTTTGAATCTATTATGGTTTCAGGTTTACACTCAGGGGTTTATATTGCTCAATTAGATACAGATTATGGAGTAAAGACCTTGAAATTTGTAAAGAAATAATTTCATAATAGCCGATTATTTAAGAAGATAATTTATCTTTTTAGTAATCGGCTTTTCATTTTACTAAAAAACTCAGGGGTCACACCAATATAAGATGCGATTTGTTTTTGAGGAACTCTTTGAATCAAGGTTGGGTATCTTTTACAGAATTTTTCAAAACGATCTTCTGCGGATAAACTTAAATTATCCATCAACCGCTCTTGATGAGCAACCAATGAATTTTCGGTTAAAATTCTAAAGAAGCGTTCCAACTTCGGAATGTCAAAATACAATTGCTCTTGATTTTCTTTTGATAACATAACCACTTCTGAATCTTCTAAAACTTCTATGAACAAATTGCCAGGCTTTTGAGAAAGTAAGCTGTACATGTCACCAATCCACCAACCTTCGCAGGCAAAATGTAGCACATGTTCCACAATATTGTCATTAATGTTGAAACTCCTCAGTAATCCCGAATTTACAAAATAAGATTCCTTGCAAATTTCTCCGGCATTGTGCAAAATGGTTTTTGCTTTGTAATGTTGCGTTTCAGTTTTAGACAAAAACAATTTTTTTTCCTCTTCAGAAAGTGAAACAATTTTTGATATGTTGTCTAAAATCAAAGCCATTATGCATTTACTTTTACCAATCTCGCCGCAGCTTTTGCCTTTTCTATAATTTCTTCCATCGGAGTTTCTAATGTGTCACTTACCAAAGCAACACCCATTCTGCGATACGGTCTTGAAGTAGGTTTGCCAAAAATTCTGAAGTCAGTTTTTGGTAAAGCAGCAATTTGCTCAATACCTGAATAAGTTGGATTGCTTGAATTTTCAGAAGCTAAAATTACGGCACTTGCTCCTGCTTTTTCTAAGGTGATTTCGGCAATCGGTAAGCTTAAAATAGCTCGTAAATGCAATTCAAATTCATTAAAATTTTGTGTTCCGGCTAACGTAACCATTCCGGTGTCGTGTGGTCTTGGCGATAATTCCGAAAAATAAACGCCTTCATTCGTCAAGAAAAATTCGACTCCAAATAATCCGGCTCCACCTAAGGCTTCTGTCACTTTGCGAGCCATTTCCTGAGCTTCCAAAATGTCTTTTTCTGAAACATTTGCCGGTTGCCAACTTTCTTGATAATCGCCACGTTCTTGTCGGTGACCAATTGGAGCACAAAATAAAGTAGGTAAATTATTGTTTTGAGTCACGGTTAATAACGTGATTTCGGAATTAAAATTGACAAATGCTTCCACAATTACTTCGACCACATCACCACGAGAACCTTCCACAGCATAATTCCAAGCTTTGGCAATGTCTTCGGTTGATTTGATAGTAGATTGTCCTTTTCCGGAGGAACTCATTAAAGGTTTTACTACACAAGGAATTCCAACTTCTGAAACCGCTTTTTCTAATTCATCTGAAGAAGTTGCGTATCGATAATTTGCTGTTCGTAATCCTAATTCTTTCGCTGCCAAATCACGAATGGCTTTTCGGTTCATAGTGAAATTTGCCGCTTTTGCGGATGGAACGACGGTTATGCCTTGTTTTTCGTAGTTATAAAAACGTTCGGTTCTAATGGCTTCAATTTCAGGAACGATAAAATCAGGTTGGTGTTTGGCGACAATTCGGTCGAGTTCGGCACCGTCTAACATATTGATGATTTCAAAACCGGGAGCCACTTGCATAGCGGGAGCATTTTCATAACTATCAACTGCAATGATGGTTTGGCCAATTCGTTGTGCGGCGATGACAAATTCTTTTCCGAGTTCTCCGGAACCTAGTAGGAGGATTTTTGACATTTTTAATGTGAATTATAAATAAAAAAAGCCCCAAGTTTCCTTGAGGCGGTATATGTTTTAAGCTAAAACTTCTTTGATTCTTCTTAAAGCTTCTATGAGTTGTTCCTCGCTTGTTGCATAAGAAAATCGAATACAATCAGGGTTTCCAAAGGCATCTCCGGTTACGGTTGCTACGTTGGCTTCAGCTAACAAATACATAGAAAAATCCGTTGCGTCTTTGATTAAAGTTCCACGTAATGTTTTTCCAAAGAATGACGATACATCGGGAAATACATAAAATGCACCTTCCGGAACGTTGATTTTTAGACCCGGAATTTCTTTGATTAAACCTACGACTAAATCTCTTCTTTTATGGAAAGCTTCCACCATGTAATTCAACACTTTTGGGTCGGCATCCACAGCAGCAATCGTAGCTCGTTGAGCAATAGAATTGGCTCCTGATGTGACTTGGCCTTGCATTTTTGTACACGCTTTTGCGATAAATTCCGGTGCTCCGATGTAACCGATTCTCCAACCTGTCATTGCGAAGGCTTTAGCAACTCCATTTACTGTGATGGTTTTTTCAAACATTCCCGGAACGGAAGCAATGCTGCAAAAAGTTCCTGAAAAATTGATGTGTTCGTAGATTTCATCAGCCACGACATAAATGTTTGGATACTTTTCCAACACTTTGGCAATGGCTGTAAATTCTTCACGACTGTAAACAGATCCGCTTGGGTTGCAAGGCGAACTGTACCAAATCATTTTGGTTTTTGGCGTGATGGCTTTTTCTAATTGTTCGGCGGTAATTTTAAAATCACTTTCTACGGAAGTTGGGACTTCAACAGGAATTCCTCCTGACATTTTGATGATTTCGTAATAACTTACCCAATATGGTGCGGGTAAAATAACTTCATCACCTTCGTTTAACATAACTTGAGCAATGTTGTAAAGTGATTGCTTTGCACCGGTTGAAACAACAATGTTTGCCGGTTTATAGTCTAAATTGTTATCTCTTTTGAATTTTCTACAAATAGCTTCTTTTAGTTCAGCATAACCATCAACCGGAGAATAAGTACTATAATTTTCGTCGATTGCTTTTTTTGCAGCATCTTTAATAAAATCAGGAGTGTTAAAATCAGGTTCGCCTAAACTTAAACTGATGATGTCTTTTCCTTGAGCTTTTAACTCTCTCGCCAATGCCGCCATAGCCAAGGTTTGAGAAGTAGATAAATTGTTAATTCTATCCGATAACGAATTCATTATAGTTGTGTTTTGTGTGTTTAAATTTTAAAAAGTAATCTACTTATGCCATTTGGGGTTCTTGACCTAACTCTTTCAAATGTTTGAAATGAGCAATAACAGCGGCTCTCATGGTTTTAAATTCATGATAAGGTAGATTACATTCTTTGGCAGTTTCTTTTACGATTTCACTAATTTTACCATAGTGAACGTGACTGATATTCGGGAAAATGTGGTGTTCAATTTGGTGATTTAATCCACCTGTATACCAATTAACAATCCAATTTTTTGGAGCAAAGTTTGCGGTCGTAAATAACTGGTGAATAGCCCAAGTGTTTTCAATTTCTCCATTTTCATCCGGCACAGGATTAGAAGTTTCTTCAACTACGTGTGCTAATTGAAAAACGATACTTAAAATTAAACCGGCTGTATAATGCATTACTGCAAAACCTAGAATTACTTTCCACCAAGTGATTCCCATAACCATTGGTAAAACAATCCAAATTGAGAAATAAATCACTTTGGTGATAATTAAAGTTGTCCATAAAAATTTAGGACTTTTTGGTTCACCATATGATAATTTACGTTTTAAGTAGGCTCTCATTTGTTTAAAGTCTGTAGTAATTGCCCAGTTGAAAGTCAACAATCCGTAGAGAAAAACAGAATAATAATGTTGAAATTTATGAAAATATCTCCATTCTGATTGTTTCGAAAAACGTATTACTCTTCCGGCATCTAAATCTTCGTCATGTCCAACAATATTTGTATAAGTATGATGTAAAACATTGTGTTGTACTTGCCAGTTGAAAACATTTCCGGCTAAAATGTAGATGCTGCCACCCATGATTTTGTTTAACCATGGTTTGTTTGAATAAGAACCGTGATTGCCATCATGCATTACATTCATTCCAACACCTGCCATTCCAACACCAATTACAACATTAAGTAAAAGATAGGTCCAAAACGGCATATCCATTGCTAGAAGGAAAAAGTAGGGTGTTAAGAAAATAGTAAACATAACTATTGTCTTAAGGTGAAGTTTCCAATTTCCGGTTTTTTGAATGTTATTTTCTTTGAAGTAGTTGTTTACGCGAGAGTTGAGCGTTCTAAAAAACTTTAGATTGTCTTGTTTTGAAAAAGTTGGAATTGTGGTATTCATGTAATTTATAAATTTTTTCAAAGGTAAGTATTAATATAAATCATAACGATGAACAAACAATAAAATTTCAACATCAAATTGTTTACTTTTGTTAAAAATGACACAATATGGAAGAAATTCTTAAGTATTTTCCTAATCTATCTGAAAATCAAGTAAATCAATTCGAAAAACTGAGTGAATTGTACCACGATTGGAATGCAAAAATCAATGTTATTTCTCGAAAAGACATTGATGAATTGTATGTTAAACATGTTTTGCATTCATTAGGAATCGCTAAAGTGATGGAATTTCAACCAAAATCGACGGTTTTAGATGTTGGAACCGGTGGAGGTTTTCCCGGAATTCCGTTAGCGATTCTGTTTCCTGAAACTCGATTTTATTTGATTGATGTGATTGCAAAAAAAATAAAAGTGGTTAACGAAGTAGCTGCTGCTTTAGAATTAAAAAATGTAAAAGCCGAACAATTACGTGCTGAGAATGTAAGAGGAGAATTTGATTTTATTGTAAGTCGAGCCGTAACCAATATGCCTGATTTTGTTTCATGGATAAAAGACAAAATCAAAAAACAACAAAATCATGAACTCAAAAACGGAATTTTATATTTAAAAGGTGGCGATTTAATCGAAGAATTAAAAGATTTCCCAAAAGCAACAGAATATAATTTATCGAATTATTTTTCGGAAGAATTTTTTGAAACGAAGAAAGTTGTGCATTTACCTTTGAAGTTTAAAGCATAAAAAAGTCCCGATTTTTGTCGGGACCCTTATTTATATCATGATTCAATTATCCTAAGAACGGATATCTATAATCTTCTGCTGTTACAAAAGTTTCTTTAATTGTTCTAGGAGAAACCCATCGCAATAAATTTTGAGCAGAACCTGCTTTGTCATTGGTTCCCGAAGCTCTTGCTCCTCCAAAAGGTTGCATTCCTACAACTGCTCCGGTTGGTTTATCGTTGATGTAGAAATTACCTGCACAATTTTCTAGAGCATGTGTTGCTTCTGTAATTGCATAACGATCTTGACTGAAAACAGCTCCTGTTAAGGCGTATTCTGAAGTTTGATCAATCAATTGTAATGTTTCTTTCCAGTTGGCATCTTCATAAATATAAACAGTTAAAACCGGACCAAATAATTCGGTTTCCATTGTTGCATATTTTGGATTGGTAGTCAAAATTACTGTTGGTTCAACAAAATAGCCTTTTGATTTATCATAGTTTCCGCCAAATAAAATTTCGGCATCACTATCTTTTTTTGCTTGATCAATGTATTTTGCTAATTTATCAAATGAACCTTCATGAATTACCGCAGTAAAGAAATTAGAAAAATCTTCCGGTGAACCCATTTTGATGGTTGCCATTTCTTTTGCCATTTCATCTTTTATTGCCGGCCACAAGCTTTTTGGATAGTAGGCTCTTGAAGCAGCTGAACATTTTTGACCTTGAAATTCAAAAGCACCTCTAATTGAGTTGGCAGCTACTTGTTTTACATTCGCACTTGGGTGTGCAATTATAAAATCTTTTCCTCCGGTTTCACCAACAATTCTTGGATAAGTTTTGTATTTGTGAATATTTGTTCCTATTTTTTTCCAGATTTCTTTAAACACAAAAGTAGAACCTGTATAATGAATTCCGGCAAAATCAGGATGATCAAAAATAGTATCTGAAATCATCACAGGGTCACCAAATACTACATTGATTACACCATCAGGAACTCCGGCTTCTTTGAATACGTCAATAATTATTTTTGCAGAAAACACTTGACTATCGCTTGGTTTCCAGATCACAACGTTGCCCATCATAGCTGCACTGGCAGGAAGATTTGCAGCAATTGCGGTAAAATTAAAAGGAGTAATTGCATAAACGAAACCTTCTAATGGTCTATACTCCACACGATTCCAAACGGATGAATCTGATGTGGGCTGGTCGTTATAAATTTGTGTCATGAATTCCACATTGTAACGCAAAAAGTCAATCAGTTCACAAGAAGCATCAATTTCTGCTTGATGAATGGTTTTTGATTGAGCAATCATGGTTGCAGCGTTTATTTTTGCACGATACGGACCGGCAATTAATTCTGCAGCTTTTAAGAAAATAGCAGCACGTTGTTCCCATGGCATGGCAGCCCAAGCTGTTCGCGATTCAAGAGCATTTGCTATAGCTTTATCAACATGACTTTTTTCAGCTAAATGATAGGTTCCTACAATATGTTGGTGGTCATGAGGAGCACTCATGTTTCTTGTTTTTCCGGTGCGAATTTCTTCTTTACCTATATATAATGGAACCTCAATTTTGGAATTCCATAGTTGTTTGTATGCTGCTAAAACAGCTTCTTTTTCAGGACTGTTAGGAGCGTATGATTTAACAGGTTCGTTAACCGCTTTTGGCACATGAAAAAATCCTTTAAGCATAGTGTTGTGTTTTTTAGAATTAGGAAATAAAATGAGTGCAAATGTACGAAAAATTAAATTTTCGATACATTACTTTGGTTTAAAATAAGAAAATGATAATTAGTTCAATGCAAAAGGTGCATTCAATCTGAAGGTTGGAACAATCACTTTAAATTTTCGAGTAGAAGTGAAATTAATCATGGTAAAAAAGCCTTTCATAGAACCAAGAGGTGAAGCCAATAAACAACCGGAGCTATAAACATGAGATTCGCCTGGTTTTAACACTGGTTTTTTTCCAATTACACCTTCGCCACTAACCACTTCTTTGTCGTTCAAAGAATCAAAAATTTCCCAATAACGGGACATCAATTGTACTGAATCTTTGCTGTGGTTTTCAATGGTAATATGGTAACTAAAGGCAAAATGAAGCTTGTAGTTTTTGAAGTAAGTACCTTCAAAACTAGTTGCGACTGAAATTTTTATACCTCTGGTTATTTGCGAAACCATAATTAATACATTAAAAATACAATTACAAACATAAAAACTGCTACTAATAAAGCAGTTATGCTCAACATAAAGTTCAAAATTACAAATTTTATAATTGTAATCAATCTACTTTGTTGATAAAAATTTCTTAATGCTTTGTAAAAATAAAAAGGAATACCAAGGCCATAGAGTGTGGATAAATCAAATGGCACGAAAATATTTAATAATTCATCAATGAAGACTAAGATAAAGAAGAACGACATAAAATTAAAAACAAACACTAAGTGTTCGGCATAGTTTAAATGCATTCTGAAGTATATTATGGAAAATACAATGGTTATAAATGGAAGTGAGATAAAAAGTAAAAAAGGAATTTTAGCCATAACGTAATCAAAAAATGCCTTTTTACTTTTTTTGTCATTGAAATCCAACATGTGGCTGTCTATGCTTTTTTTGAAAATGTACCTGTTCCAGCCTGTGTTTTTATATTCTAGAACAGCAAGACAAGAATCAATGTTTGTGCTTTTTGTTTCGCCATAATAATCTAAAAATGTTTGCCACTTTTTATATGATTTTATTACAAAATTTAATTTTTCAAGTTCGCTTTCTTTTTTAAACACTTTGGGTAGTGTGTCTGTTTTATTATCTTTTTGTTGATTTTGAACTATTGAATCAAGCTGATTAAAATCTGTATTGGTTGAATCAATTGCGATAAAATCTTTTCTCAATTGATTTCTTATTTTATTTGGACTGGGCTCGTTTGCGTAGGAAGCTGTTTCTAATGGATGATTGTAACCAATATTATATTTGTCTAAAAATCCGGAAAAAATAAAATAGAGTAAAGATACACTCAAGTAAAATCGAAAAGGATTGGCATAAAATAGCCTTTTTCCATTTATAAAATCTAAAGCTGCTTTTCCCGGTTTGGTAAAAAGAGAGACAACAGTTCTTTTTATTTTGGAATCATAAGCATAAAAATTAGATAGAAATTCTTCTATAAAATTTTTAATTGTAAGTCGTTTAGTCGTGTTTTTTTGACCACAATTAGAACAAAATCGATCACTAGAATCAAGTGGGTGGTTGCAATTTAAGCATTTGGTTCCCCTATAATCTTTTCTTTTTTTTGTTGCCATGAAAAATATTACTTAATAATATTGATGGAACTTGCATTCCCGCGGCCTATAATTCTGTCATATCGGTCATTGTTTGCTCTGTAATACACCAAAACATCATAGTTGTTTTCAGTTTGAAAAAAATTACCGTCTAATGCATTTTCAAAATCTACTTTTCCGTTTGAGTCAGCTAATGTATATTGGTAATTGGTAAATCCTTGTTTTAAAATTAATGCTTTTTCATAAAGTCCGTTATCTTTATTAAAATCTAATTTGAACTCCGGAATTAAAGCATAATTGTTGAACATTCCTGTGATATAAATGTCCTTTTTTCCAAAATAGGTTGGAGCACTTAAACTAAAAAACACCCAACTGTAATCTGCTTCAACAGCATCGTTAGTAGAAGCGTTTATATTTCTCGGCAAAAATATCCCATTGGCATCGGGGAAAAAAGTATAGGGAACATTTCCTCTGGCTGGGTTGGTATACAAATACGTATTATAAATTCCTCCCTGAGATTCAATACGTCTAACGCCATTTAGTGCAACCCTGATGTCTTTATTGTCAAATGCTAAAAACTCATTTCCGGCCCAAAATTGTGTTTCTTTATCATAACGATATATTAGCTCAGTTCCCAAAGTAAACATAGGTTTTACATTTGTAATTGCAGTATTGAAAATACCGTTTTGTAATAATAAAACTTTTATGTTTTTAACCGGGTCTTGAAGTAAAAGATTGTTGGGTCTGATGGTAAATTCTAAATTGTGTTTTTGAGCAATATACTTTACATCTCGAGGGTTTTTTACTTGTGTCGGAACAGAAACAATGTCTTCATATAAGATAAATTTTCTTGAAAAAACTACTTCTTGATTGTTGTTTAATATTCTTATTATATAGTTTCCACTTACAAGAAAAGCTCTAGTAAATTGGTTAGGAAATGACAATCTGTAGTGCGAATACAACTGCAAGGTGTTAAATGAATTTTCATAATCAATAATTCTTTGATTGTCTAACCCGGAAATGTATTCGTTAAGATTAAGTTGCGATTTTTTCCAATCATAGTCACAATGTGTGATGGTGTAATAATAATTGGCCTCATCGCCATATAAATCATCAAAAATTAATCTAAAACTATCTCCTAATCTAAATATTGGCACTACGTTTTGTCCGCCTTGAACAAATGCAATGCTTTTGATGTTATATGCTGGATGCACCTCATTTAGAATTTGAGAGAATAAATTACTGCTTGAGAAGATAATAAGTAGAAGTAAAATTTTACGTGACATATTTCTTGTTTAGATTCAAAACGTAAATATACTAAATATCGCTTAGTTTTAAATTAAGATTTTTACTTAGTCTATTTTTTACAAGTTTAGCCATTTTTTTTTCATTTGTATAATAGGTAGTAAGTTGTTAATCTTGGCATTTAATTTATTTAGAATCAATATAAATAAATAGAAATCGATTAGACATTTGTTAATTCATATAGGGGGTTTGTATTTTAATTTTTAAATTTGCACCGTTTAAAATTATGTAAAAACATTTACTAATCATACCTTCAAAACATATGTCTAAAGACATTCGAATCAAGAAAGGATTAGACTTGAAATTGGTGGGAGAGGCTCAACCAAAAGTTGATGCGATTTCTCGCTCACAAGTTTACTCTATTAAACCTTCTGACTTTCATAAAGTTACACCTAAATTGGTGTTAAAAGAAGGAGCCGAAGTTAAAGCAGGAGAAGCTATTTTTTATTCCAAAGACGATGAAGCAGTTAAGTTTGTTTCGCCGGTTAGTGGAAAAATTGTAGAAATCAAACGTGGAGACAAACGTGTTATTTTGGAAATCAGAATACAAGCTGATGCACAAGACAGTTATGTTGAACACGGCAAGAAAAATCCAAATGAAATGTCGGGCGACCAAGTAAAAGCACATTTGCTTGCTTCAGGTTGTTGGCCTTTTATCAAACAACGTCCATATGATGTTGTGGCAAATTCTTCAGATTCTCCAAAAGCAATTTTTATTTCCGCATACAGTTCGGCACCTTTATCTGCCGATGTTGAGGTGGCTTTAAAAGATAAATTAACTCAATTTCAAGCCGGAATTGATGCTTTGTCAAAATTAACCCAAGGTAAAGTTCATCTTTCAGTAAACGGAAAGGTAAATTCAATTTTCAGTTCTGTTTCGGGAGTACAATTACATAAAGTTTTTGGTCCGCATCCATCAGGAAATGTTGGTGTTCAAATTTCAAAAATTGACCCAATAAATGCTGGAGAGAGAGTTTGGATAGTTGCTCCTCAAGATGTTGCTATTATTGGTGATTTATTCTTAACCGGAAAGTTTGATGCTACTAAAGTAATCGCTTTGACAGGTTCAGAGGTTGCAAATCCTCAATATTATTCAGTAAAATTTGGTGCTCAAATGAAAGATGTTGTTTCAGGAAAACTTTCTTCAGACAATGTTCGAATCATTTCAGGTGATGTTTTTACTGGAGATAAAGTTTCTAAAGATGGAAATTTAGGCTTTTATTCTAATACAGTTACTGTTATTCCTGAAGGAAATCAATACAGAATGTTTGGTTGGTTGCCATTTGCCGGTGCAAATAAACACAGTATGCAACGCACAGCTTTATCATGGTTAATGCCAGGTAAAAAATATGTTGCTGATACTAATTTAAATGGTGAAGAGCGAGCTTTGGTTGTAACCGGAGAAATGGAAAAAGTAATGCCATTAGATATTTATCCAATGCAATTGTTAAAAGCATGTTTGGCAAATGACATTGAAAAAATGGAAAATTTAGGAATCTACGAAGTAGCTCCTGAAGATTTTGCGTTGATTGATTATACAAATACTTCTAAGTTAGAAGCACAAGTAATCATCAGAGAAGCCTTGGATTTAATGATTAACGAAGTAGGTTAAATAAATAGCTATGAAGTTTTTAAGAGATAAAATAGACCAAATAAAAAAGCCTTTCGGAAAAGGCGAAAAATTGGAAAAATTTGCACCGGCTGTGAATGCGTTGGATACGTTTTTATATGTTCCAAATCATACAACTAAGCACGGAGCTCACATTAGAGATGCAGTAGATTTAAAGCGTACCATGATTACTGTGGTTTTAGCTTTAGTTCCTGCATTGATTTTTGGAACTTGGAATGCAGGTTACCAAAGTTTGTCACAAATTCAAGAAGTAGTTCCATTTATGGATGCTTTAATTCACGGAGCTTGGAAAGTATTGCCAATGATTGCCGTTTCTTATGGTGTTGGACTGGGAATTGAATTCTACTTTGCCATCGTAAGAGGTCATGAAGTAAACGAAGGCTATCTAGTTACCGGATTATTAATCCCGATGATTATGCCAATCGACTTACCATTGTGGATGTTGGCTTTGTCGGTAATTTTTGCCGTAATTATTGGTAAAGAAGCCTTCGGAGGAACCGGAATGAATATTTTAAATCCGGCTTTAACAGCTAGAGCATTTGCTTTCTTTGCCTATCCTACTTATATGTCAGGAGATAAAATTTGGGTTTCTGATGCTTCAACAACAGATGCTATTTCCGGAGAAACAATCTTAGGTAAATTAGCTGCCGGTCAAGAAGCAGGTTATGATATGTGGAGTATGTTCGCGGGAACAATACCGGGATCAATTTCAGAAACATCCGTACTTTGGATTTTGGTTGGTGCCGTCATTTTAGTCATCACGGGAGTTGGAAGTTGGAGAATCATTGTTAGCGGATTTTTAGGAGCCGCAGTAATGGCATTCTTATTCGAATTGTGGGGAGCAAATACCTTAATGGATTTTGGGATGCTACACTTATTAGTGGGTGGTTTAGCTTTTGGTATTGTTTTTATGGCAACCGACCCGGTTTCTGCCGCTCAAACCAATCGAGGAAAATGGATTTACGGATTTTTGATCGGATTCTTTAGTATTATGATTAGAGTTTTCAATCCTGCTTATCCCGAAGGAGTAATGTTAGCTATATTGTTATTAAACGTATTTGCACCAACCATTGACCATTATGTTGTGGAAGCTAACGTTAAAAGAAGAAAGAAAAGAGTTGCTAAACAATTAAAAACTGCTTAATCATGGATAGAAATAGTAACGGATATACGTTTTTATTTGCCGGAATTATGGTGGTAGTCGTGGGAGCTTTATTGGCTTTTGCAGCTACATCATTAAAACCGATGCAAGATGTCAACGTAAAAAATGAAAAAATGCAAAACATTCTATCTACCATTGGTGTAACGGATGTTTCAAGAGAAGAAGCACAAGGAAAATTCGACGAATTTATCAAAGAACAATTGGCTTTAAAGGTGGATGGTTCAACTGATGAAGCGGTTAATGCCTTCAATATAGATTTAAAAGCTGAGTTGAAAAAGGACCCGGAAGCACAACGTTTTCCGATCTATGTAGCCGAAAAAGACGGAAGCAAATTTTATATTATTCCACTACGTGGTGCCGGACTTTGGGATGCTATTTGGGGTTACATCGCTTTAAAAGATGACTTCAATACAATTGCCGGAGTATCTTTTGATCACAAAGCAGAAACACCCGGTTTAGGAGCAGAAATTAAACAACAATGGTTTTTAGATTATTTTAAAGATGAAAAAATCTTTGATAAAGACGGAAATCTAGTTGGTGTTGCTGTAGCCAAAGGAAATAATGATAAGGTGACTAAAGATGATAATAAAGTAGATGCTATTTCTGGTGCAACAATCACTGGAGATGGTGTTACCAATATGATCAAAGAACGTTTAGCTCATTACAAACAATATATTGATAATCAAAAAGGCAAATTAGCCTCTAATAATTAAAATCATGGCTGAAGAGAAAGAAAGTTTATTTTCTAAAAGAAATAGAGGTCTTTTATCAGACCCATTAAATGACAATAATCCAATTACGGTTCAAGTTTTGGGAATTTGTTCAGCGTTAGCAATTACGGTTCAGTTAAAACCTGCTATTGTAATGTCAATTGCTGTATTGTTTGTAATGGCATTTAGTAATATGATTATTTCACTTTTAAGAAATTCTATTCCTAATCGTATTCGTATTATTGTTCAATTGGTAATTGTTGCTTCATTGGTAATTATCGTTGACCAAGTGTTAAAAGCGTATGCGTATGATGTGAGTAAAGAATTATCGGTTTTCGTTGGATTAATTATTACAAACTGTATTGTAATGGGACGTTTAGAAGCGTTTGCTTTAGGTAACGGTGTTTGGAGATCATTCTTAGACGGAATCGGAAATGCATTTGGATATGCTTGGATATTAATAGCCGTAGCATTTTTTAGAGAATTATTAGGTTCAGGAAAGTTATTAGGGTTTCAAGTTGTTCCACAATCATTTTATGATATGGGTTATGAAAATAACGGTTTGATGTTGTTGTCTCCTATGGCTTTGATTGTAGTTGGAATCATCATCTGGATTCAACGTTCAAAAAACCGTAAATTAATCGAAAAACACTAATCATAGCCTAGCTATTAAACTATTATAACATGCAAGAATTAGCAAGTTTATTTGTAAAAAGTATTTTCATTGAAAATATGATTTTCGCCTACTTCTTAGGAATGTGTTCCTATTTGGCGGTATCAAAAACAGTAAAAACAGCGGTTGGTTTAGGTGTTGCTGTAATCTTCGTTTTAACGATTACAGTTCCAATCAACTTTTTGTTAGACAATTATTTATTAAAACAAGGAGCTTTATCTTGGTTGGGAGCTGAGTATGCTGATATCGATTTGAGCTTTTTAAGTTTCATCATGTTCATCGCTGTTATTGCTTCGATGGTACAATTAGTAGAGATGATTGTTGAAAAATTTGCACCGGCTTTATATGGAGCATTAGGTATTTTCCTTCCGTTAATTGCCGTAAACTGTGCAATTCTAGGAGGATCTTTATTTATGCAACAAAAAGATTTTGGCGGGGTAACAGAAGCGGTAACCTATGGTTTTGGTTCCGGCATCGGATGGTTTTTAGCGATTTTAGCTATTGCTGCTATTCGTGAAAAGATAGCTTACTCTCATGTTCCTGCTCCACTTCGTGGTTTAGGAATTACTTTCCTAATCACAGGATTGATGGCGTTAGGTTTTATGAGTTTTATGGGAATTAAAATATAAATATTTAAGATACGATATAATGAATACACCAGTAATCATAGCCAGTGTTGTAGTTTTTCTTGTAATTGTTTTCCTTCTAGTAGCAATGTTATTAGGTGCAAAAGCAAAATTATTACCTTCCGGGCCGGTAAAAATTAAAATCAACGGAGAAAACGAATTAGAAGTAGAATCAGGAAATACACTACTTACTACACTAGGAAATAGCAAAATTTTCCTTCCATCTGCTTGTGGTGGAGGTGGAACTTGCATTCAGTGTAAATGTATTGTAACTAATGGTGGTGGATCTATTCTTCCAACAGAAGAACCACATTTTACAAGAAAAGAAATTGCTCAAGGTTGGCGTTTAGGATGTCAGGTAAAAGTGAAAAATGATATGATTATTGAAGTACCTGAAGAGGTTTTCGGAATCAAAAAATTTGAAGCTAAAGTATATTCCAACTACAATGTTGCCTCATTTATTAAAGAATTTATTGTTGAATTGCCAGATGATATGCATTATGAAGCTGGGGGTTATATTCAAATTGAAATTCCTAAATGTGAAGTAAAATATTCAGATATTGACATCACAGCTCATCCCGAAGAACATCCTGGTGAACCTGAAAAATTCAAAGCAGAATGGGATAAATTTAATTTATGGCCATTAGTAATGAAAAATACCGAATTAGTTGAAAGAGCTTATTCGATGGCTTCTTATCCTGCAGAAGGAAGAAAAATCATGTTGAATGTTCGTGTAGCTACTCCACCATGGGACAGAGCTAAAAATGGTTGGGCAGCAGTGAACCCTGGAATTGCCTCATCTTACATTTTCTCTAGAAAAGCTGGTGATCCTGTTATTGTGTCAGGACCTTATGGAGAATTTTTCATCAACGAAAGTGAGTCAGAAATGCTATATGTTGGAGGAGGAGCAGGAATGGCACCAATGCGTTCACATTTATATCACCTTTTCAGAACCGTTAAAACAGGAAGAAAAGTTACCTATTGGTATGGTGGTCGTTCAAAACGTGAATTATTCTATGTTGATCACTTTAGAGCTTTGGAAAAAGATTTCCCTAACTTTAAATTCTACATGGCTTTATCAGAACCGTTACCAGAAGATAATTGGAAAGTAAAAGACGGAACAAGTGGAGAAGGAGATGGATTTGTTGGATTTATTCACAATGTTGTAATTGATAACTATTTGTCTAAACACGATAGCCCCGAAGATATTGAATTGTATTTCTGTGGTCCACCAATGATGAACAATGCCGTTCAAAAAATGGGTGAAGATTTTGGAATGCCACCTGAAAATATCCGTTTTGATGACTTTGGAGGATAATTATAAATAGAAACCGATACAGAAATGTGTCGGTTTTTTTGTTTTAATTAAGAGTTGTTTTTCTTAATTCTAACTACTTTTGTAGTATGAATATTTTGACCGAACAAGAACTTCACAATTTAGCAATGAACCATGTCGGAAAAGAACTCGAAAGCCAAGGTTTTGAGTTCATTGCGGTTAATAGTCAACTCAAACGACATCCACAGTTTGTTTGTGTGGACAAATCCACCAATACATTGCATTTCGTTTTAGTCACTGTTTTTAATTATCCAAACAATCCTGAAGACTATGATGCTATTTGGATGGAAACTTTTAAAGAACATGCCGTAAAACTAAAAGCAAAAGTCCTTTATGCAGGAGTAGGAATTGCAAACGCGTTAGATTATGAAAAACCAGTTACAAGAAATGAAGATTACATCATCAGTTACAAAGGAATTAAAGAGATTAGTTAGTGTTTTCGTTATTGCTTTTTTATTAATCAGTTGCGAATATTCCAAAAAGGAGCAAATTTTTATCTTACAAGGAGAAGCCCAAGGGAGCACCTACGCAATTAAATATATCAGTTCAAATGAAACAATAAAAAAAGCTTCAATTGATTCACTTCTATTGGAGTTTGATTTGTCTTTGTCAACTTATCGACCCGATTCAAAGATTTCCAAAATCAATAACGGAGATACTACTATAGTTGTAGATGATTTTTTTTCTAAAACATTTACTACCTCGCAAGAAATTTATCAAGCTACAGACAAGCTTTTTGATCCAACTATCGGTGTTTTAGTTAACGCATATGGATTTGGCCCAACTAAAGAAAAAATCGATTTAAATCAGTCCAAAATTGATAGTTTATTGACCTATGTAGGTTTCGATAAAGTTAAGTTAAATGAGGATAACACTATTTCTAAAAAACATTCCGAAACTTATTTTGATTTTAATGCTATTGCCCAAGGTTATTCTGTTGATGTTGTGTCAGAATTTTTAAAATCAAAAGGCATTCAAAATGCAATTGTTGAAATTGGCGGTGAAATTTATGCATTTGGAAAAAACACGGTTGAAGATAAAAATTGGATTGTTGGAATTGATGATCCAACACAATCACCGGAAGAGCGAACTTTAATAGCTAAAATCAAGTTGGAAAATCTTGGAATGGCAACATCGGGTAACTATCGAAAAGTGAAAACAGATAGTCTTACGGGTCAAAAATTTGTTCATATTATAAATCCCAAAACCGGGATTTCTGAAAAAAGCACTGTTTTAAGTGCCACAGTTTTAGCACCAAAATGTATAGATGCCGATGGATATGCTACCGCATTTATGATTATGGATTTGGAAGAATCTAAGAAATTATTAGCATTAAGAGATGATTTATATGTTTTGTTGATTTACACTAATGAGGACAATCAAATGCAACAATTTAAAACGACTAATTTTCAAGCACTTATTTTAGAATGATTCTAAATGTAGGGTATTACGTTAAAAAAAATATAATAAATTTTAACACATGAAGTTATAGGTTTAGTTTTACAATAATCAATAAACTTATACACATGAAAAAACTCAACAAACTAGTATTGTTCTTACTAGCATTGCCAGCTTTGGTTTTTGCTCAAGAATTAAAAATGGACAGTCCAATTCCATTAGATCCTAGTGTAAAAACAGGAAAACTTAAAAACGGATTAACCTATTATATCAAGAAAAATAAGAAACCTGAAAACAAAGTCGATTTACGATTGATTGTTAATGCAGGTTCCATATTAGAAAATGATGACCAACAAGGTTTAGCACATTTCATGGAACATATGTGTTTCAACGGAACAAAACGTTTCCCTAAGAATACTTTAGTGGATTATTTGCAAAGTATTGGTGTGAAATTTGGTCAACATTTGAATGCCTATACTAGTTTTGATGAGACAGTTTATTTTTTACCAATTCCTTCAGATGACAATGAAAAACTTACCAAAGGATTTGAGATTTTAGAAGATTGGGCATTTAATACGGTACTAACTCCTGAAGAAATTGACAAAGAAAGGGGTGTAGTTTTAGAGGAGTATCGAATTGGTTTAGGAGCGGATAAGCGAATGATGGGTCAGTTTATGCCAAAAATGATGTATAATTCAATGTATGCCAAACGACTTCCAATCGGAAAAAAAGAAATCCTTGAAAATTTTACTCATGATAAAGTGGTTAACTTTTATAAAGATTGGTATCGCCCAAATTTGATGAGTATAATTGCAATTGGAGATATTGATGTTGATCAAATTGAAAAATTGATAATTAAACATTTTAGTTCGTACCAGAATCCGAAAAATGAAAAGCCCAGAAAAACATTTGATGTTCCTAATCATAAAGAAACATTTGTAGCCATCGAAAGTGATAAAGAAGCGGCATTTTCACAAGTACAATTGCTTTATAAGGATTATGATGAACCAAAATTGGTTAAAACAATAGGTGATTATAGACAAGAATTGGTGAAGAATCTTTTTAGTACCATGTTGAATAATCGATTAAGTGAGATAGCTAATGATCCAAATCCTCCATATACTTTTGGAAGTACCTATTATGGAGGAACATATGCCAGAACCAAAAATGCTTTTCAATCTTTTGCAATGGTAGCAGAAGATAAGCAGTTAGAAGCATTAAAAGTTTTGGTAACAGAAAATGAACGTGTAAAAGCTTTTGGTTTTACACAAGCAGAATTAGAACGAGCAAAAACATCTATGCTGACAAGTGTTGAAAGAAGATATAATGAAAAGGATAAAACAGAGTCAAATCGTTTTATGACATCTTTTCAACGCAATTTTTTAATCAATCAGCCGGCACCAAGTATAGAATGGACTTTTGAAACCACTAAAGCATTGTTGCCTTCCATAACTTTAAAAGAAACAAATTCTTTAATTGCTAATTATATTAAAGATGATAACAGAGTAATCATTTTTACAGGCCCTGAAAAAGAAGGTTTAGTAAAACCTACAGAACAGCAAACATTAGATGCTATTTCTATAGATAAAGCTAGCTTAAAACCATATGAAGAAACAGTTTTAGCTGAAAGTTTAATTCGAAATCCTCTTAAGCCAGGCAGTATTTTGAATAAAGAAAAAAATGATAAAATTGGTATCACGACACTTACGCTTTCGAATGGAGCAAAGGTTACCTATAAAAAAACCGATTTTAAAAACGATGAAATTTTATTTGAAGCATTAAGTTTTGGAGGTTCTAATTTAATTTCTAATGCCGAATATGAAAAAGTACAATGGGCAATGGGAGGCTTGACAGAAGCCGGAATATCAGGGATGAAATTAAATGATTTGAATAAATTCATGACCGGTAAAGTAGCAAGAGTTTATCCCTATGTAGGTAGTTTTTCCGAAGGGATGAATGGCTCAGCTGCTCCTAAAGATTTTGAATATCTAATGCAAATGATTCATGCTTATTTTACTGATTTGAATTTTGATCAAGAAGCATTTGAAAGTTATAAAGCTAAAGAAAGTTCTTTTATGGCAAATATGTCTTCAATGCCCTCGATGTTTTTTCAAAAAGAATTATATAGTTATTTATTAAAGGATAATCCTAGATTTTTTGGAATAATTCCTGACGAAGCTGCTTGGAAAAAAACAGATTATAAGTTAGCTTATGATAAATATAAAGAGCGTTTTGCAAATGCAGGTGACTTTAATTTTTACTTTGTAGGTAATATTGATGAACAAAAACTTGAAGAATTTTCAATCCAATATTTAGCTTCATTACCATCCGTTTCAACAAAAGAAAAAGCAGTTGATTTAGGGCATAGAATGCTGAAAGGAGAGCATAAAAAAATCATCAATAAAGGTAAAGATCCAAAAAGCACAGTTAATATTATGTTTTATGGTGATACTAACTATGATGCTAAAGAGGCATTAGCATTTAGAGCATTAGGTGAAGTACTTACTATTAAGCTTGTTGAAGAACTTCGTGAAAATGAAAGTGGGGTCTATGGCGTAAGTGCAAGAGGCAGTATGAATAAAGTTCCAAACGGAAGCTATAATTTTTCAATAAACTTTCCTTGTGGACCAGAAAATGCTGAGACTTTGACTCAATCTGCTTTGAGAGAATTAAATAAAATTATAGAAAACGGACCAGAAGATAAAGATGTAAATAAGTTTAAAGAAGCTGAAAAATTAGATTACAAAGAAAAAATAAAACAAAATAATTATTGGATGTCTAATTTAACAAGAGCTTATACAAATAGTACTTCTGCTGAAGAAATTTTGCAAGTGGAACAGAAAATAGAAGCTGTATCAGCAAAAGATATTCAAGCTGTAGCCAAAAAATATCTAACAAAGGATAAAGTAGTAGCTATGTTAATGCCAGAAGAATAATTAAGAAATCATCTGATTTTTTTACTTACCCACGGTTGAAACCCGTGGGTTTGTTTTTTAAGAGCAATGAAAAAAAGTTAAAAAAAAAATTATTTAAAACAAACCGGAATAATTTCCCCCTTTGCCAAACAATATTTCTCCACCAATTCCGGTGAAATTTTTGACGTATAATCTTCTTCAATAACTTTGAAACCAATGCTTCTCAATTTGTTAAAATAATCTCTGCCATAAATCCGAACGTGGTCATATTGGCCAAATATTTTTGCCCGCTCTTTTTCATCTGTGATCGAGTCATCTGAAAAGGTAGTCGTTCTCGATAAATCTTGTGGAATCTGAAAAATCCCCATTCCGCCTGGTTTTAAAACACGATACAATTCCTGCATGGCTTTTGTATCATCAGGAATGTGCTCCAAGACATGATTGCACAAAATCACATCATACGAATTGTCTTCAAACGGAAGATTACATATATCTGCTTTCACATCCGCTAAAGGTGAAAATAAATCAGTAGTTATATAATTTAAATTTTTTTGATTTCTGAAACGTTTATAAAATGCTTGCTCAGGAGCAAAATGTAGTACTTTTTTTGGGGCTGTAAAAAAATCAGTTTCTTCATTCAAATACAACCACAACAGCCGATGTCTTTCCAGTGAAAGTGTGCTTGGAGACAACACATTATTGCGTTGCTTTCCATAACCATATGGTAAAAACATCTTGAAACTTTTTCCGTCAATTGGGTCGGTAAACCGACTTCCTTTCAATAAAAATTCCATGATTGGTCTTGCCACATAACTCAACCGAATAAGAATAGGTCGTGGAATGGTATTTAATATGAATTTAAATATTTTTTTTATCATATTACCAAAGGTAACTTTCTAAATTCATTCTCTTCATCACTCACAATCCCCAATGCATCATATACATATTGAAACGTAGAAAGCAACTCAGGTTTGCCATCAATCAACGCCACATTGTGTTCAAAATGAGCACTTGGTTTCATATCAGCCGTCAAAATCGTCCAACCGTCTTTTAGTTGTTTGATGTTTTTTGTCCCCATGTTAATCATCGGCTCAATCGCAACCACCATACCTTCTACAAACAATTTTCCACGTCCTTTTTTACCATAATTAGGCATTTCCGGATCTTCGTGCATTTTTCGTCCCAAACCGTGGCCTACTAATTCGCGAACAACGCCATAACCATTTGATTCGCAATGCTTTTGAATTGCATTTCCCACATCTTCCACACGATTACCCGCTCTAAATTCCCGAATCCCAACATATAATGATTCTTTGGTTACTTTCAAAAGCCTTTTCGTCTCTGGAGTCACTTCACCAATCTCAAAAGAATAAGCGTGATCACCATAAAACTCATTCATCAAAACCCCACAATCCACCGAAATTACATCCCCACTTTCTAACGGTTTGTTGTTAGGAATCCCGTGAACCACCTGAGCATTAGGACTCATACACAACGAATTTGGAAAACCATATAAGCCCAAAAAAGCTGGAACACCGCCATTGTCACGAATAAATTCTTCGGCCAATTTGTCTAAGTATAACGTCGTTACACCAGGCTTAATCTCCTTTGCAATCATGCCAAGTGTTTTCGAAACCAATAGCGAACTGGCACGCATCAACTCAATTTCTTCTCGGGTTTTTGGAATAATCATAGTCAAAATTTAAAGTGGCAAAGGTACACAATTTTATTATTTTTTATTAGAAGCAAAATCCCATCATCCACTACAAGCTTTTTTGTCTTGTTGCGTTTTTCTAAGAGCAAAATTCCGATAGCTATCGGGACCTTTGGTCGCTCTTTTTGCCAAAGAAAAACTGCAACAATCCAGCAAAAGGCTTTCTGTCAGCCGACAGGTGTGGTTCGCTACTACCGGGGCTAAAAATCCCAAAAACAATGAGAAATATCAGTTTTTAAACAGATTTTCACCCTTATCTTTGTTCAAAATTTAGGAAATATGAGCAAATATGTAACAGCTGAAGAGGCCGTAAAAGTAGTAAAATCCGGAGATAGGGTTTATTTACAGGCGGCTGCAGCAACACCGTCTGTTTTAACCAAAGCATTGACACAACGAGCATCCGAACTAAAAAATGTAGAAATTTGCCACCTTCACACCGAAGGCGAAGCACCTTATGCTAATCCCGATTTAGCAGAAAGTTTTCATGTTAATTCTTTCTTTATCGGAGCAAATGTTCGTCATACACTAAAAGCCGGTAACGGTTCCTATACCCCTGTTTTTCTTAGCGAATTACCCAATTTATTTCGTAAAAATGTACTGCCCTTAGATGTGGTTTTTATACACGTTTCACCACCTGATAGACACGGTTATTGTTCACTTGGCGTTTCTGTTGAAGCTTCATTAGCCGCAATAGAGAATGCAAAAATTGTTATTGCCCAGGTGAATCCACAAATGCCACGTACTTTCGGCGACGGAATTCTTCACGAATCTGAAATTGATTATTTAGTTCCTGTTAATGAATCTATTTTTTCACATCAAATAGATGAATTTACACCCGAAGAAGAAAAGATTGGCGAATATATTGCCTCACTAATTGAAGATAGAAGTACGCTTCAAATGGGAATTGGGTCTATTCCAAATGCTGCTTTAAGTAAATTATCAAATCATAAAGATTTGGGATTACACACCGAAATGTTTTCGGATGGCGTTATTGATTTAATTGAAAAAGATGTCATCAATTGCAACTACAAAGGTACTACACGTGGTCGTGTTTTGGCTACATTTTTAATGGGTTCACGCCGTCTGTATGATTTTGTTGATGACAATTCTTTTATAGAAATGAAAGAATCATCAGCGGTAAATGACACAGCAAGAATTCGTAAAAACCCAAAAATGGTCGCTATTAATTCAGCCATTGAAGTAGATATTACGGGTCAAGTTTGTGCTGATTCCATTGGAGGGAAAATGTATTCCGGAGTGGGAGGTCAGATGGATTTTATCAGAGGAGCTTCGTTGAGTGTAGGAGGAAAAGCAATTATTGCTTTGCCATCTCAAACCCGAAGAGGAGAAAGCAGAATAGTTCCTTTTTTGAAACAAGGGGCAGGTGTTGTAACTACAAGGTCACATGTGCAATACATTATTACGGAGTATGGAATTGCTAATTTATATGGCAAAACCTTAAAACAACGTGCTGCTGAAATGGTCAGAATTGCACATCCAAATCACAGAGAATGGATTGAGAAAACTTATTATGAAATGATGGAGATTAAAAAAATGATTTGCTAGTTTTATTATATTATACCTGACAGGTTTTTGAACCTGTCAGGTATATCCAAAGATTTAAAACTTAATTATTAAACTGCGGATTTGCAATCAACTTAAACAAATCTGCATTAGCAACAAAAAATCGAAATTCGGTTTCAATTTGTTGCAAACTCGTACTTAGCAAACTGTTTTCTCTGGAATTTATTAAAAACAAGGAGCTTTCTCCAAAAAAGAATATTCTTTCTTCAGCATCGAGCATCGTAGTAAAATCATTCACCAATTCATTCGCAATTGCAATCTGATTTTTCAATGAACTGATTTCTTCCAATTGATAGTCAATTTTATTTCTAAGGACTTGATCTTCAAATTTTAGATCTAATTCAGCATCTTGCAGTTTCAATTTGGCAATTTTAAAATTTCCTCTTTCTTTTCTCAAAAACAAAGGAAAACTAAAATTTATGCCATACTTATAATTCACGGTATTAAAATCCCTCACAAATTCCGGTTCCGACAAATAATTGTAATTTAGGTCGATAGTTGGTTTTAATAAATCGCCTTTCAACTGTTTGTCCACTTCTAAAATCGAAACTTTATTTTGCAACGATCGAATCTTCGGGTGATTTTGAAAGTCAATATCGGCTAACAATAAACCGTTTGTTTTTAATGTATTTTCAACCTTTTTTTCTAATTCACTTTCAGGTGAAATACCATCTTGTAATTCTAACGGAAGATTATTTTCAAACCATAAAAAATTGGATAATTCCAATTTAGATTTAAGCAATTTTAAACGCGATTGTTCCAAACTCAGTTTTCTGGATTTTACTAAAATTCCGGCTTCAATACTATCAATGGCAGGTCGATCTCCGGCAGTAATTAATCCTTTAATTCCATTAAAACGCACTTCCGCATTCGTTAAAAAAGTTTCATATAATTTGTATTCATTATAACTTCTATACCAATTAAAATAGCCGTTTGCTGCGGCATAAAGCACGTTGGCTACTTCCAAATCTCTTTCGGCTTGTGATAAATTAGCATAAATTTTAGCTTTTCTCAAATCGGCCATTCGATTATTAATAAGCAATCCTTGACCAATCGGAACAGAAATTCCCGCCATCGCCAATCCGTTTGCCGGAACTGTATTTTGAGGATTCAAATACACACCTTCCATTTGATCAAAACCGGCTTTAATTTCAATTCCATACCAAGTTGGAATTTTAAACGTCGCATTTAATAAGTCATAATATTCCGTTGATTTGAATTGTTTATTTTCATAGTCCACTTCAATTTTTGGATCAAATCCACCACGAGCTGCAATAATTCCGGCTTGAGCTTGACTCACTTCTAAGTTGGCTTGCTTGACCAACGGATGAAATTGCTTGACATAACCCAAATAAGCATCCAAAGTCAAAATAGAATCAGAAGCATTATTTTGCGACCAAGAAATAGCGGATAAAAACAGTAAAATTGGCAAAATTCTTTTCATCAAATACCTATTTTTTAGTTTCATTGGTTTGTGTTGGCGTATAAAAATTCGGTGGGAATCCGTTTAATTTTCGCCACAATTCATACCAAATCGGAACATTATCTAGTAGAGCAAATGTTTGAGCACCCGCACCAATGTTGAGTTCTTTTGGCCACGGTTTATCGTTAGGATCTTGGGCAATTAAAACGCGGTATTTTCCATTCACACTAATAAAATTTTCGACAGCAATAATTTCGCCACCAAATGTTCCGTAGGAGGAATTTGGCCAGCCGCTAAAAACGATGGTTGGCCAGCCATCAAACCAAACTCGCACTTTTTCACCTTTGTGAATTAACGGCATATCGATGGGTTGAATATACGTTTCAACCGCAATATCATATTTTGATGGCATAATGCTCACAACCGGCGTTCCTTCTTTAATCGTTTCTCCAATTCCGGATTGCAAAGCACGGTTTACATACCCATTTTGCGGAGCTTTGATGTAATAAAGTTCGTTCCGCATTTTATAATTCGTAACCTGATTCTGCAATTTATTCACTTGAGCTTCCGTGTCAAATTGACTGCTTAATGCGGTAAAACGTTCGCTTTGAGCTTTCGAAATTTTATCGGTATATTCTGCTGTGATTCTATTAATTTCAACTTTTGCATTGATTAATTCGTTTCTGGCGGTTAATAATTTATTTTGCTGTGTGATGATTTTTGCTTCTGCATCTTGCAATTTCAATCGTTTATCCTCCACATCGGTCATTGGTTTTAGACCTTCTTTATTTAAATCTTCCGAACGTTTAAATTGGGTTTGAGCAATTTTAAGTTGCGTTTTCACTGCTTCCAAATCCATACTGTCACTTTTTACTTTTAAAAGTGATTGTTCTATTTTGTTTCTGGCTTGTTCTAATTTTAAAATTCGTTCGCGTTCAATAGCGGCAATTTGAGACGAAAGTGAGTTGGCTTTTCCTTCGTACGATTCTTCCGAAAGCATTTTCGCCTTCATTTGGTTTTCTGTATTATCAACCAAATTAGGGTCAAAATAATCTTCTTTTACCTCCGAAATAAATAAAATTGTATCACCTTTATTCACATATTGACCTTCTGCAACATACCATTTTTCAATTCGTCCGGCAATGGCAGTATGAATTGTTTGCGGACGTTGTTCAGGTGAAATGGTGGTCACAAAACCGGTTCCTTGAATATTTTGCGTCCAAGGTAGCAAGACAAACAGAAAACTTCCGATAAAAAACCACATTAAAAGTCGATTGAACGTTTTAAAATAACGTCTTTCACTCAATTTCCGAATGGTTTTAAACCGAGTTAGATTTACTTTTTCGTTGATATTATTTTTAGCGATATTCAGCATATTACTTGGTGTCTGAAATTAATTTTCCTTTTTCTAATGTGATGATTCGGTCACATTTTTGTTTCCAATATTCATTTTTAGAAGTCACAATTACTGTCCAATTATTTTCTTCTGATAAAATGAAATCGATGATTTCTTTACTTTCGTCATCATCCATTTTATCAAAAGGATTTTCTAAAAATAGAATAAGCGGATCATTCACAATTGCTCTCGCCAAGAGAATTTTTTGAGTTAACGAAGTTGGCAATTGTTTTCCGTCGGTTAGAATTTTTTCGTCTAATCCTTTTGGCATTTTCTTGATAACATCGGTTAATTTTAGTTTGTCCATCACCCATTTTACTCGTTCGGTGGATACGAAAGCATTTTTGAACGTAATATTTTCCAAAATTGAACCTTCAAATAATGATTGACCTTCTGTAATTATTCCAATTTGAGCTCGATATTGTTCGATATCTATTTTATTATAATGTTCATCGTTAATATAAATCGAACTACTATTGGTATGAATTAATCCCGCCAAAATGCGAAGCAAAGTTGTTTTGCCGGAACCATTTCTTCCATCCAAATATATTTTTTCGTTTTGGTTGATATGAAGCGAAATTGCGTTTAGAATTTTCTTGTTCGAATCTGGAAAAGCAAAATTTAGCTCATCAATTTCAAAATGAATATTTTTATAACAGTAGGTACTATCGGAAGTTTCATCCTCTTCAATTTCCATATCAACTACTTGACCAATTTTTTCCAAAGAGGTTAAAACATCATAAAATGTTTCTAATCCAACGATGATTTTTTCAACCGAATTTATCACTAACAAAATGATGATTTCTGCTGCCACAAACTGACCAATGTTCAATTGTTGATTGATTACCAGATAACCGCCAATTAACAATAAACCAGCGGAAATTAACGCTTTGAAACCAATTAATTGGATGAATTGTCGTTTGATGACTTCAAAATGGCTTTCTCTGGATTTGAGGTATTCAGTTACTAGTTTATCATTTTTGGTCAATGCAAATTCTGATTCGATTTTACTCTTAAAACCAAAATAATTTCTGGCAATTTCTTGAATCCAGTGAGCTACTTTGTATTTGTATTTTGATTCCGTTAAACTTGTTTTCAAACCGGTTTCAAAGGACATTCTGAAAATTAAATACAAAACAATAAACAGTAAAAGGCCGAAAAGTATAAATAACGGATGATAAATGGAAAGTAAAAGTAACCCGAAAATGATTTGTAATAACGAGTCAGAATAATCTAAAATTAATTTTGCAACACTTTTTTGAACCGTGATTGTGTCAAAAAAACGATTGGCTAATTCCGGTGGATAACTGTTGTTAAATTCTGTGTATTTAATTTTAGGAAAACGATAGGAAAATTCGAATGACGACCGGATAAATATTTTTTGTTGAATGGTTTCTGTAATTCTAAGTTGCATCAAACGTAAAATTCCATTAAAAACTACACCTAAAATTACGATTGCTACGAGAATAATCCACGACAAACTAACTCGTCCTCCTTGAATAAGGTTGATGATTGCTTGAACTCCTAATGGCAATGAAAGGCTAACAATTCCTGAAAAAACTGCATAAAAAAACACTTGATAAATGTCTTTTTTATCTAATTTTAATAGGTTTATAAAACGTTTTAAAGGAGATTTTGATGATTTTTCCATAGTTAGTTAATCTGTTTTAAAACTAAAGATTTGAAAAATTCAGTTGGTGTTATTTCGTCTGAACAATCGGTTATTGATTTAAAATGGGTTTTTAAGAAATGTTGGTGTAAAGCACCTTCCACAACTGTCGAAATCAAACTTTTTGCGTAAGGAAAAGTTGGATTTACATCGTTTACCATTTCAATCATTCGATTAATGACGCGTTTATAAATTTGAAAATAACCTTCTTTGTTTTCTTCGTCCACTTCTTTAGTTAGATAAGATTTTGAGAACTCACAAATAATAATTTTGTTTAAAATCATTTCATTTATGTGTGGGTGATTGTTGTCTGTAAAAATTTCTTCTGTCACAATTTCTATGGCTTTCATCAATTTATCTTGTGGATTTGAAATACTGTTGGTGGAAAGCACTAATTTGAATTCTACCCAGCCCCAATACCAAGAAGTTAAGTAAAGCAAAAGTTTGTGTTTGCTCTCAAAGTAGCGATAAATCGAGCTTTCATTCGAACCAATTTTTTGTCCTAATTTTTTAAAAGTAAAATTATCAAATCCAATTTCATCAATCAAAAGAATGCTTTGTTCAATAATTTTTTTACCCAAATCTGATGTTTCAGGATCTTTTAGATAGATTTTTGAACTAATTGCTACTTTAAGACCGCCAAGTATAGATTGCATAATCGCATAATTAATAAATTATATCGCAAAGATAATAGTAAAGCTATTAATCTAGCAAGTTATTAACTTATTTTTAATAAAAAAAACCACTGATTAGTGGCTTTTTATTGTTTGAATAATTCAAAATTATACTAATTCTTTACCGGTCATAGCAAGTGGTTTTTCAATTTCCATAATTTTTAAGATTGTTGGAGCCATATCACCCAAAACACCATTTGCTATAAAATTCCTATCGGGATCTACTAAAATAACCGGAACCGGATTTGTTGTATGAGCTGTATTTGGCGAGCCATCTGGGTTAATCATCGTTTCACAATTGCCGTGATCAGCAATTACAATTGTGGTGTAATTATTAGCTAGTGCTGTTTCTATTACTTCTTTTACACAAATGTCAACGGCTTCACATGCTTTAACTGCTGCTTCCATAACGCCGGTGTGTCCCACCATATCGCCATTGGCAAAATTTAAACACACAAAATCAACCTCGCCTTTTTTTAATTCAGGAATCAAAGCATCTTTTAATTCAAAAGCACTCATTTCGGGTTTTAAATCATAAGTTGCTACTTTAGGGGAATTTCTTAATATTCGTGTTTCGCCTTCAAAAGTATCTTCTTGACCACCTGAAAAGAAAAAAGTAACATGAGGATATTTTTCGGTTTCAGCAATTCTAATTTGCTTTTTGTTATTTTTGGCTAGTACTTCTCCTAATGTTTCAGTGATGTTGTCTTTGTTGTAAATGACTTTGATGTTTTTATAGGTTTCATCATAATTGGTCAACGTGACATAATATAAATCCAATTGGTGCATATTTTGCTCATGACAATCAAACTGAGTCAAAACTTCCGTTAATTGTCTCCCGCGATCGGTTCTAAAATTAAAGAATATAACGACATCACCATTTTTAATTGTAGTTAATGGTTTGTTGTTTTCATCCACCATAATAATGGGTTGAATAAATTCGTCAGTAACCTCTTTTGCATAATTGTCTTGAAGACTGTCAACTGCATTTTGTGAATGATTTCCAATGCCATTTACCAAAAGATCATAAGCAAGTTTAACACGTTCCCATCTTCTGTCTCTATCCATGGCATAATACCTACCAATGATTGAAGCTAATTTTGCGGTAGTGTTTTTACAATAATTTTCAATTTCTGAAATAAATCGAACACCTGATTTAGGGTCAACATCTCTTCCATCAGTAAAAGCGTGAATGTAGACGTTTTTCAAACCAAAATCTTGAGTTGCATCAACCAAGCCTTTTAAATGTTCTATGTGTGAATGAACACCACCATCTGAAACCAATCCTAAAAAATGAACATCCTTTTGATTTGTTTTGGCATATTGAAAAGCTTCTTGTAATACCTTTTCATTATTTAAAGTTTTGTGTTGAACTGCCAAATTAATTCGTGTCAACTCCTGATAAACAATTCGGCCGGCACCTAAATTCATGTGACCAACTTCAGAATTTCCCATTTGACCTTCCGGAAGACCAACGTTCAATCCGTCCGTTCGTAGTTCGGCATTTGGATAATTTCTGTAAAGTGAATCAATAAAAGGTGTGTTGGCGTTGTCAATTGCGGAAACTTTTGGATCGGGAGAATGGCCCCATCCGTCTAAAATCATCAGGATTACTTTCTTGTTCATTTTAATAAATTTGAAACAAAGATAAGTAATGCAGAACTTTTTAAAAGAATGAGTTAGGCTTTTTTAATCCAATTTTTAGCTTTATTGTAATCTATAAAATAGCGTAAGCTAATAGAGAAGACATGATTCAAATTAGTTTCGAACAAATTACTCACATTAGAGCCATAATTTTTATTGATATCATTAGTAAAGTCCTGAGCGTTATTTCTATATAATGCCGTGATTTGACTTCCCGGAGCAAACCACCATGAATAGGACAAATCGAAATTCCATAAATTGAAATTTACATCTTTATCTGTTGTATAGTTTTGATTTTCTTCAAAACTCCCATCTTCAAGAAGTGTATGAAATTTTATGTTTTCAGCAAATGAAAAATAATGTCTTGAAGTTAAATTTAAAGTCATTTTGTCATTTATAGCATATTTTCCGGTTAACGAATTGGTAAACGTAGACCTATTTCTCTCTGCTAAAATAATGTCGTCATTCATAAAATCAACCCAGCCTATGTCGCTATTTTGACGGTTATAATTGGCACTATAAATCAAAGTTAATCTGTCGTTAAAACGATATCTCGGGCTAACAAAAAAGTTATAGTTTATTCTATTTTCTTGTTTAAAAATTCTAATATTAGGTTCAATATCAAGAGCAAATTTTCTGTTGTAATTTGATGAGAAAAAAATGTTAGCATATACATTTTCAGGAATGGCTAAAACACGCCCGGAAACACGTGACTCATAAAAATTGAATGTTTGAACAGGACTAATTAATAAGTTGTAACCAATGTAATCGTTTTTTAAAGTTGTTGAATTTATATTTGCTTTTAACCAGTGCTCTTGAAGTTTTCCGGTAGTATTTTCAATTTCAATATAATAATCTGTGTTAACTCGAAATGAATTATATCTTTTAGTTGGGTTTAAAATTCTATAATTATAATAGGCATAAATATTATGATAATTGGTCACAAAATTTATTCCCAAGTCGTTAATGTCAAATTGTTCAGAAACATATTTCGTTGCAATTCCATATCTGGATTTTCCAAAAGTTTTTGCTACATTAAAATAGCCTGAAAACCCATTTGAATTTTCTGCATCATAAATACTGCTCATTTTTAGATCTCCCGAAACATTATATTTATTGCCCGAAGTGTTGATGTCAAATATAACGGCACTAACATTTGCATCACGAAAATCGCCAACTCTTGTTACATTTGTATTAATAAAAGATACGGAAGAATTCTTATTAAAACGTTGATCAAAAACCAGAATATTATAGTTTGAGAGTGGTTCAACAACAACATTTCTAGATTCGTTGTTTTGAGTATTTAAAACCCTTGCAGTTGTTTTTTCGGTTATCGCATTTAAAAAACCAATCCCCAAACCATCATCGGTTCTTCCGGAAATTTTTACTGCATTTAATAAATTAACTGTATTTGGATATTCTACAACTTGTTCTCCTTCATTTGTAGCAGGATAAGTTGAAGGAGGACCACCTATTCTTCTTGAATAAAGTAAATCTCCTTTTGAAAATAAATCAGTTCCTTCTGTAAAGAACGGGCGGTTTTCATTAAATTGTTGTTCGAATGGACCCAGATTTAGAACAACATTATCAAATGCAGCTTGACCAAAATCAGGTACTAAGATGGCGTCAAGAGTGAAAGAATCATTGATGCCATATTTTATATCCATACCCACTTTTGCGGTGCTTATTGTGTTTGTAGCAGAAGATTCAACATAACCCGAAGTATAAGGAATAAAGAATAATCGGGTAGGAGGTTTAATGTTTTCAATTCCGGTCAAAACTCCAGCTTGATTTATAACATTCCCGATGTTTCTGTCGATAAAACTCCAAGTAAATTTTTGTCTGTCACGTCTAATTTCTCTTAAAATATTCAATCCCCATGTTTGGCTATCTTCTTTGGAAAATCGAAGTGCTGCAAAAGGGATTTCCATTTCTACAACCCAACCATAATCTGTAATTTGAACCTTGCTATCCCAAATTGCATCCCATGAAAAATCTTCATTATTTTCAGTTGCTAAACAGTCCATTTGAACCCCAGAGGCACTAACAAAAAAGCGAAAATCTTGCTGACCGTCGTTAAAACCATTGATAAAAACACCAAAATGATCAGAAACACCAAATCGATCACGTTGTGTAATTTCTTTGTTTATCAAATTCGGATTATCATATAAAATTGCACCTATATATATTGAATTGTCACTATATAAAATTTTTACTTCTGTTTTTCTATCATTGAATTCCCGTTGACCATTGTCCGGTTCAAACATAATAAAATCTGATGCAGGAAGTGCTTCTTGCCAAATGGATTCATCTAATTTTCCATCTATAACTATAGGTTGCGAAGTCTTTACAGCTTGAACAGATTTCTTTTGACTATATAAGTTTGAAGTTGTTGTAACCAAAAAAAACAGAAGAAAGAATGGGGCAAATTTTTTCATATAGGAATATAAAACGTTCAAATTTAGATAATAGATTTTTACTTACAATTACTTTATCATTTTCTTAAGAAATTGAAGTTGGAATATTTAATAGAGTGCTTATTTTAAAAAATGTTACAGATTTATATACGATTAAGTAAAAATGTGCGTTAATTTAACTTGTGAAAAAAATATAACAAATTTAAAGTGAAATGTTTATGAATTAATTGAACTAACGTTTGGTTTTTAATTTTTAATATTTACTTTTGGAGCCCCAAGTCTAACAGTAACTTATAGAATTTCAATGACATACAAAATATTTACAGTTTTGTTGACGATATGTTTAACATCTTCAACAACGTTCAAAACAAGTACCGACCCCAAATTAGTTGCCGTAAATGCAGCTGTTACTTTTGAATCAAAAGTCAATTCTGCCTATACTGAATTGAAAAATTCAAATTTCACCATTCTTCCTGATATGCAGAGTTTTTCATCTGCTCTTGAAGGTTTTTATCAATTGAAGGAAACGGGAAAAATCAAAAAAGATGTTTTAACAATTATTGATTTTACGTTGTCTTCAACCGAAAAAAGAATGTGGGTTATTGATATGACTACTCACAAAATTTTATACCACACGTTAGTTGCTCACGGCAGAAACACCGGTGAGGAATTTGCAAAACAATTTTCAAACAGAGAAGAATCGTATCAGAGTAGTTTAGGATTTTATGCTACTGCAGAAACCTATATTGGAAAACATGGATTTTCATTGCGTTTAGATGGTTTAGAAAAAGGCATCAATGATAAAGCAAGAGATCGTGCAATTGTAATTCATGGTGCAGATTATGTTTCTGATAAATTTGTAAAACAAACCGGCAGGTTAGGAAGAAGTCAAGGTTGTCCTGCATTACCGGTTGAATTGACAAAAGATATTATCAATGTAATAAAAGAAAAATCATGTCTTTTCATTTATTATCCTTCACCAAAATACACGGTTCAATCTAAATTAGTTTCTTAGTTTTTTATACAGTTCAGCATCTAAGTTATAAATGTCATCTCTGAAAATAAGTTGACCATTTTCACTCCATGCGGTCCAATATAATAAATGGATGTAACAATTTTGATTAATGTTTACATTTTTTGTAGTGCCTTCTTCCAGAATTTCGTCTATTGTTTCTTTATTCCATTTTTCAGGATCATTCAAAAGGTATTCTGTTAACTCAAAAGGATTTTGAACCCGAACACATCCTGAACTTATTGACCTATTTTCGCGTTCAAAATACCCTCGAGTGTTCGTGTCGTGAAGATAAACTGAAAATCTGTTTGGGAACATGATTTTCACTAATCCCAATGAATTATTTGGTCCCGGACTTTGCACATAACGATAATTTCTGGCTTTAGAGGCTTGCCAATTTTCAGCTGAAACAATTTGTCCTTTTGAATCATAAACAGTAATGTTCTTTTTGGCCAAATAACTTCTATTTTTTTGAGTTGCGGGAATCACATCTTCTTTTAAAATAGTTGGTGGCACTGTCCAAGTTGGATTAAACACCACATAACTCAATTTTGAAGAAAGAATTGGCGTGCTTCTTTTTGCGGTTCCAACAATAACTTTATGAGTTCTTGAAGTGTCCTTGTCTTTAATGGCCAATAAAGTGTAATCAGGAATATTGATTATCAAATGGTCTTTTTCAAATTCTTTTGGATACCATCTCCAACGTTCCATGTTGGCAATAATTTGTGCTTTTCTTTTTTCTTTTGAAAAATTTAAGGCAGCAACAGTTCCTTTTCCAATAACACCATCCGGAGCTAAACCGTGACGCATTTGGAATTTTTTTATTGCATTTTGAGTTGATTCATCATAAATTGACGTCAAACTATCAAGAGGTTTTAAATCGTTCCAATACATCAATCTTCTCTTAATTGGAATAATTACATCGTTTGTGTCGTTTGCAACAATTTTTTCTGAAATTTCAATTTTGCTCAAATCGTCTTTTGGAAAAGTTTCCAATAATTTTAGTGCTTCTTCTAAACTTTGATACACTTTGTGTTTTGGTTTTACTCTAAAAAGTGCATAATCGAAAGAATCTTTTTTTTGAAAATCAAGTAAGTGTTCTTGGATGTCTATTTTGTTTTTTTTCAAATCCCAATCTTTATAAAGCGATTTGGGATCAAGTGAACCTACAGCTACTTTTTTTATGTATTGAATCAGATTTTTGGTTAGTAAAAAATCATAGTCAACTAATTCATTGTCATTTAATTTTTGAAATGATTTTTCATTTTTGTTTATTTTTTTTAAATCAAAATCTTTTGAATGGAGCCCATCAAATTCAACAGATTGAAATAATTGAACCAAATTTTCACGACACGAATGATTTGACCAAAATGTTTTTAATGCATTTTTTTTGTAAAAAGAAATCAGAATAGAATCGTTAGATTTTGAAAGAAAAACAGAATCAATTGCTACGATTCTATTTTCAACGGTATTAATTGTAATTTCATCTTCTACATCAGTTTCAATGAGTTTATTTTTGTCTTTACAAGAAAAGGTGGTAATAAGCAATATAATGAAAAAGTAAATTCTACTCATACTAGAAACGAATCGGATTAAGTTTTTTAAACATTACAAAATGTTTGCCAATATTTTCAATAAAAAAGGAATCGCCACAAATTTGATAGCCTTTCTTTTCATAAAAACCTACAGCGTTTTCGCGAGCATTAAACCAAATTAAAGTGCCGTAATATTTAACTGCATGATTTTCAGCTTCAAAAAGTAACTCTTCGCCATAACCCATTTTTTGATGGTGTTTTAAAACGGCCATTCCTCTTACTTGAAATTGTTTTTTTGAATCAAAAAAAACATGATTTTTTTCAAACACAGAAACAACTCCAACCAATGCGGCGTTGATATACAAACCTAAATGAATGGTTGAAGTTAAATCATCACCATCAAATTTGCAGGAATCCATCGATTGTCCTTCTCTTAAAACGGGATGTCTAACAGAATAGGTCTCAAGTGAGCTTATTTCTTTGATGGTTTTCATGTAAGAGTTCGAATTTTTCCTGAAAACTAAAGATATAACAAATTAAAAATAAAACCATTAGAAATTTAAAAATGTTTTCATGATTAAATTGTTACGAAGCGATTAAATATTTTTAAAAAAAACTTGCATTGAAGAAAACTAATTTTCTATATTTGCACTCACAAAAGCGGAAGTAGCTCAGTTGGTAGAGCTCCAGCCTTCCAAGCTGGTTGTCGCGAGTTCGAGCCTCGTCTTCCGCTCTAAAAAAAACCTCAAACGAAAGTTTGAGGTTTTTTGTTTTTATCAATGTTATAAAAAATTAAAAATTCATTTTACTTTCTGCCGGCAATTCTAAAGGTTCTTTATTGGGTTGAAATAATCTAGCGGTTAATGCTCCTTTTAATACTATTGAATCCCCTTTCACATCAAGCCAGCTTCCTTCGCGTAGGCCCAAAACAGAAAGGTTGTTGAATTGATGAAATTCTTTAATTCTGGTTTCACGCGTTTCGCCCATGTGTGTTGAATTTGTATCAGGATCCAAATAATGCGGATTTAAATTAAACGGAATTACTCCCAGCGTTTCAAAACTTGGCGGATAAATAATCGGCATGTCGTTTGTGGTTTGCATAGAAATGCCACAAATGTTACTTCCGGCACTGGTTCCTAAATAGGGAGTTCCGTTTTCAAGTGCTTGTTTTAAAACGGTCATACAATTATTTTTATACAATTGCGAAACCAACAAAAAAGTGTTGCCACCACCTGTGAAAATTCCCTTTGCATTTAGAATGGCTTCTGATGGATTTTTAAATTCATGCAAACCTTTTACGGCAATATTTATAGTTGAAAAAACAGCTTTCACTTTCGCGGTATAATCATCGTGTGAAACGCCTCCGGGTCTGGCATATGGAATGAAAATGATTTCAGAACAACCTTTAAAGTGTTCTTTTAATTCCGGCAATAGATAGTCTAAATAACCACCGTTATGTAAAGTTGAAGTGCTAGCAATGAGTAGGTTTTTCATTAAAATTTATTTAAAACAAAGTTACTTAATATTGGTTATTCAAATTTAATTATGCCTTTAAACTTTCAGATTAACAAAATATTAGTAAGTGATTGGGAGTAAATTAAGGGAAACAGTTGTTATTTTTACAAAACAAATTTTGCAAATGGATTTTTTTTGTTGTTCAAAGCAATAGCTTTTATCCGTAAAAATTCGTAAATTCGTTAGAATAATTAAGGTTTTAAATCAATCATTTTATTTGTGATAAAAAAATACTTATATCTATTTTTTATTTCCTTTTTTGCTATTCAAGTAATGGCTCAAGAGAATTCTGAAAAAATCATAAAAGGTAAAATTGAAGTAGAAGGTGCTTCATCTGAAGGAGTTCATGTTTTAAATTTAGTCAATGAAAAATCAACAGTTTCAGATAGTAAAGGTGATTTTTCAATTTTAGCTAAAGAAGATGACTTGTTGGTTTTTTCTGCAATTCATTTAGAATATGCCCGAAAAAGCATTAGTAAAAAAGAATTTGAAGCTGGTTTTGTTTCAATTAAATTACAAGAAAAAATTACAGAACTGGAAGAAGTAGTAGTTACCGAATACACAAAAATTAACGCTAAAGATTTAGGAATTATTGATTATACTCCAAAAAAATATACACCAGCTGAACGAAAATTATATACTGCAACTTCAGGTGGTGGAATTCTTCCAATTGATCCTATTTTGAATTGGATTTCAGGACGAACTAAAATGCTGAAGAAAGAAATTTTAGTTGAAAAACGAGAATTTTTATTAGAAAAATTGGATGATTTTTATGATGGAGATTTTTTTAATAACACCTTAAAAATACCCGAATTATATGTAGATGGTTTTAAATATTATGTGGTAGAAGATACAGATTTGGCAAAAGCTTTAAATCAAAAAAACAAAACAAGATCTACATTTTTATTAAGTAAATTGGCCGCCGATTTTAATGAATTTTTAAAAGATGAAAACTAAAACATTACTTTTTTTTATTTTACTTTTTGTTTCTAATTCTTTTGGACAAATTGTTCCTCGAGAAATTTTGCGTGGTCAAGTGGTTTCTGATTCCATAGAGATTGAACGAGTAACCATTTTTAATATCTCATCTAACAAAGGAGCTGTTTCAGATGATTTGGGTTATTTTACACTTTATGCAAGACCAACAGATACTTTAGTTTTTTCGAGTGTAGTAATAAAGCCAACAAAATTGGTTTTGACTGAGTTAGATTTTACTATCAAAATAATGAAAGTGAAATTAAATGTTAGAGTTAATGAATTGGACGAAGTAATTGTTTCACCTTTTTCATTGTCCGGAGATTTAGTCAAGGATAATAAAAATTTAAAAGTAACCATGATCAATCCTGAAATCAATAAATTGGAAGCAAAGGATTTAATGATTGAAGGCGATGAATATTCTTCTCCTAAAAACAGAGCGATGCTTCCCGATGGTAGCATGGAATATGCTATGGATTTGAAACGAATTGGAAAATCAATTTATAATTTCTTTGCAAAAGATAAACCAAAAGAATCCAATTATACTAATGATAAATATTTTCAAGATGTGGTTAAAGAAAAATTCACATATCACTTTTTTACTGAAACACTCGGTTTGAAACATGATGAGATTGGACTCTTTTTAAGTTATTGTGAGAATGATTCTTCTGTAAAAAAGTTATTAGCACCAAATAAAGAAATTGAACTTATTGACTATTTGATTTCTAAAAGTGAGATATATAAAAAAATACCTAAAAATTAAAATGCTAAAAAAAATAAGCTTTTTTTCTCTTGTAGTGCTAATATGTTTAAGCTTAACGGCTGTTTCGGTTCACAAATTTTATGTTTCCATTAATCAAATAAATTATTCACAAGAGAAGAAAGAACTTCAAATTACTTCGCGATTTTTTATTGATGATGTTAATAATGCGTTACAAAAGAGGCATAAATCACAATTCTATTTAGGTTCAGATAGAGAAACATCCGAAATGGATAAACACCTTGAAAATTATTTCCTTGAAAATTTCTCTATAAAAGTTAATGGAAAACCTTCTGTTGTTCAGATTGTTAATCGCGAAATTGAAGACGATGTGATTATAATTTATGCAGTTTCCAAAAGCAAATCAAAAATTTCTTCTATCGAAGTCAAAAACACGATGCTTTTTGATTTTATCTCTGAACAACAAAATATTATCCATAGTTCAATTCTAGGAAAAAAGAAAAGTGCTTTGTTAACTGTGAGTAAATCAGTTGATGTGTTAAAATATTAAAAAAACACGCAGTTCCTTTTTTAAAATTCTTATTTTCGAAGCTTAAATCAATTAAAATGAAGAATAGTTTACTTCTATTGCTTATTCCGGCTATTTTGTTTTCTCAAGAAAAGGCAGAAACCAAAAAAGAGCAAGGTCATTACGACAACAATAAATTCAGTCAAAATTATGATCTTTATGCCACGCCAAACATGTTCAGAACGGCTTCCGGAGCACCCGGTCCGGCTTATTATCAGCAACAAGCAGATTATAAAATGAACATCATTTTAGATGATAAAAACAAAAAATTATATGGTGAACAAACTGTCACTTATTTTAATAATTCACCCGATGTTTTAGAATATCTGTGGGTACAATTAGATCAAAATCAAAAAGCCAGAGATTCGAAAACACCATTGGTAGAAAATCAATCGGTGAATAGTGTTTTGCCTGTTGATGGATTTTCTAAAACCTATCTAGAGGAAAAATTTGATGGTGGCTTCAAAATTGAGTATGTTCATGATGCCAAAGGAAATCCGCTTTCCTACACAGTAAATAATACTATGATGCGTATTAATTTAACAACTCCTTTAAAATCAAAGGAAAGTGCGTCATTTTCTATCAAATGGTGGTATAATGTTAACAATTATAGAATTAATCGGGATAGATCAGGTTATGAAGAATTTGAAAAAGATGGGAACCGATTATATGTTATTGCTCAGTTTTTTCCAAGAATGGCAGTATACAATGATGTTGAAGGCTGGCAAAACATGCAGTTTTGGGGAACAGGTGAGTTTGCACTTACATTTGGAAATTATGATGTTAATATTACCGTTCCAGCTGATCATGTTTTGGAAGCTACCGGAGTTTTGTTAAATCGAAAAGAAGTGTTTACGCCTGAACAAATAAAAAGATATGAATTGGCCGAAAAAACATTTGACAAACCGGTTTTAGTTATTACTCCTGAAGAAGCAAAAGCTAATGAAAAAGGATTTTCAGATAAAACAAAAACATGGAAATTCAGAGCAGAGAATGTGAGAGATTTTGCTTTTTCATCTTCCAGAAAGTTTATATATGATGCGATGGCAGTTAAGTTAGATACCAAAAATGTTATGGCAATTTCGTTATATCCAAATGAAAGTAATCCACTTTGGGAAGAATATTCAACCCGTGCTGTTGCTCAAACTTTGAAAACGTATTCCAGACATACCTTTGACTATCCTTATCATAAAGCTATTTCAATTTCCGCTGAAGATCAAGGAATGGAATATCCAATGATTTGTTGGAATTATGGGAGACCAAATCAAGATGGTTATGTTTCGGATAGAATCAAATACGGAATGATAAGCGTGATTATTCATGAAATTGGACACAATTATTTCCCTATGATTGTTAATTCAGACGAACGTCAATGGAGTTGGATGGACGAGGGTTTAGATACTTTTTTACAATATTTAGCCGAACAAGATTTTATGGAAAATTATCCGTCAAGTAGAGGTCCGGCTCATAAAATTGTGCCTTATATGAGTGGTAGTCAACAGTTCTTAGAGCCCATTATGTCGAACTCAGAAGTTATTCATCAGTTTGGTGCTAATGCTTATGGAAAGCCGGCAACAGCTTTAAATATTTTGAGAGAAACAATTATGGGTCGCGAATTGTTTGACCATGCATTTAAAACTTACGCTAACAGATGGAAATTCAAACATCCAACTCCTGAAGATTTTTTCAGAACAATGGAAGATGCTTCTGCTGTTGATTTGGACTGGTTTTGGAGAGGATGGTTTTATTCTACCGATTATGTAGATATTGAAATTACTGATGTAAAACAATATTATGTAACCGAAACTCCAACCGAAGAACTAAAAAATGCGACCGTTAGAAGAGGTCGTTTTGGTAATGCAAGCGGACCATTTGTTTATCTTGTTGAAAGCAATCATAAAGAATTGAAAAACGATAAGAAAAAAGCTTTAGCAATTGAAGAATTTAAAGATTTGGAGGCTTTTTTAAATACGAAATTTACACCTCAGGAAAAAGCAGCTTTAAAATCTCCAAAGTTCTTTTATGAAGTTAATTTTGGAAAACCCGGAGGTTTAATTATGCCAATAATTGTTGAGTTAACTTTTGAAGATGGTACTACTGAATTACACAAATTCCCGGAACAAATTTGGAGAAAAAACAATCAAACTGCCAAACGCGTTTTTGCAACGGATAAGAAAGTTACAAAATTTCAAGTGGATCCAAAATTAGAAACAGCTGATATTGATGTTGACAATAACGTTTGGCCTAGAGAAAAATCAGAATCTAAATTTGAATCGTCTCAAAAGAAATAAACTTTGTACTTTTGCTGTAAAGAAATTGGATTATGTTTGGAATTGGTGGTAGCGAATTATTGTTTATTATTTTTATAGTACTGATGCTTTTTGGATCGGATAAGATACCTGAAATTGCAAGATCAGCAGGTAAATTTATGAAACATCTCAAGCATGCTACAAATGACATAAAAAGCGAGATTCAAAAAAGTGCAGAAGCCAACGGGATTGATACCAACAATATTACAGGAGGAATTTCAGAAGAAATTGACAAAGTAAAACAAAGTTTTAGTGATACGGTGGATTCTACGGCATCTATTGATACTAATTTTACAACCGAAATAGAAAAGGTAAAAGAAGACATAGAACAAATCACAGGACCCATCAAAAGACAGTTTTAACCTTGGAAGAACTAATTCAACTCGATAAAAATTTATTTCTTTTTCTCAACAACCTTGGATCAGAACAATGGGATGGTTTTTGGTTATTTATCACCAAACAATTGCATTGGTCACCGTTATTTGTTTTTGTTTTCTACTTCATCATCAAAAAAATCGGTTGGAAACAATTTGGAATTTTAGTACTTTTTCTAGCGGCTTTAATTCTCGTCACTGACCAATTAACCAATCTTAGCAAGTACATGTTCGAACGTCTTCGACCTTGTAGTGACCCAACTTTAGAAGGTCAAGTTCGAGAAGTGTTAGAACGAAGTTCGTATGGTTATTTTTCGGGTCACGCTTCTAGTTCTATGGCAACCACGACTTTTATTTTTTTTCTATTTAGAAATCATTTTAAGTATTTATTTTTGTTATTCCTTTTTCCATTGATTTTTGCTTACAGTCGCATTTATCTCGGATTGCATTTTCCTGCAGATATTATTTCAGGCTATATTTTCGGAATTTTTACCGGAACTTTATTTTATCGTATTTATAAAATAATGCAGCCTAAGTATTTCCCGACCAATTAAAGCACCCGACTCACCGTTAATCCATCTCGAATAGGCAACAACACCGTTTCTACTCTCGGGTCATTCTTTAAACGTTGATTGTATTCCAATAAAATTTTCGTACTCAAATCGCCTTCTTTCAAAGGTTCAACTACTTTTCCTGACCATAACACATTATCTGATAAAATAATTCCGCCTTTGTTCATTTTTGGAACTATCAATTCATAGTAGTTTAGGTAGTTCTCTTTATCCGCATCAATAAAAACCAAATCAAATTTTGTTTCTAAGGTTGGAATAATAGCTACAGCTTCACCCAAGTGTTGCATAATCTGACTTCCCCAAGGCGATTTATCAAAATATTTCCGTTGAAAATCAACCAATTCTTCTTTGATGTCAATGGTATGAACAATTCCGTTTTCTTGCATGCCTTCACACAAACATAAGGTAGCATAACCCGTATAAGTCCCAATTTCTAAAATAGAAGTTGGTCGAATTAATTTCGATAACATACTCAAAACCCGTCCCTGAAAATGTCCACTCAACATTCGAGGCAACAATATTTTTTGGTAGGTTTCTTTGTTTAATAGGGCTAATAATTCCGGTTCATCTTGCGAATGAGCCGTCACGTAATCTTCTAAATCTTCGGAAAGGAAATGCATGTAAAATGATTTTCGACAAAATTACAAATTACAAATCAATCAATTCCGTAAATAGTTCCTATTTTTGCACCATGAATACCACCAAAAAAGACATTCGGGCATTAACCAAAACACAACTACGGGATTTTTTTGTGGCCAATGGCGACAAAGCTTTCCGTGGCAATCAAGTGTATGAATGGTTGTGGAGCAAAAAAGTGTATTCTTTTGAAGACATGACCAATGTTTCCAAAGAAACTCGTCAAATGTTGGAAGATAATTTTGTTATTAACCACATCAAAGTAGATCAAATGCAACGGAGCGAAGACGGAACTGTGAAAAACGCAGTTCGTTTGTATGATGGCTTGGTGGTTGAAAGCGTTTTAATTCCCACCGCAACTCGAACCACCGCTTGCGTTTCCAGTCAAGTAGGTTGTAGTTTAGATTGTAATTTTTGTGCAACGGCTCGTTTAAAGCGAATGCGAAACTTAAACCCTGACGAAATTTACGATCAAGTGGTTGCCATCGATAACGAAAGCCGTTTGTATTTTGATCGACCGCTTTCTAACATCGTTTTTATGGGAATGGGCGAACCATTGATGAATTATAACAACGTCATCAAAGCCATCGAAATGATTACTTCGCCGGAAGGATTAGGAATGTCGCCCAAACGAATCACACTTTCGACTTCGGGAATTCCTAAAATGATTAAAAAAATGGCCGATGAAGAAGTGAAATTCAAATTAGCCGTTTCGCTACATTCAGCAATCGATGAGATTCGTGCTGAAATCATGCCTTTTTCCAAAAGTTTTCCGCTGAAAGAATTGCGTGAAAGTTTAGAATATTGGTACCAAAAAACCAAAAGCAAGATTACCTATGAATATGTAGTTTGGAAAGGAATCAACGACGATAAAAAATCAATTGATGCCTTGGTGAAATTCTGCAAGTATGTGCCTTGCAAAGTCAATTTAATTGAATATAACCCCATTGATGATGGAATGTTTCAACAGGCTTCGGATGCTGCTTTAGAAGAATATGTGAAAGCGTTAGACAAAATCGGCGTGATCGCCAAAGTGCGAAGAAGCCGTGGAAAAGATATTGATGCCGCTTGTGGTCAATTGGCCAATAAAAACGAAGCAGTTTCCTAATAATTCAAGTTGTGATTTTCTAACTTTCTAACTATCTTTGAACTTTCATGAAAATCACCGAACAAATCAAGCAACCCATCATCAAAGAGATGGAACTTTTTGAAAAAAAGTTCTATGAATCGATGTCTTCCAAAGTGGCGTTGCTCAACAGAATCACCTATTATATCGTAAACCGAAAAGGAAAACAAATGCGTCCGATGTTTGTGTTCCTTACAGCCAAAATGGTGTCGGAAGGTTTTGTAAACGAACGAACCTATCGCGGTGCTTCGGTTATCGAATTGATTCACACGGCTACACTAGTACATGACGACGTTGTGGATGACAGTAATCGCCGTCGCGGATTTTTTTCCATTAATGCGTTGTGGAAAAACAAAATCGCCGTTTTAGTGGGTGATTTTTTATTATCCAAAGGATTACTGCTTTCTATTGATAACAATGATTTTGATTTATTGAAAATCATTTCTGTTGCCGTTCGTGAAATGAGTGAAGGTGAATTACTTCAAATTGAAAAAGCCAGAAGATTAGATATTACAGAAGACATTTACTACGAAATCATCCGCCAAAAAACGGCTACGTTAATTGCAGCTTGTTGTTCGCTTGGAGCTTGTTCGGTTTTACCCGAGAATCAAGAAGTGGTCGAAAAAATGAGGAAATTTGGCGAACTAATCGGAATGGCTTTTCAAATTAAAGATGATTTATTTGATTATACAGACGAAGCTATTGGCAAACCTACCGGAATTGATATCAAAGAGCAAAAAATGACGCTTCCTCTTATTTATGTCTTAAATAATTGTACTTCCAAGGAAAAAAGTTGGCTCATCAATTCTATCAAAAATCATAATAAAGACAAAAAAAGAGTCAAAGAGGTTATTGCTTTTGTGAAAAACAATAACGGATTAGACTATGCTGAACAGAAAATGATTCAATACCAACAGGAAGCTTTGCAACTTTTAAATAATTTTCCAACTTCAGCATACAAAGATGCTTTGATTTTGATGGTGAATTATGTGATTGAGAGAAAGAAATAATTTTGTAGGGAGTTGATAGTAGGGAGTTTTCAGTCTTAGTCTCGGTTTTGTCATTTTGCAAGATGACGAAGTCGAAATAAAAATCTCCTGCGAAGCAGGCAAAACTGTTTTTACAATAAAAGTTTATCATACTTAATTATTTTTAATTAATTTTAAATTATTGAATTTTAATTAGTTACTATTTTTTTAAATTTTTTTTCAAACCCCATGCAACCAAATTCAAACTTCATTCGTCTATAACTATAGAATCTGATTTTAAACAAATTGTTAAACGGAAGTGACCATTTATCAATTACAGCAAAAAATGAAAGTAATCAACTTACATCAAGACGAAAAAGACCTTATCTGCTTAGCTGTCGAAAATAATCGACATGCTCAACATCAGATATACACAAAATTTTCGCCAAAAATGTTGGGCGTTTGCAGACAATACATCAAAGATTTGCACCAAGCCGAAGATGTAATGATTACCGCTTTTATGAAAGTTTTTTCTAGTTTGAAAAATTTTGAACACAAAGGCAGTTTTGAAGGTTGGATTAGACGGATTATGATAAATGAATGTATTTCGTTTATCAGAGTTCAAAAACAAGTAAAGTTTATTGAAGACGAAACTTTTTTTGAAGAACGGCATAACGATATCGAAAGTAAATTTTCAGTGGATGACATTCAGTTTCTTATCGATAGTTTGCCTGATGGTTACAAGATGGTTTTCAATCTTTATGCTATCGAGGGTTACAAACATCAGGAAATTGCCGTAATGCTGGGAATTAATGAAGGAACATCAAAATCGCAATTGTCACACGCCAGAAAGATGCTTCAAAATCTGATTAACAAGTTAAAAAATTATGAAAATGGAACCGAATAATATAGAAAAACAAATTAAAGAAAAGTTGAGTCAACGAGAGATTCAACCTTCTGCAAATGCATGGGATCGTTTGGATGCGATGCTTTCTGTTGAAGAGCAAAAGCCAAAAAGAAATTACAAATGGCTTTCTATTGCGGCAGTTTTTGTGGGATTTACGGTGATTGGAATTTTTATGATGAATAAAGAAAATTCAAATGAAAATGTAATTCCATCTAATCCTGTTGTTTTAGAAAATGAAATGGAAACAATTAAAAATGAAATTAGAATTGATTCTGAAAATGTTTTTTCAGAAGTAGAAAAAACAGCAGTTGTAAACAATCAAACAACAAAAAAAATTATAGAATCAAAAACCGAAATCAACCCTAAAAAAGACATTATTTTAGATGTTCAGCCTATCAAAGAAAATCCAATTGTTGAGAATAAAATTATTGAAAAATCAACAAACAGTTATATAAATCCTGAATCTCTTTTGGCTGAAATAACTTCCGGTGAAAAAGTAAAACTGAAAGAATTGCCATTAAAACCTCAAGTAAAGGTTGATGCAAATATGCTGCTGAATTCAGCAGAAAATGAAGTCAATGAAAGTTTCAGAAATAAAGTTATTCAAACCTTTAACGATAAATATAACGCAGCTAAATCATCATTAGCTAACAGAAATCACGAATAAAAACAATCAAATCACGAACAGTTAAATTTTTAAATTATGCAGAAAATTATTTTTTATGTAGCAGTATTGCTATGTGCCTTTGCAACGCAATTGTATGGTCAAGTTACTTTTGAAGAAAAAGCGAAAGTTATTTCACAAAACATTCAAAAGATAACAGCAGAAGAGAAAGAAGCCCTTAAAAATGAGGTTGAAGACATTAATAAGCTTTTGGAAAACGGAGTAATTTCTAAAGAAAAAGCTGACGCTGAAAAATTAAAAGCAGCTGAAGTCAGAGCTAAAAACATTGAAACTCGTGTGGCTGAAGAAGAACAAAAATTGACTTCACTGGTTAGAGATCAAGTCGATGGAAATATTGCCACAAAAACGACCCAAGATGTTGATACGGTTAGAATGGGAAGAAATAGATTTATAATTTCCTACGAACGAGGTAAGAAAGATGATAAAGATTACAAACCTTGTAAGCCTCATTATGAAAAACGAACAACATCGCAATTTGTATTTTCTTTTGGTTTGAACAATTTAATTACAGACGGTAATCTTGGTTCATTAGAAGATAGCGATTTTAGAGTTTGGGGCTCACATTCCTATGAATGGGGATTATCATATAATACCAGAATTTTTAAAAATGATAATTTACTGCATTTAAAATACGGTTTATCGGTAATGTATAACAATTTAAGACCTACAGATAATCGATATTTTGTAAAGAATGGAGATCAAACCGAATTGCAGGATTTTGGTTTAGATTTGAGAGAAAGCCGTTTTAGAAATGTTCAGTTGGTGGTTCCAATGCATTTAGAATTTGATTTTACACCAAAAACCATTGACGAAGATGGCGTTACCCGATTTAAAACACATAGAACATTCAGATTAGGAGTTGGAGGTTTTGCAGGGTTTAATGTAAAAAATAAACAAATTTTAAAATATAAAGAAGATGATGTTCGAGTGAAAATAAAAGAAAAAGGCGATTTTAATACAAATCCAATTGTTTATGGTTTGTCAACTTACATCGGTTATAAAGAAACAAGTTTGTATTTAAAATATAATTTAAACACCTTGTTCAAAGACAATCCGGTTGATCAAAACAATATTTCTTTAGGAGTTCGATTCGATTTCAATTAATCTTTTGTTAGTTTATACTTTTAAAAATGGCACTTAATTTTGAGTGCCATTTTTTATTTTTGGTAGTAAATCTAAATAAGGAATTATGTACTTTTACAATCTTTCCAATTTAAGCTCGTGATTACACAAAACACCATCGATTTAGTATTTGAAACCGCCCGAGTTGAGGAGGTGATTGGTGATTTTGTTCAACTCAAACGTGCCGGAAGTAATATGAAAGGCTTGAGTCCGTTTTCCAATGAAAAATCTCCGTCTTTTATGGTTTCTCCTGTAAAGCAAATTTGGAAAGATTTTAGTACCGGAAAAGGAGGAAACTCCGTTACTTTTTTAATGGAACATGAACATTTTTCATTTCCGGAAGCCATTCGCTATTTAGCAAAAAAATACAATATCGAAATTGAAGAAACTGTTTCAAGCGATGAAGATAAGGCTGTAGCCAATGAAAAAGAGAGCATGTATTTGGTTTCTGAATTCGCAAGTAAATATTTTCAACATGTGTTGTGGGAAGAAGAAGAAGGTAAAGCAATCGGATTATCGTATTTTAAAGAACGTGGTTTTTCTACTGGAACGATCAAAAAATTCAACTTAGGTTATTCGCCGAATACATGGGATGCATTTACTAAAGAAGCTCTCGGAAAAGCATACAAACTAGAATATTTAGAAAAAACCGGACTAACCATTGTTGGTGAAGACAAACAGTTTGACCGATTCAAAGGAAGAGTGATGTTCCCAATACAAAGTATGTCAGGAAGAGTACTTGGTTTTGGCGGTAGAATTTTGACTAATGATAAAAAAGCGGCCAAATATTTGAATTCACCCGAAAGTGAAATTTACCATAAAAGTAATGTGCTTTACGGAATTTTTCATGCCAAACAAGCCATTGCTAAGCTTGATAATTGTTTTTTGGTAGAAGGTTACACCGATGTGATTCAAATGCATCAATCCGGAATTGAAAACGTTGTTTCTTCTTCAGGAACGGCATTAACGCCAAATCAAATTCGATTAATTAATCGATTGACGAAAAATATTACGGTGCTTTTTGATGGCGATGCGGCGGGTTTACGAGCTTCTCTTCGCGGAATCGACTTGATTTTGGAAGAAGGAATGAACGTCAAAGTTTGTACTTTTCCAGATGGAGATGACCCGGATAGTTTTGCCAAAAAAACACCTTATGAAGAATTGATAAAGTATTTAGACGAAAATGCTAAAGACTTTATTCAGTTCAAAGCTTCTTTGTTAATGCAAGATGCTAAGAATGATCCTATCAAAAAAGCCGAATTAATTAGGGATATGGTGACGAGTATTTCTAAAATTCCTGATAGAATTAAAAGAGAAATTTACATTCAGGAATGTAGTCGAATCATGGATATCTCTGAAGATGTTTTGTTTAGCACGTTGGCACAAATGGCTCAAAAAGATTTGTCTGAGGCCAATAAAAAATTCAAACAAGAACAAAAAGCGTTTGATGTAGTTAAAAATGAAACGGATCAAAATGTTTCAAAAGTTGATATTGTTACCTTATTAGAAAAGTCAATCCTCGAAATTTTAATGCTTTACGGACATCATGAAGTAGAATTTGAAAATGTTTTTGTTCAATTTGATGAAAATGGGAAAGAGGTTGAAATTATTGAAAAGGTAAAACAAAAAATTTATGAACGTATATATTTGAGTTTACAAGAAGACGAAATCGAATTGGCGAATCCGGTTTTTAATGCTATTTATATTGATTTAGTTTCACAATACCACCAAAATGAATTGTTTGATAAAAATAATTATCTCAACAACTTATCGCCGGAACATGCGGATGTAGTTACAGATATTTTAATGAATGATGAAAAATACCAATTGCATGGTTGGTTAGATAAAAAGCAGGTTTTTGTTAAGGAGAAAGATGATTTTGAAATTCTATCTCGATTGGTATCCGAAACAATAGTTACCTTTAGGGAATATCTTATCAATAAAATTAATAGAGAATTGATGTTGCAAATTCAGGAAGATGCACCTGAATTTACACCAGAAGAAATAATAACCTTAATAAACGATTACAACAAACTCAAAGTTACGATTACCCGTAGAATTGGAAGAATGCGAACAGATTATAACTAAAAAAGACCCCAATTGAGGTCTTTTTTCTATTAAACGATTTCTAATGTTTTTGCTTTATTAACTAAATCCACTAGGTTGGTAACATTCAATTTGGTCAGTAATCGCAATTTATAAGTACTGATGGTTTTTTCATTCAATCCTAAAATTTTAGAGATTTCATTATTTTTCTTCCCATCACTCAAAAAGCGTAGTACTTCAATTTCGCGATTGGATAGTTTTCTATACAAACGCTCGCTTTTGTTTTGTTTTGCAATTAATGCTAAGTTTTTCTTAACGGTATCACTATAAATAATCGCTCCGTGGCTAACTTTTGTAATTGTATTACCTAAAGTTTCCAATTTTGAAGTTTTATGTAAATAGGATGAAACACCGGCTTTCAAAGCATTTGGTGCATAGATGTTTTCAGACAGATTGCTGAAAATAATAATTTTTGTGCTTGGAAATTCCTTTAAAAGAAATTTCACCATATTTAAACTGCTCAAACCCTCAAGTTCAAGGTCTAAAATTAATACGTCTACGGGTTTGATTTTAAGTAAGTCTAAAATCATATTATAATTGCCTACATGGCCAACTAAACTGATTTCAGCATGATCCTTAAAATACGATTTAACCCCAAAGTGAACAACAGGTTGGTTGTCGGCTAAACAAACTTTAATCATGATAAGTGGTATTTTGGTTGAAATGATTAATTTTATTAGGGCTGTTAAAGATAACATAAATTTTTCATTTATGTAGTAAAAATGTTAAAAATTTTTATTTCTTTAGTAGGAAAATTTGATTTCATTAGGGATTTCACAAACTGGAATGGGTCTCATTTTGTGTTGATTAGCAGAATTTAATCTTTTAAAAATTGTAAAAACTTCTTTTTCTCTTCCTGAGAAATCTGTTGCTAATTTTCCTTCAGCCTCTTTATTCATCGCCCATTCCAATTCGTCATAGCTAGCTCCAAGTTGGTCTTCGTCAGTGCGACTATCGCCAAATAAACCATCAGTAGGTTGAGCTACTAAAATTGAATTGGGAACTTTTAGAAATGCTCCTAATTTATATACTTCTGATTTCATTAAATCAGCAATCGGACTTAAATCTACGCCTCCATCACCATATTTTGTATAAAAACCAACTCCAAAATCTTCAACTTTGTTTCCGGTTCCGGCTACTAACAAACCATGAATTCCTGCAAAATAATACAAAGTTGTCATTCTAAGTCGGGCTCTCGTGTTGGCTAAAGTAAGTGCTTGTTGTGGATGTGATTCATAATCAGGTAAGCATTTTTTGAAAGTTTCAAAGGAATTGGTCAAATCCACATTCAAACTTTCTACATTAGGAAATCTATTTTTTAATTGTTGAATGTGTTCTCTTTTTCTATCTACATGACTTTGAGCTTGATGTATGGGTAATTCCAAACATAAAGTCTTTAAACCGGTTTGAGCACATAGTGTTGAAGTTACCGCACTATCAATTCCTCCGGAAACACCAACAACAAAACCGTTTACTTTTGCGTTTAAGGCATAATCTTTTAGCCAATTTACTATGAAATTGTTTATTTTTTCAATAGCAAGAGTATTTTTTGGTGTCATTTGTTATCTAGTAAATTGAGCATTGTATATTTGCAAAGCCTTATTTTTTTGTAAAAGTAAAAAAACATTTGATAAAAGGTCTTAACACATTATATTTTTAAATATGTCAAAGAAAATTTTATTTTTCGTTTGCTTTTTGTTCCTCTTTTCGTGTAATGAAAAATCTTCTTTACCAAAAGAAATTGAAGAATTGTCTGTTGATTTAAATATAGTTCGTTTTGACAAATTTCTCTATGAAACACCAATTTCCGAATTCAAAACGATGCGTTCTGAATATTCTGTTTTTTTTCCGGAGGAAATTGCTGATTCTGTTTTTATAAACAAAATTCAAGATCCATTGTATAGAGAATTGTATGAAGAGGTTCAAAAAAAATACAGTGATTTTACTCCGGTTCAAAATGAAATTGAAGACCTTTATAGACATATAAAATTCTATTTCCCTGATTTTAAAATGCCTTCAACAATCACAACTTTGATTAGTGAAATGGAATACCAAAACAAAGTGATTCTGACCGATAGTTTGATGATTCTTTCGTTAGACTTATATTTAGGGAAAGACCATAAATATTATGTAGGTGAATTTCCGGGTTATTTTTGCCAAACTTTTGAGCGTTCTCAAATTCTACCGGATATTGTCACTGAATTCAATACTAAAGTAACTACCCCAGCAAGAGACAGAATGTTTATTTCGCAAATGATTTATTATGGAAAAGAACTTTATTTAAAAGATATTTTGCTGCCCGATTATGCTGATTATGATAAAATAGGTTATACCAAAGAACAGTTGGAGTGGTGTGAAGCTAACGAAAATGAGATGTGGCTCAATTTTATTCAAGAATCTTATTTATATAGTACTGATTTAAAATTAGTTCACCGATTTATTGCTCCGGCACCATTTTCAAAGTTCTATCTTGATATTGACAATGAATCCACGGGTCGTGTTGGTGTGTGGTTAGGTTGGCAAATTGTGCGTTCTTATATGAAAAACAATAATGTATCTTTGCAGCAATTATTAGCTATGGATGCTAGAGAATTATTTGAATTATCCCGATATAAACCCAAAAAGTAATGGCAACGAAACAATCTGAAATAAATCTTTTTATAGAATTAGACGAAAATCAAATTCCTGAAAAGTTACAATGGTCTGCTGAGGATGGTGGCGTTGTAAATCAAGAATCGAAAGCAATATTATTGTCGGTTTGGAACAATCAAGAAAAGCAAACTATGAAGATTGATTTGTGGACCAAAGATATGCCTGTTGATGAAATGAAACGTTTTTTCTACGAAACATTAGTCGCCATGTCAGACACTTATGAACGAGCCACAACTGATACTAAAATGGCAGACACTATGCGTGATTTTTGTGAATATTTTGCTGAAAAGCTAGAGTTAAAATCTTAAAAAGTATTCGTCTTAAAGAACTGCTGATTGATATCGTCAATAAAAGTCAAAATGGATTCTTTTCCCAAGGCTTCTGTTGATGAAGTTACAAAATGTTGCGGCATTTCTTCCCAACCATTGGCCAAAACTTGTTTTTTGTAAGCTGAAATATGGGAATCGATTTTGGTTTTTCCAATTTTGTCAGCTTTGGTAAAAACGATACAAAATGGCACCTCGGTTACGCCAAGATAATTTATAAATTCAAGGTCAATTTTTTGAGCTTCAAGTCGGATGTCAATTAACACAAAAGCACAAACCAATTGTTCTCTTTTTTCAAAATAATCAGTAATGAACTTTTGAAAAATTTCTTTCGTCCTTTTAGACACTTTTGCATATCCATAACCTGGTAAATCAACCAAAAACCAATTGCTGTTAATTTTAAAATGATTAATCAGTTGTGTTTTTCCCGGTTTTGATGAGGTTTTTGCTAAGTTTTTGTGATTCGTCAACATGTTGATCAACGATGATTTTCCAACATTCGATCTTCCAATAAAAGCATATTCCGGAAGCGGGTCTTTCGGACATTTGCTTACTTCGGAATTACTAATTATAAACTCAGCGGTATTTATCTTCATAACTTAAATAAAAAATCCCTTTGTAAAGGGAATTATAAATTTGATTTTTTTAACCATTCTAAAAGCAAACGGTTAAATTCATCAGGATGTTCCATCATGGCAGCATGTCCACATTTATCAATCCAGTACAAATCAGAATTTGGTAATAGTTTGTCAAATTCTACAGCCACTTCTGGGGGCGTTACTTTGTCATTTTTTCCCCAAATTATACAAGTTGGAGTTGTCATTTTTGGCAAATCTTTAGCCATATTATGACGAATTGCACTTTTGGCTATGGTTAATGTTTTGATTAATTTGATTCTGTCATTAACCGTTTGATAAACATCGTCAATTATTTCCTTAGTTGCAACTGTTGGGTCATAAAATACGTCTTCGGCTTTTTTACGGATGTATTCATAATCACCTCGTTTCGGATAACTATCACCCATTGCACTTTCGTAAAGTCCTGAACTGCCTGTGATTACAAGTCCGGCCATTTTTTCAGGGTACATTTTAGTATGATATAAGGCAATATGTCCGCCTAAAGAATTTCCTAATAAAATAACTTTCTCATATCCTTTAAACGTGATAAAGTCTTTTACATATTTTGAAAAAGCTTTGACGTTAGTTTTTAAAATGTTTTGTGTATAAATAGGAAGTTCAGGTATTACAACTTTATATCCTTCTTTTGGAAAAAAGTTTGCCACACCGTCAAAATTACTCAATCCTCCCATTAAACCGTGTAAAACAATTATTGGGGTTCCTTCGCCTGCTTCAAAATAAGAGTATTTCCCTTCTTTTTTAAAGTTGTCTTTCATTAAAAAATGATTATTCAATTCCTCACAAATATAAGATTTTATAGATTAAAATAAATTTTTCAAAAATTTATTTATCAAAGAAGTTTTAAAGCAACTTTATTTATTTTTTTCAAATCTTAACAATCATAAAATCAATATTTTATTTATTTTTTTCACTTTCTTTTATTCCTTAATTTTTTTGAATAAAATGCAGTAAAAATGCCAATTGTTGTTTTTTATTGTTTTAAATCGTTTGTTTTTTGATGATTTGTTAAATATAACTTAAAAAATTGGACAGCTGCATTTTAGTCAAAATTTAATAGTAGTGGTAAAACTTATCAACAAAGTGGTAATTTGTGGTAATTTGTGGTAAAATATTTTTATTTTTGCTACTATTACACACAAACTCAATTCAATTGAATAGTATAATTGGAACATATGAATGTAAAGTTGATGCTAAAGGAAGGCTCATGTTGCCGGCTCCTTTAAAAAAGCAATTGGCGTCATCGTTGCAAGAAGGTTTTGTGTTGAAGCGTTCGGTTTTTCAACCTTGTTTGGAATTGTATCCGATGGCGGAATGGAATGTTTTGATGAATAAAGTAAATAAGTTAAACAAGTTTGTTAAAAAGAACAATGATTTTATTCGTCGGTTTACCGCCGGAGTTAAAGTGGTAGAAATTGATAATCTGGGAAGGTTGTTAATTCCAAAAGATTTAGTGGTTTTTGCTTCAATAAAAAAAGATTTGGTATTGTCTTCAGCAGTGAATATTGTTGAAATATGGGACAAAGATTTATATGAAAAATCAATTGATGATGCAACAATTGATTTTGCCGATTTGGCTGAAGATGTAATGGGAAATATAAATGACGATGATAATGGAATATCATAACCCGGTTCTTTTAAAAGAATCTATAGATGGTCTAAACATAAATCCGGATGGAGTTTATGTTGATGTGACCTTTGGTGGTGGCGGACATTCCAAAGAAATTCTTAGCAGGTTGAGTCCAAAAGGCAGATTGTTTGCTTTTGATCAAGATCAAGATGCATGGGAAAATGCTTTGAACGACGAACGGTTTTGTTTGATTAAAGAAAATTTCAGATTCATCAAAAACTTTTTAAGATTTCAAGGAGTCAAGTCTGTTGATGGAATTTTAGCTGATTTGGGAGTTTCTTCACATCAATTTGATGTGGCTGAACGAGGTTTTTCAACCCGTTTTGATGCGGAACTGGATATGAGAATGAATCAAAAAGGAGATTTAAGTGCATTCATGGTGGTTAATAATTATGAAGAAGCCGCTTTAAAAAAATTATTTTTTGAGTTTGGAGAATTAAAAAATGCCGGAGCTATTGCAAATACAATTGTTTTAGCTAGAAAAGATCATCCTATTAAAAACACAGAACAATTAAAACAAGTCTTGAGCAGATTTTTACCGGCTCATAAAAGTCATAAAATATTAGCTCAAATATATCAAGCCATTCGAATTGAAGTGAATCAAGAAATGGAAGTTTTAAAAGAATTTTTAACTCAGTCGTTGGAAATTTTAAAGCCACAAGGCAGATTGAGTGTAATTTCTTATCATTCATTAGAAGATCGTTTGGTAAAAAGATTCATGAAAAACGGCATGTTTGAAGGTGAACCTGAACGTGATTTTTTTGGCAATTTTTCTGTACCGCTGAAGCATATAGGTAAATTGATAGTGCCAACTAATGATGAAATACGAATAAACAACAGAGCCAGAAGTGCAAAACTAAGAATAGCAGAAAAAGTCTAAAATGAAGGGAAGTGTTTATAACATATTAAAAGCTCGGTTTTTAGTAAATGAAGATGCTTCAAGGAACTGGAAGTTTATAGTTTTCTTGATTTTTTTAGCCATGTTGATGATAAATAACATTCACCGCTATGAAAAGAAAGTTTTTAGAACTTTAGAATTAGCAAAAGAAGTAAAAGAATACAGGTCTGAATTTGTTGACAGACGATCGGAACTGATGAAATTGAAAATGGAAAGCACCATTTCAAGCAAAATGGAACAAAGAGGAATAGTGCCCTCATCAGTTCCTCCAAAGAAAATAAAAGTAATAACTGAAACCAAAAATTGATAAACTAAAAATGGAAGCAAACGATAAACATATCTTATATAGAATGTATCTGACTGCTTTCGTTGTGTTAGTTTTGGCTATTGCAATTGCGGTTAAACTTGCCAATATTCAAATAGTTGAGGGTGATCATTACAGAAAATTAGCATTAGAAAGAACGGTAAAAAACTTTGTAATTCCTGCCAATAAAGGAAATATTTATTCTGCTGACGGAAGTCTTTTAGCTACTTCAATTCCTAATTACAAAATCAGATTTGACGCACTTGCTCCAACAAAAGATGATTTTAATGAAAATCTGCAACCCCTTTGTGATTCACTTTCAACAATGTTGGGAAAGCCAAGTCAATTTTATAAATCAGAATTATTAAAAGCAAGGTCTTCCAAAAACAGGTATTATTTGATAGCCCGAAGTTTAAGTTATACAGAATATATTCGAATAAAGAGTTTTCCACTATTTAATAAAGGACCTTATAAAGGTGGGATTATTACAGAACAAAGAACAATTCGCGAACATCCAATCGGATTAATTGCAGAACGAACAATTGGTTATGAAAGAATAACTCCAAACGGTAATCCTGACGGAAAAGGTATTGAATGGGCCTTTAAAGATTATTTGAACGGCAATGACGGAAAACGATTAATGCAAAAAATGTCCAAAGGACAATGGAAGCCAATTCGTGATGAAAACGAAATTGAACCACAAGACGGTTATGATGTAATTTCTACAATTGATGTTTATATGCAAGACATTGCTCATCATGCCTTGTTGAAACAATTACAATATTATGAAGCCGATCATGGATGTGTTGTTGTTATGGAAACAAAAACCGGACATGTTAAAGCAATTTCAAATTTAGGAAGAGATAAAAACGGAAACTATTCTGAAACCATAAATTATGCGATCCAAGAATCTCACGAACCGGGTTCTACCTTTAAAATATTGGATTTATTAGCTCTTTTTGAAGATAAAAAAGCCGATACCAACACGGTTTACGATTCAAACGGAGGTGAAATTACTTATTACAACAGAAGAGTAAGAGACTCAAAAAAAGGGGGTTATGGAAAAATAACGTTAGCTCGAGGATTTGAACTGTCTTCCAACACTGTTTTAGTTCAAGCAGTTTATGAGAACTATAAAACCAATCCTCAAAAATTTGTCGATCACATTAAACGTATGAAATTGCATGAGCCACTTGGTCTACAGTTAAAAGGAGAAGGAAAGCCTATTATTCCTCAACCTGGTGAAAAAAATTGGTATGGTACCACTTTACCTTGGATGGCTTATGGTTATAATGTTTCCATGACGCCACTTCAAACCTTGACCTTATATAATGCTGTAGCAAACGATGGCGAAATGGTTAAGCCTTTGTTTGTTAAAGAAGTAAAAGAATGGAATAAAACAATTAAAACTTTTGAAAAAGAAGTAATTGTATCTCAAATAGCATCAAAAGAAACAATTGACAAAGTGAAAGTGGTTTTGGAAAATGTAGTAAAACGCGGAACAGGTTCAAAACTATATTCTAAAGATTTTTCAATGGCAGGAAAAACAGGCACGGCTCAAATAAATTATGCTACCAAAGCCAATCTGTATTATGCCTCATCATTTGTGGGTTATTTTCCAGCGGATCAACCTAAATATTCGTGTATAGTTGTAATTCATAAACCAAGTATAACAAAAGGATATTATGGTGCGGATGTTTCCGGACCGGTTTTTAAAAGAATTGCACAAAAAGTGTTTACTGATGTGCCGTCTACAAACGAAGTTAGAGAATCAGATAAATCAAATGAAATTCAAGATGCCAATTTTGAAAAATATTATACGCTGATAAATAAAGATTCAAAAACGATTCCCAATGTGGTTGGAATGGCCGGAATGGACGCCGTTGCATTGTTTGAAAATTTAAAAATGAAAGTAAAAATAATCGGACAAGGAAAAGTAAAAAAACAATCCATTCATCCGGGTGAACCTTTACAACAAAACAAAACTATAATCCTTGAATTGTCATGATGCAATTAAAAGACATATTATATAAAGTAAGCATTGAGGCAGTAAAAGGTGCAACCGATTTGTCAATCAATAAACTCGAATTCGATTCTAGAAAAATTGAGTTCAATGATGTGTTTATTGCTATTGAAGGGTCACTTTCAGATGGTCACACGTTTATTGATAAAGCATTAAATAATGGTGCAGTCGCCGTTATCTGCAATAGATTTCCGGATGTAATTGTAAATGGAGTAACCTATATTCAAGTAAAAGACACCAATCTTGCTTTAGCATTAATGGCATCTAATTATTATGGAAATCCATCTAAAGATTTAAAATTGGTTGGAATAACCGGAACAAATGGAAAAACAACAGTGGCTTCTTTGTTGTATCAATTGTTTAAAAATGCAGGATTTAAAGTTGGATTAATTTCTACTGTAAAAATTTTGGTAGATGAAGTTGAATACAAAGCAACGCATACTACGCCTGATTCTTTAACCATTAATTTCTATTTGGATGAAATGATAAAAGCGGGTGTTTCACATTGTTTTATGGAAGTAAGTTCACACGGTATTCATCAAAAACGCACAAAAGCATTAGAATTTGCAGGAGGTGTTTTTACCAATTTATCACATGACCACTTAGATTATCACAATTCCTTTGCTGAATATAGAGATGTAAAAAAATCATTCTTTGATGAAATGTCAAAGTCAGCTTTTGTTGTTACCAATACTGATGATAAAAACGGAAGTTTTATGATTCAAAATTCGGCAGCTAAAAAAGTGACTTATGCTCTAAAATCATATGCCGATTATAAAGCATTAATTCTTGAAAACCAATTGAACGGATTGCTTTTAAAAATTAATGAAAATGAGGTTTGGGTCAAATTAATTGGAGCTTTCAATGCCTATAATCTCTTAGCTATTTATGCAACTGCCGTTGAATTGGGATTAGAAAATTTTGAAGTGCTGCGTTTGATTTCAAATTTGGAAAGTGTTTCCGGAAGATTTCAATTTTTTATCACTAAAAATAAAATCACAACCATTGTTGATTATGCTCACACACCAGATGCTTTAGAAAATGTGTTGGATACGATTAATGAAATTCGAACCAAAAACGAACAACTTATTACAATTGTGGGATGTGGCGGAGATAGAGATGTGACTAAAAGACCTATCATGGCTAAGATTGCCACAACATTAAGCGATAAAGTGATTTTAACTTCAGACAACCCAAGAAGTGAAGATCCAATAGATATTATTCAACAAATGGAGAAAGGAGTTGAATTACAAAATCAAAAAAAGACATTGTCAATTGTTGATAGAGCTCAAGCTATAAAAGTAGCTTGTCAATTAGCCAATACAAATGATATAATTCTTATTGCCGGAAAAGGTCATGAGAATTATCAAGAGATAAAAGGGGTAAAGTATCATTTTGACGATATGGAAACCATAAAAGAAGTTTTAAATCAACTTGATAAATAAAAACCTATGTTGTACTATCTATTTGAGTATTTAGACAAATCAGCTGACATTCCGGGAACAGGTGTTTTTCAATATATAACGTTCCGTTCGGGTTTGGCCGTTTTAATGTCGCTTTTGATTTCTACAATTTATGGTAAAAAAATTATCAACTTTTTGAGAAACCAACAAGTTGGTGAAACCGTTAGAGAACTAGGTTTAGAAGGTCAAACTCAAAAAGCGGGTACGCCAACAATGGGTGGACTCATCATCATTCTGGCCACCTTGATTCCGGTGCTTTTATTGACAAAATTAGATAATATTTATATCGTCTTACTGATTGTTACCACCCTTTGGATGGGAACAATCGGATTTATTGATGATTACATCAAAATATTTAAAAAAGACAAAGAAGGATTAAAAGGAAAATTTAAAGTTATTGGTCAAGTGGGGCTTGGTCTAATTGTTGGCTCAGTATTATATTTTCATCCTGGAGTTACAGTTAGAAAAGATACTCAGAGAACAAATATTTTACAAACAACTGAAACAGCCGTTCCGTCAATTGCTTTAGAAGAAAAATCAACAGCAACCACTATTCCTTTTTTTAAAAATAATGAATTTGATTATGCTGAAGTAATTTCCTTTTTAGGTGATGGATTTCAAGATTATGCTTGGTTGATTTTTATTCCGGTAGTAATATTTATTATCACCGCGGTTTCAAACGGAGCAAATTTAACCGATGGCATCGATGGACTTGCTGCGGGAACTTCTGCAATTTCAGTTCTTACGCTTGGTATTTTCACATTCGTTTCTGGTAATATTATTTTTTCCAATTACCTCAATATAATGTATATCCCAAATTCGGGTGAAATGACGGTTTTCATATCAGCTTTTGTTGGGTCGTTGATTGGATTTTTATGGTATAACAGTTATCCCGCAGCTGTATTCATGGGAGATACGGGAAGTTTAACTATCGGTGGAATCATTGCCGTTATTGCCATTGCTATTAGAAAAGAATTGCTTATTCCGGTAATCTGCGGAATATTTTTAGCCGAAAATTTATCTGTGGTTTTACAAGTAAGTTATTTCAAATACACCAAAAAGAAATTTGGCGAAGGAAAACGAATTTTCCTCATGTCACCCTTGCATCATCATTTTCAAAAGAAAGGATATCATGAAAGTAAAATTGTTACCCGATTTTGGATTGTTGGGATTTTGCTGGCTATTCTTTCAATTGTAACCCTTAAATTAAGATAAGATGCGATTGGTGATTTTAGGTGGAGGCGAAAGCGGAGTTGGAACCGCAATTCTCGGAAAGAAAAAAGGATATGATGTGTTTCTTTCTGATTTTGGAATGATTAAAGAAAATTATAAAGAAGTTCTAACGCTTAACGGCATTAAATGGGAAGAATCAAAGCATACAGAATCAAAAATTTTGAATGCTGATGTGGTGATGAAAAGTCCTGGAATTCCGGATAAAGTAGAAATTGTAAAAAAATTAAAGGCTTTATCCATTCCGGTTATTTCAGAGATTGAATTTGCATCACAATTTACCAATGCTATAACCATAGGAATTACAGGTAGCAACGGAAAGACCACAACAACAATGCTAACTTATCATTTGCTAAAATCCGGAGGATTAAATGTAGGCCTAGCCGGAAATATAGGTAAAAGTTTTGCTTGGCAAGTGGCAGATGAAAATTATGATGTTTATGTATTGGAGTTAAGTAGTTTTCAATTGGATGGAATAATCAATTATAAACCACATATTGCTATTATCACAAATATAAGTCCCGATCATTTGGATCGCTATGAATACAAGTATGAAAAATATATAAATTCAAAATTTAGAATAACAAAGAATCAAACAGCAGATGATTATTTAATCTATGATGCTGATGACCAAGAAATAAAAAATTGGCTCCTAAACAACAAAACTAATGCTCAATTGATTCCTTTTTCGCTACTAGACAAACACGAAAAAGGAGGATTTTTAAATCAAAACACTATGGAACTTTACATCAACGAAGAAGAATTTACAATGGACACAAAATCCATCGCTCTTGAGGGAAAACACAATATGAAAAATGCAATGGCAGCTGCTTCGGTAGCTCAATTAATGCGAATCAGAAAACAAACCATTCGCGAAAGCCTATCTAATTTTCAAGGTGTTGAACATCGCTTGGAGAAAGTCCTAAAAATTCAAAATGTTCTGTATGTAAACGACAGCAAAGCTACTAATGTTAACGCTACCTTTTTTGCCCTAGATAGTATGAACACCCCAACAGTTTGGATAGTTGGGGGTGTTGACAAAGGAAATGATTATTCAGAATTGATGCCTTTGGTTCGTGAAAAAGTGAAAGCAATTATTTGTTTGGGTGTTGATAATAAAAAAATTATTGATGCTTTTGGAAATGTGGTAGATGTGATGGTTGAGGTAGGAAGCATGAACGATGCTGTTCGAACAGCTCTTCATTTAACTGAAAAAGGGGATACTGTTTTGTTATCACCTGCTTGTGCAAGTTTTGATTTATTTGAAAATTACGAAGACAGAGGGCGTCAATTCAAACAAGCAGTTAGAAATTTATAGCAGTTAGAAATTATGAAAACAATTTTAAAACACATAAAAGGAGATAAAGTTATTTGGGCATTGGTTGCTCTTTTGGCTCTGTTTTCGTTTATGCCTGTTTTTAGTGCGAGTAGTAATTTAGCTTATGCCGGTCATGGAACCGGAAACACACTTGGTTACTTGGTAAAACACTTAATTCACGTGTCGTTAGGATTTTTTGTTATTTATCAAATTCATAGAATTCCCTATCATTATTATAGAAGTATATCCCGATTCTTATTGCCATTTATTTGGATTTTATTGGCTTACACCTTGTTTTTTGGAGTAGAAAAAGGAAATGCCAGACGATGGGTTGAAATTGGCGGTATTTCATTACAGCCTTCAACTTTTGCATTTATAATCCTAATGGTTTTTGTGGCTCGTTATTTGTCAAAAACACACAAAGAACCAATTACATTCAAATCGTCTTTCGTTGATTTATGGATTCCGGTGGGACTTACATTGATTTTAATCTTACCGGCAAATTTTTCTACGGCAGCTTTTATGTTTCTGATGGTTTCTATGTTGGTTTTTATTGGAAAGTACCCTTTGAAGTATCTTGGAATAATATTTGCGTCAGGATTGTTGTTGCTAATTTCATTTGTCGGAGTAGCCAAAGTTTTAAAAGCGGTTAACCCTGATAAAGTCCCACATATTTTTGAACGTGTTGAAACTTGGGAAAACAGAATTACAAGGTATTCTGATAATTCGGTTAAAGATCCTGATGAGGTTTATCAAATTGAAAGAGCCAAAACAGCCATTGCTACCGGAGGACTTTATGGTCTTGGCCCTGGTAAAAGTGTCCAGAAAAATTTCTTACCACAGTCATCATCCGATTTTATATATGCTGTAATTGTTGAAGAATTTGGTTTGGCAGGTGGTTTTACAATCATTGGAATTTATTTGTTGTTGCTTTTTAGAATAATAGTAACTGCTCAAAAAACCAATACACTTTTTGGACGATTAGTGGTGGTTGGTTTAGGTTTTCCTATTGTTTTTCAAGCCATGATAAACATGGGAGTTGCGGTTGAATTACTGCCAACAACAGGACAAACCCTACCTTTAATTAGTAGTGGAGGAAGTTCGATTTGGGTAACATGTTTAGCCATAGGAATCATTTTGAATGTTACTAAAAAGGACGAAGAGATTGCTGCTGAAAATGCTGAGAAAAACAAAAGAGATGCTGCTCTTCAACGAATAATTGATAAACAAATTAAAGATGAAGAAGAAAGTGGATTGCCTTCAGAAAATGAATCGATAAAAGATACATCAAACGAAGATAATCCAATGAATGTTGTTTTAAATAAATAATGGAATGAAGAAACTAAAATTCATAATTAGTGGCGGCGGAACGGGTGGACATATCTATCCGGCAATTGCTATTGCTGATGAATTGAAGTTAGAATTCCCCGATTGCGAAATTTTGTTTGTGGGTGCAAAAGATAAAATGGAAATGCAAAAAGTACCGCAAGCGGGTTATGAAATAAAAGGGTTGTGGATTTCCGGAATTCAACGAAGATTAACGTTTGACAATGCATTATTTCCTTTGAAATTATCGCAAAGTTTATTGAAATCACTGCGAATAGTAAATGATTTCAAGCCTAATGTAGTTATAGGAACCGGTGGATTTGCGTCCGGACCATTATTAAAAGCCGCTTCAATTCTTGGAGTACCAACGTTAATTCAAGAGCAAAATTCCTATCCGGGAATTACCAATAAATGGTTGAGCAAAAAAGCCAATCGGATTTGTGTAGCCTATGAAAATTTGGAGCGTTTTTTTCCAAAAGATAAAATTGTTTTAACAGGAAACCCGGTTCGTCAGGATTTGATTTCTTCAGAAGGAAATAGAGAAGAAGCAATGCAATATTTTTCCCTGAATCCTTCAAAAAAGACACTCTTAATTTTGGGAGGAAGTCTAGGAGCACGACGAATTAACCAACTAATTGCAAAAGAAATTGATGCAATTTTAGGCTTCGGTGTTCAAGTTTTTTGGCAATGCGGAAAATTGTATTTTGAAGAATACAAACATTTTAACGAAAGGGAAAATGTAACTGTTGTAGCGTTTATTGACAGAATGGATTTGATTTATACAGCGGCTGATTTTGTTGTTTCAAGAGCAGGAGCTTCATCGGTTTCAGAATTGTGTTTGGTGGGAAAACCAATAATTTTTATTCCATCTCCAAACGTTGCCGAAGATCATCAAACCAAAAATGCAAGAGCAATTGTTGATAAGCAAGGAGCTTTGCTAATTGAAGAAAAAAGTCTCGAGATGGAATTTCTAAAGCAGTTGAATTCATTGTTTTCTGATGAATTATTACAAAAGGAATTAAGTGCAAATTGTAAAAAATTAGCCAAACCCAATGCAACTAAAGAAATTGTTGCAGAAATAAAAAAATTAATTGCATAAATGAATCTTAATCAAATACATAACGTTTTTTTCATTGGTATCGGTGGCATCGGAATGAGTGCACTTGCTCGTTATTTTCATTCTATTGGAAAAAATGTTTCCGGTTATGACAAAACAGCCACATCGCTTACAGACGATTTGATTGTAGCTGGAATGAATATTCATTTTGAGGATTCAATTGGTTTAATTCCAAGTGATTATTTTGTAGAAAACACTTTGGTGGTTATAACTCCGGCAATTCCGGTTACACATTCACAATGGAATTATTTTATTGAACGAGATTTTACCATTAAAAAAAGAGCTGAAGTTTTAGGAATTATTACCAAAGATACTTTTTGTTTTGCAGTTGCCGGGACTCACGGAAAAACAACAACTTCCAGTATTTTAGGTCATATAATGTATGAAAGTGGTGCAGATGCTACTTCCTTTTTGGGAGGAATTGTAGAAAATTACAACACCAATTTAATTGGAAACGGTAAATCAATTACAGTAGTTGAAGCCGATGAGTTTGACAGGTCGTTTTTACATTTACATCCTGACATGGCTTGTGTGACTTCAATGGATGCAGATCATTTAGATATTTATGGCGATAGCACTTCCATTGAAGCTTCTTTTGTTGAATTTGCAAATAAAATTCAAGACAAATCAAAATTATTCATTCCCAACAGTCTTCCTTTATCGGGAACCACCATTGGAATTAATGAAAAAGCAGATTTTCAAGCATTAAATGTAAGAATTGAAAATAGTGCTTATGTTTTTGACATAAAAACACCAACAGATTATATTTCTGGAGTAAAATTTAAACTACCCGGGAAACACAATTTGATGAATGCATTAATGGCTTTTTCAATGGCAAATTCCTATGGAATTTCTAAAGAAAAAATTGTGAAATCATTAGCATCATTTGCCGGAATTAAAAGAAGATTTTCTTATCAAATTCAACTGGAAAATTTAATTTATATTGATGATTATGCTCATCATCCAACAGAAATTGAAGCTGTTCATAATGCCGTTAGAGAACTTTACCCAAACAAAAAAGTGATGGCCGTTTTTCAGCCGCATTTATATTCAAGAACTCGTGATTTTATTGATGGCTTTGCAAAAAGTTTGGAGGTTTTTGACGAAATAATTTTATTAGATATTTATCCGGCTCGAGAATTGCCAATTGAAGGAGTTACTTCTTCTTGGTTGTTGTCTAAAATTATTAATTCCAATAAAAAAATTGTACAAAAAGACGAATTGTTGCAAGCATTAGTAATGAGTGACGCTACAGTTTATGTTACAATTGGAGCAGGTGATATAGGTGAATTAGTAGATCCAATTAAAAAAGCATTGTATGAAAAAACATTTTAACTGGACCAATTTGCGTTTGTTGCTGGTTTTAGGATTGGTTGTATTTCTTTTTGCCTTTTCTACAAAGCGAAATGAACAACGAAAATTAACAAAATCTATAGTAGAATTTGTTGGAGAAGACCAACTTTTTGTAACTCATGAAACGGTTAATAAATTGTTAATAGAAAATAAAAAAGATGCTTCAGCTATTAGGAAAGTTGCGTTAGATTTGAATAGTTTGGAATTTGCCATAAATCAGCATGACATGGTTGAGAAATCTCAAGTCTATGTTAGTATTGATGGCATCTTAAAAGCAGTAGTAAAACAAAAAACACCAATAGCAAGAGTTTTTAATGCTAATGAGTCTTACTATATTGATTATGAGGGAACAAAAATGCCGTTGTCTGACATTCATACAGCAAGAGTTCCACTAATTTCAGGCATGAATAGTCAAGACGAATTGCCTCAACTGATTGGTTTATTACGGCATATTTATGATTCCGAATTTTTGAAAAGAAATATCATTGGAATTCAAATTTCACCAACAGGTCAGTTGATGATGAAGAATAGAAACTTTGATTATGTGATTGATTTTGGAAAATCGTTAGCTTTTGAAGATAAATTTAAAAATTACGAAGCTTTTTTTTACAAAGCAATTCAAGATAGTTCGATATATCAATACAAAAAAATTGATTTGAAATATTCGCAACAAGTGGTTTGCACAAAATAACACGAAGTATGGAAAAACAAAACATTGCAGTAGGTTTAGACATTGGTACAACAAAAATTGTAGCAATGATTGGCAAGAAAAATGAATACGGAAAACTTGAAATTTTAGGTGTTGGTAAATCTAAAAGTTTAGGCGTACATCGTGGTGTGGTGAATAATATTACACAAACCATACAATCCATCCAAGCGGCAATAACAGAAGCTGAAGAAAAATCAGGTTATAGCATCAAAGATGTTGTGGTTGGAATCGCAGGTCAACACATCAGGAGTATTCAGCATAGTGATTACATTAGTAGACCTAATCCCGATGAAGTGATTGGCGATAAAGATATTGAACAATTAATCAATCAGGTTCATAAATTGGCAATGCTTCCGGGTGAAGAAATCATTCATGTTTTACCTCAAGAATTTAAAATTGATGGTCAATCTGAAATCAAAGAACCTATCGGAATGTATGGTGGTCGATTAGAAAGTAGTTTTCATGTGGTTGTTGGTCAAGCAGCTTCCATTAGAAATGTTGGTCGATGCATTCAAAGCTCCGGAATTGAATTGTCAGGATTGACATTAGAACCATTAGCTTCGGCCGATGCTGTTTTGAGCCAAGAAGAAAAAGAAGCAGGTGTGGCTTTGATTGATATTGGTGGTGGAACAACGGATTTGGCAATTTTTAAAGATGGAATTATCAGACATACAGCCGTAATTCCATTTGGCGGAAATGTCATCACAGATGACATCAAAGAAGGTTGCTCTATTATTGAAAAACAAGCGGAGTTGTTAAAAGTGAAATTTGGATCAGCTTGGCCCGGAGAAAATAAAGACAACGAAATTGTTTCAATTCCCGGACTTAGAGGTAGAGATCCAAAAGAAATTTCTTTGAAAAACCTTTCAAAAATTATTAATGCAAGAGTTGTAGAAATAATTGAACAGGTTTTTACAGAAATAAAAGCCTATGGTCATGAAGATCCAAGAAAGAAATTAATTGCCGGAATTGTTTTAACCGGAGGTGGTGCACAATTAAAACACATCAAACAATTGGTTGAATATATCACCGGAATGGATACAAGAATTGGTTATCCAAACGAACATTTGGCGGGAAATTCTGATGAAGAAATTTCAAGTCCGTTATATGCCACAGCTGTTGGTTTGGTGATGAATAGTATTGGAAACAATTCAAAAAGTGCCGTGCCAATGTGTGAAATGGAACAACCGGTAAAAGTTGAAGTAAAAAAACAAGAAGAAAGTATTCCTGAAGCCCCAAAATCAGAAATAAAAGAAGAAACGACTGAAGGTAAAATCAAACGTTCCTTTTTTGACAAGTATGTAGAAAAAATAAAAGAATTTTTAGACAACGCTGAATAGCCTGAAATTCAGATTAGTTAATAAAATTAAAATAGCAAAAACCAAGTAGTATGATAAGCAACTCAGATTTTGGAAGTATTTCATTTGATTTACCAAAAAACCAATCAAATGTAATTAAAGTGATAGGTGTTGGAGGTGGCGGTAGCAATGCCATCAACCACATGTTTAAATTAGGAATTAAAGGCGTAGATTTTGTGGTTTGTAATACCGACTCACAAGCTCTACAAAACAGCCCTGTTCCTAATAAGATTCAGTTGGGAGTAAATTTAACTGAGGGTTTAGGGGCAGGAGCAAATCCTGAAGTAGGCCAACAGTCAGCCATGGAAAGCATGGAAGAAATTGAAACCATGTTGGATAGAAATACCAAAATGATTTTTATTACTGCCGGAATGGGTGGTGGGACAGGTACAGGTGCTGCTCCCGTAATTGCTCAAATGGCAAAAGAAAAAGACATTTTAACGGTTGGAATTGTAACTATGCCTTTTCAATTTGAAGGTAAAGTTCGATTGGAACAAGCCATGTCCGGAATTGAACGATTAAGAAAACAAGTAGATTCTCTAATTGTTATAAACAACAACAAATTGAGAGAAGTTTATGGAAATTTAGGTTTCAAAGCCGGGTTTTCAAAAGCTGATGAAGTTTTAGCTACTGCTTCCAGAGGAATTGCAGAGGTTATTACGCATCACTATACTCAAAATATTGACTTAAAAGATGCTAAGACCGTATTGTCTAACAGCGGAACAGCAATTATGGGTTCTGCTATTGCATCAGGAGAAACCAGAGCGAAAGATGCTATTATTTCAGCTTTGGATTCACCACTTCTTAATGATAATAAAATTACAGGAGCTAAAAACGTATTGTTGCTTATCGTTTCCGGTTCTTCAGAAATTACTATTGATGAAATTGGTGAAATCAATGATCACATTCAAGCGGAAGCTGGCTTTAATGCCAATATCATTATGGGTGTTGGTGAAGATGAATCGTTGAATGATTCAATTGCCGTAACTATTATTGCCACGGGTTTTAACATTGAACAACAAAAAGGAATTGTAAATGTTGAACCTAAAAAAATAATTCATTCTTTAGAAGATAGTCAGTCTAGTTCAATTAATTTGTTATCTAATGTTGTCGATTCTGTTACTGATTTCAAAAAAGAAGAAGCAACTACAAAACCTGTAGTTGAAGATAAAATTGTGTTTGAATTGATCGAAGAAATAGAAGTTGTAGCTCCAACTACGGTTTCCGAGTTAATTACAACTACAGAAGCAATCAGAAATATTGAAACAACCTACGAAATAGTTTCTCCGATCTTTGAAAATCAATTGATAAATACTACTTCTGAAATTTCAGAAATAATGGTTAACGAACCTGAATTTGTCATTGTTCAAAAGAAAGAACAAATCGCTTTTACATTTGATTTACCTACTGCTACTCATCATGTAAAAGAAGAAAAAAACACCTTTTTTGACCTCAATCAAGAAACTACAAATGAAATTAAGGTAAACAATCCGGTTCAAGTTATTCCAATGACTGAATTAAATGAAACAGGAGTTGTTCGTTATTCTTTAGAAGAATATATGGAAATTGAAAATGACTTGCTTAGTTCAAAACCAGTTGTTTCTAAAGTTGAAGAGCCTATTCAGGAAGAGTTGAACATCACGATGAAGAATGTTGAGCCTGTATCTGATAAGTTTTCAACAGCACACGAAGAAATTAATCCGATGGAAATGACAATTGAAGAAACTTTGAAATTTCGTGCCGATGAAAGAAGAAAGAAATTAAAAGATTTCAATTATAAATTTCATAACAATTCAAACAGAATTGAAGAATTAGAAAAAGAACCGGCTTTCAAAAGAACCGGAGTTGATATTTCTTCAAATCCAATTTCTAACAATTCATCAAGAATTTCTTTAGGAACAGATAGTAATGATGATATTCAATTGCGTTCAAATAATTCATTTTTACACGATAATGTAGATTAATTCTACTAACTAACCTACCTTGTTCAACCCGAAAATGACACTGTTGTTTTCGGGTTATTTTTTTTACATTTGCAACTTGTTTTAAACACGATAAAATTAAAAAACCATGAGTTTACAAAATACAATTAATGAAGAAATAAAAAACGCGATGCGAGCCAAAGATACTTTGTCTTTAGAGGCATTGCGAGCGGTTAAATCAGCTATTTTAATGGCATTAACAGAAACGGGTTCAAAAGACGAATTATCCTCTGAAGAAGAGATAAAATTGTTGCAGCGTTTGGTAAAGCAAAGAAAAGACAGTGCGGCAATATATGTTCAACAAGGAAGACAAGATTTGGCTGAGCCGGAATTGTTACAATCTGCTGTCATTGAAAAATTCTTACCAAAACAATTAACAGAAGCAGAAGTAGAAGTAGCAGTTGCTCAAATTATTTCAGAGAATGGATTTTCAGGAATGGCTTCAATGGGTCAATTGATGGGAATTGCTTCAAAACAATTAGGAGGAAGTGCCGACGGCAAAACTATTTCAACTATCGTTAAAAAGCTTTTAGCATAATTTTATTTGTTGTAGATTCGCACACTAAATAAAAAAAAGGGCCTCGTAGTTCAACTGGATAGAATATCAGATTTCGGCTCTGATGGTTGGGGGTTCGAACCCCTCCGAGGTCACTTTTCAAAAATAATAAAAGAAACATTACTCCAATAACTTTGGTGTTTTTGTTTCTTTTTTTGTTTATGAGGATATTGTAATAAATTAATAATTTAATTTTTTAATATATTTACATAATTGTCCCAACTATACTTTTCATGGTAATTGTACTCCTTTTATTGATAATTCTTATTCTTCTTATTTTGTTATTGTTTTCTGCTATTGTATTGAACACAATCGAGCACTACCATCTAAAGTTTTTTAACAAGCCGGTTTTTGTTCATTTTTACATCTCACCTAAAGTTTTATCTGATAAAGAAAGAAATATTCTCAACAATAAAATTGAGTTTTACAAAAAATTAGACCCAAAAAGAAAGAGTTATTTTGAACATCGAGTAGCCAAATTTATTTCACACTATCAATTTGTGTCAAAAGAAGATTTAGTGGTGACAGATGAAATGAAATTAATGATAGCGGGAACAGCTGTAAAAGTAACTTTCGGAATGCGAAAATACCTGCTTGATGTATTTGATAAAATAATTTTATATCCCAATATTTATTATTCAACAATTAATGACGCTTGGCATAAAGGTGAATTTAATCCTCGAATGAAAGCTTTGGTTTTTTCATGGCAAGATTTTCTAGATGGTTATGAATATTCTAATGATAATTTGAATTTAGGAATTCACGAATTTGCTCATGCGGTTCATATGCATGGATTAAAACGAACAGATGCTAGTTCGTTACAGTTTGCAAAAATGTATGTTAAGATTAGAGAATATATTGAAAAACCGGAGGTTTTAAATAAATTGATTGAATCAAATTATTTCAGAATTTACGCCTACTCCAATCATTTTGAGTTCATAGCTGTAATTTTAGAACACTTCTTTGAAACCCCTGAACAATTCCAAGAAGAACATCCTGAGCTTTTTAATAAAGTAAGAAAAATGATAAATCTTTAATTTAAGGTTACTTATATATGAAAATTTAATCGATTTAGGTCTGACTTAAGTCATTTTTTTTGTAAATTTATAAAAGCAATTTTGCTTCATAATTAAACACTTCGAGTTATGAAACAGAAAGTTCCTGTGTCATCTATTATGACAAAAAATGTGGTTAAACTAAATATAACTGATGACTTAACAAAGGCAGAATCTTTATTTAAAAAATACCATATCAGACACATTCCTGTAGTAAAAGACAATACAATTGTAGGTATGTTAAGTTTTACCGATTTACTACGTATATCTTTTGTAGATGCAGTTGACGACGACGACGATGTGGTAGATGTTACAGTTTACAATATGTTTACGGTTGAACAGGTAATGGCAAAAAAATTAACGACAGTTTCTCCTGAAACAACCATAAAAGAAGTTGCAGAAATCTTGGCCTCAAAAGAGTTTCATGCTTTGCCGGTTGTTGAGGGTGATTTATTGGTAGGTATTGTAACAACTACCGACTTAATAAAATATTTAATTGATCAATATTAGGTGGGAAACCTATTTAGTCAAATAGTTCTTAACATTTTTGTTAAATGAATTAATAATATTTATATCTTTATTTAAAATTATTAATCATTTAATCTTTAAAAACATGAAAAAAACTACTTTAATGAGTGTTTCAAAGTCGAAATTGACTTTGATTTTTTTATTACTTTTATCGGGATTATCTTTTGGACAAACAGACTTTTACTTTGCTTTGCCAGGAAATGGCTCAACTTCTCAAAACGGAAGAGCACCCCAAGGTGCACAAAGGTATAATAGATCAGTTTGGTTAATTTCTGCTGCTGAAATGTCAGCTTCTGGTTTGACTACAGGTACATCTTTTAATTCAATCACATTTTCATATACTGTTCCTCAAAATATTGCTACCTCGGGCAATATGATTGTATACCTCGAAAACACTTCTGATATAGCAAATAACAAATCTACAAATTGGGCTACCGCTATTGGTGGTATGACTGTTGTTAGTAATGGAGCTGTAACTATTCCTGCATCTGAAACTTTTACAATTACATTTGCGGGTGGAAGCCCTTTTACTTATAGTGGTAGTGGGCTTTATGTGGCATTTGATTATTCAAATCCTGCTGGAACCTTATCAACACCTAATACTGGGTTGTGTACAACGACATTGACTGGAGGATTAAAAAGTGCGATGTCAACAACAGCAGCTCCTACTACCATTGCTGCTTCAAACTGGAGGCCTCAAACCGTTTTAGGTATTGCTGTCAGTTGTGCCAGACCTGTAACATTAAATTTTTCTCCAACAAGCACAACAAGTGCTACTCTGAGTTGGACAACAATTGCACCAGACAGTACTATTGAATGGGGACCTATTGGCTTTACACAAGGATCAGGAACTACATTGTCCAATGTAACAAGTCCTTATCTATTAGGTGGTTTGGCAGCCAGTTCAAATTATAGTTATTATGTTAGATCAAATTGTGCTGTATCAAATTCAAGTATTTGGGCTGGACCAATAGACTTTCATACGGTTTATGAACCGGTAACACCACCGTACACTGCTGGATTTGAAGTAAATTCTTTACCATTCGTTGGATGGTCAGCTAGTGGTACAGGTGGAAACGACTGGTTTATTAATCCTGGTGCAGCTTTGGCTCAGGAAGGGAATAATGCAGCTGCTGTTGTTACTGGTACAACTGTAGCTAATAATTGGATGTTTTCAAGAGGGGTGAATTTAGTTGCTGACCAACAGGCAACAATAACTTACTATGTGAGAAATTTTGTTAATGGTTCAACAAATATAGCTAGTTATCAATTACGAGTAGGTACTTCGCCAAATTCTGTTGATCAAACAACAACTTTGCTTTCTGAAGCTAACATTAATAATGTAACTTATGCTTTAAAAACAGTAAATTATACTCCAACTGTTACGGGAACTTATTATTTTGGGTTTTTACACAATTCTCCTGCTAATGCTGTGGGGACACATGCATTTTTGATGGATAATTTTAATATTCAACAGACATTATCTGTTAATGATTTAGTGTCTTCTTCAATGAAAATATATCCTAATCCATCTAAGGATTTTGTAACTATTGAAAGTGATAATAATTATATGATTGATGCAATTCAAATAACAGATTTGAACGGAAGAATTATTGATTCTTATTCGGTTAATGCAAATGAATACGGTTTAAATATTTCTAACTTATCAAAAGGTGTTTATTTAATTAGAATAGCTACCGATAATGGAGTAGGGGTTAAGAAGCTTGTTAAAGAGTAATTGATTTAATTGATATATTAGAAAAGGCTATTCATATTACTTGAATAGCCTTTTTTTATAATTATTAGATTTTCGCTTTTATAAAAGTAATTTTTTCAATTCACTAATTGTTTCTGTTGGGTTTTCTGCTTTAAACACAAAATTTCCCGCAACTAAAACATCGGCACCGCAATCGACCAATTGTTTAGCATTTTTGTTAGTTACGCCTCCATCAATTTCTATTAAAGTTGAGGCATTATTGCGAATGATTATTTCTTTTAATTGCTTTACTTTAGTATAAGTTTGTTCAATAAAAGACTGTCCACCAAACCCCGGATTTACACTCATCAAGCAAACTAAATCAATATCTTTAATGATATCTACTAGTAAACTAACCGGTGTGTGAGGATTTAACGCAACACCTGCTTTCATGCCTTCTGCTTTTATAGCTTGTAATGTGCGATGTAAATGTGTGCAAGCTTCATAATGAACCGTTAAATTAGTTGATCCCAATTGAGCAAAAGTTTTAATGTAACGATCTGGGTCAACAATCATTAAATGTACATCTATTGTTTTGTTCGCATGCTTGGCAATTGCTTCCAGAACAGGCATACCAAATGAGATATTTGGAACAAAAACCCCATCCATAATATCAATATGGAACCAGTCTGCATCGCTATTGTTTATCATTTCAATGTCGCGTTGCAAGTTGGCAAAGTCGGCAGCCAATACTGAAGGAGCTATTAAGGTGTTTTTCATGCTTTAGTTGTTTAATCTTTTTAGATTTTGTTGTGTTTGGTTTTAGTTTACAAAGATAATTATATATCAGAAACTAGGATAAAAAAAACTCCGGTAATCAGCCGGAGTTTCAATCATCAATCAAAAAACGAACAGTTTAAACTGTTTGTAGTCTTATTATCTTTATTGCAATTTGCATACCAAATTTTTATGAATGCAATTTACATTATTTTTTTTAAATATAAAAATTGACTTAAAAAGCCTATCCTAAATAGGTTTTAAGAATTTTACTTCTTGAAGTGTGTTTTAATCTTCTGATAGCTTTTTCTTTAATTTGACGAACACGTTCACGTGTTAAATCAAAAGTTTCTCCGATTTCTTCAAGTGTCATTGGGTGTTGATCACCTAAGCCAAAATACAAACGAACAACGTCAGCTTCTCTTGGAGTAAGCGTTTCAAGTGAACGTTCTATTTCTGTACGAAGTGATTCATGAATTAACTCTCTATCAGGATTTGGTGATTCACCTGAACGTAACACGTCATATAAATTAGAATCTTCACCCTCAACTAATGGAGCATCCATGGATAAATGACGTCCGGAGTTTTTCATACTCTCTTTAACATCATTAACTGTCATGTCTAATTCTTTTGCAATTTCTTCTGCTGAAGGGGGACGCTCATTAGATTGTTCTAATAAAGCATACATTTTATTGATTTTATTGATAGAACCAATTTTATTTAATGGTAATCTTACAATACGAGATTGTTCAGCTAAAGCTTGAAGAATCGATTGACGAATCCACCAAACTGCATAGGAAATAAATTTAAAACCTCTCGTTTCATCAAAACGTTGAGCGGCTTTAATTAAACCTAAATTACCTTCATTAATTAAATCGGGTAGTGTTAAACCTTGATTTTGGTATTGTTTTGCAACAGATACCACGAAACGTAAATTTGCTTTTGTTAATTTTTCTAGTGCTCTTTGGTCACCGGCTTTGATTCTTTGGGCTAATTCTACTTCTTCATCTGCGGTTATTAAATCAACTTTACCAATTTCTTGTAGGTATTTGTCTAAGGAAGCGGTTTCACGATTGGTAACCTGCTTGGTAATTTTAAGTTGTCTCATTTAATTTGTTTCCTTGTTATTAAAGTTTCAAGTAGTTATACGTTTAATAAACCTAAAATGTTACAAAATAGTTTAAAAAAATTATCTGATTCTTTCTTTTTCTTCTTCATTACCCGATTCTCTTAGTGCTACGCCAAGTTTTCGATTGCCAAATTTATAACTGACTGACAATCTAATTGTGCGATCATCATAATAAATTGATCGTGTTTGCGGGGTGTTATTTATAGTAGAACTAACATAAACAAAAGAAGATCTTAATAAATCAGAACCATATAATACAAAATTCCAACCTTTATCTCTTAATGAATAACGAAGTCCGGCATCTAATCGATGTGATGAGGTAAAATTGTTAAAAAGATTAAATCCTGGTGCATTATAACTGAAGTTTAATTCACCAAAAAAGCTTTTACTTTTATTTAAAGTGAAAGTATTATTAGTATAAACCGAATAATTAAATCCATTTATTTCATCTGATGGAATGGTTTTGACAAAAGTTGTTGTGTTGTTATAACCATTTAAAGTGTTGGAACTTTCCCACCAACTGAATTTGTTAAACAAATAGGTTAATGTTGCTCCCACACGTTCTTGGTCATAAAAATTATCTCTAAACATTCTAGTGATAGGTGGATTTTGATCCAATTCTATTAGTGGAATTTGGAAACTACCGTTTTTAGTATTGGAATAGTAGAGTTTGAAAGTTATATTTTCTTTGAAACTTTGATTGATTTCAAAATTATCAGTAAACGAAGGTTGTAAAAACGGATTTCCTTCTACAATTAAAAACGGACTAAAATACCATTTATAAGGATTCAAAGAATAAAAATCAGGCCTTCCAATTCTTTTGCTATAATTAAAAGATATAGAATAATTTTCATTAGCTGTATAAAGTAAATAAGCGGTTGGAAAAAGCTGGTTGTAATTGAATTTATTGGTTTCATTCAAATCTGGATCTAAAGCTTTTGTTGTTCCGATTGTTTGTGTGTTTTCGTATCTAAGACCAATTTGCGTTTGCCATTTTTCATTTAATGTTTTAGAAAAGTTAGCATAAATTGATTGTGTATTTTCAGTATAATCAAAAATATTGGTTTGTTGAGGGTCAACAATCGGACTACCACTTGTCAAATCAAAAAAACTAATATCACTAGTGTTATCAACCCAACTTACTCTTCCGCCAAATCCAAAATTTGCCCATTTTGAAGGAACTTCAAAATCAATTTTAGCACTGTAATTTTTTAAATCTTGAATACTTTTATTGTTAGCCTTAATGTAGGAAGGCCCCATGTTGTTATCAGCATCATAATCTTGTGAGGAAAAAATACGATCTTGTGAATCATGATATTCAAAATAATCAACATCAAGAGTCATGCGTTTGCCTATTGAATCCAGCTCTTGTGAATAAAATGCATTGATGGAATTATTTTTTGTGGTGGAGTTGTTGAAGCCACTTGTCAAAATGGTGGTTTGTAAATTATTCGAATTGGAATCGTAGATTTTGGTGTTGTTAACATCATCAATATCCGGTTTGTTGAACAATCCGATGTATTTAAAACCAACTTTAGCATTTTCAGTAAGTTTATAATCTAAATTAAAAATACCTCTGTAAACATCAACAAAATCCTCTCTTTTTGTTCTACTTATCCAGTTTTCATCAGTGAAATAAGTGTCTGCTGTTTCTGTGATTTCGTTTGAACCTTGTTGTTTTACAAAATCAGTAAACAAACTCACTTTATTTTTATTATAAGTAAACCCTATTCCGGTTGCAAAAGTTGCAAAAGTTGACTGTAAATAACTGCTTCTAAGCGTTACTGCCCAAGAGTTGTCAATTGCTTTTTTAAGTCTAATGTTAAGTAATCCACTATTACCGTCAGCTGAATATTTTGCCGGTGGAGTGGTGATTACTTCTATACTTTTTATGTTTTCTGAACTTATACTCCTCAAATAATTATTTAAATCTTCTCCTGATAAAGTGATGATTCTGTCATCAACCATTATACTCACATTGGTTTTGCCAATCATTGATATTGTATTTCCTTGAATTGATACTCCAGGAGTTCCTTTTAGCAATTCATAACCATCCATTCCGATAGATCTAATGCTGTTTTCAACATTAAAAACAGTGCGATCAATTTTGGTTTCCATGATTCTTTTTTTAGCAACAATTTCTACTTCTGAAAGTTGGTTGGTATTTTCAAAAGAAATTAAATTTCCTAAATCTGTATTTTCATTCAAGTCAAAGTCTGTTGCATATATAATAACTCCTACATAATAACAACGTAATTGATACACTCCTTTTGGTACAGAAATAGAAAAGTTTCCATCTAAGTCTGTCAATCCGGATCCTTTAATTCTTTTATCTTGAATGAGTAAAATTTCAGATGATTCAATTGAAATACCTTTAGCATCAATAAGTTTTCCGCTTACAATGAAATCTTGTGCTTGTAGTTTATATAAACTTATAAAAAGCAAAAATAAAATTAGGTAGGGTTTTCTTAAATTCATTTTAAAATTTCAAGGCATTAAGACAAATATAATATAAATGTTAACAAAATCTAAAAATTTTACAGTTTTAAAACGTTAAATTCATATGAATTAGTTCTACAACCCTTTTTAAACTATTCCCTCAATATTTATTATATAAAATAAAAACCCTGACGTTCAAAACTGAAGTCAGGGTTTTGTGAATTAATAAATGAATTTACTAACCTTGTTTTGGTGTTATTTTATTATTTTCATCTCTTGGAGGTCTTGGTAAAAGAGCTTTTCTTGAAACTTTCTCTTTTCTTGTTTTTGGATCCACTCCTAAGTATTTCACTTGGAAAACATCGCCCATGTTTACTACATCGGTTACGTTTTCAGTTCTTTCCCATGCTAATTCTGAAACGTGTAATAAAACTTCGTTTCCTGGAGCGGCAGTATATTCTACAACAGCACCAAAATCTAACATTTTGATTACTTTTACTTCGTAAGCTTCACCCATTTGTGGTTTGAAAAGTAACGAATCAATTTTAGCTAAAACTGCTGCAATTCCATCAGGATCTGTTCCTAAAATTTCTACCACACCTTGCTCATCTACTTCATTAATAACAATCGTTGTTCCTGTAGCTTTTTGTAATTCTTGAATTACTTTTCCACCAGGTCCGATTAATGCACCAATGAAAGCACCAGGAATTGTACGCATGATGATTTTCGGAGCGTGTTTCTTAACGTCAGGTCTTGGAGTAGCAATCGTTTCAACCAATTTACCTAAAATATGTAAACGACCTTCACGAGCTTGATCTAAGGCTTGCTCCATGATGTCATAACGCAATCCGTCAATTTTGATATCCATTTGACAAGCGGTGATTCCGTCTGCTGTTCCGGTAACTTTAAAGTCCATATCACCTAAATGATCTTCATCACCTAAAATATCAGACAAAACAGCAAATTTTTGACCGTCTGTGATCAATCCCATCGCAATACCTGAAACAGGTTTTACCATTTGAACTCCTGCATCCATCAAAGCCATTGTTCCGGCACAAACTGTTGCCATAGAAGAAGAACCGTTTGATTCTAAAACTTCAGAAACAATTCTGATTGTGTAAGGACATTCGGCAGGAATCATATTTTTTAAAGCACGTTGAGCCAAGTTTCCATGACCAACTTCTCTTCTAGATGTTCCTCTTAATGGTTTTGCTTCACCGGTTGAGAAAGGAGGGAAGTTATAATGCAAATAGAATTTTTCTTCACCTTGTTCTGATGGCGAGTCAATTTGATTCGCTTCTCTTGAAGTTCCTAATGTTACTGTAGCTAAAGCTTGTGTTTCACCACGTGTAAATAAAGATGAACCGTGAACAGATGGCAAATAATCGATTTCACACCATATTGGTCTGATTTCAGTTGTTTTTCTTCCATCTAAACGAATTCCTTTTTCAAGAATAACATTACGAACAGCTTCTTTATTTGTTTTGTAGTAATATTTTCCAACTAAACCGGCTAAATCTGCATTTTCTGCATATTCTTCTTCGGTAAATAATGCTTTACATTCTTCTTTGACTAAGGCAAATTTTTCAGTTCTTTCGCTTTTCCCCGAAGCTGCTTGAGCAATTGCATAACATTTGTCATATGCTGCTGCTTTTACTTTGGCATAAACCGCTTCATCTTCAGGTTCTCCTTCGTAAGTTCTAATCTCTTTTTTGCCAAAAGCTTCTTGTAAACGCAATTGAGCATGAATTTGAATTTTAATTGCTTCGTGAGCAAATTTAATGGCTTCCACCATTTCTTTTTCTGAAATTTCTTTCATCTCACCTTCAACCATTGCAACAGAATCCAAAGAAGCACCAATCATCATATCGATGTCTGATTGCTCTAATTGAGTTTTGCTTGGGTTGATGATGAATTTTCCGTCCACTCGAGCAACTCGAACTTCAGAAATTAAGTTGTAAAAAGGAATATCGGAAACAGCTAACGCAGCAGAAGCAGCCAAACCGGCAAGAGCATCAGGCATCACATTTTCGTCATGACTCATTAATTGAATCATCACTTGTGTTTCTGCGTGATAATCATCCGGGAAAAGCGGACGTAAAACACGGTCAACAAGACGCATGGTTAACACTTCACTATCACTCGGACGGGCTTCTCTTTTGAAAAAACCACCCGGAAATCTTCCTGCAGCGGCAAATTTCTCACGATAATCTACCGTTAAAGGTAAAAAATCAACATTTGGATTTGCTGTTCTGGCTGAAACAGCTGTAGCTAAAAGCATACAATCGCCTAAACGAACAACCACAGAACCGTCTGCTTGTTTCGCTAATTTTCCGGTTTCGATTGAAATGGTTCTTCCATCTCCTAAATCGATAACCTCTTTTGTTACATTTGGAATCATAAAAATTCTAATTTGGTATTAATTATTAGGTTTCGTTGTGTTGTTGTGTGTAGTTGTTGTGTAACCCAATGAAAAACCAAACTTTTTTATTCCCAACCCAAAAGGCAAACGGGAACTTTACTTTAAAATATATAAAACAAAAAGGGGCACAAAGCCCCTAGTTGATTATTTTCTAATTCCTAATTCTTTAATTAACTCACGATATTTTACAACATCTTTTTTCTTTAAGTAGTCAAGAAGACTTCTTCTTTTACCTACTAAAAGTACTAATGAACGTTCAGTGTTGTAATCATGACGATTTTTTTTCAAATGCTCAGTTAAGTGAGCGATTCTAAAAGTAAAAAGGGCAACTTGTCCTTCTGTAGAACCAGTGTTTTCAGCCTTTCCTCCGTGTTTCGCGAAGATTTCAGCTTTTGTTTCTTTAGTTAAATACATTCCAATATTATTTTAAATGATTTTTATGTATGAAATAGGCGTTTCCTAATTCGGTTGCAAAGGTAATTTTATTTTTTAGATGGACAAGTTTTTTCTAATACAACTTTGCAACTTCCTTATTTACAAACTCCAAAAAACGTTCGTCTGATTCAGTAAATGGATCAATGACATGGCTGTCAATGTCAATTTGGCCTATGTTTTCTCCACGAACAAAAAGCGGAACGACGATTTCGGATTTTACAGTTATACTACATGCAATATAATTATCCTGAGCAGCAACATCCGGAACTACAAAATTCTGATTAGAAACGGCAACTTGCCCGCAAATTCCTTTTCCGAAAGGGATAACTGTGTGGTCGGTTTCAGCACCAACATAAGGACCAAGATGCAGGGTTTGATTATCGTGATTTGCAAAATAATAACCTACCCAATTGTAGTAGGAAACATTATCTTGTAAATATTGACAAAGATTTTTTAGTTTTTCGTTTATTTCAATATCCGGTTTTTGAAGTATTTCAACCACTCCCGGTTTTAGTTTCTCTAAGTTCATGAGCTATTTTTTTGCAAATATAAAGTATTGAAAAACCTGATTTTTATATATTTTTGTTAAAAATCAATCCATTGAAAAACTATTTTACGCAATACAAACCCTTTTTGACTTTTTTGGCTAAATTCTTTTTGACTTATGCTGTTTTGACACTTCTTTATCAGTATTATTTGAGTCAATATGATGTGGCTAAAAATGAAAACGATCGATTTACGGAGGTAGTTGCCTCACAAACTCAAAAAACAATTATTTTTTTTGGACATTCGAGCGAAATTCAACCACATGAATCGGAACCGTCTTATAAACTATTTGTAAATCAAAAATATGTTGCCCGAGTTGTTGAAGGATGTAATGCAGTAAGTGTTATGATTTTATTTGTTGCTTTTGTTTTGGCTTTCAAAGGAAAATTAATCACAACTATGATTTTTAAACTTTCCGGTTGTTTACTAATTCATCTCTTAAATATAATTAGAATTGCATTGTTGTCAATCGCATTGTTTTACTATCCACAACATGAGCATATTCTTCATGGGGTTATTTTCCCTTTAGTAATTTATGGCGTTGTATTTTTATTGTGGATAATTTGGGTCAATAAATTTTCTGTTTATGCTAAAACAACTTCAACAAGATAAAAAAGGATTTTTCATTCTATTGCTTTGTGTAATTGGTTTTGCACTTTTGCGTAATTATGAAACAGTATTGTTTTATGATCCATTTTTAAATTATTTTAAAAATGATTACCTCAATTTGCCATTTCCTGATTACAATTCTTTTGAGTTGTTTTGGAATTTATTATTGCGATATCTATTAAATACATCCCTCTCATTGCTTATTTTATATGTGATTTTTAAAGACATACAACTTATAAAATTCGCAACGATTCTTTACTTGCTTTTATTTTTTCTATTAATTGTAGCCTTTTTTATTATATTACAGTTTTTTGATGAAAGTTATAATTTTTTGTTGTTTTATATTAGAAGATTTCTAATTCAACCTTTGTTTTTACTCTTATTTATACCTGCTTTTTACATTCAAAAAAACGCTGATTCCGAATAAATTTCATACCTTTAATAGTGAAATTCATTTGACATGAAAGTTACAAAATTTTCCGGTGAGTTGGTGCGTTTTGACAGGGAAAAACTTAAACATTCCTTATTAAAATCAGGTGCAAACGACAAAATAATCAGTCAAGTAATGTACGAGATTGAAAAAGCATTGTATGAAGGTATTCCAACTAAAAGGATTTATAAATTGGCTTTTCAACTTTTAAAAAGTTTTTCAAATGTTCATGCGGCACGTTACAATTTAAGAAAAGCGATTCAAGATTTAGGACCTGCTGGTTTTTATTTTGAAAAATACATAGCCAAACTATTTGAATTTGAAGGTTTTCAAACCAAAACAAATCTAATTTTAGAAGGAAAATGTGTTAGTCATGAAATTGATGTGGTGATCAAACAAAACAATCAAATTGCAATGATTGAATGTAAGTTTCATGGCAGTCAAGATGCTAAAACAGATGTAAAAGTGCCCATGTATATTCTTTCTCGTTTCAATGATTTAAAAGACAAAAAAATACAACTCTTTAATGAAAATGAAAGTATTGAAAAGTGCTGGATAATTTCTAATAATCGATTTACTGAAGACGCCATCAAATTTGGTTTGTGTTGCGATTTGAATCTTTTAAGTTGGGATTATCCGTTTGAAAATGGTTTAAAAAATAAAATTGACAGTTATCAAATGTATCCTGTAACTTGTTTGACAACTTTAACACGATTAGAAAAAGACAAGTTGTTAATGCAGGACATTATAACGGTGAAGGATTTGATTAAAAAACCAATTTGGTTGTCTAAAATTGGTTTGAGCTCCAATAGAATAAATAACATACTTAAGGAAGCAAACGAATTGTGTAATCATATATAAATTACTATGAAAATTCAATTTTTAGGAGGAACAGGAACGGTAACAGGCTCAAAAACACTTATTGAGCATAATGAACTGCGAATTTTAGTTGATTGCGGGATGTTTCAAGGTGTCAAAGCCTTGCGAGAGCTGAACAGAACACCTTTGGCCGTTGCACCTGCAACCATAGATTTTGTTTTGCTAACCCACGGTCATCTCGATCACTGTGGTTGGTTGCCATTATTAGTAAAGAATGGATTTAAAGGAAAAATATTTTGTACCGCTCCAACCAAACAAATTGCAAAATTAATTTTAGCCGATAGTGCCAAAATCCAAGAAGAAGAAGCATCAAAAGCCAATCAGGAGCATTTTTCTAAACACAATCCGGCAGAACCTCTGTATACCGTTACCGATGCAGAGCAAGTAACTTCATTTTTTAGAGTGGTAGAGAAGGACCTGCAAATCCGCCTATCAGAAGATGCCTTTTTTTCCTTTTTTCAAGCCGGACATATTTTAGGTGCTTGTTCAATTTCGTTGTATGTTGATGGAAAAGAGTTTGTGTTCTCTGGTGATATTGGTCAAGATGATGATGTTTTGATGTATCCGCCACAAAAACCGAAATCAGGAGATTTTATATTCTTAGAAAGTACCTATGGTAATAGAATTCATCCTGAAACAGATGTTTATTTTGAGTTAGAAAATATCATCAATGAAACTGTTGCAAAAGGAGGAAACCTAATTATTCCAAGTTTTGCGGTAGAACGAGCTCAAACGTTAATGTATTTGTTGTGGCAGTTAAAAAAACAGAATCGAATTCCCGATATCCCTTACATTATTGATACCCCAATGGGAATTAAAGTTATTGATGTGTTTAATGAAAATTTCAAATGGCATAAATTAAATCCTCACGAGTGTGAAGAAATGTGTAGCATGTTCACAATGATTTCTGACTTTGAAGATTCTATTGCAGCAATTTATAGTAAACAGCCTAAAGTTGTAATAGCCGCAAGCGGAATGATTACCGGCGGCAGGGTGTTATCTTATCTTGAAAGATATATTGATAAACCAGAGAACACAGTAATGCTGGTAGGTTATCAAGCAGAGGGAACGCGTGGTAGAAAACTTTTAGACGGTGATAAAGAAATTAAATTTTTTGGCAAATATTATACTGTAAACGCAAGAGTTGTTTTGGTTGAAGGACTTTCTGCTCATGGAGATCAAAATGATTTACTAAATTGGTTGAAAGAACTACAAGCTCCACCCAAATTGATTTTTATGGTTCATGGCGAAAATGAAGCTGCCGATGCCTTACGATTAAAAATAATGGAAACATTTAATTATGACTGTAAAGTGCCACTATTGGGTCAAATTATTGAAGTTTAATTGTTTTAACATCAAATTACTGTTGACTATTTCAAAAAATTGTACTTTTGTATCATGAGCTTCAAAAAATCCATGAGCTTGTTTTTGGCTATTCACTTATTGGTTGCTACCAGTGGGCTGGCTTTTAATGTGCATTATTGTGGAGGTGAAATTGCTTCAATATCATCCATTTTTAATTTGGAAGAACCTTGTGAAATGGATGCTCAGCCTGATGAAAAATCATGTTGTAGTTCTTCTTTTTCCGATCATGATGGTTGTTGTTCTGACGAAACTGTTCAAGCCGATTTTGACGAAATGGTTGTTAGTCAAATCAACTTTGATTTCTCTTTTGTAGCGTTTCTTTCAGACTATCAACTTCCGGTTTTTGCTGAATTTACAGGAGAAAATAACAAAGAAGAGTTGCATTATTATTGTGATTCAAATGCACCTCCGTTATATAAACTCTATTCTCAATTGGTGTTTTACGCCTAATTTTAAATTAAACAGTTCTCACATTTAGTGAATTACTTTGTTTAATTTAAAATTTTTTACATGCAAAAAACCATAATCGTTTTCATCTTTTTACTCACTACAATTTATTCTTTTTCTCAAGAAAAAATAAGCGGTAAAATTACTTATGAAAACAATCTACCACTTCCCGGTGTAAATATTTATTGGGAAAATACAGAAATAGGTACTGTTACAGACGAAAAAGGGAATTTTTCAATTCCTTATTCTTCAGAAAATACGGTCTTAGTTATAAGTTATGTTGGCTTTAAAACTGAAAAAGTCACTGTCATTGAACCTAAATTTGTGACTAAAAATTTAGAGTTTGACACCACACTTGATGAGGTGACATTAACTAAAGTTAGAAAATCACTTCAAAAAAATTACTTAACTCCGGCAAACGTACAAACTATGACAAGCAAAGAATTGCTCAAAGCCGCTTGTTGTAATTTGTCTGAAAGTTTTGAAACCAATCCATCAATAGATGTGAATTTTTCGGACGCCGTTTCAGGAAGTCGTCAAATTAGAATGTTAGGATTGACAAGTCCTTATATTTTGATGACAGAAGAAAATATTCCGGCTATTCGTGGAGCTTCTCAGGCTTACGGACTTTCTTTTGTGCCCGGAACTTGGGTAGAAAGTATTCAAATTACCAAAGGAGCAGGTTCGGTAGCCAATGGTTTTGAAAGCATTTCAGGTCAAATCAATTATGAAATGATAAAACCTCATGATGATATCCCTTTTTTCTTGAATGCTTATGGTTCAACCGATTCACGCTTTGAGTTGAATACGCATTTTAATAGAAAAATATCCGACAAATGGTCAACTAGTTTGTTTCTTCACGGAAATGCAAGAGTTTCTAAAAATGACATGAATGATGACGGATTTTTAGATAATCCGATAGGTAAACAAATCAATGCGATCAATCGTTGGCAATATATCGATGCCGAAAAAGGCTGGGTGAGTTTTATTAATCTTCGTTATATGAATGATGAAAAACAAACCGGTCAAGTAGATTTTGATCCGGATAGAGATAAAGGGACAACCAATTTTTGGGGTTCAGAAATTAACACGGAAAAGTTAGATGTTTCCTCAAAAATTGGTCGTGTTTCTCCTGAAATTCCATGGCGAAGTTTTGGTTTTCAAAATGCATTCAATTATCATAAACAAAATTCGTATTTTGGATTAAATGAATATGATATCACGCAACGTAGTTTTTATTCCAATTTGATTTACAATTCGATTATAAGCAATACGTTACACAAATTTGCAACAGGTATTAATTTCACTTATGATCAATTTAGTGAAGTAGTGAATGCAACTGATTTTAGTAGAATTGACAATTCCATCGGAACTTTTTTCGAATACACCTATTGCAATGATGACGATTTGAGTTATGTTTTAGGCGGTCGAATTGATTATCACAATCGTTTAGGAGTTTTTATTACGCCAAGAGCTCATTTGCGTTACAAACCTTTTGAAAAAACCACTTTCAGAGTTTCTGCCGGAAGAGGGAAAAGAAGTGCTAATATTTTTGCCGAAAACCAACAACTTTTTGCGTCATCTCGTCAATTTCAAATTTTAGATACTAACGGAAAAATTTACGGATTAGATGCTGAAATTGCATGGAATTATGGCGTTAGTTTTTTACAAGGATTTAAGCTGTTTGGAAAAGATGCCGAATTTTCAGTAGATTTTTATCGAACCGATTTTCAAAACCAAGCCATTGTTGATGTGGATAATAGTCCGCAACAAGTACTTTTTTATAATCTTGACGGAAAATCGTTTGCCAATAGTTTGCAAGTAGATTTGAGTTATGAATTTTCAACGCATTTCAACATTAGAACAGCTTATAAATATTATGATGTTCAAACAGATTACACGATTGGTTTAGTAGAAAGACCTTTGCAAGCCAAACATCGTTTTTTCACAAACATTGCTTATGAAACACATGTGAAAGATAACGGGCAACAATGGAAATTTGATTTTACCTATAATTGGATGGGAAAACAACGTTTGCCACGAACACAAACTAACCCGGAGGAATATCGATTAAAAGAATTTACAAATCCTTTTTCGGTGATGAATGCACAGGTTACCAAAACATTTTCTAGAACTTTTGAAGTCTATGTGGGAGCCGAAAACTTTGGAAATTACCAACAAAAAAATGCAATTTTAGGAAGCAACGATCCTTTTGGTGCGTATTTTGATAGTTCAATGGTATATGCTCCGGTTTTTGGTGCGATGTATTATGCCGGATTACGATTTAAAATTCAATAACAATCTCAAAAATCAATAAAAATATCAATATTAAAAATGAAAAAAATAATTTTACTACTGATGATATCTTTCTTAGGAATTTCAGTTCAAGCTCAAGAGAAGAAAAATAAAAATGCTAAATACGATATCGAAGTAAATGGCAATTGTGATATGTGTAAAAAACGTATTGAAAAGGCTGCATTGTCTGTAAAAGGTGTTAAATCGGCCACATGGCATATTGATCATCATGATTTGCATTTAATCTTAGATGAAACCAAATGTTCGATTGATCAAGTTCACGAGGCAGTAGCAAAAGTGGGTCACGATACTGATAAAGTAAAAGCAAAAGATGAAGTTTATAATGACCTTCATGGATGTTGCTTATATGAGAGAAAAGAATAAAAATCTAAAATGACCGGTTATGAGGGTTAATTGGATTACGAAAAGTGTTCTATTTTGTGTTTTTTTATCTTGTTTTATTGAGATGAATTCTCAAAATAAAAATGAAGATCAAGCCAATTGGTTTGCATACGTTGGTCAGATTAAGGTTCAAGAAAAAGTTGGAATTCATGTCGAAGCTCAGTTTAGACTTGATGATAACCTAAATTATAGCCGTCAAAATTTATTTAGGATTGGAGGCGTTTATCATGTCAATTCAAAGTTAAACCTAGCTTTAGGATATGGTCTGATAAATACTTATAGTCCAACTTTTGATGATTATTTTGGTGAAAACAGAATTTGGCAACAACTTATTTACAACCATAATTGGAAGGAAAATAAGAACCTAATGAATCATCGATTTAGAGTCGAACAACGATTTGTGGATCGATTGGGAATGGTTAATCAAAACACAGAAGTTATCGCAACAAATTATCAAAACAGATTTCGATATTTGAACAGAAATTTGATTCATTTAACAGATTTTAAAAACTCTAATAATACCTTATATGGAATAATTCAATCAGAAGTATTTTTAAATATTGGGCAAAATAAAGTTAATTCCAAATTCTTTGATCAAAACCGATTTTTCACTGGATTAGGTATTCATTTTAAAGAACAGACTCGAATTGAATTGGGTTATATGAATCATTATTTAAATCCAAGTACAACCAATGATATCATGAATCATACAATGTCGTTTTCAATTTTGCAAAATTTGAGCATTTAATAAAAACAAAAATCCGTCACGAATTTCTTCATGACGGATTTTTTATTTTAAGATTAGACTAATTACTGAGATATTACATCATTCCCGGCATTCCGCCTCCCATTGGCATTCCGCCTCCGGCATTTTCTTCTTTAATATCAACTAAAGCACATTCAGTCGTTAAAATCATTCCGGCAACCGAAGCGGCATTTTCCAAAGCAACACGAGTCACTTTTTTCGGATCGATGATTCCGGCTTTTAGCATATCTACATATTCGTCGGTTTTTGCATTGTATCCAAAATCACCTTTTCCTTCGGCTACTTTTGCTACAACCACAGAACCTTCTAAACCTGCATTTTCAACAATGGTTCGCAATGGCGATTCAACCGCACGAGAAACAATTTGAATTCCGGTTGCTTCATCAGCATTATCTGCTTTTAAAGAAGCTAAAACGTTTTTAGCCCTCAATAAAGCAACTCCACCACCGGCAACAATTCCTTCTTCAACAGCTGCTCTTGTTGCGTGTAAAGCATCATCAACTCTGTCTTTTTTCTCTTTCATTTCTACTTCAGAAGCAGCACCAACATAAAGAACAGCAACACCTCCGGCTAATTTAGCCAAACGTTCTTGTAATTTCTCACGGTCATAATCAGAAGTTGTTGTTTCCATTTGAGCTTTGATTTGGTTAACACGATTTTTAATCAAATCACCATTTCCTGCTCCGTTTACGATAGTTGTATTGTCTTTGTCAATTGAAACTTTTTCTGCAGTTCCCAACATTTCTAACGTTGCGTTTTCTAAAGTATAACCACTTTCTTCTGCAATTACTGTTCCTCCGGTTAAGATGGCAATATCTTCCAACATAGCTTTTCTTCTGTCACCAAAACCTGGTGCTTTTACAGCAGCAATTTTTAATGCTCCACGTAATTTATTTACCACCAACGTTGAAAGAGCTTCTCCATCAACATCTTCTGCAATAATTAATAGTGGTTTCCCTGATTGAGCTACTGGTTCTAAAACCGGTAATAACTCTTTTAAAGAAGAAACTTTTTTATCATATAATAAAATGTATGGATTTTCTAATTCCACATTCATTTTTTCCGGATTGGTTACAAAGTAAGGCGATAAATATCCTCTGTCAAATTGCATTCCTTCTACTACATCCACATAGGTGTCAGTTCCTTTTGCTTCTTCAACAGTGATAACACCTTCTTTACCCACTTTTCCGAAAGCAGTTGCGATTAATTCGCCAATTACTTCATCATTGTTAGCAGAAATCGAAGCTACTTGTTTGATTTTTTCAGTAGAACTTCCAACTTCTTTGGCTTGTTTGCCCAAATCAGCAACAATTGCTTCAACCGCTTTGTCAATTCCTCTTTTTAAATCCATCGGATTTGCTCCGGCCGCTACGTTTTTCAAACCTTCTTTTACGATGGCTTGAGCAAGAACCGTTGCAGTTGTTGTTCCGTCTCCGGCTAAATCATTGGTTTTTGAAGCCACTTCTTTAACCATTTGAGCACCCATATTTTCTAATGGATCTTTCAATTCAACTTCTTTGGCAACCGTTACACCATCTTTGGTTACTGTTGGTCCACCAAATGATTTGCTGATTGTTACATTTCGACCTTTAGGTCCTAAAGTTACTTTTACTGCGTTTGCCAATGCATCAACACCACGTTTTAAACCGTCGCGAGCTTCAATGTCGAATTTTATATCTTTTGCCATTTTATAGTACTATTTAATTTATTTGATTTTTTTTAATCTTTCTATTTTATTATACGATTGCAAGAATATCATCTTCTCTCATAATAAGGTAATCTTTGCCTTCCAACTTTAATTCGGTTCCGGCATATTTTCCATATAAAACGGTGTCACCAACTTTTACAGTCATAGTGTGGTCTTTTTTTCCATTACCAACTGCCACAACAATTCCTTTTTGTGGTTTTTCTTTGGCAGTGTCAGGAATAATAATTCCTGAGGCTGTAGTTGTTTCGGCCGCAGCCGGTTCCACTAAAACGCGGTCTGAAAGGGGTTTAATGTTTACTGACATAAAATATATTTTTTAATTAAATTAAATTTGTTGTTTTACTAATAGTCAGAAATTATGCCATAGGTTTCGAACTGACATTATTTCAGTATGTACTAAAAAAAAATCCCGAAAAAAATTCGGGATTAGATATTTGTATAATTTTTAATTATTGATTTGTTTCAGAACTTGCTTCACCTTCAGCCGGAGTAGGAGTTGCAGCTGGAGTCAAAGGTTGTTGAACCGGAGCAGCAACAGGAGTTGCGGCACCTTTGTCAATTGTAATGTTATTTGTTTGACCAAAATCACTTAAACTTGATAATAAAATTAAAACTATTAATACGATACCAAGTGTCCAAGTACTTTTATCTAAAAAGTCTGTAGTTTTTTGAACGCCACCTAATTGTTGTGTTCCACCAAACGAAGAAGATAAACCGCCACCTTTAGGATTTTGAACCATAATTACTATGATAAGTAAAACACAAACTACTGTTATTAAAAATAAGAAAATTGAGAAACTCATTGTTATTGATTATTTTGTTGTAAAATTTTTATGTCCTTAATTCGGTCTGCAAAGAAAATACTTTTTTCTGGATATTTCAAAATTAATATTTCATAGGCTTGAATTGCCTTTTGATATTTTTTTTGTTCCAAATAAACACGTGCCAAAGTTTCAGTCATCAACTGCGTATTTTCACTTGATTCTACAGCAATTGTGGCTTTTTCAACGACATCTTTTGCGGGCGTAATTTTTGGGTTTGATTCTATAAATTTATCTATTAATTCTATTTTTTTCTTTTTAGAATTGGATTCTTTTTTTATCTCAGGAGTTGCTTCCGTTGTTGGTTTTATGCTCAAAGCACAACTTTCTGTCCTGTTAATAGGTTGTATTTTTGTGATTTGAAGCCATTCTTCAAACGAATGCTTTTCATTTTGAGAAAATGCAATTGGTTTTCCAATTTCCAGTTTGTCTTCAATTTCAATTGCTTCTGAATGAGTTGCAGCTGGTGTGTTTCGGTCTTCAATAATTTCTAATTCTACTTCATTAGAAATACTTTTTTCTTCAAACGCTTCAAACTCTTCTGTTTCTTCAGGAATTATAGCTAAGTCTTCTGAAAAGGTGTCTTCTGTACTGATTTCAACATTTTCAATTTCAACTTCAATGATTTTTTTAACTTCTTCTTTTTGAATTGAATTTTCAGATGCAACTAGGAGTTCACTATCATTAACAATTATATCTTGTAATTCAGCTAATTTTCGCTCGTAGATGTCTTTTTCAATAATGGTGAATTCGTCAGAAGTAATAAAATCAAAAAGTACACTTCTGTCTGAGGTATGAGCTGCTGTATGTTTTAATGCGAAATTATATTTGTAACTATCTTGGTTGTAAAGTCCTTTTAAATATAAGGCTCTGGCACTCTGAAAATAGGGAAAGTTATCTAATACAGCCTCTAATGCTTTTGCTTGTTTTTCATTTATAGCATTAGGATTGTTAAGTAGATATGTGTATTCAGATAGATTCAAAGTGATGTATTTAGCTTACAAACAAAGATAGTTTTTTTTAACAAAATTGAATAAAAAATTAAAATGATTTACCATTTAGCCAAAGAAGCATTGAAAATATCTTGTGTAATCCTCTCAAACAATTCGTCTTTTGCTGCTTGAAGCGTGGTTCCAATTAATTGTTGATTGGCAGGATAATCATAAAAAAAAGAAAAGGTTTTATCAAAATCGTCTTCTTCTTTTTTTGTGTTGGTAAATTTTACTCTAACATTCATTGTTACTCGGTTTTGAGCAGCACGCTGGTCGGCTGTTGCAGTCATTGGCGAAATTCTAAAGGAAGTAATTTCACCTTCATAAATTAAATCACCTCCCGATGTAGTAAGGTTTAAGTTCGTTTGATTTTGAATTAAATCTTGCAATGCTAGCGTAAAATCTCTTTCTATTCCCGGCTCAATTAATTCGGCATTATTTTGAAAATAATTTACCTGAAATGTTTCTGCATCAATTTTTCCTGTTCCTGTGAAGTTGTAATATTTACAACTGTTTATTGAGATAATTGCTATTAGAAATAGACCGTATTTGATTATTTTTTTCATGTTTTTACAAATCAAATTGTTTAATTTTTCGATATAAAGTTCGCTCCGAAATACCTAATTCATCAGCTGCAGCTTTTCTTTTTCCTTTATTTCTGTCTAATGCTTTTTTGATGAGTTCGATTTCTTTGGCATCTAATCTCAAGGTTTCTTCTTCTTCAACTGTTTCTGCAAAAAGATAATTTTGATCGTCTTCTTCGTCTTCTTCAAATTCTTCCTGTTGCGAAAGATTTTGATTAGGAATCACGCCCATTCTTGGTTCTTCAAAATCAATTTCAGTATCTTCTTTTTGACCGTAAATTTTTTGAATCAAATTTTTATTGGCTTCCTGCACTTTTGCACCGCCATTTTGCATTAATTCTAATGTGAGCTTTTTCAAATCGTTCAAATCACTTTTCATGTCAAAAAGTACTTTGTATAAAATTTCACGTTCGTTACTAAAATCACTTTCCGCCTTTTTATCTTTGATAACCGCCGGAAGATTCGAACCTTCTTGCGGTAAATAAGCATATAATGTTTGGTAAGAAATGTTCCGATTGGTTTCTAAAACTGAAATTTGTTCGGCAATATTCCGCAATTGACGGATATTTCCGCTCCAGCGATATTTCAATAATAAATCAACCGCATTATCATCTAATTTGATGGGCGGCATTTTGTATTTCTGACTAAAATCGGCGGCAAATTTTCTAAATAATAAATGAATGTCGTCTTTTCGTTCGCGTAATGGCGGTAAATTAATATCAACCGTGCTCAAACGATAATATAAATCTTCACGGAATTTACCTTTTTCAATCGCATCAAACATATTGACGTTTGTTGCAGCTACAATACGAACATTTGTTTTTTGTACTTGCGAGGAACCTACTTTGATAAATTCACCATTTTCTAACACTCTAAGCAAACGTACTTGAGTCGTTAATGGTAGTTCGCCTACTTCATCTAAAAAAATGGTTCCTCCATCGGCCACTTCAAAATAACCATCACGAGCTCCGGTAGCTCCGGTAAAGGAACCTTTTTCGTGACCAAAGAGTTCACTGTCAATTGTTCCTTCCGGAATGGCTCCGCAGTTTACAGCTATATATTTTCCATGCTTTCTATGCGAAAGAGAATGAATGATTTTTGGAATACTTTCTTTTCCAACACCACTTTCACCAGTCACCAAAACCGAAATATCGGTAGGAGCAACCTGAATGGCTTTTTCTATCGCACGATTGAGTTTCGGATCATTTCCGATGATTTCAAATCGTTGTTTTATTGCTTGTACGGATTCCATGTTTAGTTTTAGGTTTCAGGTTTCAAGTTCGAAGTTAATTTGAAACAAATAAATTATTGCATCACTTCAGAATAACCAACCGCTTCTCCAATTAAAGTGGCAGCGGTACAATCGTTGATTTTTACCATCACAAAATCACCAACTTTGTAATTTTCTTTTGGAAAAACAACCACTGTGTTTTGAGAATTTCTTCCGCTCCAATGCTCGGTAGATCGTTTGGATTCTTTTTCAATTAAAACTTCTACTTCTTGACCAATAAAACGTTTGGTTCTTTCTAAACCTAATTTTTGTTGTAAGTCGATGATTTCGTTTAATCGTCTTTTCTTTATTTCTTCCGGCACGTCGTCTTCCATTTTTCTGGCGGCTAATGTTCCCGGTCGTTCCGAATAAGCAAACATAAATCCGAAATCATATTTCACATATTTCATCAAACTTAAGGTGTCTTGATGATCTTCTTCTGTTTCTGTTGGAAAACCGGTAATCATATCCTGAGAAAGCGAAATATCAGGAATAATTTCATATATTTTGTCCACCAACGCCATGTATTCTTCACGGGTGTGTTGACGGTTCATTTCTTTCAAGATTCTTGTGCTTCCGCTTTGAACCGGTAAATGAATGTAGTTGCAAATGTTATGGTATTTAGCCATGATTTCGATTACTTCCACATGCATATCTTGTGGATTGGAAGTAGAAAAGCGAAAACGCATCTTCGGAAATTGAACGGCACACATTTCAAGTAATTGTGTAAAATCAACCGCTGTCGCTTGTTGCATTTCGGTGGCTTTGTCGAAATCTTTCTTTAAACCACCACCATACCATAAATAACTATCTACATTTTGACCTAAAAGCGTTACTTCTTTAAAACCTCTGTCTGATAAATCTTTGATTTCTTCTAAAATACTTTGTGGTTCACGACTTCTTTCACGTCCGCGAGTAAAGGGAACTACGCAAAACGTACACATGTTATCACATCCGCGAGTAATCGATACAAAGGCATTTACACCATTACTGTTTAAACGAACGGGAGAAATATCGCCATAGGTTTCATCTTTAGATAAAATCACATTGATGGCATCACGACCTTCTTCAACTTCTTTTAATAGGTTTGGAATGTCTTTGTAGGCATCGGGACCAACGACCATATCTACAATTTTTTCTTCTTCCAAAAATTGACTTTTTAATCGCTCGGCCATACAACCCAAAACACCCACTTTCATGGTTGGATTGATTTTTTTAACGGCGTTGTATTTTTCTAAACGTTTCCGAACGGTTTGTTCAGCTTTATCACGAATAGAACAAGTGTTTACTAAAACCAAATCGGCTTCTTCCAAATTTTGGGTAGTGTTATAACCTTGTTCATACAAAATGGAAGCTACGATTTCACTATCAGAAAAATTCATCTGACATCCGTAACTTTCTATAAAAAGCTTTTTGGTATTGCCTTCTTTTTGTTCTAAAACCAAGCTGGTTCCTTGCTTGTTTTCTTCAATTGTCTTCTCCATAATCGATTTTATCTGAAATCAGTCTGCAAAGATAATACTAAAATTGAAAATATGACAAGATGGCAGATGTTGTTTAACAAAAATTTTAAAGAGCCCTGCAAAAAAATAAATGTACCCTTCCCTTGTTACTGTTGCTTTCTACTTGTTTCTTATGGTAAATCAGCACTAATCACTAACTTATTCCTATAGTATCTATGAGTCATCTATATGTTTACCATGAAGTATGGTTACTATATATACGCTATACATACGCTATATGTACGCTATAACTACGCTATATGTATGGATTTACCAGCTGCTTATTATTTTCTTTCTTTCTCTGGTTTAGATACAGAAATTAGGACATAGCCTTAGCTGTTTTTATTTGTATAAACAGCTTTTAATTGCCAACTAAGGGGATTGGCTTTTTTTATTTTCGATTGTATGCAATTTACAAGTTTATTTTCTTCTATCAAAGAAATAAATTTCTGTGTTTTTTGGGTAATTTCTATTTAGGCTATCCGTCAAAAGTTGAAGTAAAAACAAAAAATTAAAAAAAAACCATACTTTTGTTGCCAAACAAACATGTACATGGCAAAGAATTTAGTTATCGTTGAGTCACCGGCAAAAGCAAAAACAATCGAAAAATTTCTAGGAAGTGATTATCAGGTAGAGTCCAGTTATGGGCACATTGCCGATCTTCCATCCAAAGAAATCGGGGTTGATGTTGAGAATAATTTTAAACCCAAATATGAAGTTTCTGCTGATAAAAAAGCCTTAGTGAGTAAACTCAAAACGTTATCTAAAAATGCTGAAATGGTTTGGTTGGCGAGTGATGAAGACCGTGAAGGAGAAGCAATTTCATGGCATTTAGCCGAAGAATTAAAATTAGATCCAAAAAAAACTAAGCGAATTGTTTTTCATGAAATTACAAAGTCGGCTATTCAAAAGGCAATTGAAAATCCACGTTCTATTGATTATAATTTAGTAAATGCCCAACAAGCCCGAAGAGTTTTAGACCGTTTGGTGGGTTATGAATTATCTCCGGTTTTGTGGAAAAAAGTAAAAGGCGGTTTGTCTGCCGGACGCGTTCAATCGGTTTCTGTTCGTTTGATTGTAGAAAGAGAACGGGAAATTCAAGACTTTACTGCTCAAGCCTCTTATTCTGTTACGGCAGAATTCGCCAATGAAGCGGGAAAAACCTTCAAAGCCAAATTGCCAAAGAATTTTTCAACTAAAAAAGAAGCAGAAGATTTTCTTCAAAAAAATATTGGTTCTATATATAAGGTATCGGATTTAGAAACAAAACCTACCAAAAAATCTCCGGCAGCACCATTTACAACTTCTACATTGCAACAGGAAGCAGCTCGAAAATTATATCTTCCGGTTGGAATTACCATGCAAATTGCACAGCGTTTGTATGAAGCTGGACATATTACTTATATGAGAACAGATAGTGTCAATCTTTCGCAAGAAGCGATGGCTGCAGCTCAGGCTGAAATTACTCATTCGTATGGAAAAGAATTCAGCAAACCAAGAAATTTTACTAGTAAGTCAAAAGGTGCTCAGGAAGCTCACGAGGCAATTCGTCCGACGGACATGTCAAAGCACGCCTTAAATATAGACAGAGATCAAGCACGTTTATATGATTTGATTTGGAAAAGAACGCTGGCTTCGCAAATGAGTGATGCCGAATTGGAACGCACCAACGTAAAAATTGAAGCCAACAATCATAGCGAATATTTTGCAGCTACCGGAGAAGTTATCAAGTTTGAAGGTTTCCTAAAAGTATATTTAGAAGGAAATGATGAAGATGATGAAGAACAAGAAGGCATGTTGCCGGCGATGAAAATCAACGAACGTTTGGCAAACAATTACATTACAGCAACCGAACGTTTTTCAAGACCGGCAAGTAGATATACCGAAGCTTCTTTAGTGAAGAAATTAGAAGAATTAGGAATTGGAAGACCATCAACGTATGCACCAACCATTTCAACCATTATCAACAGAAATTATGTTGAAAAAGGAAGTTTTGAAGGACAAGAACGAAAATACAATCAACTAACTTTAAAAGGAAACGACGTTAAGTCGGTAGTTTTAATTGAAAATGCTGGTTCTGACAAAGGAAAATTGGTTCCGACCGACATTGGAATTATTGTAAATGACTTTTTGGTAAAGAATTTCTCTACCATCTTAGATTATAATTTCACTGCAAAAGTGGAACAAGATTTTGATGAAATTGCCGAAGGAAATGAAGATTGGACAAAAATGATGCGAGATTTCTACAATCATTTTCACCCAATCGTTAAGAATGTTGAAGAAAATGCCGACAGAGAAAGTGGCGAACGTATATTAGGAAAAGATCCAAAAACAGGGAAGCCAGTTTCCGTTCGTTTAGGAAAATTTGGACCAATGGCTCAGATTGGTGATATTGATGATGAAGATAAACAATTTGCCAGTTTAGGAACCGATCAAAATATTGGAACCATTACGTTAGAAGATGCGTTGAACTTGTTTTTATTACCAAAAAATTTAGGCACCTATAAAGGAGAAGAAGTAGAAGTGAATAATGGTCGCTTTGGGCCGTATGTTCGATTTGGAAAAACATTTGTTTCCTTGCCAAAAGGAGAGGATCCACTGGATGTTACTTTAGAAAGAGCACAAGAGTTGATTGATGAAAAAAATCAAGCCGATGCTCCAATTGGAGAATATGAAGGATTGCCAATTCAAAAAGGCGTAGGTCGATTTGGTCCATTTATCAAATGGAATGGCATGTTTATTAATGTGAGTAAAAAATACAATTTCGATAAATTATCACAATCCGATTTGAATGAATTGATTGAAGATAAGCAACAAAAAGAAATTGACAAAGTAATCCATGATTGGAAAGCAGAAGGAATAAAAGTTGAAAAAGCACGTTGGGGCCGTTCGGTTATCACCAAAGGAAAAATTAAAATAGAATTGAGCAAAGATGTTGATGCAGAAAAATTAACGTTAGCTCAAGTGCAGGAATTAATTGAAAAGAAATCACCGGCTAAGAAAGCACCGGCCAAAAAACCTTCAGCAAAAAAGGCAACTACAAAAAAAGCACCAGCAAAAAAGAAATAATTTATGGCATTTGATTTTTTAGAACCTGTTGAAGTGACGGTTTTAGATTTTGTAAAAAATCTAAATTCGCAAACACTTGGAAAAAAAACGGTGTTTCATACGCACGATGATTTTCCGGATTTAAATAAAATTAAAATTGCTGTTGTTGGTGTTTTAGATAATAGAGGAAGTAGTTCTCACGAAAATGTTGATCTAAGTTTTATTAGAAAAGAATTTTATGCACTTTATCCGGGCAATTGGCACTCCACCATAGCTGATTTGGGTGATATTCCGAAAGGAAACACACAAGAAGATACCTATTATGCAGTTTCTAAGATTATTTCAGAACTAATCAAGAAAAAGATTGTTCCTATTGTTATTGGTGGTTCTCAGGATTTGACTTATGCCATGTACCGAAGTTATGATAATCTGGATCAAATGGTTAATTTGGTTACCATAGATAATAAATTTGACTTTGGTAAAGATGAATCTCGTAATACTTCCGATTCTTATCTTTCCAAGATAATTATTAATGAACCAACCAATCTCTTTAATTATAGTAATTTGGGTTTTCAAACCTATTATAATTCACAAGAAGAGATTGATTTAATTGAGAAATTGTATTTTGACGCTTATAGATTAGGTGATGTTGCTTCCGATTTAAGTATTGCAGAACCGGTTTTAAGAGATGCGGATATTGTTTCCATAGATTTAACATCCATAAAATCAATTGCTTCGGGAAATTTTACTACATTTATACCCAATGGATTTGATGGTAAAGAAATTTGTTCACTTTCCAGATATTCAGGTATCAGTGAAAAAGTAGCCATATTGGGCTTGTTCAATCATGCAAACACTTCAAAAGAGAGTCCATTGATTGCTCAAATCATTTGGTATTTTATAGAAGGCTTCAATTACCGGACTCTTGAAAGTCCCTATAGCAACAAAAACAATTTTATTAGGTATATAGTACCTATTGATGATATTGAATTAATATTTTATAAAAGTATAACAACAGAGCGATGGTGGATTGAAATTCCGTTTATTTCAAATGTTAATAATAAATTAAAAAGAAATACGTTATTGCCTTGTTCCCATCACGATTATTTGGCTGCTTGCGACCAAGATATTCCGGAAAGATGGTGGAAAGCACAAAGAAAAAATATTTTGTGATATTTAAAACATTAAAACTTTATTAAATTAGTGTTAATAGGTTTTTTACTATCACATTAAAATAAATAAAAGCTTACAAAATTATTAAAAACATGCATTTTATCGATAAAAACAGTATTTAATCGATAAAATATTTTTCAGTTTCATTATTAATATATAGTTTTGGACATGAAATTAAAAAGTATGGTATTTAATTGTTTTTTTAAAAAATAATAAATAGGTTTACGACCTCAAAATTTGAATACATGATAACCCAAATTTATATGAAGAAGTTCATTGCATTTTCAACATTATCTTTTTTACTCATCGGATGTAGTTCAGGTGATAAAGGAGAGCTGGTAGGTGTGCCCGGAAAGAAGTGGCATCCTGAAAAACCTTACGGAATGACATTAGTTCCGGGAGGAGCATACATTATGGGTAAATCAGATGATGATTTAGCCAATGTATTAGATGCTCCGACTAAAACAGTTACAGTTCGTTCTTTTTATATGGATGAAACAGAAATTACCAACAGCGAGTACAGAGAATTCGTTGAATGGGTAAAAGATTCAACCATCAGAGTTCGATTAGCTATTTTGGCTGATGAACTAGGACAAACTTCAACTACCTCCGGTAAAGGTTCCGGAAAGAAAGGTGGAGCGTCAATTGGCGATTATGCTTTTAAGGATACGGATCCTGAAAATATGACTCCTTATGATAAATATATGTATGAGAACTACTACAGCATGGGAACTGAAGAAGATCCGTATGCAGGTAGAAGACTTAATAGAAGTGTTAAGTTGCATACAGATACTTCAAAATATCCAGATGAGTATTATGTAGAGGTAATGGATTCCTTATATCTTCCGGCTTCGGAATCTTATAATGGATTGCGTACTATGGATGTTAATAAATTGAAATTCCGTTATACATGGATGGATATTCAAGCTGCTGCGAAAGCCAAAACAGGAAAACGTTCGGAATTCATCAGAAGTGAAAATGTTCCTATTTATCCTGATACAACAGCATGGATTAAAGATTTTGAATATTCTTATAATGAGCCAATGCACAATGATTATTTTTGGCATCAAGCATATAGTGATTATCCTGTAGTAGGAGTTTCATGGACGCAAGCTAAAGCATTTTGTGCTTGGAGAACATTGAAGAAGAATATTTACATCAAATCTAAAAAGAATAAAAGAGATCAAATAAATTCGTTCCGTTTACCAACAGAAGCAGAATGGGAGTATGCTGCCAGAGGTGGATTAGAATCGGCTACTTATCCTTGGGGAAGTAATTATGCTAAAAATGACAGAGCTTGTTATTTGGCTAATTTCAAGCCAAACCGTGGTGATTATGCTGCAGATGGAGCTCTTTACACAGTAGAGGCAAAATCATATGAGCCAAACAACTATAATCTTTACAATATGGCAGGAAACGTTTCAGAATGGACAGACTCTTCTTATGATGCAGCGTCATATGAGTATGTTTCAACAATGAACCCAACTGTTGGTGATTTGAAAAACAAGCGTAAAGTTATTCGTGGAGGTTCATGGAAGGATGTTGCTTATTTCCTTCAAGTAAGTTCAAGAGATTATGAATATGCTGATTCAGCAAGAAGTTATATCGGTTTTAGAACTGTTCAAGATTATATGGGAACACAAGTTACCAGAAATGCTAACAACACCGGTAGAGCAAGATAACAATTAACTAATCAAACAAACAATAAATTAAATTAACTAACTAAAAATTATTATTATGGCACTTTTAAGTAAAAAAGCAATGAATTTCGCTTACGGTATGGGAGCAGCGGTTGTTATCGTAGGAGCTTTATTTAAAATTATTCACTTTGAAATAGGACCTTTAACAGGAAACGTAATGCTTACTATCGGTCTTGTGACTGAGGCAATCATTTTCGCACTTTCTGCCTTTGAACCAGTAGACAATGAATTGGATTGGTCATTAGTATATCCTGAATTAGCAGGAGGAGAAGCAAAATCAAACAAAGCTGTTAAAGAAGATGCTCAAAGTTTATTATCACAAAAGTTAGATGCTATGTTAAAAGAAGCTAAGTTAGACGGAGAATTGATGTCTAGTTTAGGGAACAGCATTAGAAATTTTGAATCAGCAGCAAAGGGAATTGCTCCGACAGTAGATTCAATGGTAGGTCAGAAAAAATACAGCGAAGAATTGTCTATGGCAGCTGCTCAAATGGAATCTTTGAACAGTTTGTATAAAGTACAATTGGAAAGTGCATCAAGAAATGCAGAAGCTAACAAAGAAATCGCTGAAAACGCTTCAAAATTAAAAGATCAAATGCAAGCTATGACAGCTAATATTGCTTCCTTAAACAATGTTTATGGTGGAATGTTGTCTGCAATGGGAAATAAAGGATAATTAGTTTTATCAATTTAACAAACAATTTAAAAACTAATTAGAAATGGCAGGAGGAAAATTAACCCCTAGACAGAAGATGATTAACCTGATGTATTTGGTTTTCATCGCGATGTTGGCACTTAACATGTCAAAAGAAGTATTATCGGCATTTGGATTATTTAATGAGAAATTTGAAAAATCTAACATTGCTGCTGTACAAACAAATGAAGCAATTTTACAAACATTAAGTCAGAAAGCTTCCGAAGATCCTAAAAATTTCCAAGGGCCTAAGCAAACTGCTGATAAAGTAAGTACTTTAACCAAGAACTTTTATAATTATATTGGAGAATTAAAAGCAGGTATTACTGAAGGTGTTGAAGTAAATGAAGAAACAGGGAAATTACCTTATGAAGCAATGGATAAAGCAGATGCCATTGATTATACATGGTTCAAAGGTGATGGTTATACTGAAAAAGGAAAAGAAGTATTGGCAACTATTAATAAATATAGAGAAGATGTTAAGGCTGCTATCGGATCAGGTAAATATAAGTCAATTATAGCTGATTTAGATTCTAAATTCAACACTGATGATGTAAAAAATAAAGATGGTATTACAATTCCTTATTTAGATTACCATTATAGAGGATTTCCAGGTATTGCATCTTTAACTAAATTATCTGCAATGCAAAGTGATGCGAAAGCTATTGAATCAAGTTTATTGAATGCTTTAATTGGTAACACTTATGAATCTACTGCTTCTTATAGTAATTATCAAGCTATCGTAGTATTGGACAAAAATGCTTATTTTCAAGGTGAAACAGTTACTGGGAAAGTTGTATTAGGTCGTTATGATGCTAACACAACTCCTACAAAATTTGTTGGTCCAGGTAAAATTGAGAATGGTCAAGCTGTTATCTCTTTGACTGCTGGTTCAGTAGGAGAGCAAAATATTAATGGAGAATTTGTTTTCGTTGAAGATGGTAAAGAAATTCCATTAAAATTTGAAGGAAAATATGTAGTTGTTCCTCAACCAAAAGAAGCTACAATCTCAGCAGATAAAATGAATGTTGTTTATAGGGGTGTTGTAAACCCGATGACTATTTCTTTCGCGGGAGTTTCTGATAGTGATGTGTCTGCATCTGGTCCTGGCTTAACCAGAGCATCTGGTCCTGGAAAGTATAACATGAGTCCAGGACAAGGAACAGAAGCTATTATTAATGTAACTGCTAAATTGCCTGGAGGTAAGACAGCAAGCTCAAAAAAGGCATTTAGAATTAAAGGTATTCCAGCTCCTCAAGGAACTGTTAGAGGTGAATTAGGTCTTGTGAAAGGTCCTAAGAGTAGTCTTGAAGTTTCTACTGTTGGTGCTAAATTGGTTGACTTTGATTTTGAAGTTAATATTGACGTAGTTGGATTTAACATTAAAGTTACAGGACAACCTACTGTTGTAGTGCAAGGAAACAAAATGAATGCTCAAGCTGTTGCCGCTATTCAAAGAGCAGGAAGAGGTGATCAAATTACAATTTCTGAAATTAAAACCAGATTAGTTGGAGCGGATAACTATATGTTGCCAAAAACTTCACCTGTAATTTACGAAGTACAATAAAAATAAAGAGATAAGCGTTATCTTTCAAATTAACCTACAATTCTTTACATGATGAATTTAAGATATTTATTAGTAGCTCTATCGTTTGGGTTAGTAACTGTACCCACAGTTGCTCAATCCAATCTATTAAACGCTAAAACACCTGACCAAATAGGTTTAAAGACAGCGGCTCAGTTAGAGTCAGACAATGATAAACCATTAGAGTATGGTTATGTTCATGATCGCGATGTTTTAATGGGTAAAACGGTATGGGAAATCATCGATTTGGATGAGCGTATCAATTTTCCCTTGTATTTTCCTGTAGATGGTGATTTAGGACCGGATAGAAAACCTTTGTATGATGTATTGACCGAAGCAATGAAGTCAGGTAGACTTACAGAGATTTACACCGACAGTTATTTTACTGCTAAGAAATCTATGAAAGATATCGAATCAGCATTAGCTCGTAAGGATACTACTGATGCCGGTAGAGAACAATACAATGCCGGTTTACCAATATCTGAAGAATATATTGTACCCTATAACATTGAATCGTTTCACGTTTCAGATTATAAAATCAAGGGCTATTGGTATTTTGATAAACGTCAAGGTGAGTTGAAATACAGATTATTAGGTATATGTCCTGTTACTCCGGATATCTTTACCTTAGATAAGGAAGAGCAAGATTACATTGAGTTATTCTGGGTTTATTTCCCTGCAGCTCGTGAAGTTCTTCATGAATACAAAGCATTCAATGACAGAAATTCTGCTATGCCCATTACATTTGACCATTTGTTGAATTCAAGACGTTTTAACGCCGTGATTTACAGAGAAGAAAACGTATACGGTGATAGGGAAATTGAGAAGTATATGAAAGATAATGCTCTGAATCAACTTTTAGAATCTGAAAGAGTGAAAGAGAAAATCAGAAACTTTGAACAAGATATGTGGAATTATTAATTCCTAAATAAATACACTAAAAACTCTTACCAATCGGTAAGAGTTTTTTATTTTTACCACATGACAGATTATTTAATTGTAGGCTCGGGTTTGGCGGGAATCGCTTTTTCAGAAATCGCACTTAGCAATGATAAAACGATTCGGGTTTATGAAAATTATTCTCAAAATTCTTCTACTATAGCCGGTGGCTTGTACAATCCGGTTATATTGAAACGATTTAGTGAAGTTTGGAAATCGCAAGAGCAAATCGATTTAGTAAATCATTTTTATGCTGACCTGGAAACCAAATTACAAGTAAAATTGGATTTTAAAATCCCCATTTTCAGAAAGCTTTTTTCTGTTGAAGAGCAAAACAATTGGTTTGTGGCTTCAGATAAACCCAATTTGGCTCCTTTTTTAGCAACTAAATTAAATCATACCTGTTATAAGGGTATCACTTCACCCTTTGGTTATGGAGAAGTTATGCAATCCGGATATGTAGACACTGCTTTGCTGCTGCATTATTATCATGAGTTTCTGTCAAAATCTGACGTTTTAATTAAAGAAACGTTTGATTACTATGCATTGGAAGTAACTCCTGACTTTGTTATTTATAACAATGAAAAATTCAAACATGTTATTTTTGCTGAAGGTTATGGTATACATGCCAATCCCTATTTTTCACTTTTACCTTTAGATGGCACAAAAGGAGAGTTGTTAATCATAAAAGCTCCTGATTTAAAACTAGATGTTATCATCAAATCATCGGTATTTCTACTTCCGTTGGGTAATGATTTATACAAAGTTGGAGCTACTTATAATTGGGATGATAAAACACCAACACCGACTGAGGAAGGCAAACAAGAATTACTTTCTCATTTAAAAGAACTCTTGCACTGCGATTTTGAAGTTGTAAATCATCTAGCCGGAGTGCGACCCACTGTTAAAGACCGACGACCTATGGTTGGAACACACCCTAACTATTCCAACTTACATCTGTTAAACGGTCTCGGAACACGTGGCGTTATGTTAGCTCCTGCTATGGCAAAAGTGCTTTTCAATTTTATAGAAAATGAAGTACCACTTGAACCGGCGGTAGATATCAAGCGATTTAAGAAAATTAATTGGGATTAATTTGCTTTTGATTTCCAGTTTGGGTCATATTTTACAAACATGTTAATCCAGATGTTTCGTGATAATCTGAGAATTATCGGAAAAGCCAGAATTAAGGTTGCAACAATTGCTATAAAGGAATGAATCAGCCCCAAGCCGATAAACACATTTGCAATAATAAAAGCGGCAACTCCAAAAGCAATACTTATACCATAACTTACATACATTGCTCCGTAAAAGAACGAAGGTTCCATTTTATAACGTGTACCACAATGGCTACATGTTTCGTGCATTTCAAAAATTTTACCCATTTTATATGGGTTTTTTTCCAAATACATACTTTCTTCATGGCATTTAGGACAACTTCCTGTTAAAATGCTATTCAATTTGGATCCTTTTTTTAACATTTGCAAAAATTTTATACAAAGGTATCTTTTTCATAAGTTATCTCATGTAACATTTGTAACAAAATTATGCTAAACATACACAATTTATCGGTTTCCTTTGGTGGAACATTTTTATTTGAAGAAGTAACCTTTCGATTAGGTTCAGGAGACAGAGTGGGATTGGTGGGTAAGAATGGTGCCGGTAAATCAACGATGCTTAAAATATTAGCCGGTGATTTTAAACCCGATTCCGGAAGTATTGCAACCGAAAAGGAAGTGAGAATGGGCTTTCTTCGTCAGGATATTGATTTTGAGCAGGGGAGAACCGTTTTAGAAGAAGCCTATCAAGCTTTTGAAGACATAAAAAAAACAGAACGAAGAATTGATGAAATCAATCATCAATTGGCTACCCGAACTGATTATGAAAGCCAGATTTATTCTGAACTTATTGATGAACTGAGCGATGTAACTCATCATTATGAAGTTTTGGGTGGCTATAATTATGTGGGAGATACCGAAAAAATCCTATTAGGTTTAGGTTTCAAAAGAGAAGATTTTAATAACGCTACCGATACTTTTTCCGGCGGATGGCGAATGCGTATTGAATTGGCTAAATTGTTATTGCAATCCAATGACATTTTGTTGTTGGATGAGCCAACCAACCACTTGGATATTGAAAGTATTATTTGGTTGGAGAGTTTTCTTAGAAACTTTCCGGGCGTTGTAGTGATTGTATCGCACGATAAAATGTTTTTAGACAACGTTACTAACCGAACCATTGAAATCTCCTTAGGTAAAGCCTATGACTATAATAAGCCCTATTCACAGTATTTAGTCTTGCGTGAGGAAATTCGCGAAAAGCAATTGGCCACCCAAAAAAACCAAGCTAAAAAAATTGAAGAGACTGAAAAGTTGATTGAAAAGTTTCGGGCAAAAGCTTCCAAAGCCTCTATGGCTCAATCGCTTATTAAAAAATTAGATAAAGTAGAACGCATAGAAGTTGATGAGGATGACAATTCTGTGATGAACATTTCGTTTCCAGTTTCTGTGACTCCGGGACGAGTGGTTATTGAAGCCGAACACGTTACCAAAGCTTATGGCGATAAAACGATTTTAAAAGACATTTCCTTGTTGGTAGAACGTGGCAGCAAAATTGCATTTGTGGGTCAAAACGGACAAGGGAAATCTACATTTATCAAAGCCATAGTAAATGAGTTTAAGTATGAAGGAAGTATCAAGTTAGGTCACAATGTTCAATTGGGCTATTTTGCTCAAAATCAAGCCGAATATTTAGACGGCGAGATCACTTTGTTGGAGACCATGGTTAATGCCGCAACAGACAGCAATCGCTCTAAAGTTAGAGACATGTTGGGTTCGTTTTTGTTTCGTGGTGATGATGTAGAAAAGAAAGTAAAAGTGCTTTCGGGAGGTGAACGAAATCGATTGGCTTTATGTAAACTTTTATTGCAGCCCATTAATGTTTTATTGATGGATGAGCCCACCAATCACTTAGATATTAAGTCTAAAAACGTATTGAAAGCTGCATTAAATAAATTTGAAGGAACCTTGCTTTTGGTTTCTCACGACAGGGATTTTTTGCAAGGCATGGCAAACACGGTCTATGAATTTAAAGATCAAAAAATCAGAGAATATTTAGGTGATATCAACTTCTTCTTAGAACAACGCAACGCCATGAACATGCGTGAAATTGAGAAAAAAGACGTAGTTGTCAATTCCAACACCAAAGAAAACAAGTCGGTTTCCTATGAAGATCAAAAGAAAAGTAAATCACTTCAAAACCGTTTGAGCAAAATTGAAAGTCAAATCAAACAATTGGAAATTGACATTCAAAACGATGATAAAGCTTTAGCTTCCAATTATGACAAACATATTGAAGATGCCAACTTTTTTGTAGCTTATAACAAGAAAAAGAAAGAATTGGATAAACTTCTTGAAGATTGGGAAGTTGTTCAAGGCGAAATTGATAATTTGTAGCTCATCCGGCTTTCCGTTACAAGCTTTTTTGTCTTATTGTTTTTTTCTAAGCTAAAAAAGGAGCTTCCTCCGGTCGCTCTTTTTCAGCAAGAAAAAATACAACAATCCGGCAAAAGGCTTTCCACTTCAATCCGGGCTAGGGGTGTAGTGGTAAAAAAAAGTTTCAGGTTTTAAGTTTAAAGTTTTCACAAGCTTAGTGTCTTTCCTTCTTTGTGGCAAAAACCCGCAACCCGCAACTTTTAAACCTTCAACTACTTAAACGGATTTCGTTCTTTCCATTCCGTTTTAGGTTCTAAATAACAAAATAAGCGATCCATTTTTTTGTTTATCATTGCGTTTGCATGATGAATGAAGCCAAACATTTCTATAGGTTTTGCCCCAACAGAACTTTTGATTTCCAGAGCTGTTCGAGCAAAAATTATTGCTTCAAAACCTTTGTTGATCGAATAGGCAATCATGTCATAAAGCATGTTTAAATACAACATTTTTTCGCGTTGTACTTTTTCATCATAGCCCAAAAAATAGGTGTCCATTTGCGAACCATTTTTTATCAAGGTGTTGAAACCAATTAGTTGCTCTTCTTCAAAATAACCATAAAACAAAAATCGGTCATTAAGCTTTTCTTTTAATTTACTGAAGTGATTTTTTGATAAAAAGAATGTATTAAAAGGTGCATTTTGAGCCACATGACGGTACAACTTATAAATGGTTTCTTCTTTAGCGATTATTTCTTCCAAATTCATTTTTTGTTTGTGAATACCTTCCGCTTTTTTTCGGCAACGTTTGTATTGGTCGCGGTATTTTTTTGAGAGTGAAGCGATGTAATCATCAAAAGAATTCCAGTTTTGATTCACTGTAAAAACCATGTTAGGTTGTGTGGAAAACCGATACAGTTGTTTGAATTGAGGCGAAGTAAAATCGTTTATTTCTTCTTCTTCAAAATCTTTAAAGGTTGTGATGTGTACTTTTGTGCCTTTCTTTTTTAGTATTTTTTTTATTTCTTCTGACGCTTGATAAAGTAAGTGTGTTCCTTTTTTTGTCTCCAAATGTTTGTCAAAAACAAAAGCATTTTGACCGGTAAGCATATTATTTCCCAAGAATAAAACATGCGAACAAAAGTTTTTGAATATAAAATTTCTAACCGTCGTTTTAATGCATTTATCTCTTTCGCCAAACGACTCTAACTTATTTAGATTCAAAAATTGAGCGATAGAAATTCCTACCAAGTTTTTCTTTTCAAAAAAACCAATAAAAAAACAGGTCATATTGATAGGAGCCGCCTCTTCCAAAACTTCGAGATATTCTTTTGACAGGAAGATATTTGGCTTTGCTACCCTATTCCATTGCTCATCTACTTCATGCGACGATGTATAAATTTTAAAGGAATAGTTGTTTTCCAAAGGAATAGTAAGGTTTGTGATTTAAGCCAATAAAGTTAAAGTATGTTACTTGAATACAATTATTATTTAACTTTATATAAATAAAAAAATATGAAAACGTATACAGAAGTTACCGCAAAAACAGAATTAGGGTCATTAAAAAATTGGGCGTTTAAAAACGACGGTATTTTTAAGGCCTTTACCTTTAAAAATTTTTCTGAGGCTTTGGCCTTTATGGTTCAAGTAGGATTGCTGGCAGAAAAGCACAACCATCATCCGGAATGGACCAATGTGTATAACAAAGTCTCTATCCGTTTGACCACTCATGATAGTGGTGGTTTAACAGATAAAGACTTTGCTTTGGCTACAGCAATAGAAAAACTGTAATTATACCCATCCGCAAAGAATGGCACCCATGATGGTCATGGTTACCACCCAATATCCGGTATGGATAAAGATGTATTTCCAAGATTTTCTTTCAAATAATCCGTTGATTGCGATAAAAGGAAAGGCTAAAAACAACCCGGACATGAATCCGTGAAGAGCTCCGTGTTTAAATGTTCGAAATACATCACCATAATCTGCCATAAATGCTCCATAAGAAGGTTTAGCAGATTCAATCATGTCAGGTCCTCCAATCATTCCTAAAGGGCCAAATTGATGAATGCATAACACTTGAAAAATTAAGGCAAAGAATACTGAAAAGAGATACGTTAAACCGAAAATTTTCAGCATACTTCCTTTCTTCAAATCTTCTTCGGTGAGTCCCGTTTCTTTCATCCAAGCGTTGCCGAATAAAATGGGGCTGTACCAAATTGAACCGACCACTAATGTGGTTGAAGCAGCAACAAGAATTGCTATAAAATTCATTTCCATAAAGTTAACTAGTTATTGGTTAGTCTATCAAATGTAGCACAAAAATAAATAACTTGTATTTTGATGGATTTAATTTTTTTATCCAAGATTATCAGAAACTTAAACTTCCTGTTAATTCTTTTAAATTAATTTCGGTTTGTTTAGTAATCAGCTCCGCAGTTGTTAGTCGAATAACCGCATTGCCATAGTTTTCTTGTGCGGTTCTAAATTCAATAGGAGCTATTGAGCCAATTTTAAATTTTTCCAGCGTAATGTCTAAATTTTGCTTGGCTATGGCTTCGTTTTTTCTTTCCAGCTCAACTAAAGCGATGTTTGACAAATAGGATTGATATAGTGAAGCCACTTGTGATTGAATCTGTTGTGCTTGTCTTTCGATTTGTAATTGTGTGTTTTCCAATTGGATTTTAGCCACTTTTTCATTTCGATTTTGATTGAATCCGTCAAATAGATTTAATGAGGCTGTGAAGCCATAGTTGAAATTCCGACCTGTTGATTCCGTAACGAAACCAAAAGGAGTTTGCGAACGGATTAAATTGTAACCGCCGGAAAGGCTAACTATTGGATAGCGACTGGATTTGACTTGTTTTACTTCGAACTCCTGAATTTTTTTATTGATATATTGTACCTGCAGTTGTGGGTTCTGTTTTTCTGCATCGGCTATAAGAGCAGGCAGCAACAACGATTTGTCGATTACAATAACATCAGTGACTTTAAAATCAGTGTCAAGTGGTTGCACTAAAAGTTCATTCAGCATCACTTTTGCCAGTCCATATTGTTCGACCAGTTGAATTTTAGTCGATACATCGGCATTCAAATCCACTTCTGCATTCAAAACTTCCAATTTAGCCGCTTTTCCAATCGCAAATCGATTTTTTGCAGTATTTAGTCTGAATTCCGAAACCGAAATGATACTGTCTATCATTTTTAGTTGTTGCTGTTGTGTAGATAACGTAAAATAGGTTTGATATACGGCACTAACTTTGGTTAAAATGGCGAGTTTTAATTCTGTTTCCGCCAGATTTTGTAATTCTCTCAGTTGGTTGTGACGGGCAAACATTCTGAAACCGTCAAAAATTGTCCATTCAATACCCACACCATAATTCATGTTTATGTTTCTAGCTCCATCAATTTCAACTTCCTCACCGTTTGCAAATGTTTGATCGATGTTTAGAACGGTGTTGTTGTTTGTAATTGCACCGTTTATTCGTGGTAGCATTCCGGCATTACCGACCGTAACATTTGTTTCATCAATTTTAAGTTCATTTTTAGCAATTCGAATATCAAAATTGTTTTCTAATGTTTTAGCGATCGCCTCTTCGAGGGTTAAGACAGTCTGACCATTGAGCCAAACCGGAATTCCCAAAGCAAATAGAAGTATATAATGTATTTTTTTCATGTACCTAAATTAAACGGACTCTTTGTCATATTGGTCCAGCATATCCAATTCTTTTTTGTGTTTTTTCTCTCTTGACCACATTAAATAAACAGCCGGAATTACATACAGTGTCAAGATTAGTGAGAAAATAGTTCCCCCAACAATTACGATACCCATTCCCATTCTGCTTTGTGATGCCGCTCCAATAGAAACTGCAATTGGCATGGCACCTAAAGCTAACGTTAAACTGGTCATTAAAATAGGTCGCAATCTGGATTCTGAGGCTTCCATAATGGCATCGTATTTTGATTTGCCTTGTTCTCGCAATTGGTTGGCAAATTCAACAATTAGAATTCCATTTTTGGTTACTAAACCAATCAGCATGACGGTTCCAATTTGACTAAATATATTCCATGTTTGACCAAATAGCCAAAGTGAAAATAAGGCTCCTGCAACCGCCATTGGTACCGTTAAGATAATGATGAACGGATCAATAAAACTTTCAAATTGTCCGGCTAAGATGAGGAAAATCAACAATAACGCTAATCCAAAAGCAAACATGGTGTTCGAATTGCTTTCTGCGAAGTCACGAGATTCTCCCCCTAAATCTGTAGTAAAGGTATCATCCAGCACTTTGTCTTTTATGCGTTCCATGGCTTCAATTCCATCGCCAATACTTTTTCCCGGAGCTAATCCGGCTGAAACAGTAGCCGACATGTATCGGTTGTTGTGAAATAGTTGCGGCGGACTGCTTTGTTCTTCGACGGTAACCACATTGTCTAATTGAATTAAATTTCCCGCATTATTTCGAACAAAAATGGATGTAACATCCAAAGGTTGGTTCCTGTCTTTTTTATCAAATTGACCAATTACTTGGTATTGTTTTCCATTCATTAAAAAGTAACCAAAACGTTGTCCACTTAATGAAAGTTGGATTGTTTGGGCTACATCCAATACAGAAACACCTAATGATTCTGCTTTTTCACGATCAATGGTAATATAAATTTCCGGTTTGTTGAATTTTAAATTTACATCTGTTATTGAAAACGTAGGGTCCTTGGATGCTTCTTCCATGAATTCCGGAATTTTTTCTTCCAGCATTTCAAAGTTTTTTGCTTGAATAATAAACTGCACGGGTAAACCGCCCCGTCTGTTTACAGAAATAGTAGGTTGTTCAGAAACCGATGTTTTGGCATCGTTGTAGTTTTTAGTTAAACCGGTCAACTTTTGAGCAATTTCTTTTTGAGAACGTTCTCTGTCATCCGGGTCAATTAGAGAAAGTCTGGCAAACCCACGGTTAACCGAACCGGCACTAAATCCGGGAGATGTAACAATCAAACTCACTTTCTTTTCCGGGATAGAATCGGTTATCAACTCTGATATTTCCTGCATGAAGCGGTCCATGTAGTCATAAGTGGCTCCCTCAGGACCAGTTACATTTAGTAAAATCATACTTCTATCGTCATAAGGAGCTGTTTCTTTTTGAAGTGAAACATAAAATAAAGCCGAAAGCCCTAAACAAGCAATCAAAATTGGAAAACTCAGCCATTTCTTTTTCATGAATTTTTCTAAAGTAGACGCGTAGCCTTTGTTTAGGTTTTCATAGAATGGCTCCGTCATTTCATAAAATTTTGAACGTTTTTGTTTACCACCTTTCATTAAATACGCATTTAACATTGGGGTTAAACTCAAGGATACAAAGGCTGATATGAGGACGGCTGCTCCAATGACAATCCCAAATTCTCGAAACAGTCGTCCGACAAAACCTTCTAAAAATATGATGGGGAGAAAAACTGCAGCCAGTGTAATTGAAATTGAAATAACTGCAAAAAATATTTCATTAGAACCTTTAATTGCGGCTTCAATGGGCGACATGCCTTCTTCTACTTTTTTGAAAATGTTTTCGGTTACTACAATTCCATCATCCACAACGAGTCCTGTTGCTAAAACAATTGCTAATAGCGTTAGTACGTTGATTGAAAAGCCACAGATATACATGATGAAAAAGGTAGCCATCAAGGAAACAGGAATGTCTATTAATGGTCGAATTGCAATTGCCCAATCTCTAAAAAACAAATAAATCACTAACGTTACTAAAATCAATGCAATCAATAGTGTTTCTGCCACCTCAAGAATTGCTTTTTTGATAAATAGCGTGGTATCTATGGCTACATTGAGTTCAAAATCTTTGGGTAAATCTTTTTTTAGTTGTTCGTATTGTTTATAAAATTCTTCTGAAATATCCAAATAATTGGTTCCCGGTTGTGGTGTTATCGCCAATCCTATCATGGTTTGCCCGGCATCACTTAATCGGGTTTCCAAATTTTCTGCTTCGAGACTTGCTTTAGCCACATCGCTTAGCTTGACAATTTTATCTCCTTCTGATTTTATAATGATATTATTAAAATCTTCTTCAGTTGACAGATTTCCGAGGGTTTTTACGGATAGTTCTGTATTGTCACCTGTTAGTTTACCTGATGGGAGTTCCACATTTTGATTGTTCAATGCGGTTAAAACGTCTGAAGCTGTGCAACCGTAAGCGGCTAATTTCACGGGATCAATCCAAAGCCGCATGGCATATTTTCGTTCTCCCCAAATCCGTACACTACTTACCCCAGGAATGGTTTGGAGCCGTTGTAGAATTACATTTTCGGCATAATCAGTGAGTTCCAAAACGTTTTTGTTTTCACTTTTCATGGTCATGGTCAAAATCGGGTCGGAGTCTGCATCTGCTTTTGAAACCACCGGAGGAGCCGTTAAATCTTGTGGTAAGCTTCTTATGGCTTGCGAAACTTTATCACGAACATCATTTGCTGCTTCTTCAAGATTTTTATCTAAATTAAATTCGATAGAAATCACACTTGTACCTTGAGCACTTGTTGAAGAAATGTTTCGAATTCCGTCAATTGAATTGATGGCTTTTTCGAGCGGTTCTGTGATTTGGGATTCAATGATGTCTGCATTTGCTCCGGTATAGCTTGTTTGCACTGTAATTTGTGCCGGATCAATGGATGGGAATTCGCGAACGCCCAAATAGGTAAATCCAATAATTCCGAATAACAGAATTATCAAATTCATGACTATAGCTAAAACAGGTCGCTTGATGCTTAAGGTTGATAAACTCATGCGATTTAGTTTTTAGATAGATTAACTTTTACATCACTACCCACTTTAACGGCCATTATTCCTGAGGTAATAAGTGTATCGCCAATTTTTAAACCCGCTGTGACTAAAATTTCTTTTTCGTTACGATTTCCCGTTTCTATAATTACTTCTTTGGCTTTTCCATTTTCTACAATGAAAACCTTTTTTCCATTTTGAATGGGGATGATTGCTTCTGTTGGAATTAAAATAGCATCATCAAGATTTTCCAGTGGTAGAGCTATGTTGGCAAAAGTTCCCGGGATTAATTTGCCTTCTTTGTTGTCTGCGATGGCTCGTATTTGTAACGTTCTTGTTGTTTCTTCCACGGCAGGTTCGATGGCATATATTTTGGCGGTATAGGATTCTTTTCCCGCAGCAGTTGTAAAACTTAAATTCGTATTATTTTTTATGAGCGATGCATATTTTTCCGGGATTGAAAAAGTAATTTTAACTTGTGTATTGTTCACTAATTTGGCTATTAAGGTAGTTGGTGTCACATACGTTCCCGGAGAAATTGATCGCAAACCAATTCTGCCTGAAAAAGGAGCTACAATGGATGTTCTGGCAATTTGAGCCTGAATTAATTGCGTTTGAGCTTTTGTTGACATGAATTCTGCTGCTGCGATTTCATATTCTTCTTGGCTAATTGCTTCTTTTTCCAAAAGCAATTTGGCTCTTCTTTCATTTTCGGCCGCCAAAGACTGCCCTGTTTTGGCTTGAGACAGTTGGGCTCTTAATTCTATGTCATTTACTTTAATTAATTGTTGTCCTTTATTTACAAAAGCTCCTTCTTTAAAGAAAATACCTTGTACCACACCTGACACCTCACTTCGTAACTCTATTTGCTCATTTGCATCAATACTTCCGGAAAGTGTTAATTCGTTAGCGAATTTCTTGGGTGTTAGCACTAACCCATTTACATTGGTTATTGCTTTTGCAACTGGGCCTTTTGCATTTGTACTCTCATTTTTGTTTTTATTGGCTATAATTCGATACGTAATCAAAGCTATTAATCCTGCGATTAAAGCCAGTACTATTATATTTTTAAGTTTCATTAAATTTTTTTTAGTTACGCTTTGCTACGTGAGTTTAGTTGTTGTCAAATTTAATTTTTATAATTTTAAAAGCTTTTCTAGTTAATTTTTATTTAACATTTGATTAGTGACTAGTGACTAGTGATTAGTGTTCTTAATTGGATTTAAAAAAGTTTAAAGAAGATAACACAATTGTTTACAAGGGGTTAGTGCTTTATTTTTTTTGCGTTTTACAAATAAGTGAATTTTTTCTACAAAGCACAAATAAATGTAGGATTATATCTTGTTAAATTAAATAAAAGTGCATTTCATCGATTATATTTGCACATAAACGATTAATTGTTGTATGTTTACCCTGTTTTAGAACCCAAATCTACTATAAACATGAAAAAAATTACTACACTTTTGTTAAGTTTGCTTGCTATTTCAGCAATAGCTGAAGTTTCCCCTACTGAAAAGGCGGCTTTGTTACAGTTTTATGAAGCTACAAATGGGAGGCAATGGAAAACTACTTGGGACATTTCAGGTCCTGTAGAAAACTTTTATGGTGTTACTATAGAAAATGATAAGGTTGTTGGTATTTCTTTGCCTAATAACAATATCAGTGGCCAATTTCCGGAAGTTTTAACCCAACTTACTTCTTTAGAAACATTAAATCTATTCAGAAACGATCTTAGCGGAAGCCTTCCTACATCTATTGGGAATTTAACTTCGTTAAAGCACTTGAATATTTCCTTCAATAAGTTAACCGGTACGCTTCCTGTTAGTATCGCTAAGCTTACTAATTTGGAAAGTATGGAGTTGTATATGAACAATTTAACCGGATCTATTCCTTCTGAAATTGGACAATTGAAAAAATTAGAAAACCTTTCTTTGTTTAACAACAGTTTGGAAGGTGAGTTACCAACGCAGCTTTATGCGTTAACGCAATTGAAAGTGTTGATGTTGAGCAGCAACAACTTTTCAGGTCGTTTGAGTTATGAGATTGAGAATTTAAAGCAACTTGAAAACTTGAGTTTGTTTGAAAATAATTTCATTGGGCAAGTGCCTTTTGAAATTGAGAAATTAAAGAACTTAAAAGAGCTTAATATCTCTTATAACAAGTTTACCGGTTTGATTTCGTATGCTATGGCCAGTAAAGATTCTTTTCAAATGACGATGTTGGATGATAAAGGTCTTGCTGTTAAGTTACGTCTTTTATCTGATGCTACGGGATTAGTGGGTACGCCTGATTAAAACCATTATACTACTATATTTAACCTCGTTATTTTTATAGCGGGGTTTTTTTTTGGCAATAGGCAATAGGCAATAGGCAAAGGGCAATAGGCAAAGGGCAAAAGGCAAAAGGCAAAAGGTAAAAGGCAAAAGGAAATAGGCAATAGGTAAAAGGCAAAAGGCAAAAGGCAAAAGGCAAAAGGCAATAGGTAAAAGGCAAAAGGCAAAAGGCAATAGGCAAAGGGCAATAGGCAATAGGCAAAAGGCAATAGGCAAAGGGCAATAGGCAAAGGGCAATAGGCAAAGGGCAAGATTTGATTTGGTTTAGCGGTTAATTGGTTGTGGTGGGGCAGAATATAACGTTGCTTTTTTTGTTTTTCTTGATGAGAAATAACCTACTATTAGAAGCTTTAACATTCATGGCTTCTCCATGGCTTTACTATGGCTTTACTATGGGATTGATATGGGACAAGACATCACATTATTGTCTTATTGATTACAATAGAATTGTTTCATTTTAGAGAACTTTTTTTTGAGCTCAAAAAGAAACTAATCATTTAATATGTATACAAAGTCCTGCAAAAAAATGTTTTCATTATTAAAAGGCGATTGATAGTCCTAAAGAGACGCTTCGGTACTTTTTGTGTAAGAAAAATATTTTTTTACTAAGGCATGACAAGAAATCTAATAAAGAAAAGGGCTGTTCTGCTGCACTTAAGTGTTTCATGCCTTTTTAAAGAAAATTAATTTATACTAATTTTTGTACTGTATTTATAGGCACTGTCAATTAAAAAACTAGCCATAAATATTCCTTTTTTTGACAAAATAATCATGCCTCTTTTTTCATTAAATACCTTATTATAAACAACGCGACCATTTAAATCAAAAACAGTTACCTCATCAATCACATAGTCACTTTCAAAAGAAATTTCATTCGATTGTGTGGGTATAGGATACACTTTGATAGGCCCATCAATTGGTGAAGGAATGGTGATATCAAGCGTGTTATCAATTTTAAAAAAAACACCTTTCTCTGTTGCGAGAAAAATTTTATTTCCAAATTCACTCATTCCATACGTGTAAAATTCAAGGAGTTCATCAGCTGCTCCCCAAGAACTTGAAAGTGGAAGATTTGAATATCTTTTTTGAAATCGAGTATAATTATTAAATTGGAGCGATAAAACGTAGGTAGATTGATGACCCTCATAGAGCATTCTATTGATCCCATTTAATAAACCAATTGTATCGGTACTCCAAGTTTGAGCATTATCATTACTACGAAGTAACGTATTTCCTCTGGCAACATAAACTACATTTGAATTGGTTTTTAGAATATCATCAGCAATAAAACCTGGGGCCAAATTCCCGAAGTAGTAATTTACGTTCCACTCGGGCTCATTTTGATTATAGGAATAGTACGTCCCATTTCCTCCCGCAAAAGCATATAACGTGTTATTGATCGACAACACCTTATTCACGTTAAAAGAAAAAGTAGGTAAATTATAATTGATATTCTGGAAAGTACCGTTGATATTTTTAAAAATACCATTTCCGAAGGTGGAGAGATATAATCCTCCATCATGGATAGCAAATGACGAAATAGATACTCCGGACAAAGACTGGTTCCAATTTGAATTGGGTATCAGTGATTTTTCAAAAACCCCATTAAGTAATGTTCCTATAAAAATAGAGTTATTAAAAATTTCAAACGAAACTGGAGTAATAAAGTTGGAAGTGATTGTTTCAGCTTGCCAGTTTTCTCCATCATTGCTGGTGTATAATTGATTTTCTGAAATTGCATATAGTTTTCCTGCAATTACCTTTATACAAGTAAACTCTGCTTCAGGTAATGCTTCAACTTTTAACCATTCTTGACCTGATGCTACTTGTGTCATTAAGTAAGTTACTACTAACAAAACTATCTTAATGACAACTCTAAAAATTGCTCTTTTCATAAAAATACATTTATAATTACAGTAAAAGTGGAAGCATTTAAATACTCAAAAAGATGAAAATGTAATGAAAGTGATTTTTATTAGCTAGTTAAATTTGGAATGAATTAACGTAGATTCATCTTTGTGATAGATTGATGATTTTGCACCTTCAAAAGAATAAAATAATTCGGGTTGCAAAGCGAATTTCTCTGAAATTTTGAATTCGGCAATTGCACCAACATGAAATCCGGGAAGTGTTTTTACGTCTTCAACATCTCCAGTGAAGTTCGATACATTTAATCCCGGTTTTACTCCAAAATTTACTTTTTGTGCCTACATCTGATACTAGTCCCACTAAGACTAAAATTGCATTTCATTTTTTCTAGATTTTAATTACTGATTTTTTGTTAAACGATTTCTGTTTTAACGATGCAAAATTCTAGAGTAAGCTTTGAAAAAAAATTGATTTAAATCAATAAAAATAAATTATATAAATTTTGTTAATTTTACGATGTTTAAATAATCAGTTTTTATTGCTGAAATAATTTATTATGAAGAGAATCCTTCAAAATATCAATATCCTTTTTGATTTAACTAATGAGGAGTTAGCCGTTTTAGAACAATCATTGAAAATAGTTACATTAAAAAAAAATGATCTATTTCTTGAAGCTGGTACTATATGTGAGCAAATAGCATTTTTAGAATCCGGTTGTATGCGACTGTTTTTTGATACACCAAAAAAGGAAGCCTGTAGTGATTTTTATTTTGAAAATGCTGTTGTTGGATCATTTGCCAGTTTTTTAAATAAGTCGCCGTCAATTGTAAATATTGCAGCTATTGAATCTTGTGAATTATTGGTTTTATCTCATAATTCTGTTATGGAGTTAACTACTAACTATTCCAAATTAAGTTTATTGGCCGATAGTATTATCCGAGAACAATTTTTAAAAGCTGAAAAGCGAGAATCTAGTTTTCTGGTACAATCACCTGAGGAACGTTTTAAAAATCTTTTGGAAGAACATCCTAAAATATTCAAAAGAGTGCCTTTACATTTTATTGCTGGATATTTAAATATTACTCCTGAAACGCTCAGTAGATATAGAGCAAAGTTTTTGGTTTGATTTCTTGATTTGAATCAATTCTTTCCGGGAAAGTGATTTGTTTCTTTGTCTCGTTTAATTTAATAATCTAACAAAATGAAGACAACCGTATTTAAAGAGCAATTGAATGTACTGGGCAACCGCATTACAGTACTTGCAGGAGCAGATGCTGCTACTGGTTTTGCCATAATGACTGAAGAGGTACCACCTTTAGGTGGTCCGCCGCCACACAGCCATCCTGACGAAGAAATTTTTTATGTTTTGGAAGGCAATTTTGAATTTGTATTACATGATGTAAAACATCCCTTTACCGCATTGCCGGGCAGTTTGGTTCATGTGCCTTCTGAAGCCCTTCATACCTATAAGAATACAGGAAATACAAAAGGAAAGCTTTTAGTGACTTTATTGCCGGGTAACTTATTAGATTATTTTAGAGCGATTGGGGAATCGTTGCCAATTGGTACTTCTATGGATTTGAGTAGTCCACCTGATGTGAATGCCATTGATTTTGGTAAAGTTTTTGAAGAAGCACCAAAACACGGTATCCATTTTTACTTTCCTGAAACGATTTAAACCGTTACGTTATGATAATAGTAGACCGAATCCGAAATCATCAAGGACATGTATACGCTACCATTAGTTACAATTCTGAAAAGAACTATCTATTGATGAAGTGGAGTGGTCCTTGTTCTGATGAAGAGGTGAAATTGGGTTCGCTTCGAATGTTGGAATGGCAGAAACGTGATGGTGTTCGCTATAAATGCCGTTTTCATGTTCACGATACTAAAGAAATCGAAGGTGCTTGGGCCGGGCTGGTAGAATGGATTACTAACTACTTTTTTCCTTTGAATTACGAAGTTGGATTGCGGTATAATTTAAGTATTATTTCACCGGATTTGTTTAGTAAACTTTCTTCTGAGAAATTAATGAAAAAAGGTGGTAAGGTACCTACTATTTTGTGTGAAACGCTATCACAGGCTGAGTATTGGATAGCTCAAAATCCCTCTTTTTCGGGGTAATTTTAAATTACATTTTTTTTAATCAATGACCTGCCTTTTTGGGTGGGCTCACTAACTAATGTCACTTATGAAAGAATTTATGTTACTAAAAAACGTAAATATTGCCAGACAAATTAATGGTGTTTGGCAATTGGAAAAAAAGGATATTCACATTGAAGACGGGGTCATCGTTGCCATTGAAGACCAGCTGTTTTGTTGTGAAAACACACAATTTATTGATGGAGGTGGTGCTCTATTACTTCCCGGTTTTGTAGATGTGCACCGGCATCTTTGGGAAACCGGATTCAAAGGAATTGGCATGGATTGGACTTTGCCTCACTACTTACAGATTATGTTAGGAGAAATAGCTCCACAAATGACACCGGAGGCGGTATATTATGGAACACTTTTAGGAGCATTAGAATGTCTGGAAATGGGTATTACAACAGTGTGGGATTGGTCTCATATTATGAATACACCTGAACATACTGAGGCTGCAATTAAAGCTCTAAAGGATTCAGGAATCAGAGCTCTTTTTGGTTATGGTACTCCCGGTACTTCTGTTTGGGAATGGTTTTACGAAAGTCAAAAATTCCATCCGGAAGCGGCTAAGATTGTGAGGAAGAATTATTTTAATGGATCCGATGACTTGGTTCAAATGGCCTTGGCTATTCGAGGGCCTGAATATTCCACCATGCAGGTTACCCGTCACGACATCGCAATGGGTAGAGACTTAGAATTACCAATTACCATGCATATGGGTTGTGGTACTTTCGGGGAAAAATATCAAGGAATTCAACAATTAGCACAGGAAAATCTTTTGGGAAGTGACCTTAATTTTGCTCACGGCAACTATTTTTCACAGCAGGATTTAGCGTGTATTGCTGCAACAGGTGGTTCTATTGCTATAACACCTGAAGTTGAAATGCAAATGGGCATTGGATTCCCAAAACTGAGCAAGATCTTGGACCACTCCATACCGGTTGGAATTGGAGCTGATGTAGTGACTTCCTGTAGTGGTTCTATGATTGATCAATTGCGGTTGGTGATGCAAACCGAGCGAGCTTTTCAACATGCCATAGCTATAGCGGAAGGTCACCAACCCAACGCAAATAAATTAGGTACCGACCAGTTGTTGGAACTGGCCACTCTTGGTGGAGCAAAAGTTATGGGATTAGAAAGCAAGATAGGATCCATTGCTATTGGTAAAAAGGCCGACTTCATTTTGTTAACACCTGATCAAAACATTCAGAACGTTTCCGGTGGCCTTGCAGGTTATCTTTTTAGTGCTTTTCAACCAAAGGATATAAAAATGGTATGGGTTGACGGAAAGCTTCAAATTAATGCGGGTAGTTCCATTTCTTTTTCGACTTCAGATATACGTAGAAAACTTCGAGAAATTTCTTCTAATCAGTTGGCCTGTTTTTCTTTATAAATAGTTTCAATCATCAATCATCAATCAAAAATCAATCATCAATCAAAAATCAATTATTATGTTAAAATCAGTTGTATTCTTTATAGTCCTTTTACTTATGAAATGTGTCATTGGATGTCAAGAAGTAAGAACGAATGATAACGCTTATTCTAACCCAAAAGAGGTGAGTGCCTCTATAGCTCGAGGAAAGTATCTGGTTCAAGTTATGGATTGTCATTCATGCCATACCCCGAAAATAATGACACCAGAAGGCTACGTTCCTGACATGGATAGAGCTTTTATGGGTTTTCCTGCAGATGGCGAACTTCCACCTAATGCTGAGGGGGGGATACATTTTAACAATGATTTAACGGCTTATTCTGGTCCATGGGGAATTAGCTTTGCTGCTAACATCAGTAATGATTTTACTGGTATAGGGGATTGGAATTTCGAACAATTCCGAGTGGCAATGCAAGAAGGTAAATTTCGTGGTAATAAGCAGGAACGAGGGTTACTACCTCCAATGCCATGGGAGTCCTACCGGGAGTTACATGATGACGATTTAAAATCAATTTTTATGTTTTTAAAAACATCCAGACGAATTCATAATGTTGTTCCTGATTTTATAGACTATAACTAATAATTAACGATATCATGAATCAAGAACAGTTACTAGAACAATGTATCAATCGAACACGGATCTGTATTGAAAAAGTTTTTATTTTGCAAAACAGACCCCTTCATGAATTACGCTGGAGCACAAATGCGAAGCAATGGAATGTACTTCAATGTATCCATCATTTGAATCTTTATTATGAATTTTATAATCCTGAAATAGAACATCAATTACAGCAAGCTCAATCCGCAGAAGATACAGATTCTTTTAAATCAGGTGTTATTGGTGGTTATTTTGTAAAAACTATTCAAGTTAGTAATTCCAAAAAAATGAAAGCCGTAGCGGCTATGGAACCTCATCCAACAGGTCTAACTAGTAAAGTGTTAAGTGATTTTGTCCAACATGGGCAAACACTTTTGCGTTTATTTGAAATGGCTAAAAATGTTGATTTGAATAAGGTTAAAACGGCTATTTCGCTAACCAAATGGATTCGTTTAAAACTGGGGGATACCTTTTTATTTATGGTGAATCATAACGAACGCCATGTCAAGCAGGCAGAGCGAGTTCTTGAAGAATTTGAATCTTTTAAGGATTAAAAATTGGTAATTACTGTGTAACAATTACACTACTTCACTAGTGTTAATAAAAAAATATCATGAACTATAAAAGCTTACTAAATTTTCTTACTATAATTTGTTTTACATTGTCATGGGGGCAGTCTAAAACAGTTGAAAACGTATTGTTTGAATCAATAAATGTCATGGAAAAGCATGCTGTAGAAGCAAAGACTGTACCTTGGAAGCAATTTAGAATGAAGGTCAAAAAGAAGTGGAAGTCGAGGCCAAACGAAGAAACAATGGTTGCAGTTCTATTGGAATTGATGGAGTATTTGGATGACTATCATGGTAGTTTTCATTATAAGGACAGCGTGTATCAATGGAATTCAAACACACCGGTAGTTTCTAAATCGATTTTGGATGAATGGAAAAAAGGGGCTGTTATTACTTCGCAGCTACTTGAAGATCAAATTGGCTATCTAAGAGTTCCCGGCATGCCTTATCTCAACAAAGAAGATTGTGACAATAAAGCTCAGCAGTTAAATGACAACTTATGTTCTTTATTGCAAGAAAACCCAAAGGGATTAATTATTGATTTGCGATTAAACGGAGGAGGTGCCATGTATCCCATGATTTTAGGTCTTCAGCAACTACTTGAAAAAGGCACTATTGGTTCGTATACATCGCAGGATGCTTCTTCGTGGTTTTTAGAAGAGAAACGATTTTTAATGGGTTCAACAGTATATGCAGCGTTACAAAAGACTTGTTTCTCACAGCATCCTGATTTACCTGTGGCTTTTTTAATTAGTCCGGTAACGGGAAGTTCTGCAGAGTTCTTATTGATTGCTTTTCAGGGTAGACCCAACACTATTTTGGTTGGAACACCAACAGCCGGTTTTTTGACTGCCACACAAGGATTTTCGATTGATGATGATGCCTTTTTATTGTTATCTACTGCCTATGGAATGGATCGTAACGGAATTGTTTACAAAGATGCTTTCCTACCAGACATCCCATGTTCGAGTTCAGATGAATTTATAGATCTGTCAAGCGATGATAAAGTAAAAAAAGCTATCGCGTGGATAAAACAGACGCAGGAGTAACTGCCTTTGAAAACTAATGTTCAAATGCTTCTGACATTTGGTCAATAGCACTAAATTACGACCTTTTGAATTTAGCAATAGCTAATCCATAGGATACTGAAGAATTTGTATTAACATTCGAACTCAAAAGGAAAAACTGTAATGGGAACACTTCATTCATTTAAATAAATTTTTACAATTAACCCGTTAGGTGTAATTAAATTTTAAAATATTTTTGCCACTAACCAGCCTACCGGTAGGCTGGTTAGTGGCAAAAATATCCCTACTACTATTGAATTAAATAATGACACGCAGCGGGTTACCATTAATTAAAAGAAAGCTATGAAAAAAATTAAATTAAGTTTCCTAATAGGCTTTATGCTCTTATCTTATACAGAGGCATTAACTCAAGTGAATGATTCCGTTAGGAATTACATTGATAGTGCCTTGAATATTATGCAGACAAAGGCCTTAAATGGTAAGGGTCTCGATTGGGAAGCCATCAAAGTTACTGCCTATCAAAAAGCTGCGATTGCAAAAAATACAAAGGAAGCATTCCCTGCACTGCAGTATGCCTTTGAGCAATTGAAGGATTATCATGGTGTGGTAGCTAATGCCGACACCTTTTACCGCTATCCACCTCCTAAGGACTTTTCTACCGCATTAAGTCCAGGTATTAAAGAAGAATTCTTAAAAGGAAACAGGATTGTTACTGCTGTCCTACCTGAGAATATAGCCTATTTGCGTGTTCCCGGCATGATGGTTATTGATGAAGCCGAAGTGCATAAAAATGCGAATATGCTTCGGGACTCGCTCTGTATGTTGCTAAATGAAAAGCCAAGAGGTATCATTATTGATTTACGAATGAATGTTGGAGGCAATTCTGCACCCATGCAATCAGGAATCGGACCTTTATTTAACGCTTCAGTTCTAGGTTATAGTGTGAATCGGGATGGTCAAATATCTAGCGAAATCAGATTAAAAGATGGTGTGACTGTCGATGCAGAAGGTAATAAGACTATAGCGATTACAACTAGCTGTTCGGCCAGTTCAACAATGCCAATAGCTGTGCTTATTGGTCCATCAACCGTAAGTTCCGGTGAAATTTTGGCTGCACTTTTAAAAGCACAACCCAATGTAAAGCTATTTGGTGAGACTACACCCGGATTTTGTAATGCAACAGAGGGATTCTACATCATGGAGAATAAAGGTTACCTTTTGCTAAGTGTGTCCAGAATTGCGGATGCTACAAAGCATATCTATCAGGAGATGTTAGTAGAACCGCACGTATATGTTAAGAGTGACGATAATTACGTTGACTTAACAGCTGATCCTACCGTCAAGCTTGCCTTGCATTGGCTGGGGTTTACAAGGGAGTAGTTTTTTTGATGCCTCCTCAGCGTACTAGTGCTCATAAATACATACTACGAATCAAGGGCTGATTACTTTCGCCTCGATAGCATAAAAAAACAAACATTATTTACCTGATTAAAATAAAAAAATGGCTAAAAGTCTTTCCTATTATATTACTCTACTGGTGCTAAAAATCAAAAAGGTTAAATATACCTTCAGCCAAACTCCAATTCCCTTTGAGCAATTAAGGGAGAATGATGTATATTTTCCCAAAAATTCCTTTTTTAAAGGTGAACATGTTACTGCTTTTTCATTATTGAAAACTAAAATAGTTGCGATTCGAAATGGTGGAAATCCTGAAAGTTTATTGCTGTATCTTCATGGAGGAGCTTTTGTATCAGGACCTACACATTATCATTGGGATGCGATCGAAAAAATAGCTAAGAACACGAAACACACGGTTTGGATGTGTAATTATCCCAAAGCTCCCGAGCATAAAATCGATGAAATTTCAAAGAATATCGATGCCGTTTATAAAAAAGCCTTGGAGGAGTTTAAGAGTGATGCTATTACCTTAATGGGCGATTCTGTTGGAGGAACATTGCATATCGCATTAACACAACGTATACTTAGTAGCAACATGGGTTTGCCTTCAAAAATTGTGTTGATTTCACCGGTTTTAGACGCATCGTTAGAACACCCGGACATAGCTCTAATTGACAAAATTGACCCGATTTTATCTAAAAAGGGTGTTTTAAGTGCAAAACACATGTGTGCTGTGAACAACCATTTAAAAGATGCCAGGCTGTCACCTCTTTATGGTTCTTTTAAAGGTTTTCCTAAAACTTATTTATTTATTGCAGAAAATGATATTACGAGACCTGACCAATTGTTATTTGCTGCAGATTTAGAAAAAGAAAACATAAAAAAATATATTTTTTATGGGAAAGGAATGCCACACATATGGCCTTTATTACCTGTTATGAAAGAGTCCAGAAAATCGCTGAATGAAATTATTGATTTTCTTAATGAATGATGTTTTGGGGTTAGATGGGTTTAAAAGGTTAGTGGGTTTATAGTTTAAGGTTAGATGCTGAAACGAGTTCAGCATGACAGGTGGATAAGGGTAGATGCTGAAACGAGTTCAGCATGACAGGGATTTAGGGGTTTACGATTGTTTAAGGGTTTAAAAGGTTAATCGGTTAAAAGTTTAACAGGTTAGTGGGTTTTATAGTTTAAGGTTAGATGCTGAAACGAGTTCAGCATGACAGGTGGATAAGGGTAGATGCTGAAACGAGTTCAGCATGACAGGGAGGGTAAAGGTTAGATGCTGAAACAAGTTCAGCATGACAGGGGAAAAGGTTAGATGCTGAAACGAGTTCAGCATGACAGGTGGATAAGGGTAGATGCTGAAACGAGTTCAGCATGACAGGGAGGGTAAAGGTTAGATGCTGAAACGAGTTCAGCATGACAGGGATTTATTGGCTTACGATTGTTTAAAGGTTTAAAAGGTTAATTGGTTAAAAGTTTAACAGGTTAGTGGGTTTTATAGTTTAAGGGTAGATGCTGAAACGAGTTCCTTAAGTAAGAGCTGTAAGAGAACGAAAAATAGTAGCCAAAAAATAATAAGTAGGCTCTCTATAAATTTTTATCTTTATCCTTTGCTAAAATAATTTTTGATGAAAATTTCTTTACTGAAACACTACTTGCGTTTGTCACTGTTTTTGCTCTATTTCACTACCGTACACGAGACTATTGCACAAGATTCTATTGTTTGTCATGCGTTATTAAAAAAAGGTGTAGATGATATGATGAATGTACGCTACGCATCTGCCCTTGAAAACTTATCAAAATCCAAAGCGTTAGCGCAGTCCGCAAAATTATCAAATCCCCTATTTTTAGCCACCAATAATCTGGGGTTAACCTATTTTAAAATGATGGATTATGGCCAGGCACTTACCTATTATTTGGAGGCCTATGAACTTGCGATAGCTCAAAAGAATCCGGTAAATGAAATGACGGTACTCAATAATATTGCTATTGTTTACATCAAAGAAAAGAAATTGGAACAAGCAGAATCCTATTTCTTGAAGTCCTTTGCTATTGCAAAAGAACAAAAGTTGGATACCCGTATTGGTTATTATGCCACCAATTTGGCTCAACTGAATTTAGAAATGAATAATTTGGCGAAGGCAACAACTTACATTGCTACCGCTGTTCCCAAGCTACAATCAGAGCCTCGTATTTTAATGAGTGCTTTGCTTGTTCAAAACGCCATTTTATTGGAAAAGGGTTTTTCAAAAGAAGTTTTAAAGAACGGACTTCCGTTACTTGAAAAAGCTCAAAAAAGTAATTTTGCGGAAGAACAGACCGAATTACTTCTTTTGATAGCAAAGGCTTATTTCAAGGATCGTCAGTTTGACAAAGCCATGCACTATGTTGAACGCGGGCTTTCTTCTACACAACATCATGAAGTGAAAATTCAACTTTTTGAACTTCATTCGCAAATCGCCTTTCAATTGCAGCTTCTTGAAAAATCACTAGCTTCAAAGGATTCCATTATCCAATTAACCCAACTACTCAGTGATACCAAAAACAGTGAATTACTTGAAAACACTACCCTACGTTTTGAGCTCTCCGAATCAAAGTATGCTTTAGCTATTTCAAAAGCCCAATCCGAAAACCAACGAAAGGTCTATTTACTATCTATTATTTTATTGTTTTTGCTCCTCTTTATCTTACTTGTGGTGTTTTATAAACGAAATCAATTGACTAAGCAAAAGCGAATTATTGAAGCCAATGCATTGCAGATTAAGCATCTGGAACTTGAAAAAGAAAAGAATCAACGAAAGCTTTTGGAACATGAAGTTGAATTAAAAAATAAAATGATTTCTGACAAGGTACTTTTTCAATCGACGCGAAATGAATTGATTGAATCCCTTATTCAAACCATTACCCGAGCTACTAACTTTACAAGTGATGTCACATTACTACAATCTGTCAAAGAATTAAAGAGTCATTTAAAGGAGGATGTGAAGTGGGAAGATTTTACTGCCCATTTTGAGCATGTCAATACTGATTTTATCCATGCTTTAAAGCTAAAGCATCCGGATTTAAACGCCAATGATATTCGGTTTTTGTCTTTTATCTATTTGAATCTCAGTCTGAAGGAGATTGCTTCTTTGTTGCATATTTCACCAGAGAGTTGTAGAAAAAGAAAAGAGCGACTTATTAAAAAGTTGGGTATTGAGATTACTACACCTCTTTATACTTACTTGACTCAGGTGGCTAAAACCAAGTAGTGTCACAAAATGTCACGCCTGATGTCACGTCTTGTAGCGTTATTTTAACAGAATAAGCTATTTCTATTTGTTTATTTTGTTTGAGAAATTAAATAACCTCATAAATAAACAAGCTATGAAAATAAAATTATTTTTCCTTTTCGCATTCCTTTTGAATTTTAACATGCAGGCACAGGCCCCGCAAATTGAAGGCGACATTATGATGTGTCCATGGACAGATGGCACAGCTTCGATAACTACTAGTCAAACCTATGATAGTTATCAATGGTATTTTAAATATTGGTTTCTACCGGGTGAGTATGAAGCCATCAGTGGAGCCACCGGTGCGAGCTTTACTTATGATTGGTATACGTATGACCAGGCCTTATTGAAGGTTGTAGTAACACTTGACGGATCGACATTTGAATCTAATGTTATTCAAGTAGACAGTTGGAATTGGGTTGGTTTGACTGTTTTTAATGAAATGAATGATAATGTCACTTTTGATCCGGATACTGAAACATATTTATTGTGTGAAGGTACTACCTTTGAATTGTCAATCAACAATCCTCCTTATGATACGAATATTGTTTGGTATAAAAATGACACGCCAATAGCAGGAGCCACCCAATCTAATTATTTGGTCACTGAACCTGGCTATTATTATGTAAGTGCAGCACCTTCTTTTTGCCCGGACAATTCCAGTAATTCCTTAGGATTTGCTGTTGCTTGGAATTTGGATTGTAGTTTAAGTGTTACTAATCCGAATGGTAACCCTATTGTACAGGTATATCCCAATCCCGCAAAAGATAAAATTAGAATAAGCTCACAAAACTTTCAACCTGAAAGCTATTCCATTTTGGACGTATCGGGTAAAGCAATACAATCGGGATTTTTAACTGCTGATGGGATTTTGGATGTTTCCACACTCTCCAGCGGTATGTATCTCTTACAAATCAATAGTGATATGCAATTGACCACCCATAAAATCATTAAAGAATAGTCAATCAATACATCAACAGTTTTTTTAGAAGTGCTCAATTCACACTAGTGGATTGGGCCTTTTTATTTACCAAAAGAACGCATACAAAAACACCAAAACAATCATAATTGCAAATGCACTAATGTTGAATACCGCGTTTGTTTTGAAGGTTTCATTTCGCAATTCGAAGGCTTTATCATCGTCGAGGCCTTTGTTTTGATTCCAACTTAATAGTGCGATAATAGCCATAGTTAGCAATGTAGTATATCCCATTTGATCTAAGAAGGGTAGGCTCGGAAAGATGCTTTCCAAAGCAGTTCCATTGGCCCAACCTTTTGGCCCAACTTTGAAAAACATGGCAATTGGAATAGAAAACAAAGCTCCCCAAATGGCGGCTTTATTCGTGGTTTTTTTCCAAAACAAACCTAACAAGAAAATAGCTAAAATACCCGGACTTACAACGCCCGTATATTCTTGAATGAATTGAAACGCTTGGTTAATGCCACCTAACATCGGAGCTACAATTGCTCCAATAACTAATGCCACTGCAGAAGTCATTCTTCCCACTCTAACCGTAGCTTTATCATCAGCGTTTTTGTTGATGTATTGTTTGTAAATATCCATCGTAAAAATGGTTGAAGTTGAGTTTAGCATCGACGCTAAGGAAGAAACAATTGCGGCAGTTAATGCCACAAAAGCCAAGCCTTTTAACCCCGTTGGTAAAAACTGGATTAACCAAGGATAGGCTTTATCGGCAGCACCATCACTCGGAATATTTGTTAAACCTTCCATTCCCAAACGAGCTAACATTTCGGGGTCATTCACAATAACATAAGCGGCAATTCCCGGAATTACAACTATAAACGGAATCAGCAGTTTTAAAAAAGCTGCCAAAAGAATTCCTTTTTGAGCTTCTTTCAATGATTTGGCAGCTAGTGCCCGTTGAATGATGTATTGATTGAAACCCCAGTAGTATAAATTGGCCACCCAAAGTCCGCCAATTAAAACGCCAATTCCGGGTAAGTTCAAATATTCCGGATTGGATTCTTCTAAAATCATTGAAAATTTTGTGGGAGCCTTATCATAAATGATTCCCAACCCTTCCATCATGCCTTGTCCGTTAGAAACCGTATTTAAAGCCAGATAGGTTGTTGCCAAACCACCAAAAACCAGAAAAACCACCTGAATGGAATCGGTCCAAGCGATAGAGGCCAAACCACCATACAATGAATAAGCAGCTGCAAACAAAGATAGTCCGATAATGGCCCACATCATGTCGACTCCCATTACTGTATTCATGGCTAACGCTCCTAAATATAAAACTGAAGTAATGTTGACAAACACATACAAAGCCACCCAAAAGACGGCAAGGATTGTTTTTAGATTGGTAGAAAATCGTTTTTCAACAAACTCCGGTATGGTATAAATTCCTTTTTCAATAAAAATAGGGAGGAAGTATTTTCCAACAATGATTAGCGTAATGGCTGCCATCCATTCATACGAGGAGATGGCTAAACCAACGGCAAATCCTGAGCCTGACATTCCGATAAATTGTTCGGCAGAAATATTAGCGGCAATTAAGGACGTTCCAATTGCCCACCAAGGCAATGATTTACTGGCTAAGAAATAATCTTCTGCATTTTTTTGATGTCCTTTTTTGTCGCGAGACATCCATAATCCTACGCTTAAAATTAAGATTGCATAGCAAACAAAAACAACATAATCTAATGTTTCAAAACCTGTATTCATATTCGTCTAGTTTGGTTCTTTTTTCAATTTATAATGTAAGGTAGGTAAGTCTCGTAAAATTGCTGCACTTTTTTCGGGAGAAATATCCCGTTGTGCTTCTCCCATCATTTCATAGCCTACCATAAATTTTTTAACGGTAGCACTTCGCAACAAAGGTGGATAAAAATGCATGTGAAAATGCCATTCAGGGTGGGAAACTCTATCCGTTGGAGCTTGATGGATTCCGGACGAGTAGGGGAATGAGGTTTCAAACAAATTATCATATTTGATTGTGATTCCTTTTAAAATTTCGGCAAATGCAAGTGTTTCTTCTTTCGACATTGCGATGATGGTTCCAAAATGTCTTTTGCTGATTAGTAGGGTTTCATAGGGCCAAATTGCCCAAAAAGGAACCACAACTGCAAAATGTTCGTTTTCTAGAACGATTCGTTCCTTTTTTATTAATTCTGCATCTAGATATTCTTTTAACAAGCTTCTTTTGTTGGTTTCAAAATATTTTTCAAGGCTGTTTTGTGTTTTAGCAACTTGAGTGGGTAATGACGATTGTGCCCAAATTTGTCCGTGCGGATGTGGATTACTACAACCCATCACAGCCCCTTTGTTTTCAAAAATCTGTACGTAATTGATAAAGTCTTTGCTTCCCAATTCAATGTATTGTTCCTTCCATGTTTGAATTACTTTTTCAATGTCTGAAACCTCCATTTCAGGAATTGTTAGGTTATGCTTTGGCGAAAAACACACTACTTTGTTGATGCCGCGTTCCGGTTTTAATTGAAACATCGGATTTAAATTAGGTTCATGAACTACTTCTTCTTCTAACAAAGCGGCAAAATCATTCTCAAACACAAAACAATCGGTATAGTTGGGATTTTTAATCCCGTTGGAACGTTCGTTGCCGGGACACAAATAACAATTGGCATCATATTCGGGTAATGCCTCCGAATTATTTTTTTCATTTTGCCCTTGCCATGGTCTTTTGGTGCGATGTGGCGAAACCAAAACCCATTCGTCTATTAATGGATTATAGCGACGATGTGGGTGATCGTTGGGGTTGAATGTTTGCATCTTTTATACTTTTGTTGTTCCTTTTGAAATTTTGATTTTATAGGCGGATAGTTCAATACCAAAAGCATTTCTATACGTTTCAGATACTTTAGCTATTAGCTCATTTTCGGTTCCTTTTTCTACCAGATTGATGGAGCAACCACCAAAACCACCACCCATCATTCGGGCTCCTAAAACTGATTTTTCAGAACGTACAGCGTTCACTAAAAAATCAATTTCAGTACAGCTTACTTCATATTCTTTTGATAAACCTTCGTGGGTTTCATACATCAATTGTCCTAGTTTTTCAAAATCATTTTTGTCTAATGTTGCCACGGCTTCATTTACTCTTCGGATTTCATTGATTACAAAATGACATCGTTTAAAAAGCAATTCGCCCAATTCATTTTTTACATTGGCTAAATGATTTTCGGTGCAATCTCTAAAGCTTTTCACTTCCGGGAAATGACTTTTGATGATGGACAAACCTTGCTCCACTTCATTTCTACGGTCATTGTATCCGGAAGTTAAATGGGTGTGTTTCACATTGCTATCCAGTAAAAGTAATGCATATTTTTTAAAATTGGCGTTGTGGTATTCATATTCAAGCGAGGTGCAATCTAATTTTATTGCTTTGTTTTTCTTTCCAAATACACTCGCAAATTGGTCCATTATGCCACATTTTACGCCTACAAAAGTGTGTTCAGATTTTTGGCCGATTAAAGCAATTTCTTCTTTGCTTACGCCTAAATCAAACAACTTGTTCATTGCATAGCCAAAACCACATTCTAAAGCCGCAGATGAAGATAAACCGGCTCCCATAGGGATGCTACTACTGAAAACTATGTCAAACCCTTTTTCTGGAAACCCTTTTGATTTTAATTGGTGTAAGACTCCTAAAATATAATTCACCCACATTTTGTCAACGGGCACTAATGCATCATTGCTATGAAATTTATAAGCGTCATTTAAATCTTTTGCTACAATGGTACAAACACCAGTATCGTTTGTTGAAACGGCAAAGCAAATGTATTTGTTGATGGCTGCCGGGAGTACAAATCCGTCGTTGTAATCTACGTGTTCACCAATAATGTTGATTCGTCCCGGAGATAAAAAAACAGCTTCGGGTTTGTTGTGGAACTGCTTTTCAAAATGTTTAGTCGTTTCTTTGATTAACTTCTTTTTCATGGCTTTAATTCAAGTGTTGCTTCTTTCAATCCTTTGGCTGTGGCTTTAATTTTGATTCCTTTTTTAAAAGTAGTTGTTCGCACTAAAATTGTAGCCATACCAGCTTCTGCCGGAAATGGATTTTGACCAACTAATTCAACATCGGTACCTTCAATACTAAATGTAATCTCGGTTGTTGCATCCGAAACCAAATTTCCATTTGCATCAGTTATTGTAGCATACACAAAAACAACATCGGGAAAATCAGGATTTATTTTCACGGTTGATTCATCATAGCTTACAACTATTTTTGAGGGTTCATTGGCTGATTTTACACTATGTTCCGCTACTTTTTTTCCATTTATAAATCCTTCAGCTCGTAGTGTTCCTTTTTCAAATTTTGGAATAGAAAAAACAAATGGCGGATGGGGTAATTCATTAGAAAAAGGAGAAATAGTTGGTTTTTGTCTACTGATCAAAATGTCATTCACATAAAATGCGACTTCCTCACAATTACTGAAAACAGTTACGTCCAAAGGCGATTTTTCATTCCAATAGGAAGCAATATGAATCACGGGACCCGAAACTAATTTTTCGTTTAACTTCACTTTTGGAGAACGCTGACTTTGGTAGAAATAATGAGCAAATTTCGGGATACGAAAAATATCGCTGATGCCAGAACTTTCGATATCATCGGCATATCCGCGATTGTAATCAAACATCAGCCAATTGGCTTGACCAATAGTGTGTTTCCCTTTCAAATTTGAATTGAATGCTTCTTGATAATTGAATGCTTGTTGCAGCAATCGTTTTTCGCCGAAAGCACGCAATTGTCTGCTGGTGCGTTCTTCTTCTTTCAAATTGGAATAGGAAGTTTGATTAAAACCGGCGTTTTGAGCGTAATATTCCCAATCGCCATATTCAGCTATGAAGATTTTTCGGTTTTCTTTTTCGTAGTTGTTCCAATACTCCGGTGCTTTTCCGTGTTGACGAGCGGGAATATAAAGGTCGTAATTCGGATTATCAATCCAACCGGCGGTATATATGTTGGCATAAGGCAATTCACCCCGCAAGATTTCATTCGCCTTTTTCATGTAGGGTTCCTTCATGTCGCTTTCGTTCAGTGAAACTTCCCAAAAAACGACACTAGGATGATTTCGGTCTCTTCGGGCTAAATCCCGAATTTCCTGATAGGAGTTTTCTATAAATTTTTCGTCACCCGTAAATTGCCAACCTGAAATGCAATTCATCACTAAAAGTCCTAATTCATCACAAGCTTTCATGAAAGATTCGGTTTGCGGATAATGGGACATTCGAACAAAATCAAAACCTGCATTTTTAATTTTCACTGCATCGCGGTAATTGGCTTCGTCGGAAAGTGCATAGCCAATGTATGGATATTCCTGATGACGATTGGTTCCGTTGATGAATACTTTTTCATCATTCAAATAAAAGCCATCAGCTTTGAGCTCTGCTTTTCTGATTCCGGTTTGAATAGTTTGAGAGTCGATGGTTTTTGAATCAGCAATCAAATGTACTTCTACTTCGTATAAATTTGGGTTTTCAATTCCCCATAATTTTGGATTTAAAATTTCAACACTTTGCGAAAGTGATGCGTTCGAATTGGGCTCCATCGTGACTTCATTCGTTGTAAAAGAAATCGCTTCTGAACCATTTTTAAATGTGATGGATGCTTTTACTTTTTTCGATTTATCATCTTCATTCTTCACATGAATTTTTACACTACCGCTCGCTTTTTCTTTAGCAATGGTGTTGAAATTCACTAAAATTCCGCCACTATTTACTTTATTAGCATGAACGGCATCTGTGATATACGTTTTGTTTGTTTGGATTAAATAGACATTGCGATAAATACCGCCGTAATAATTAAAATCTAATGTTTTTAATGTTTTCCCCGGAGGAATTTGCGGATTGTCCTGATTATTTACTTTGACAATAATAGTGTTGTCGTGTGGTAAAACGATGTCAGTTATGTCAACGGTAAACGGCAAATAACCCCCTTTATGGTGTGTCATTAATTCACCATTCACCCAAACCCAAGCTTCATGCATAACGCCTTCAAAGTAGAGGAAAACTTTGTCATCAGTTTTTGGATGGTCAAATTTTTTCTGATACCAACAATCGCCTTGCCATTGATTGTTGACAATCAAAGGTTCCACTTGAGCCGTGTGTGGAAGTTGTACTTTTTCCCAATTGAGAGCAGTGGAGTCTTTCGTAAAAGTCCAATCGGAGCCAAAATTAACTTTGGTGCGGTTGGAAGTAGTTTCTTTTCCACAAGAAATAAAAAGCAGCGAAGTTAAGAAGAGTAAAATATAGTGTTTCATTGAGAATTTTTAAGCAAATTAATCTTTAAAAGCATCCAAAGCCGGAGAGGGTTGTCCGTTTTCCAGCCAGGCACTTAAACTGTAACCACTCCAGCTTTTTTCGCCTTGGGGTTCCCAGTATAAAATACCTAAGCCTTTGTTGTTAGGAACATTCTTGACTGCTTTGATGGTGGCTTCTAAAAGTTCTTTCGTGTTTTCAACTTTGTCATATTCGCCTCCCACTTCCACCACCATCACTTCGGTGTTGTAACGAGTTACTAAATCATTCAAGTTGAATTCTAAATTGGCAATAGTTTCTGTGTAATCTTTTTTCACCCAAAACGGATAATAGGAAAGTCCGATGACATCATATTTTACATTTTGAGCTTTGGCATTGTCAAAGAAAGTTCTGAATTTTTCGATGTTATCACCTTCGTCTAAATGCACGATTACTTTTATGGATTTATCCACCGCTTTTACAGCATCGTAGCCTTTGTTTAATAGAATTCCCAATTGGTTCCAATTGTCGGTACTTCCTTCGGGCCAAAGCATGCCGCCGGGAATTTCGTTACCGACTTGTACCCATTCGGTTTTTACTTTGGCTTTTTTTAAAGCCGTCATTACATCAAAGGTGTGGTTGTAGACTTCTTGAGCTAACTTTTCAAACGGAAGGTCTTTCCAAGCGGCGGGTTTGTTTTGTTTTCCCGGATCGGCCCATGAATCACTGTAATGAAAATTAATCATGATGCGAAAACCCATTTTTTGAGCCCGTTGAGCTAGAGCAACCGTTTCCTCTTTGCTACAATGGCCACTTCTTGGATCATCAGACGGATTGACAAACACACGCAAGCGAACCGTGTTCATGCCTCGGTCTTTCAATAATTGTAAGCCATCTTTTTTGGAGCCATCCGTATCATAAAATTGATAACCGGTTGCTTCCATTTGTGGTAACCATGTTACATCGGCACCTTTTGAAAATTCAACATTGTTTTGAGCAAAAGAGAGTTGCATGGTTACAACCAACAGGAGTACTTGAATTTTTTTCATCATTATTCTTTATTAAATACCTGAATTGCAGGTAAGGCGTTGTTTTCAAAATTCCAAAGAGCTTGGTTTTCCCAAGACGAACCATTGGTAGCTTGGCTTCCTCTGAAAGAAATCCACTCGGTTCCCCAATAGGCAAAACCTAATCCGTGGGGACTCTGTTTTAAACGGTTTTTAATTTCAAGTAAAAAGTTTTTTTGTCCTTCGGGGGTGGCAGGATAAGCCGGAATCAATTGGTCTTCTAAGCCAACGATGTTGTTTGTCCAGTCGTTCCATTGCAAGGTGAACGGATAGGCTGTTTCTGCCAAAAGCACTTTTTTATTGTGGGTTTGTCCCAATGTATTCATGGTTGAAGAAAGTGTTTCTAAATTTTTTCCATGCCAAATGGGATAATAGGATAAACCGATGTAGTCATAATCAACCGTAGTCATTTTGTTAAAAAACCATTCTGCACCGTTTAACCCTGCAAAATGCACCATGATTTTTGCTTGCGGACGAACGGAGCGAACGGTGGCACTTGCCGTTTGAAGTAGCTGAATACATTGGGCTTCATTGTTAATCAAATGGCCATCAGGGAAAAGTAATCCCACATTAATTTCATTGCCAATTTGGATGATGTCCGGTTGGATTTCATTCAGAAGCGATGTGGTATAGGTGGCTACTGCTGCTTTTAATTCTGTGAAATTTAACCCTTGCCACTCGGCAGGTTTTGCTTGATGACCCGGATCTGCCCAAGTATCGGAATAATGAACCGTAAGCCAAACTTTCATACCCGCTTGTTTCGCACGTTGGGAAAGAATTTTTGCTTCCACCAAACTCGAATGAATCGAAGATGGATTTTTCCACACTCGGATGCGGACTGTGTTGCAACCCGAATTTTTTAATGTGGTTAAGACGGCTTCGTTTTGTCCGTTATTTTTATAAACAGCTCCTGCACCTTCTGCTTCGGGTAGAAATGAAAGGTCGGCAGCTCTGATGAAATTATCTTCAACGACCGGAATTTCTTCTTCAGGAGTTTTATCATTATCAGAACAACTTACGAAAAGAAGTAAAGCGGGAATAATCAGAAAAAGTAAGTGTATTTTTTTCATAGTTTTTTAATTTATATGTTCAAAAGAAAAGATGGTTTGATGGTGGTAACGCTCTCCTTTTTTTAAAATAGCAGAAGGAAAATGAGCATGATTTGGTGCATCAGGAAAATTTTGTGTTTCAAAACATATCCCGCTTTTTGTATGATAGGCTGCGTTTTCTTTTCCCTTAATCATTCCAAAACAATTACCACCCACATAAATATGCACTGCCGGTTGATTGGTTGTAATATTCATATTGATTTTTGTTTTATCACTGAAAAGCGAAGCAGTAATTTTTGCCTTTTGATCAATAACGAATGTTGTGTCAATTGAAGTAGGACATTTTTTTTGCTGCATGAAATCAAAAGGACAGTTTGCAGTATGTAAAAGATTTCCTGTTGGAATATTTAGTGTGTCAGTTTCAAGAACTTTAGCCGCATTCACAAGCAAAGATTGCTTTTCGATACTATTTTGATGACCTTCTAAATTGAAATAACTGTGTTGTGTTACATTTAAAATGGTATCCTCGGTTGCATGAGCATGATATTCTACCACTACTTGATTGTTTTCCGTCAATAGGTACGTAACTTCAATCGTCAAAATTCCAGGATAATTTTCTTCTTCGTTTTTACTTATATATTGTAAAGTAATAGATGGAGATTCTCCTTCAATTCTATTTTTTAAACTCCAAAATTGTTTACTTAAGCCGTCATTTCCACCATGAAGGTGATGATTACCATGATTTTTATGTAATTGAATTGTTTTTCCGTTTAAAATAAAAGAGCCTTCATTTATTCTTCCGGCATACCTGCCCACTACAGCTCCAAAATAAGGGGCGTTTGGCAAATTGAACGAGTCCACATAAGCTTGTAAAGTATCAAAGCCTAAAACTACATCGATTTTTTCTAGATTTGCGAGAGGCACTTTTATAGATGTAATGGTTGCTCCATAATTGATTACAGCCAATTCCATCCCGTTTTTATTGGTCAAAGTATAACAAAAAACTTCTTTTCCGTCAGGAAGCAAACCGAAGGATTTCGTGTTTTTAGGGGAGGCAAATTGTGAATAATTATTTTTTTGCATGCTATTTTTATAGATATGCTAACAAAATTAGAAAAGTTTTGTTGTTTATCATACCAGTACCTACCAGTTTTTGTAACTTGCCCACCAGTTAATTCCTTTTTATGAAACTAATAAGCTTAGAGACTCAGTCAGGTATTCCAAAATACAAACAAATTATTTCGTCTGTAGAAATTGCTATAGCAGAAAATCGTTTAAATAGAGGAGATCAATTGCCATCCGTTAATAAATTGTGTTTGGAATTCTCCATTTCAAGAGATACTGTTTTGTTAGCCTATGATGAGCTCAAAAAACGTGGAATTGTATTTGCCATTCTTGGGAAAGGGTATTACATAAAAAGCACCGAATTTAGCTTTGAGCACCGCTATTTTGTTTTGTTTGATGAATTGAATGCCTTTAAAGAAAATTTATATAATTCTTTTTTAGAAGCAATTGATAATCGGGCACAAATTGATATTTTCTTTCATCATTTTAATTTGGACATGTTTCGAAAGTTAATTAATGAAAGTAATGGAAATTATTCCAAATATATTATCATGCCCACTAATTTAAAAGGAGCGGCTGCCATTATAAAAACATTGCCTAAAAATGATGTTTATATTTTGGATCAAACCAATGATGAACTGAGTGGATATCCTTCGGTGCATCAAAATTTTGTGAAAGACGTTTTTTCCGCTTTAGTGAAAGCCAAACTTTTGTTGAAAAAGTATGAACGCTTGGTTTTGATTTTTCCGGGATTCAAAGAACCATTGGGAATGGTGGAAGGGTTTGAGAAATTTGGTGCTGATTTTTTATTTGAAAATACAATTATTCCAAATTTTGAGCATCAAATTATAAAAAAAGGGACTGTTTATATTATTCCCAATGACCGGCATTTGGTAGAAGTAATTGAACAAGCTAAAAAGCAAGAGTTACAGATTGGTTTGGATTATGGGATTATTTCCTATAATGATACGCCTTTAAAAAAGGTAGTAGAAAATGGAATTACTACGATTTCAACTGATTTTACAGCAATGGGATTGCTATTGGCTGAAATGATTTTGAACAACAAAAAAGATAAAATAGAAAATCAAAGCGACTTACTAATCAGAAAGTCGCTTTAATGTTTTTATATTTATTCTGCTGCTACTAGTTTGCTGGCACTACGGTATACAAACTCATTATAGATATGTCTGCGTGCAAAACGAGCAGGCGATTCCGCATTCACCAATTTGATATAAGTAACTTTGGGTACGCCAAAATATTCAAACGAATTTCCGTCTAAAAAGTTGATGTATAAAACTCCGTTTTCGAAATAAAAATCAAGAATTCCAGAAGTTGTTGTCGTTTTTACATACTCTTCTTTTACTTTCTCTTGAGTTTCAGGTGCGATACTTACTAAAAAGTGGTAGGCTTCAATAATTTCTTTACTGCGTTCTTCAGCGGCATGGCGTTCATCAGCATCAGCAATGGTGTCAGGATGAATGTCTTTCATGCTGTTGCGGTAAATAGTTTTTAATTCCTTAAGGGTTGCTGTTTTAGTAACATCAAGCAATTTTCGGTATTCTGAGATTTTCTTCGAATTCATAAGTTAACTGTACATTCGTGATTGTTCACGATTTAAATTTTTTGCAAAAGTAGTCTTTTTATTTTACTATTCACCATAAAAGTAGCGACCAACCCTTTGGTAGTGAAATCGTTTTCAATCAAAAAGGCAAGGAATGTATCCTTGCCTTTTATTTTAATTGTGTTTTTTGGCGTTTTATTTTGCCGGAAAAATATCGATAATTACTGTACGATTATAAAATCGTTCTTCAGGAAGTTTGTTGTCAAAAGGAGATAAAGCTTCATTTTCACCATTTCCTTTAACTGTGAAAGTCACATCTTTTCTTCCCGCTTTTAATAAGCTGTTTTCCAAAATTTGTTTTACATCATTTGCTCTAGCCAAAGATAATACTTGATTATTTGCAGCATCACCAATCACATCAGTATAACCATTTATAACTACCCGTCCGTTTGAAGGGATTTTTGGAGTTACAATTTTTGATAAATAATCTTCATAGATTTTAATTGCTTCCGAATTGTTGAAATCATAAATTACACTATAACGCATGCTTTCTTCGTTAACTGAAGGTTTCCAAAGCACTACATGAGCTTCTTTATCTTCTCTCACAATTTGACCATCAGGAGTAGTTGCTATCATAGAAATGGTATAATGACCTTGTTCACGAGTTCCTAAAATAGTTTTAGTTGGAATGCTGGCCGATTCTTCTGTATAAGGGCCGTATTTTTGAATAGTCCCTTTTTCATCTTTTACTTCTACATTCCAAAATTTGAAAGCCTCTTTAGCACCCGGTAAATCAAAAGTAACATAGCTACTTTGTGGGGCTACTTTTGGACCTGTTAAAACTATTGGTTTCAATGGAGCATTTGATCCACTTTGAAATTCCATCAATAATTCAGGAGAGCTACTTTCAATAGAAACTCTTCGGTCACCTTGACGTAATAATTCCAGTTCTAATGTTCCACCAACTTGTTCTGATGGTAATTTAGGTTTTGTTCTACCTTCAACTGTTATTCTTGCCGGAGCAATTTCAAACACAGAAGTTAAATACGATTTAACCGACTCTGCCATTACTTTTGCGTCTTCAGGTCCTTTTTCTGATGAACCAACCAATTTGATTGTAGTAGATGGGTTTTTTTGCATACGATCACCTAAAATATTCAAGATGTTATAATAGACAACCATTCCACGATCAGAGCGACCAGAAAGATTGATTGGCTTGGTTGTTTCCAACTGATCTTCTTTAAAATCCTTAACTTGATTTTTGTTTAACAACACATATCGTGAAGGAATTTCTGTAGAGCCTAAATCAAAAAACACATAGTTTCTCAATGGAAAAGTCTCACTTACACTTGGTGAAGTATTTTCATTGCTTGGTGAATTAACACTAAAAGCATAAGGTTTGATTGTAGGTTCTTTTGTCAACGATTCAATTTCTTTTCCTTGACCAAATTTTAAAACGGCACCAACTCTAAGCGTTGAAACATTCCATGATTCAGATGAACGCGGGTTTTGTCCAAAATAAGGGTGAAAAGCAACATAAGGAGACACTACAAATTGTGTTTTGTTCTTTACTGAAGAAAGCATGATATCATATCCCATTCCAACTTGCATGGAAATTATTGATTCTCTTGTATCGCTAAAATCACCTCTTACTGCCGGTGTTGGTTCTTGATCAGGAAAATCAGGGTTTATTCCTAATTGATATCGGAATGAATTTTCAAGATTGAAAGCAAAACGAGGACCTCCATAAATATAAAAATCATTTCTAAAAGGAGCGATTCTTAAACTTGGCTCAATAGTAAGATAGGTAGTTTTTGTTTTTAAGTCGGCCGGACAATTACAAACGGTCATCACCTGATCAAAAGAAGCACTTCGGTCGTCAAAGCCTGCTTGAAAGATAAAACCTAGAACCGTTTTTGGTTTATAATATTCGATAGAAGGAGCGATGAATAACCCTGAACCAAAACCATTGTGAAATGCAGCAGGCACAGTTAAATCAGCATTTAAATTTTGTGTGGTACCACGATAAAAGTTCAAATTAGAACCGGCTGCTACACCAAAATACCAACTTGGTCGTGTAAAAACTGTCTCCTGTGCCTGAGATGAAAATTGAACTCCCATTATAAAAACAAGTAGCATAATGACGCTCTGTTTTTTTAAACTTGAATAGGATGTTTTTGTTAATTTAATATTATTGTTCATTGTAATGAAATTATAGTTGTTAAAAAAGGGTTTCAAACACCTTGGTGATTAAAACCCTTTTGTTTTTTTAGTTAGGTACGTTTATCGTTGTGTTAACCATAGTTACTGAAGCAACCAAAGAAATAGCTCTACCATTAAGAACGGTTTGCACTGTGTTTCCAGCGGTAGATAAAGTTACACCAGAGTTTGTTACAATGGTTCCCACCATTACACCACCACCGGCACTATTAATTATTGCTGTACTTCCCACTTGCCAAAACACATTTGAAGCAGAAGCTCCATTGATTAGGTTGACACTTTTTGCACCGGTTGGTCCGGCGATTCCAACTGTTAATCCTGAAGCTGTTTGGAAAACCCAAACGGCATTTGGATCGCCTTGAGCATCTAAAGTCAAGTTACCATTCGAAATATTAAAAGTGCCACTGTTTGATTTATAAACTCCCGGAGCTAAAGTCAATCCTCCCAATTCACCTGCACCCGGATCAATTCCGCCAGGCATTGCAGCTGGAGATAAGGCAATGTATAATGCATTGGCATCAAGCAAGGCTTGTTGAGCAATAGCAAAAGTAGTAGCATTACCCGGTGTTGGAGGGGCAGTATATATTCCGCCTGAAACTAGACCAACATTTAACGGTGTTTCTGTATAAATAGCACCTGTTAAACCATCGTGAAATCCAGTAACTAAGGTAGAAGCTGCAGTTGTTGCAATGCCTCCATTGATAATTACAGTGTTTATTCCTTGATTGGTAACGCCCGCATTTCCGCCAAAACTGGCGATATCGTCAAGCGAGCCTATATCAGGAATTCCTGCGGCACTTCCAATAGTTGTAAAACTCCAAACATAATTAGCAGTTAAGCCATTTCCAGTTGGATTTTGAGCACCAGTAGTAATGGTCGCCGTATAGGTAGTGTTTTCAAGCAAAGCTGAGGTAGGAGTAAAACTTACCATAGCACCTGTAAAACTAAAAGATACCGGAACCAAAGTTGTTCCGTTCATTAAAGTAAATGTACTGTTGTTAATAGTGGTAGGATTCATTACTTCACTAAATGTAGCTCTAATCACTTTATTCAAAGAAACATTTGTAGCATTGTTCAAAGGATCAGTAAAAACTACAAATGGAGCAACGATTGCACCTGTTGTGAACGTCCATTCATAATCACTTGCCATTGTTACACCAGATAAATTTTGTACACCACTTGCTATTATAGCAGTATAGGTTGTGTTTGGAAGTAAATTTACTGTTGGAGTAAAAGTTACTAAGGCACCAAAATAGTCAAATGTAACAGGAACAGCAGTTGTGCCGTTCATTAAAGAAAATGTAGCGTTTGTAATTGACAAAGGATTCATCGCTTCACTGAATGTAGCCGTGATAACTTTGTTTAAAGGAACACCGGTTGCTTCATCAATAGGATCGGTTGCTAAAACAATTGGTCGTATAGTGATGCCTGTTGTGAAACTCCAAACATAAGCAACTTGTAATGCGTTTCCTTCTTGATCTTTTACAGTTGTTTTAATTCTACCTGTATAGGTAGTGTCTTCGGATAGGTTGTTAGAGGGAGTAAATTTTACAGTAGTACCTGATGCATCATCTTCAAATGTAATCGTTCCTTCAATAGGAGACAATCCTTCAATTGTGAACGATTCATTTGTAATTGTAGACGTTCTCATTTGTTTGTTAAACGTCACAGAGATTACCTGATCAAAAGGAACATTTAATGCACCATTAGTCGGAATAGTAGAAGTTACCAAAGGACATAAACCACTTACAGCAATCTCTTCGTCGTCAGAACAAGATTGAAATAGCACGATAACGGCCAAGGTTAAAATCTTAAAAAAGTTTTTTGTTTTCATTATTTATTAGGTTAAATTATAGATTGGGGAATGAACCATAATCCACAACAAAGGTTGCCTAATAAATAAGTGATGTTGTTACACAATTAGTGTTTTAAATTATACAATTCAGGTTTGTTGCATGTGTCATGATTTTTTTTTCAAAAATGTTACCAATCCTGCAACAGCTAGAACACCACCGATAATCATGCTTATCATTCCTTTATTATCTGTTTTGCCAAACAATTCACCAATTTGAGAACTAGCGGAATCCATGTGATTCATGCCATAAATAAGTAGAGCTACACCAACGCCGATAAGTACCAGGCTAATAATTTTTTTAGAATCCATGATTGAAGTTTTAGAAGTTATTAGTTAGCAAGGTAGGGTATTATTTAATAGGGGAATGATTTAATTTCTTTTTCGGAACTTTTTAAATAAAAAAAAAGAACCAATTTCTTGATTCTCTTTGCTTAGTAGTGTGAGTTTAAATCTTACCTGTGTCCGTCTGGGCTGATATGAGCCTTCCGATTTATGTAATAAAAAAAGCTTCATATTTCTATGAAGCTTAATTCTAGTAGCGGGAACAGGACTCGAACCTGTGACCTTCGGGTTATGAGCCCGACGAGCTACCTACTGCTCTATCCCGCGATGTTTCGGGTGCAAATATACAACCTTTTTATACAATTGCAATATTTTTTTTAATTATTGTGTTTTTTGATCGTTGTAATTTGGGTATATTTGAGAAACAAATCACATGATTTATCTGACCGATCTTATTTCAAAATGGACTAACTCTTTGGAGTGGATGATGTTAGTTATGGTAATTGGTGGTGGTTTATTTTTGATAAGTTATGCGAAGTTTAAGCCCTATTTTTATTTTAAACACGCTCTTCAAATTGTTGCAGGAAAGTTTGATAAAACCGAAGATGTTGGTCAGGTAAGTCATTTCCAAGCTTTATCGGCTGTAATTGCAGCAACGGTTGGATTGGGCAATATTTCCGGAGTGGCTGTTGCTATTTACAGTGGTGGTCCCGGAGTTGTTTTTTGGATGTGGGTTACTGCTTTTATCGGCATGGGAATCAAATTTTATTCTTGTACGTTGGCAGTATTACTGCGTGAGGTGGATGCAAATGGCATTGTCAGAGCCGGTCCGATGTATTATATGTCAAAAGGTTTAGGGAAAATAGGGAAGACTCTGGCGGTTTTCTTTGCATCGGTCACTCTATTAGGCGTATTGCCGGTTTTTACAGCCAATCAGTTGACGCAATCGTTGATGGAAGTTTTGCAACCCAATACTTTTTGGGCAATTGGAGATTTTAATTGGAAACTACTTTTTGGTTCACTATTGATTGTGATTACCGCCACAATTATTTTTGGCGGTTTAAAGAAAATTGTTCGCGTCACTTCGGCTTTGGTTCCTTTTATGGTTGTGATTTATTTGTTGGTGGCACTATTTATTTTGGTAACAAATGGTACTAAAATCTTACCCACTTTTCAATTGATTTTTACAGAAGCTTTCAATTGGGAGACTTCCGTCATTGGTGGTTTGTCGGGTTTAATCATCATTGGTATGCGAAGGGCTGTTTTTTCTAATGAAAGCGGATTGGGAACAGCACCCATTTATCATGGTCAATCCAAAACTAACGAACCTGTTCAAGAAGGTTTGGTTGCCATGCTCGGACCGTTTATTGACACGATTATAGTTTGTACGATTACGGCATTACTGATTTTGATAAGCGGTGTTTATTTGGAAGGCGATAAAAACGGTATTGTTTTAACCATGGCTGCTTTTGATCTATTATTGTTCGGATTTGGCAAACCCTTGTTGTTAATTTTGGTGTTGGTTTTTGCTTTATCTACGTTGTTTACCTATTCTTTTTATGGTACACAATGTTTAACTTTTCTCGGAGGAATAAAAATTGGCAAGTATTACAACCCAATTTACTTATTGAGTATTATCTTTGCAGCAATTGCCTCTCTTGAATTTGTAATCGGATTGATAGATTTGGCATTTGCTCTAATGAGTATCAGTAATATGATTGCATTAGTGCTTTTGGCACCCAAAGTAAAAGAAGCGACCTATCATTATTTTAAAAATCAGTATGGAAAATCATAAAGCCGGATTCGTCAATATCATTGGAAATCCAAATGTAGGAAAATCAACTTTGATGAATGCGTTCATTGGAGAAAAATTGTCCATTATTACTTCAAAGGCACAAACAACGCGTCACAGAATTTTAGGAATTGTAAACGGCGATGATTTTCAAGTGGTTTTATCAGACACTCCCGGAATTATAAAACCGGCTTATGAAATGCAGGAATCCATGATGCAGTTTGTAAAATCAGCTTTTGAAGATGCCGATGTTTTGATTTATATGGTTGAAATAGGAGAGAAGGAGTTAAAAGACGAAGCTTTTTTTAATAAAATCATTCACACTTCCATTCCGGTTTTGTTGTTGTTGAATAAGATTGATAAATCCAATCAAGAACAATTGGAAGAACAGATTGCTTTGTGGAAAGAAAAAGTGCCCAATGCCGAAATTTTTGCCATTTCAGCTTTAGAAAATTTCAATGTTAAAGAAGTGTTCAATAGGATTTTAGAATTGTTACCACTTTCACCGCCCTACTATCCAAAAGATACCTTAACCGATAAACCGGAGCGTTTTTTTGTGAACGAAACCATTCGCGAAAAGATTTTAATGCATTATGATAAAGAAATTCCTTATGCTGTTGAGGTAGAAACGGAAGAGTTTATCGAAGATGAAAACATCATCCGAATTCGTTCCATAATCATGGTGGAACGCGATACACAAAAAGGAATTATTATTGGGCACAAAGGTGCTGCTCTAAAAAGAGTAGGCGTTCAATCTCGTGAAGATTTAGAAAAATTCTTCGGTAAACAAATTCACATCGAACTTTTTGTTAAAGTAAGTAAAGATTGGCGAAGCAATGCGTTTCAGTTAAGACGATTGGGGTATAATCAGAAGTAGGTGATTGGTGATGGGTGATTGATCCTTTCGTTTAAAAAATAAAAAGTTATTCTTCCAAAATTTTATCCATCAAAACTTCCAATTCTTTGGCTTGCTTCAATCCTTTTTTTCGGTTAAGACGAGCAATAAAATAGAGCAAAAACCAAATGTTTACCATGGCAAACATCACAACCAAATCAAATCCATAGGCTTGATTTAATGACCATTTGGAAAAAGCTATCATTGAAAAAATGACAAATATTCCTGCCACTACAAAGTGAAGAAACATAAATAATGTCCACAAAACAGGATCCGGGCCATACAAACCTCTTATAAAAGTATTGCCATCTTCCATTTTTTCAATTTCTAAATGCAAATGAGGCGAATGTTTCTCTCGATGTAACATACCGATGTTTAACCAAATATGATGTCCTGAAACTTTTATTTTATAATCAGGTTCAACTTTTTCTTTCAGTTGTTCGCAACTGTTTAAAATGTCATCATAGGATTTGGTCACTACTTTATCAAAGCGATATCGAAGCGATATTTGTTCGTCTATATCCATTTTTGGTTGGGCTTGTTTTTGAGATACTAATTTACGAATTATATATTGGAACGTAAAATTAGTAGCTTTATTTTTAATTATTACTTCAAAAAGCAGCTCAAAATTTGCATAAAAGTTTAAACGCTGTACTTCAAACAAAAAAGCTACCTTTGCAAAATATTAGAAATTAGAAGTATGAGTACTATTGTAGCCATTGTAGGAAGACCAAATGTTGGAAAATCAACACTTTTTAATCGTTTGATAAAACGAAGAGAAGCAATTGTTGACTCCGTAAGTGGTGTAACCCGCGACCGAAATTATGGAAAAAGTGAATGGAATGGAAAGGAATTTTCAGTAATTGATACCGGTGGATACATTAAAGGTTCAGACGATATTTTTGAAGCAGAAATCCGTAAACAAGTAGAATTAGCCATTGATGAAGCTGATGTTATTATGTTTGTGGTTGATGTTGAAGAAGGCATAACGCCAATGGATGATGAGGTGGCAAAATTACTTCGCAAAATCACCAAGCCTGTTATTGTGGTGGTTAACAAAGTAGATAATGCCATGCGTGAAAAAGACGCCTATGAATTTTATAATTTAGGATTAGGCGAGTTCATCACTATTTCAAGTACTTCCGGAAGTGGAACAGGAGAGTTGTTGGATGAACTAATCAATGTTTTTCCAAATAGACCCGAACCTACACAAGAAGAAATAGAATTGCCTCGTTTTGCTGTAGTTGGCCGTCCTAATGCCGGAAAATCAAGCTTTATCAACGCACTTATTGGTGTAGATCGTTATATAGTTACGGATATTGCCGGAACAACTCGAGATTCTATTGATACCAAGTACAACCGATTCGGTTTTGAATTTAATCTGGTAGATACTGCCGGAATTAGAAGAAAAGCCAAAGTGAAGGAAGATTTAGAATTTTATTCTGTTATGCGTTCTGTTCGAGCTATTGAACATGCAGATGTTTGTATTTTGATGATTGATGCTACTCGAGGATTTGAAGGTCAGGATCAAAGTATTTTTTGGTTAGCTGCTAAAAACAGAAAAGGGATTATCATTTTGGTTAACAAATGGGATTTAGTTGAAAAAGAAACCATGTCAACCCGTGATTATGAAGTAAAAATCAGAAAAGAGTTAGAACCTTTTACAGATGTCACTATTTTATTCGTTTCGGCTTTGACCAAACAACGTTTGTTGAAAGCGTTAGAAGAAACCGTTAAAGTTTTTGAAAACAGAAGACAACGGATTCCAACTTCAAAATTCAACGATTATATGTTGAAATTGATTGAAGCCTATCCGCCACCGGCTTTAAAAGGTAAATATGTGAAGATTAAATATTGCATGCAGTTGCCAACTCCAACACCTCAGTTTGTGTTTTTTGCCAACTTACCACAATATGTAAAAGAAGCTTACAAACGATTTTTAGAAAATAAAATCAGAGAACATTGGGATTTTTCAGGTGTTCCGATTGATATTTATATTAGAGAAAAATAAAAATTAGATTTCTATTCTAATCCATTAAATAATTAAGGTTCATTAAGTTTTATTGACTAATGAACCTTAATTGCTTAATGGATTTTTTATTTCGAGTTTGAATTGTAATTTTAAATGTTAAAGTTTGTGTAAGAAATTTTAACATTTCATACTAAAAGTGTTATTTCGCTGTTATAGAATTTTCTCACAGCCAAATTTTTAACATTGTATGTCTAAACATTTCCTAACCCTAGCTTTGTTTTTTTGTATTTGTATTGCCAATAGTCAAAATTTTGTAACCGTTAAAGGTAAAATAATTGATGAAACATCTAAACTTCCCCTTGAATCGGCAACAGTTTTTTTAACTTCAAAAAAAGACTCCACCGTAATTGATTATACTATTTCGGAAAAAAACGGGAATTTTGAACTCAAAACGCGTAAGAATGACCAAGCGGTATTTTTAAAAGTTTCCTACATGGGCTATAAAAGTTTCAGAAAAGAAATCAATGATTTGAAAGAAAACTTAGAATTGGGATTTATCTCTCTGAGTGAAAATGGCACCGCATTGGATGAAGTGGTTATAAAAGGCGAAGCACCACCGGTTCGAATTAAAAACGACACTTTAGAATTTGATGCCGCTTCTTTTAAAGTAGGAGCCGATGCCAATGTTGAAAAACTGCTCAAACAATTACCCGGAGTTGAAATTTCTCCCGAAGGCAAAATTACAGTAAACGGAAAAGAAGTCAACCAAATTCTTGTGAACGGAAAACCGTTTTTTGGCAAAGACGGAAAAATAGCTACGCAAAACCTACCTGCTGAAATTATAGAAAAAATTCAAGTAGTTGATACAAAAACCAAAGCAGAAGAATTGTCTGGAGATACCGCTTCCGGTGAAGAAAAAACAATCAACCTAACCATTCAAGAAGATAAAAATAAAGGTTTTTTTGGTAAAATTATGGGCGGTTATGGTTCCGATGAACGGTATGAATCCAGTTTGTTGCTCAATTGGTTCAAAGGCGAACAAAAGATTAGTGTCTTAGCTTCGGCAAACAATATCAACTCGGTCGGGTTTTCGATGAATGAGATTTTTGATAATATGGGTGGCGGTAGGAATGTATCGGTTTATTCCAGTGATGACGGCTCTTTTGGAATTAACGGAATGAGTTTTGGCGGAAGTAATGGCATAACCACTTCCAATTTAATTGGAATTAATTATGCCGATAAATGGTTAAAAAAAGTAGATGTAAATAATAATTATTTTTTCACCAATGCCGAAACCGAAAATGTAAATCGAACTTCACGGACTAATTTATTGCCAACTGAAACTACGTTTACTGAATCAAATTCTACTTCAAATCGAATTGGGAATTCGCATAATTTGAGTTTTAATTTCGAAATAAAATTAGACTCAACCGCTACTATTTATTTGGAGCCAAGACTTGTTAAAGCTTTAAATAAAGACCGTTTCAACACTAATCAAGAAACACGTAATCAGGCAAATGAACTTTCCAATGAAAGTAATTCTAATACATTTTCAGATGTGGATGATACTTCTTTTGAAAACAGTATTTACTTCTTTAAATCATTCAAAAAGAAAGAGCGTGGAATTTCTGCTTCGTTAACAAATGAACATAAAAAAACAAACACTTTTTCTAATTTGAATTCTTCTACATTTTATTATTTAACGGGAGAACCGGATGATATTCGAGATCAAAATGTTTTTAGGGATAGAAAATTTAATAAGGTCGAAACAGAAGTTCGCTACAGTGAACCCATAACCGATTCATTAAAAGTAAGTGTAGCGTCGCAGTTTACTTATTATGCTTCTAAAGATTCAGATGCAACCTTTGATTTTGATGAAGTTGCCGGGAGTTATTCTGAATTTAATGCTCCGTTATCCAACGAAATTAATTCGAGTGTTATTAAAATTCACCCATCTGTCAGATTAAGTTGGAATAAAAAGAATTTAAGAGCCGGATTTGGAGCCGGTCCTGAGTTTGTTACATTTAAAAACGAATCCGATTATTTGGCAGTTACTACACGATTGAATAAAAATTATGTTTTCCCAAGAGGTAATGCTAATTTATATTACACGATTAGCAAAGGAAAATCTATTTACGCCAATTATAATTTTAAGATGGAATTGCCATTGGCTAACCAATTTCTTCCGGTTGAAAATCTTTCTAATCCATTAAATACGATTGTTGGAAACGGCGACTTAAATCCTACTCAACAGCATTCTGTTTATTCTAATTTTAATAATTATGATTGGCAATCAAGAAGTGGTTTTTTCTTTTATGCTGGAATGACAATGTCTAAAGATCAAATTGTTTCTTCTACTGTTTATGATGAAAGTTTTAGAGCACAAACCACGTATGAAAATGTAGACAAAGGATTGAATAGTTATATGGGTGTTTCCTGGAGCAAATCATTCAAAAAAGAAAAAAGAAATTTACGTTTAAGCGTTGGTTTAGATTCCGGTTACAATATCAATCAAGGATTGACTAATGCCGAATTGTACGAAGCAAAAGGATGGAGATTAGAACCACGAGTAAGTTTAAATTGGAGTATTGAAGATTTAGTAACCATCGCACCAAGTTATAGTTACAATTTCAATTCAACCGATTTTAAAAATTATGTAATTGAAAACGCCAACAATTTTGTACATCGTTTCAAAATGGAATTTACCAGTTATTGGCCGAAGAAAGTAGTTTTTGGAAATGATTTTGGATATACCTATAACTCCAACATTGCCGATGGTTTTCAAAAAGATTTCTATTTATGGAACACCAGTTTGGGATACAATTTTTACAAAGACCGATTGCTGGCCAAAGTGAAAGTATATGATGTATTAAACCAAAATGTAGGTGTTAGGCGAACCATCACGCCAACCGCAATTACCGATACGGAAAACATCGTTTTACAACGTTATGTCATGTTTTCTCTGACTTACAAATTAGATAAATTTGGAGGTAAAAAAGATAAAGAAGGCGGAATGTTTATTTTAGATTAAAAGAAAAAAGCGACTTGGAATAGTCGCTTTTTTTTATGTTTAAGTTGTTTTTTTACCAACCACCACTTGCACCGCCGCCGCCAAATCCGCCGCCGCCGCCAAATCCGCCAAAACCACCTCCGGAAGAACCGCCACCAAAACCACCTCCGAAACTACCACCACCGCCTCCACGGCCCATTCGGCTTAGGATGATTACGTCAAGTAAATCAGGCCCGGAAAAAGTTCCTGTGTTGTTGTTTCCACCATTTTTTTTGTTTGAAAGGATGATAATCATGATTATAAAAAAAAGAAGAATAAAAAAAATAAAACCACCACCACCATTTTTATTTTTTAAATCGTTTTTATATTCACCACTCATAACTTGCATGATGGCTGTTGTTCCCTTGTCAATTCCTTCAAAATAGTTGCCGGTTTTGAATTCGGGTTTAACTACTTGCTCAATGATTCGTTTAGCTAAAGCATCGGTTAACAAATGTTCTGCTCCGTATCCTGATTGAATGGACATTTTACGGTCGTCTTTTGCAATTAAAAAAACAATACCATTGTCTTTACCTTTTTGACCAATTTTCCATTTATGACCAATATCGGTTGCATAACGATTAATATCATCTCCGTTGGTAGTTTTGATCACTAAAACCAATAGTTCTGTTGAAGTGCTGTCGTAATAGTTTTTTAATTTTTCATATAAAAAACGATATTCATTTTCAGATAAAGTATTTGTTTGATCTATGATGGGCTCAATCTTAGTTGGAGCTTCGGGTATTTTATTACTTTGAGAAAATCCAACAAATGAAATTGTGGCTATCATCAAGATAAGTAGTGGTGTACTGATTTTCTTAAAATAACTATACATTATCCTTTTGATATTTCGTTGGAAAGTTCATTAGAATCATCATTTTGAAAAGGAAAATTATGTTTAAGTTTTTCGCCGGCTCTCAAAATGCCCTCAATCAATCCTTTTTTGAATTGTTTCTTTTTAAAATTTTCTATCACAATATCTTTGGTACAATCCCAAAAATCAGATTCAACAACATCGTTGATTCCTTTGTCTCCAATAATTGCAAAAGTGTGATCTGAAACACCAACATAAAATAATACACCATTTCGCAATGCCGTTTCATCCATTTTAAGTTGATGAAAAACCTCTTGAGCTCTTTCAAGAGGTTTTAAATCTGTATGGTTTTCAATGTGAACTCGTATTTCGCCGGAGGTGTTTTGTTCAGCACTATGAATAGCTTGCACAATTTCTGCTTCTTCCTCTGCCGTTAGAAAATCTTCAACGATTGACATATTTTTTTAAAAATTAAAATTTACATCCGGGGCAACATCGGCTCCCTCAACAGATTTGAAACGTTCCATTTCTTTGAAGCCCATAATTCCGGCAAATAAAACAGCAGGAAACGATTTGATTTTTTTGTCATAAACATTAACCGTTTCGTTATAGCGATCTCTAACTACATTAATTCTGTTTTCTGTTCCTTCTAATTGTGATTGCAATTCCAAAAAGTTTTGATTGGCTTTTAAGTCAGGATAACGCTCAACTGTTACTAATAAACTTTTTAAAGCACCGGCTAGACCATCTTGAGCTTGTTGAAATTGTGCCATTTGTTCAGGTGAAATATTTGTAGGGTCAATAGTAATTGAAGTGGCTTTTGCTCTAGCCTCAATAACTGCTGTAAGGGTTCCTCTTTCAAAATCGGCAGCACCTTGAACGGTTTTAACCAGATTTCCAATTAAATCATTACGTCTTTGATAACTGCTTTCAACATTTGACCAAGCAGTTTTTGCATCAGCTTGAACAGCTACCAATCCATTGTAGGAAGAAGCAGCAATAATTACCAACACTAAAATAATTCCAACGGGGATTAACCATTTTTTCATACTATTTGTTTTTTAAGGTTTGATGTTGCGTTACTGAAAACCTGAGTTTCTTAGCAACTGAGTTTGTTTTTAATTATTTATTCTGTTTTTAAAACTTTTATTTAAAAGACCTTTTACCGGTCACCAATCACCATTTTTAAAGTCCTTCTTTAATTTGCATTAGTTGAGCTTTGATTCCCTCTAATTTAGAGATAATTTCATATTTGTCTAACGTTTTCTTTTGTCCTTCTTTCAAATGGATTTTTGCTCCATCCAAAGTAAAACCTCTTTCTTTTACCAAATGAAAAATCAATTGTAGATTTTTGACATCTTCCGGCGTAAACATTCTGTTTCCTTTGGCATTTTTCTTTGGTTTTAAAATGTCAAATTCTTTATCCCAAAAGCGAATTAACGATGCGTTTACGTCAAATGCTTTGGCCAGTTCGCCAATGCTGTAATATCTTTTTTCTGGTAAGTTTAAATGCATTAGTCGAGAGCTTGGTTTTCTTGGTTAGCAATTTTGGAAATAGCAATATATTCTTGAGCGGAAATACTTCCGTAGTAAAAGTTAATCGGGTTGATAGGTTCGCCGTCTTTGTGCACTTCATAATGAAGGTGAGGAGCCTCACTACGTCCGGTGCTTCCAACTAAACCAATGATGTCACCTCGTTTCACTTTTTGTCCGGCTCTCACTTTAAATTTGCTCAAATGAGCATAAAAAGACTCATAGCCATAACCATGTCTGATAACTATTAAGTTACCATAACCCGACAATGAATTGTCAGCTCGTTCTACAACTCCATCACCACTGGCATAAATTGGAGTTCCGGTTTTAGCAGTAAAATCCATTCCGTAATGGAATTTCCTAATTTTGGTAAACGGGTCATTTCGATAACCAAAACCGGAAGCCACCCGAGTTAAATCTTCATTTTTAACCGGTTGAATTGCCGGAATAGCGGCTAGTAATTTTTCTTTATCTTTTGCTAATCGTAAAATTTCATCTAATGATTTTGATTGTATGGCAAGTTGCTTAGAAAGCATATCCACTCTTTTTGTCGTGTTGATGACCAATTCAGAATTATTATAACCTTCCAATTCTTTGTAGCGGTTTATTCCGCCAAATCCCGCTTTGCGTTGTTCGTTTGGAATAGGAGAGGAGTTAAAATAGACGCGATATAAGTTGTTGTCTCTTTCTTCAATGCTTTCAATCACTTCGTCCAGTTGACTCATTTTTTTATTTAAAATAGCATACCGCAATTTTAAGTTTTCAATTTCTCGAGCTTGCAAACGGTCTTTTGGCGTTTCAAAATAAGGCGTGTTGATTAAAAGTACAAAACATAAAAAACCAAATAGAGCTGCAGAAACTAAAAACAATGTTATATAGCCGAGTCTTCGGCCCTTTTTCGGACTGATTTTTTTATAAGCTAAACTTTCGGTATCGTAATAATACTTTACTTTCTTCGACATTTCTTAAATTATACTATTTTTGTGCTTTCAAAATGGATTAGACGAACAAATTTAAGAAATGTTTCATTCTAATACTAATTTTAATTTTTTTAGGTTTGAATAAGTAACAAACGATAGAAACTATTCTAAATTGTAGTAAAATTCCAAAATTTTGAATCGTAAACATTGAATTTATTTTAAATGAAATCACAAGATATCCGCAAGCAGTTTCTGCAATTTTTTGAAAGTAAAGGACATTTAATCGTTCCTTCGGCTCCTATTGTTCTGAAAGATGATCCAACCTTGATGTTTAACAACTCAGGAATGGCTCAATTTAAAGAATATTTTTTAGGAAATGCCGAGCCTAAAAGCAAGCGAATTGCCGATACTCAAAAATGTTTGCGAGTTTCCGGGAAGCATAACGATTTGGAAGATGTTGGGTTTGATACCTATCATCACACCATGTTTGAAATGCTTGGCAACTGGTCATTTGGTGATTATTTTAAAAAAGATGCCATCAATTGGGCTTGGGAATTGTTGACCGAAGTTTATAAAATTCCCAAAGAAAATTTATATGTTTCTGTGTTTGAAGGAAATCCCGAAGAAAATGTGCCTTTTGACCAAGAAGCTTGGGATATTTGGAAGGAATTGATTGATGAAGACCGAATTATTCTAGGAAATAAAAAAGATAATTTTTGGGAAATGGGCGATCAAGGACCGTGCGGACCTTGTTCTGAAATTCACGTTGATTTGCGTTCGGAAGAAGAAAAAGCAACCGTTTCCGGAAAGAGTTTGGTGAATAACGACCATCCTCAAGTGGTGGAAATCTGGAACAACGTTTTTATGGAATTCAATCGTAAAGCCGATGGTTCGTTAGAAAAATTACCCGCTCAACATGTAGATACCGGAATGGGATTTGAACGTTTGTGTATGGCTTTGCAAGGAAAAACATCCAATTATGATACCGATGTTTTTTCGCCTTTAATTGAAAAAGTTGAACAACTTACTAGTTTGAAATATACTTCTAACGAAGTTGCAACTATATCAGAAGAACAAAACAAAACCAATATTGCTATTCGTGTAATTGTAGATCACGTTCGTGCTGTTGCTTTTGCAATTGCAGATGGACAATTGCCTTCTAATACCGGAGCCGGTTATGTGATTCGTAGAATCTTGCGTCGGGCGGTTCGTTATGGATTTACATTTTTAAATAAAAAAGAGCCTTTTATTTATGAATTGGTTGCTGTTTTATCCAATCAAATGGGCGAGTTTTTCCCAGAGATTAAAATTCAAAAACAATTTATTGAAAATGTAATTAAAGAAGAGGAACAATCGTTTTTACGAACAATTGCTGCAGGTTTGTTGATTTTAGAAAGCTTAATGCAAGAAGTAAAGATTTATCAAGAATTAAGTGATAAAAATGTCAAACCAATCATTTCGGGAAAGAATGCTTTTGATTTATATGATACCTATGGCTTTCCAATTGACTTAACTGAATTAATAGCAAAAGAGAAAGGTTTTGAAATTGATTTGGCAGGCTTTTATAGCGAAATGCAAAAGCAAAAAACACGTTCCCGTGCCGCTTCTGAAGTTTCAACCGAAGATTGGTCAGTTTTAATTCCAGGAAATGTTGAAACATTCGTTGGTTACGACAAAACCGAAAATGAAGTAAAAATCACTCGAATTCGAAAAGTAAATTCAAAAAAAGACGGAATTTTATACCAAATCGTTTTAGATAATACACCATTTTATCCCGAAGGTGGAGGGCAAGTGGGCGATACAGGTATTTTAGAATGGGATAGTCAATCTGTATTGATTTTAGATACGAAAAAGGAGAATAATTTAATAATGCATTTGACTCATTCTTTACCTGACGAAGATGATTTAAAAGGAACATTCAAAGCTAAAGTGAATGAAGTTGCAAGGTTAAAATCATCCAAAAATCACTCCGCTACACACTTGATGCATTTGGCTTTGAGAACAATTTTAGGGAAGCACGTGGAGCAAAAAGGTTCATTAGTGAATCCGAATTATTTGCGTTTTGACTTTTCGCATTTTTCGAAAGTTTCTGATGAAGAAATCAAGCAAGTGGAAGACTTCGTAAACCAACGCATTGAAGAGCAACTGCAATTGGTTGAACACAGAAATATTCCAATTCAGCAAGCGATGGAACAAGGTGCAATGGCTTTGTTTGGCGAAAAATATGGCGATTCTGTTCGTATGATTGAATTTGGCGATAGCAAAGAATTATGTGGTGGCATTCACGTGAAAAATACAGCCGATATTTGGCATTTCAAAATTATTTCTGAAGGAGCTGTAGCAGCGGGAATTCGTCGAATTGAAGCGATTACCGGTGATGCCGTAAAAGACTTCTACAAAAATCAAGAAAATACATTAGTTGAACTAAAAGAAATGTTGAAAAATCCGCAAGATATTTTAAAATCCGTGGTTTCTTTACAAGATGATAATGCCAAATTGAAAAAGCAAATTGAGCAATTGTTGCGTGAAAAAGCAAAAAACTTAAAAGGTGAATTAGCTTCAGAATTACAAGAAGTTAACGGCATAAAATTCTTAGCCAAACAAGTCGATTTGAATCCGGAAGGTGCAAAAGATTTGGCGTATGAATTAGGTAATTTAGGCAATAATTTATTTTTAGTTTTGGCTACAGCCGATGAAAATAAACCGATGTTAACCTGTTATATTTCTAAAGAATTAGTAGCTTCTCACAATTTAAATGCCGGACAAGTCGTTCGAGAATTAGGAAAATATATTCAAGGCGGCGGCGGCGGACAACCATTCTTTGCAACAGCCGGTGGTAAAAATGTGGACGGAATTAAAGAGGCGTTAGCGAAGGCGGTTGAATTTATAAAATAGTTTATAAATGAATTTCAGAACTCCAATTTCCCTTTCTACAAATGATAATCAAATTGATTATACTGCCAGATTGGTGTTAATGGGTTCGTGTTTTGCTGAAAACATTTCTGAAAAATTCAGTTATTATAAATTCCGTAATTTGGTAAATCCTTTTGGTATTATTTTTAATCCGTTTTCAATTGAAAGTAGTATTGAACGAATTACTCAAAAGAACTATTTTACTGAAGATGCTATTTTTTTTCACAATGATTTATGGCATTGTTTTGAGGTGCATTCCGAATTGAGTAATGCCAATAAGGATGAATTGCTGGCAACTTTAAATGTTATAATTGATACTGCATTTCTCGAATTTCAAAATGCTACAACTTGTATCATAACTTATGGAACTTCTTGGGTTTATAGAAATAATGAATCAGGGAAAGTAGTAGCCAATTGTCATAAAGTACCTCAGAAGGAATTTTCAAAAGAATTGCTTTCTATTGCTCAAATTGAAGCCAGTATTCAAAGAAGTTGTGCTTTACTTCAAGAAATAAATCCAAATTGTCATTTTATATTCACCATTTCACCCGTTCGTCATTTAAAGGATGGTTTTGTAGAAAATCAATTGAGTAAGTCGCATTTAATTGCAGCAATTCACAACTCGCGATCCGCAACCCGCAATTCAAACTATTTTCCAAGCTACGAAATTATGATGGATGATTTGCGAGATTATCGTTTTTATGCAGAAGACATGTTGCACCCCAACCAAGTTGCGATCGATTATATTTGGACTATTTTTAAAAACACCTTTATTTCAGAGGGTTCGTTTTCTCTTATGAAAGAAATCGAAACGATTCAAAAAGCATTTTCACATCGACCTTTTAACTTACAATCTGAAGCACACCAAAAGTTTTTATCCAATTTAGAAAGAAGCATACAACAATTGCAAAAGTTGCATCCCGGATTAAACCTGACATTTTAAATTTCTAATTTACTACATTGAACTACTAAAAATACGGCAAATGCCCTATTGATTGTTTTGTAATTGTATTGCAATTTTGGTTTATAATTTTAACCAATAAAAAATACTCTTATGAAATCAATTAAACTTATCTGTGCGTTATTAATTGCCGGTTCATTTTCATTTTTTACATCATGTAGCAGTGATGACAATGGAGGTGGAGGTGGTAATGCTGCAGCGGGAACCATTAAAGCGAAAGTAGATGGGACTAATGTAACAACAATGGAAATGGTCACATTAGCTAATCAAGTTGGTACCATGTTGTCTATTCAAGGAAATACGGGAGGCACTTCCAGTAAAGCATTTGTCTTGAATGTGACCACATTTGACGGGGTTGGCACTTATGATATTGGTGGAACACTCGGTTTAGGTCAAGCTAATGCAAGTTACACCGAGTTCAATGTCAATTTATCTAATCCTGCCGCTTCCGAAACAAATATTTGGTCAGCTCCTTATACAGGTGGCGATAAAGTTGGAGAAATTAATGTTTCTGAGATTACTGCTACTCACATCAAAGGAACATTTAGTTTTTCTGCTAAAAATTCTGATGATAATAGTATGAAACAAATTACTGAAGGTTCATTTAATGTTGAACTAGACTAAAAATAGTTTTGGTGGTTTTTTTTAAACTTTCCATTCGAACTACTTCTCGTTTGGAAAGTTTTTTTATTTCATTTTATAAATTATGATACAAAATTTAATGAAGTCTCCCAAATCAACAATTGTGACTGTTTTTATTTATTTTATTGTAATAGCTGTGTTACTACTTAATATAATTTACTTAATTAGTTAATTATGTAGTAATTTTTATGAAAATTTGTCAAATTAATTGTTGTAGTTTTTGAAAAAAGTTATATTTGAGAATTAACAATCTAAATAATGAAAAATAATTTTTTCAATTTTTTGATTCTCATTTTGATTCTATCTTTTTGTGATACTTCTGCTCAAGTTATAAAGCAAGCTAAAAAGGATAGTTTACAAACAATAACCAAACAAAGCAATTCTCTTTCTAAAGTAAAACACTATTTAAATCTTTCTGATAAATTCAGTACGGTTAATCTAGACTCGTGTTTGATTTATGCTCAAAAAGCTCATGCTGAATCAAACAAGATAAAAAGTGATTCTGTTTATGCTGATGTTTATAACAATTTGGCCAATTCCTATGAATATAAAGGAATGGCAGATTCCGCATTAGTTTACCATCTCAGAGCTTTAAGCAAAAGAAAAATTCTTGGAAATCAAATCGCAATTGCTGATTCCTACAACAATCTAGGTGTGGCATATGATCAATTGGGAAAATTCAAAGAAGCACTTTATTATTATTTTAAAGCCTTAAAAATCTATGAAAATCAAAAGGATTTAACTAAAACGGCAATGGTGAATGCCAATATCGGAATTATTTATAAGCAACAGAAATCCTTTGATAAAGCCTATTTTTATTATAAAAAAGCCAATGAAATTTATGTCAATCAGCAAGATGATTTTGGCATCATGGTTACCAGCGGAAATATTGGTTCTGTTTTGATAGATTTGAAACGTTTCGAAGAATCAATTTCCTATTCTGAAAAGGCACAAGAGGGATATGAGAAATTAAAATATGATCGATATGTGCCCTATTCTATTTCAAATATTGGAATTGCTTATGATAGTTTGAAGCAATTTGAACAAGCAGAAAAAATGTATCAAAAGTCAATTGATTTACATAAAAAATATGGAAATCATTTCGAAACAGCCAATATTTTGAATGCACTTTCAACGTGTTTAATCAAACAAAAAAGATTCAAAGAAAGTATTGCATATTCTAATGAATCACTTGCCTTTATCAACAAGACCGATGCAAAAAAATTACTGGTTAGTCAACTGCAAAACTTAGCAAAAGCACATGCCGGTTTGGGTGATTTTAACACTGCTTTTTCATATTCAGAACAATACAACAAAATAAAAGATACACTTTTTGAAAATGAAAAAACCAAAGCTATTTTTGAATTAGAAACCCGTTATGAAACCGAAAAAAAGGAAAAAGATTTAGCAAATGAAAAGGTAAAAGTAACACAACGCGAATTAGAATTAAAGCGAAAAAACATGCTGCTTTATGTTGCATTTGGATTGGGATTAACCTTTCTGATAATTGGCTATTTATTGTATAAGCAACAAAAATTAAAGAACATTCAATTGAAAAAAGAAAGTGATTTAAAAGCAGCTTTAGTTAAAATTGAAACACAAAACAAACTACAGGAACAACGACTTCAAATTTCGCGAGATTTGCATGATAATATAGGTTCGCAACTTACATTTATAATTTCTTCTATTGATAATTTAAAATATTTTGATTTAGCAAAAGAGAAACTTAATTTGAAATTTGATTCCATTAGTGGTTTTACAAAAAATACGATTATCGAGTTGCGAGATACTATTTGGGCGATGAATAAAAATGCAATTACCGTTGAGGATTTGCAAATCAGAATAGCCAATTTTATTGAGAATGCACAATTAGCTACTAACGGCATTTCATTTGATTTTGTAAAAGGAACTACAGGTAATACAGATAACATTTTTTCATCTGTTGAAGGGATGAATATTTACAGAATCATTCAAGAAGCAATTAATAATGCTGTTAAATATGCTAATGCAACCCATATAGAAGTGACATTTTCTCAAGAAGAATCAGGTTATACATTTGTGATTTCTGACAATGGAGTTGGTTTTTCAGAATCTGAAATTCAACATGGAAACGGATTGAATAACATGAAAAAAAGAGCCTTAGATTTACATGCCAATTTAATGATTACATCTAAAACAAACGAGGGAACGAAGGTGACTTTAAAAAAACAACAAACAGAATAGGGCAGTTGTCGTATTGCATTGTGTTGATTTTGAAATTACTTTTAAAGACTTTATCGGATTTAATTATGAGTTTAGTTTTTGTGTTTTTTAGTTTACTAATTGGGTTCATTTTAATACTTAATCATTTTAAAATGAAACAAAGTATGAAACATCATGATTTAAAAATAATTTCTATTCAAAATTCGATTATTGATGAAAAAAACAAAGCATTTGAATTGATAATTGAAAACAATAAAGCAAATACCAGTGATACTATCGTAAATGATATGTTTAGCTCAATTCAATTAAAATTAGAATTATTACACGCTCTTTCTAATAAATAAAAGTCAATGAAAATTAAAATAGCCATAGTAGATGACAATAGTTTTTTGATTAAAGCTGTTGAAGAAAAATTGTCTTTTTTTGATACTATTCAGGTTAAGTATTCTGCTTTAAATGGAGCTGAATTATTAACAAAATTAGATGCCAATCACAATATTGATTTGTTATTGATGGATATTGATATGCCTATTTTGAATGGAATTGAAGCAACTGCACTTGTTAAGCAAAAGTACCCTCATATCAAAGTGATAATGCTGACTGTTTTTGATAATGATGAAAATATATTTAATGCTATCAAAGCCGGAGCCGATGGTTATTTACTGAAAGAAGTAAACCCCGCCGATTTGCATCAAGGTATTTTGGATACTTTGAATGGAGGAGCCGCAATGAACCCGTCGATTGCCTTAAAAACCCTCAAGTTGTTGCGAAATCCTGAAGATTTTAATTTTAAGGAAGAACAAACAGATATAAAATTATCTACCCGTGAAATTGAGGTTTTAGAACAACTAAGCAAAGGATTAAATTACAATCAAATTGCCGATAATCTATTTCTATCTCCTTCAACAGTCAGAAAACACATTGAAAATATCTATTCCAAATTGCAAGTTCACAGCAAATTAGAGGCGATTCAAAAAGCTCAAAGTAATAAATTGATTTAACTTTTTTACCTTCGTAGCAAAATAACACAATGGCTACCCGAAGAAATCAATCTACAGAAACTCAAATAAAGAATGTTTTAGTGCCAATAATTCAAGCAATAGGAAGATCAGGCAAGCTGATTTACATTCTTATTTTTGGTGTTTTGTTTTATTTGGCCTATCAATTTTTTACTAGTGACAGAAGTTCTTCGACTTTGGAATATAACTCCTCTTTGATTGAAAAGCAGCTAAAAAATGTTTCCAAGTTGGTGGTTACTGAAGGTCATTATTCTCAAGTGATGACCTATAAAGACCAAAAAAACTATTTTATGAATTTGGTTTCTTTTGATAAAAAAGCTTTGATGGTTGTGAATGCAGATGTTACAATTTCCTATGATTTAAGTAAAGTTACTTATGATATTGACGAAAAAAATAAATCCATTACAATAAAAAATATACCGGAAGCTGAAATGAAAATCAATCCTGATATTCATTTTTACAGTATTGATGAAAGTATGTTTAATCCGTTTGGAACTTCCGATTACAATAAAATCAGAACCAAAGTAAAAGCGGAGCTCGTCAAAAAAATGGAAAAATCCAGCTTGAAAAAAAATGCTGAAAATCGCTTGATAAGTGAGCTTTCAAAGATTTTGATCTTGACTAACACAATGGGATGGACATTAAAGTATAACGGCGAAGTTATTATTACAGAAACTGCCTTATCAACCAAAATAAAAACATAAAAAAAAGCCCTGAAAAGAGCTTTTAAAATATATTATAACTTATTTTCAAGGCTTTGCCAACCGCCTCCGTTAATCACATCGATTCCGTTATTTTTTAAAATGGATGCCGCTTGACTGCTTCGCATACCGCTTTGACAACAAACAATAACCGGTTTGTTTAGTTTTTTAATATCACTAATTTTAGAGGACAAACTTGACAACGGATAATTTTTTGAGCCACTGATATGTCCTTGCTTAAATTCTTCTGTTGTTCTAACGTCAATAATTATTGCCCCTTTTGATTTAAACTCTTGAATAGCATCGTTTTTTGATCCTAAACCTAATAATTCTAATAATCCCATGGTTTTAAATTTTAATGAGACAAAGATAGATAGGGTTAATAAATAGCACAGTTACAAATGTTACAAATCTAAATAGCAATTAAACAGCTTGTGATTCAAAAATTAATTCAAGTCCATCGTTAATCAAATTCGAAACTTGAGGGCGTTGCGTTTTTACTTTTTCCAAATGAATAATAACCTGTTCCAGCAAAGCTTGGTCGTTTGTTTTATGAGCTAATTCAATGATTTCAAGAGAAAGCAACCAATCGTTTGGATGGTTTTGTTTTAGCATTTCAAATGTTTTTTCAATGGACATTAGTGCTGTTTTGTTGTTTCTAACTTGGCGAATGTTTAAATATAATTGTTCTAATTCTTCACGCTCAGGAGATTTTTTTGCTTTAATGGTATGACTTGATGGTACATGATCAATCATGTCAAAACTATTTACATCGGCAGGACCTGAAAAAGCCGAGATTACTTTTTTACCAACGGCCATGTCATAAATACCCCATTCCGGTTGAAATAAAACGGTGTCATTGTGTTTTACCGTACAGTTTTTAAAACTAATCAGTATGATTTCACCTTGTAAATTTCTTGAGCCTGTAATTATCTCTCCGGAAACAGTAATGTTCCCTTCAAATTCTAAAGTAACTTTTTCTGCTTCATAAATATCATAAGCTCTCAAATCTCTTGGACTCATGTCTTCAATGGCAAGATTAATCCCTTTTAACATGCCAATAGGGCTTCCAAATCCATCTTTATGTGAATTTGTGCCGTGACCTACTAATTCTTTGTTTCGGTAGGATAGAGCCGTTTCTCCGGTTGTTTGAATGTAAATGGATTTTCCGTTATGTTCAATTACGTTGGTGAACACACCTGAAATTTGCAATCCTGTGCTCAGCTCAATGGTTCCTAACGTTTTCGAATCGATCAGTTTTTGAACACCTTTTGGGCCACCGGTTCGTATCGCCATTGTATTGGCAAATTCTTCTAGAACAAGACTCAAATGAGCAAAATCAGGAGTTACATAAAGTTGTGGTTGTGGTTGCGTAATGTCAAAACTTTGGTCTGCAGCCGAAATATCGTAGGGTATTTTTTTTACTTGGTCGGTCATACACCAAGCACTTTCTCCAATCGATGATAAAAGTCCTGCTCCATAAATCTTTGGGTTTTCGGGTGTGCCAATTAAGCCGTATTCTACAGTCCACCAATGTAAATTTCGGATACGTGACATTTCTGAAAGTTCACCCATGTTATTTTGTAAATAAGCCACTTGGTCTTCGGCTTTTTGAATTTCATCTTCAGGAGTGCCTTCTGCTTCTTTTAAGATGGATAGCAAGCGGATGGCTTCATACATTTCGTAATCACGTGACGATGAAATGGCTTTGCAGCCAATTTCTCCAAATCGACGTAAATATTCAGCATATTCGGGATTGGCAATAATAGGAGCGTGGCCGGCACCTTCATGAATGATGTCCGGTGCTGGGGTGTATTCAATATGTTCTAATTGTCTGATGTCGCTGGCAATAACCAAAACGTTATAAGCCTGAAATTCCATAAAAGCATTTGGTGGAATAAATCCATCAACGGCAACAGCAGCCCATCCTATTTCTTTTAGGATGCGGTTCATGCCATACATGTTAGGGATGTTATCTACTTCTAGTCCGGTTTTTTTTAATCCGTCTAAGTAGGATTCGTGTGCTACTTTTGAAAGATAGTCCACATTTTTCCGCATAACATACCTCCAAACCGCTTGATTGATTGGTGTGTAATCTTCATAAACCTGAGGTTTTATGAACTGTTTTAGATGTTTTGGAAGTCTGTCTATCAGTGGGTTGCTTTCAAAATGGGTTTCCATACCGTTTGTTTGTTGATGTCTTGTAAAGGTAAAAAACTTTAGTGTCACTGCAATCAAACCGGAATAAGTTTAACTTATTTTAGTATTTGTGTTGTTTTTTGAAGTTTTTAAATTTTTTTTTGATTCTGAATAGGAAGGAATAAAAATGATGTTTTTAATGCATTTTTCATACACTATCTATGCTTTATCTATGCTTTATCTATGCTTTTGACCTGTCCCTGACCCGTCCTAAAATAACTATACAGGTTATTAAATAAATCCTATTATAGTTATACAACTGTATAATACTTTCGGTTTGTATTGTGTTATTTTCTTCTGTCTCTAAATTATGGTATTTGTTAAAATCTGTCACCTTTAGTGCTTTATTCTTGCTTTATTTAGGCATTATACATGCTTTAATCCTATCGTTGACCTGTCTTAGCGTGGTAAATGACCCTTCTAAATGACTATACAGATTATTTAATAAATCCTTTAATAGAGCTTTGAATATTATAAAAAAAACCACAGGGTTGCTGTGGTTTTAGTTTTTCAATTCTATTTCTTGACTTTTATTTTTTCGGTGGATATTGTGCTAAAATTTTAGTTACAAATTCTTTAATTCGTTCGTCTTTTTTGTTGGTGTTTTGTGTTAAAACTCCCGAACCTTCGCCTTGCCAAACCAGTTCATTTTTTTTGGTATCGATTATATCGATGTAAAGGGTTCCTTCGTTAACGGTGCTAACAGAGGTTCTACCTCCCCACATCCAAGGGTCAAATCCCCAACCCCAGCCCCAACCCCAGCCAAAGTTGTTGTTCCAAACATCAACCCGTTTGTTGTCTTTGGTGAAGATGCTGATTAATACATCCGGATTTTCGCTTTTAGCGAATCCTTTTGCGAGTAATTCTTCATCAATTGCTTTTAGTATTCTTTTTTTATCCAGATCAGAAATTTCCACTTTGTCAATACTTGGTTTGTGATAAGCAAAAGTTTTGTATTGTTCAAAAGGTGCGGTTTTGTCGAAATCTGAAGCTACTCTCACGGAGCTACACGAAGCTAGGGCAAAGAGTAGAAGAAAGGGAATGAGTTTCATTGTTTTCATCGTATTTTTTGTTTAATCGTTTAACTGTTTAATCGTTTGATTAGTTGGGATTTGATTAAACAAGGTTCAACAATTTTAAACAAAATCAAATTTTAAACCCTTTTAAACAAATCATCATCTACTACATTAGGGATGGTAACTTTTAATAAAGGTTGCGTTTCCATGGCTCTTTTTATTGCAAAGATGGCTCCTTCGTTTCTGGCCCAATTTCTTCGGGCTATTCCATTGTTTACATCCCAAAACAACATGGCTTTTAACCGTCTGTCGCTGTCACTACTACCATCAAGAACCATTCCAAATCCTCCATTTATAACTTCGCCCCATCCAACACCACCACCGTTATGGATTGATACCCAGGTAGCTCCGCGGAAACTGTCGCCAATCACATTATGAATGGCCATGTCTGCCGTAAAACTAGAGCCGTCATATATGTTGGACGTTTCCCGATAGGGTGAATCGGTTCCGGAAACATCGTGGTGGTCTCTACCTAAAATAATATAGCCAATTTCATTGTTTGCAATGGCTTTATTGAACGCTTCCGCAATTTTCATTCGTCCTTCTGCGTCGGCATATAAAATTCGGGCTTGTGAACCCACAACCAATTTATTTTTTTGGGCTTCTTGAATCCATTTGATGTTGTCCTGCATTTGTTGTTGGATTTCGATCGGAGCTTTTTTAGTCATTTCTTCCAATACTTCACAAGCTATTTGGTCTGTTTTGGCTAAATCTTCCGGATTTCCACTAGCACAAACCCAACGGAAAGGACCGAATCCGTAATCGAAACACATCGGTCCCATGATGTCTTGCACATAACTTGGGTATTTGAAATGAATGCCATCTAATGCCATAACATCGGCTCCTGCTCGAGAAGCTTCTAATAAAAAGGCATTTCCATAATCAAAGAAATAGGTGCCTTTTGCGGTATGTTTGTTGACTGCTGCTGCATGACGAATCAATGTTTCTTTTACTTTAGTTTTGAACAATTCGGGATTGTTGGCCATCATTTCGTTTGATGCTTCAAACGATTGTCCTACCGGATAGTAACCACCAGCCCAAGGATTGTGAAGTGATGTTTGGTCAGAACCTAAGTCAATATGAATGTTTTCTGTGTCAAAACGTTCCCAAACGTCTACGATATTGCCAAGGTAGGCGATAGAAACAACTTCTTTAGCAACTTGAGCTTTTCGAACACGTACGACTAAATCATCTACGTTTTCAATTACTTCATTGATCCAACCTTGTGAATGACGAATATGTGTAATTTTCGGATTTACTTCTGCACAAACCGTAATACAACCCGCTATGTTTCCTGCTTTGGGTTGAGCTCCACTCATGCCGCCTAAACCCGAGGTTACAAAAAGGGCACCTGCGGGTTCTTTTTTAATTTTTCTAAATCCGTTTAAAACCGTAATGGTTGTTCCGTGAACAATACCTTGCGGTCCAATATACATATAGCTTCCCGCTGTCATTTGACCGTATTGCGAAACGCCTAACGCATTCATTTTTTCCCAGTCATCCGGTTTTGAATAATTTGGAATAACCATACCGTTCGTTACCACAACTCTTGGAGCCTCTTTGTGTGATGGAAACAATCCCATCGGATGACCGGAATACATTACCAAGGTCTGTTCGTCTGTCATTTCAGACAAGTATTTCATGGTTAACAGGTATTGTGCCCAATTTTGAAACACAGCACCATTTCCACCATAGGTAATTAATTCATGCGGATGTTGAGCCACAGCATAATCCAAATTGTTTTGAATCATTAGCATAATGGCTTTTGCTTGCTCGCTTTTTCCCGGATATTCTGAAATGGGTTTTGCATACATGCGATAGTCCGGTCTGAAACGGTACATGTAAATCCGACCATATTTTTCTAATTCTTCTTTAAATTCAGGTAGTAGCGTTGCGTGGTGTTTTGCTTCGAAATAGCGTAATGCATTTTTTAAAGCCAGTTTTTTTTCCTCTTCAGAAAGAATTTCTTTTCGCTTTGGAGCGTGGTTTATTTCAGTATCGTATGGTTTTATTGCCGGAAGTTCGTTAGGAATACCTTGTTTAATTTGTTCTTTGAATGTCATTTTTTTTCTGTTGTAAGTTGTCTGTTGTCTGTTGTCTGTTGTCTGTTTTCTGATTACTTTTTAATCGCACCTGTTTTTTTATCATAGCCATAGGGACAATGACGGCAGCCGCTTTTGCAGCAATAGCCTCGTTTTAAATGGTGTTTTTCGGTGAAACATTTATACCCTTCAGGGGTGTAATAAAAATCTTCACCTTCGATTAATTTATTTTCAGAATTTGGTGTATTCATAGCTACAAAATTAGCAACTTTGCAACAAATGATTGTAGTAGTTTTTAAATATTTAACCCCAAAGCGTTTTCGAGGCATTACGCTTTTTCCTTTTGTGGTGTTAAAAAGCAAATTAGATAAGCAAAATTTGGTTTTGCTGCATCATGAACGCATTCATTTGAGACAGCAACTTGAACTGTTGGTTGTGCCTTTTTTTATTTGGTATGGTATTGAATTTCTAATTCGATTGTTTCAAACCCGCTCCCGAATTAAAGCGTATCGCATGATTTCATTTGAGCAGGAAGCTTATGAAAATGAAAATGACCTCGACTATTTGAAGAAGAGGTCATTTTGGAATTTCTTAAATTACCTAAATTTTAAGTAATCCACTTACTAGTAGCCCTATTTTTTCTTATTTTGTTATATATCTTAAAATAAATACGCTTTTTATTAAATTTGAAATTTTCTTTTCCACTTCATGAATCAACAAATTATAAAATTCAAAACTACTTCTCAATTTGTTTCCATTAAGCGAGACGATTTGATTCATCCCTTTGTTTCCGGAAATAAATACAGAAAATTGAACTATAATTTAAGGGAGGCAAAACTTCAAAAGGCAACAACTTTGCTTACTTTTGGTGGGGCTTTCTCCAATCATATTGCTGCTGTTGCTTTTGCAGGAAGAGATAATGGGTTACAAACCATTGGTGTTATTCGTGGCGATGAATTAGACAATCAGATTGCACAAAATCCCACTTTGCAATTTGCTCAAGAAAACGGGATGCAGTTTAAATTTGTTTCAAGAGCTGCTTATAGAGACAAAGATAGTCCTGATTTTTTGTTGGCATTACAAGCTGAATTTGGTAATTTTTATCTACTCCCTGAGGGTGGTACAAACGGCCTGGCAGTAAAGGGTTGTGAAGAGATTTTAACACCCGAAGATGCTGATTTTGATTACATCTGTTGTGCGGTTGGAACAGGCGGCACAATTTCCGGGATTATAAATTCCACCTTGCCCCATCAAAAAGTTTTGGGTTTTCCTGCCTTAAAAGGTGATTTTTTATCAAATGATATTCGTAAATTTGCCAACAATGAGCGTTGGGAATTGATTACAGACTATCATTTTGGGGGTTATGCGAAAGTTACACCTGACTTGATTTTGTTTTTGAATTCTTTTTATGAACAAACTAAAATACCTTTAGATCCCGTTTATACCGGTAAGATGGTTTTTGGTTTGTATGATTTGATTCAAAAAGATTATTTTCCTGAAAATGCAAAAATATTACTAATTCACACCGGAGGTTTGCAAGGAATTGCCGGAATGAATGAAAAAATTGGTTTAAAAAATTGGCCCAAAATTAAATTCGATGATTAAAAAACTTAGTCTTTTATTGCTTTTATTTTCCATTGTTGCTTGTAACACTTCTAAACCAGTGGTTCGCACAACAAAGTCAGAACCGGTTACTCGAACTGTTCGAAAACCGGTAGCTAAAACTTCTTCAACAACTAAACCAACAACACAGTATAAAACAGCTCCAAAGACAGAAGTTTTACATGCCACTTCTAATGTAAAAGTTACCACTGAAATTGTTTTGAAATACATTGATGATTTTAAAGATATTGCCAAAAATAACATGCAACAATATGGCATTCCTGCCAGTATCACTTTGGCTCAAGCTATTTTGGAATCGGGTTCAGGATTGGGTTCGTTAAGTCAACGAGCTAACAATCATTTTGGCATCAAATGTCATAAAGAATGGACGGGGCCTTCTGTAGCTCATGATGATGATGCCGCTCAAGAATGTTTTAGAAAATACGATCATCCAAGCGAGTCTTTCAGAGATCACTCCCTTTTCTTAACTTCAAGAAGTCGTTACTCCAGTTTGTTTCAATTACCACAAGATGATTATAAAGCTTGGGCAAGAGGTTTAAAGGCAGCCGGTTATGCTACTGATCCGAAATATCCGGATAAATTAATCAGTTTGATTGAACGTTACCAATTGCAACATTATGACCAAGAAGTACTGGGAGGTTTAACATCTACTTCTAAAAATGCAGTTGCTTCAGTTGAAACGCCCAAGAATATGCAGATTTACACTGTAGAAAAAGGTGATACTTTGTATGGCATTGCCCGAAAGTTCAATATGACCGTTGATGAGATAAAAAAGAAAAATAACCTAAGAGATTCCGATTTGATTATTGGACAAACGCTACGATTATAATTCCACCTATAAAAATTTAAGATTATTATGTTATATCAAAGAAGCAGTTCTTTATTTGCTGCAGCAGAACAAGTTATTCCCGGTGGTGTTAATTCACCTGTGAGAGCGTTTAAAGGTGTTGGTGGAACTCCCATCTTTGTAGAAAGAGCAAAAGGAGCTTATTTGTATGATGTAGATGGCAATCGGCTGATTGATTATATCAATTCTTGGGGTCCTATGATTTTAGGACATGCTTATGAACCTGTTGTTGACGCTGTGATTTCAAAAGCTAAATTAGGTACTTCCTTTGGAATGCCTACTGAAATAGAAACTCAAATCGCTTCTTTGGCTTTATCGATGATTCCGAATGCGGATAAAATCCGTTTTGTAAACTCCGGTACAGAAGCATGTATGAGTGCTATTCGATTGGCTAGGGGTTTTACCGGACGGGCAAAAATTGTAAAATTTGCGGGTTGTTATCACGGTCATTCGGATTCTTTTTTAATTCAAGCGGGTAGTGGAGCCATTACCTTTGGTACTCCAAACAGTCCCGGAGTTACACAAGGAACGGCTCAAGATACTTTATTGGCAGACTTCAATGATTTGGATTCTGTCAAAAAATTATTTGAAGCGAATCCCAATCAAATAGCTGCTATAATTGTTGAACCTGTAGCCGGAAATATGGGATGTGTCCCGCCATTAGCCGGTTTTTTAGAAGGATTACGGGCAATTTGTACGGCTCATAATTCTTTATTGATTTTTGATGAGGTCATGACCGGTTTTCGATTGGCAGCGGGCGGTGTTCAAGAGCTTTACAATATCAAAGCTGACATTACTTGTTTTGGGAAAGTAATTGGCGGAGGTTTACCTGTTGGAGCTTTTGCGGCCCGAAATGAAATAATGAATTTTTTAGCTCCGGTTGGGCCGGTTTATCAAGCGGGCACCTTGTCCGGTAATCCATTAGCTATGGCAGCCGGATTGGCGATGTTGACTGCTATTTCAAGTGATAAAACCCTTTTTGCCCGATTGGATGAAAAGACTGCTTATTTGGAAGTCGGCATTCGAAATGTTTTGAATAAGTACACTTTACCTTTTACCATCAATAGGGTGGGTTCTATGATTTCTGTTCATTTTTCAGAACAACCTGTAATTGATTTTGCAACAGCAAAAGCCGGAGATAATGAAACGTTTAAGAAGTTTTTCCACGGTTTGTTGAACGAAGGTGTATACATTGCTCCATCAGCATATGAAACATGGTTTATTACTGATGCTTTAACTTATGAGGATTTGGATTTTACTATTTCAGCTATAGATAGAGTTGTAGCAACCCTATAAAAAAAGGCTCCAATTTTCGTTGGAGCCTTTTTTCTTAGTTTAGGTGTTTTATTTATTTTGTAAACTTTTCAAACAATTCTTGGTTTGTTTTTAGTTTTTCAATCTGTCCTTCATTTAATAAACTCAAAAACTTTTTGCCTAAGCCTTTTTTCAATGCTGCTTTTTCTTCTTTAGAGATGGTTGAATCGTTTAATAATTCCATTCTCAATTGTAAAAAACTTTTAAGATTTTCCTCTTGCGTGCCATCAAAATCAACATATTCAGACAATAAAATCATATCCGATTTTAAAGTTTCCTGCATTAAAATTTCTTTTCTTTCGTCAGACATTGAATCGTCTAATTGTTGAGCTGACATTGTTGTTGAAAAAGCCAAACAAGCTAATCCGGCAAAAATTATATTTTTCATTGTGTTCAAGGTTATTGATTAGAAGGCGAATATACTTTATTTTTTAAAACCTTCAAAATTTGAGCTTACTTTTTTTCTTCTTTGTTTTTGAATTTACCCATTTTTTTCTTTGCCATTCTTTGTTTTTGCATTGCTTGTTTTTCTTCAAACTTTTCAAATTGCTCTTGAGTTAGAATTTTTTTCATTTCAGCTTTCATAGCGATTTGATTGTCCAATCTTTCGTTTTGCATTGCATATCTTTCCTCAGCACTCATCGCTTTTTTGTCCGCTTTTTTTGCTTTCATTTCTGCTCTTTTGGCTTCGCTTTTTTTGCTGTTTTCTAAAACAATTTTTTTAATCTCAGTGCGTTGCTTTTCCGTTAAATCCAAATCTAGGGTCATTTGCTTAACACGAAGTTCAGCTCTTTGTTCCGGAGTCATTGCTTCCATTGTAGCAGCTCTATTTTGTCTGTCCCCTTTTTTTGTTTCTTTTTCTTGTGCGAATGTGGCAGCACTTACTACCATCAATGCCATAATAATTACTTTTTTCATGATTGTTATATTTTATGATTATACCACTTTGACCGAAGTAGCTTCAAAAGGTTTAATCGGTTGCTGTCTTTTAACTTTTTAAATGGATTTATTTAACATTATTAAAAAAATAGTATCTTGCTTTTTCTAACCAAAAAAACATAAAAAATGGAAACAATTCAAGATCAAAATTTAAAACCAATGTCAGTTAAAGATTGGGTTATCACGCTGTTAATCATGGCTATTCCGCTAGTGGGTTTTATAATGCTTTTTGTTTATGCATTCGGTTCTAATGAAAACATAAACAAACAAAATTGGGCCAAAGCTCAGCTTTTGGTTGCGGCTATTGTACTTGGTTTTGTTTTGCTGTTGTTTATGATTTTCGGAGCCTTTTTTGCATCAAGCTTTTCAGGAATGCAACACTATTAAAAATAGAATTGCAACTAAAAAAGGTGTCCTTGTTTAAATGACACCTTTTTTTATGTTTAAAGTACTAATTATTTCAATTCCACTGTTTTGAGGTCACCATCTACTTTTACAGTGATTAATCCGTGTTTTGATAATCCTTTCATGGCCGCATCCCATTTTTTTCCACTTAAAGCTGCTTTTTCTTTAAGTTCAGGAAGCGACATGATGTTTTCTTTTTTCAATAATTCAATAATGCCTTTTTCTTCTTCTGTCAATTCAATTTGTTTTTTCTCCGGACGCATTTGCGGGAAAAACAACACTTCTTGAATCGATTGGTTGTTGGTTAAAAACATGATGAGTCGGTCCATTCCAATTCCCAATCCGGAAGTTGGCGGCATTCCATATTCTAAAGCTCTAAGGAAGTCGTTGTCAATAAACATCGCTTCATCATCACCTCTATCTGCTAATTTTAATTGGGCTTCAAAACGTTCTCTTTGGTCAATGGGGTCATTTAATTCAGAATAGGCATTGGCTATTTCTTTTCCGCAAACCATTAATTCAAAACGTTCGGTTAATTCCGGATTGCTGCGGTGTACTTTACACAGCGGACTCATTTCTTTTGGATAATCTGTAATGAAAGTAGGTTGGATAAAATTTCCTTCGCATTTTGCACCAAAGATTTCATCAATTAATTTTCCCTTACCCATAGTTTCATCTACCGGAATGTGCATTTTTAAAGCGGCTTCTCTAATCTCATTTTCTGTTTTTCCTGAAATGTCAAAACCTGTAAACTGAATAATGGCATCAGTCATAGTTACTCGGGCATAAGGAGCTTTGAAGTTCACTTGATGTTCGCCAAAAGTAGCTTCGGTGGTCCCATTTACTTGAAGGGCACAATATTCCAAAAGATTTTCAGTGAATTCCATCATCCAGTTATAATCTTTGTAAGCCACATAGATTTCCATGGCTGTAAATTCCGGATTATGAGTTCTATCCATTCCTTCGTTACGGAAGTTTTTAGAAAATTCGTAAACCCCATCAAAACCACCCACGATTAGACGTTTTAGGTATAATTCGTTGGCAATTCGCATGTATAAAGGAATGTCTAAGCTGTTGTGATGAGTGATAAACGGGCGGGCTGCGGCACCTCCAGGGATTGGTTGCAACACCGGAGTTTCCACTTCAAAATAACCCTTGTCGTTGAAAAAAGTACGCATTGCATTAAACAATTTTGTTCGCTTCACAAATACTTCTTTCACTTGTGGGTTTACAACTAAATCCACATAACGCATTCGGTAACGCAATTCGGCATCGTTAAAAGCATCGTGTACTTTTCCTTCATCATCTACTTTTGGTAAAGGTAACGGTCGTAACGTTTTACTCAGAAAAGTAAAATGATCCACTCGCACACATTGTGCACCTACTTTTGTTGTGAATAATTCGCCTTCTACTCCTATAAAATCTCCTAGGTCGGTTAATTTTTTAAAAACTTGGTTGTATGTTGTTTTATCCTCTCCCGGACAAATTACGTCACGGTTCAAGTATAGTTGTATTCTGCCATCACTATCTTGTAGCTCTGCAAAAGAAGCTTTTCCTTGGTCTCTAACGCTCATGATTCTTCCGGCAAGATTTACTTTTTTGCCTTCTTCAAATTGGTCTTTTACCTGTTTTGAAGAGTGAGTTACCGGATAAAGATCAGCGGGATATGGGTTTATACCCAATTCGCGTAACGCATTCAGTTTTTCTCTTCTTATAATTTCTTGTTCCGAAAGTTGCATAGCCTAATTTTTAGCGTGCAAAGATAGGTATAAAATAAAAATGTAACAATTTGTTTTTTAGAATTGAAAACAAAGATTATCAAAATTTAAAAACATATTTGTAGTTTTGAAAAAAATAATAACTCATGAAAACAAACTCACTTATTTTATTGATTGGTATCTTATTCTGTTTAAGTAGCTGTGCGATTACGGAAAATTTAATTATTAATGAAGACGGTTCCGGAAAGTTTGCCTACGATATTGACATGTCAGAATTGATTGCGTTAGCAGGCGAGGTTGGACAACAAGAAGAATCAAGTTCAAAAAACAAGAAAAGTAAAAAAGATAAAAAAGGCAAAGAAGCTGTCAATGAAAAAATAATGGACAGTACGTTTTCATTTAAATCCCTATTAGCTGAAAAAAGTGACAGTATTTCTAAGTTGCCGCTTGAAGAGCAAAAACGGTTGAAAATGTTAGAACGTTTTTCGATGCGAATGGTTGTTAATGAGCCAGAAAAAATCATGACCTATTCGATGTTTACCGATTTTAGTTCGGTAAATGAATTGCAAGAAATCATGTCGCCCATGAATTCTATGAAATCGTTAGGCGGAAATAATAAATTGGCCGGGTCGTTAAGTGAAATGAAAGAAGATGACAGTTCTACCCGTTTTTATTATGATGGTAAAAAATTTACTAAAACGGTTACTGCAACAAATCTGAAAGAAACGTTGTTGAATGAATTAAAAAATGAGGAAAACGACTTGGAAGATTCAGAAGAACTTTCAGAAGAAAGTCTTTCGGAATCCTTTTCTATGATCTATGAGCAAAGCTCTTTTAAAATGGTTTATCAATTTCCAAAACCTGTAAAAAGGGTGTCTATTGAAAACGCTCAATTTAGTGCCGATAGAAAAACCATTACGGTTGAATATCCCATGGAAACCTATATGGAAAAACCGGAATCTATGAGCTTTGAAATAGATTTTGAATAAAATACAATGAATAAAAAAATTGCATTTACCGATTTAGGATTAAAAGATTACAAAGCAACTTGGGAGCTACAGGAAAATTTGTTTGCTTCCATAGTTGATTTAAAAATTCAAAATCGTCGTCTTCAGGAAGAAACGCCAACACCTAATTATTTTCTATTTGTTGAACATCCTCATGTTTACACTTTGGGAAAAAGTGGTGATTTGTCTAATTTGTTACTTTCCGAAGAGCAATTAGAAAAAAAAGAAGCCACTTTCTATAAAATAAACAGAGGAGGTGACATTACCTATCATGGTCCGGGACAAGTTGTGGGTTATCCTATTTTGGATTTAGAAAACTTTTTTACTGATATTCACAAATATCTTCGTTTTTTGGAAGAAGCTATTATTCTCACCTTACAAGAATATGGCATAGAAAGCGAACGCAGTCCCGGAGAGACAGGAGTTTGGTTAGGAGTAGGTACGCCATTTGCCCGTAAAATTTGTGCTATGGGTGTTCGAGCCAGCCGATGGGTAACTATGCATGGATTTGCTTTGAATGTAAATGCTGATTTGGGTTATTTTGATAATATAATTCCTTGTGGCATTCGTGGTAAAGCGGTAACTTCTTTGCATGTTGAATTGGGAGTTACCTCCGTTGATGAAGAAGAAGTGAAACAAAAAATTACCGCCCATTTTTTGAATTTGTTTGAAGGCAGTATCGAAGTTGCTACTTTTTAATTTATACATCAAAATCCAATTTCAATTGATCGGGCAATAATCTGAAGCTTTTTCTGTGGTATTTTGTGATGCCATATTTTTGAATGGCTTCTCTGTGTTCAATGGTTGGATAGCCTTTATTTTTTTTCCAATTATACATTGGGAATTCTTCGTGAATTGTATTCATGTATTCGTCTCTATAGGTTTTAGCCAAAACAGATGCTGCGGCAATACTCAGGTATTTACTATCCCCTTTTACGATGCAAGAAAAGGGTGTCTCATTGAAAGGGTAGAATCGATTTCCGTCTACAATAATATATAAAGGTGTAGGATTTAATTTCTTTATTGATTCCTGCATGGCTTTTATGGATGCGTTGAGAATGTTTATCTCATCAATGATTTCCGGTTCAAGATGTGTCACTGCAAAAGCAATTGCAACTTCTTCAATTATGGGTTTTAGATTAAATCGGGTTTTTTCAGAAAGTTTCTTCGAATCGTTTAAAAGTTTTAATTGAAAGCTACTTGGCAGAATTACTGCGGCGGCGGTCACCGGACCTGCCAAACAGCCTCTGCCGGCTTCGTCAGTTCCGGCTTCGGGGTATAAAGATGAAAAGTTTTGATATAGCATAAATTAGTAAAAAATAAGTTAAAATCAACGCAACCATTTTATGTAAACATCATCTAAAAGATATGTTTGCGTTACAACATCAAACCATCCGCAAGATATTTAACAAAAATAAATAATATTATTCCGAAGTAATATTTGTTTATTTAAGAAATTATTAAGAAGTTTGCGGAATAACTAACTCAAATAAATTTAATATGAGATCGAAATTTAAATGGATTTACACGCTTTTGTTAGCGTTTTTTATTCAGTTTTCTTATGCTCAGGAGAAAACTATCACAGGTACAGTGACAGAAGGAGGATTACCACTTCCTGGAGTAACAGTAATTGTTAAAGGTACGCAAAGAGGAACTTCGTCTGATTTTGATGGAAAATATTCCATATCAGCAAGACAAGGTGAAGTACTTGAGTTTACTTTTATCGGTTTAAAAACTCAAACGTTCACAGTTGGTGCTTCTAATTCTATTAATGTTGTGATGCAAGCTGACGTAGATGTATTAGAGGGTGTTGTTTTGGAAGGGTATAGAACCAGTTCAAAAGCAACCTCTGTTTCTTCTATTGCAACTGTAACTGCTGAAGGAATTGAGAACAGACCAAATCCAAACGTGCTTTCTTCATTACAAGGACAAGTTGCCGGAGCAAACATTTCTGCTTTTTCAGGTCAACCAGGTACTAATAAAATCGACGTTATCATTAGAGGTGTTGGTTCGCTTAGTGCTTCATCGGATCCATTATATGTAATCGATGGTGTGCCTATGAATCAAGCTTTCTTCCGTAATTTAAATGCTAATGAGATCGAATCAGTATCTGTATTGAAAGATGCTGCTGCTACAGCTATTTATGGTAACAGAGGATCTAATGGTGTAATTGTAATTACTACTAAAAAAGGTAGCTTTAAAAAATCATTCTCTGTTAATTATTCTACCTCGTATGGTTTGACTGATTTTAGAGGTGACAATTATGGTTTGCCTACGGCTGTTCAGCACTTACAGTTACAACGTAAAGGTTTTGACGAAGGTGTAAATACTTTGTCAAGTGCTTTAGCTAACAGTGGTTCCTTTTTAGGAGGTGCGGTTACAGCTGATATCAACAACTTAGAGGGTTTTGCAACTAACACTGATTGGCAAGATTTGTTCTTCAGAACAGGAACAACAGCTTCTCATGATTTAAGTTTTACTGTAGGTAGTGATAACTTGAACAATTATACTTCGTTTGGTTATTTTGAACAAGATGGTATTACACCAACTACAAATTTCAAAAGATTTACTATCAGAAGTAATTTTTCAGGAAAAAGCACAAATGAGAAATTCAATTACGGTTTAAATATTTTTGGTGCTTTCTCAAGAAGACAACAATTAGAGCAAGAAACCAGAGGTGATATTAACAGCAACGTTCTTCAGAATCCACTTACAGGTTATTTGGCTTCCCCACGTTTTGTTAGTCCGGATTTGTATGAGTCAGGTCAGCAATTATTCAATGATTTTGGTAACCCTGCTTTGAATTTGACGCCTTTAATGTTGTTGGACTTGTTTCAACATAATTCTGCTCCTAGTTTCTTTAACGAAATCAAGACCATTATTACAGCAACAGGATCTTATAAAATTACTAATGATTTAACTTTCTCTTCAACCGGTGGTGTTGATTTTGCAGATGACAAAAGAAACTTTGCTATTGGACCAAATGCTTACTTATCTATTGTAAGAGCATCAGGAGCTGCACAGCCTTTCCATGGTTTGGAGACTATCAGTTCTACATCAGAGTTTTCATTTAACTATGTGAACCGTTTGAACTACAAGAAAACTTTTGCTGAAAAACACACTATCGATGCTTCTGTTTACAGTGAGTATATGAAAGCTCACAGAAGAGTTTCTTTACAACAACAAATTGGTTTGAATCCATTAACATGGGAGCCAGGAGCTGGTACAGGTTATATTATATATAACCCAGCAACTCAACCTGTAGGATACAGACCAACTGTAGCTGCTGCAAAAATTGATGCCGGTATGTTGTCTGTTTTCTCTTCTATAGATTATGATTATGACAGAAGATTTGGTTTTGCTGCTACTGTACGTAGAGATGGAACTTACCGTTTTGTGGATGATTACAAATGGGGTACTTTCTGGTCTGTAGCCGGTAGATGGAATATTTCTAATGAAGCTTTCTTAAGTGATAGCAGCTGGTTGTCAGAATTGAAATTAAGAGCTTCTTATGGTACTACAGGTAATCAAAACGTAATCGCCAGAGGTGTTGATTCTAATACATCTCCTTTCTTTATCGGAAGTCAGTTGGTAAGAGATTTGAACTCTTCACAAGTAGGATATAATAACTCTGCTTCATTTGGAGTTTCATCTTATGCTAACAGAGATTTACGTTGGGAAGAAACAGCTCAATGGAATATTGGTTTGGATTTCGGAATTCAAAGAAGATTAACCGGACAGTTTGATGTTTATAACAGAAGAACGAATGACTTATATGGTGCTACTCCTATTTCTGCCGGAAATGGTATTACCAACTTATCTGCTAACAATGGTACTCTTGAGAACAGAGGGGTTGAGTTGGCTTTAAAGTATGATGTATTTAAAGACAGTGAGTTTAAATTGTCTTTCTTTGGAAACGGTGCCTACAACAGATCTGCATTTAGAGATTTAGGGGTATTGGATAGTGATGGTGATGGAATATTTAGAGTTGGTACTGATTTCCAATATCGTGTTGGTGGTCCACTTAATGAGTATTTCCAAGTTCCTTATGCAGGAGTAAATCCAGCAACAGGTAACTTGTTATTCTACGATATTGATGGTAATTTAACAGAAACACCAACTGATGGTGACAGAAGAAGTACCGGTAAAAATGCATTACCTGATTTTCAAGGAGGTTTTGGTTTTAATGCATCGTACAAAGGATTCTTTTTGGATGCCTTATTTACATACGCTATTGGAGCCTACAAGTTTGATATCGATTATGATGGTTTGATGGATATCAGAAATTCTACTAACTTCCCTGTTTCAACAGATTTGTTTAATGCATGGACGCCAACGAATACGGATACTAATGTTCCCGCTTTGAATGCAAATAACTATGATACCGGTAGTGTTTTATCTGACCGATTCTTGCGTGATGCTTCGTACATGAGATTAAGAAACTTAACTGTTGGATATAGTGTTCCTGCTAAGTTTTTGGAAAGATCATCTATCAATACTATTCGTTTGCGTGTTCAAGCAGAGAACTATTTCACCTTCACCAATTGGAAAGGATTTGACCCAGAAAGTTATGTAACTTCTCAAACAGGATATTACCCTACACCTAAGATAATAACTTTTGGTTTAGATGTTAACTTTTAAAAAAAATTAAAATGATAAGAAAATATTTATTATTAGGATTATTATCTCTTGGACTATACTCGTGTAGTGATGCACTTGATGTTATTCAAGATGGTGAATTAAGCGATGCCGCTTTATTTACGAACACTGCTAATTTGCAGTTGTTTTTGAATGAGACTTACGATCAAGTTTCAATTCAAAATGAACTTATGGTTTCCTCACGATTAACTGATGAGGTTGGATTAGGTAGTGCCGGTTTCTCCAATGAAACTTTACGATTTTTTGTTGTATCAACCAATGGTTTTGCTGCAGCAATATGGAATCAACACTACAGAGCTATTAACTACTCAAATCGATTATTGAGAGGAGCAACTTTATTTACTCCAGCACCAGGTACTGAGGCTGAGTACAATAATATTATTGCACAAGGTAGAGCTATTAGAGCTTTTTCACATCTTCAATTGTTGACTTATTTCTCAACCGATTTAAGTAACAATGACGCTTTAGGTGTTATGAAAATTGATTTTGTTCCTACAACACAGCAAACTGTTCCTCGTTCTACTAACGGTGAAGTTTTTGCTTTGATTGAAGATGATTTAACTTTTGCTGCTGCCAATTTGACGACAGCTACTGCAGGACCTAACAGTTGGAAATTTTTCAACACCAATGTTATCAATGCTATGAGAGCCAGAATGTATTTGTACAGAAAAAACTATGTTTTAGCAGAGCAATATGCTGATGCTGTTATAAACACATCAGGTATTTCTTTGGCTTCTTCTACGTTTGCATTGCCAGCTGATTTTCCATTAACTTCTGCTACTGTTGTTCCAACCGGTCCAGCTGTAGGTTCTGAATCTTTTGATGCACAACCACCAGCAGGTATCCAAAGAGCGTTGTTCTTAATGGACAGATGGACTGCTACTACAGCATCTCCTGAATACAAAAAGATGTGGGTAGATGCTGCACAAGGTGAAGCTATTTTTTCTTTAGCTCGACCAAATAATGCAATTAATTTCAGTAGTCAATATAACACCAACCAATCGTATACTTTAGGAGGTCCTTTGTATGATATGGGAAGAACTTTATTTGACCTGTATACACAACCTCTTGGAGGTGGCGCACAAGATTTCAGAAGATGGGCTTTTGTTGACCGTTCTGCTACTATTGCTGCCGATCCTTCAACTGCAGATCAATTATCTGAAGTTATTGTGATTGATAAATATCCAGGTAAAGCAGGTAGTCACAATTCAAATGATTTGAAAGTTTTCCGTATGTCTGAGATGTATTTCATTAAAGCTGAATGTAGAGCCAGAGCAAACGATTTAACCGGAGCTGCAACACTTATTCAAAATGTAAGACAAAACAGAAACTATATTGCGGGTGCAATTGTACCAACTCCTGTTTATGCTAATCCAACTCAAGCTTATGCTGATATCTTATTAGAAAGAAGAAAAGAATTGGCTTTTGAAGGACACCGTTATATCGATTTAAAACGTTTAGGTCTTGATGCAGGTGTTACTGAAACTGACAGATATGCTCAGGATTCAGAAAATGCTACAGCAACTAACCCTTATAATATCTCGGTAACTGACTATAGATTTACTTTGCCTATTCCGCAAGCGGAAATCAATGTAAACCCATTGGTTCAAAATCCTAATTATTAATAAAAAAATTGAATAATATGAAAAAAATATTTTTAACCCTTAGTGTCTTAACACTATTTGTGTTGGGAGCTTGTAGCGAAGATGATTCGAACAACATTGGAGAAGCTTACTTTTTTACCAATGCTGCTGCGAGTTATGCTGTAAGCGACGATGAAGCAGGAGATTTTGTAGAATTAGAAATTAATTCTACACAAAAATCTAATGTTGACAGAACATTTACAATTTCTGTAGATGAATCTAGTACTGCTACTCCAGCTATGTATAGTTTGGAAACTACACAAGTAGTTATCCCAGCCGGTAGCTTTAGTACTACTGTAAAAGTGTTCGGTAACTACACTGCTTTACCAGAAGAGGGTTCAGTTGATTTAGTTTTAGCGATTGCTGATACAGAAGAATCGTTGAGTGATAAACGTACTGCAACGGTTAATATGTTCAGATTTTGTACGCCAGAAAATGTTACATTATCCTTTATATTTGACTTTTACGCTAGTGAAACCACTTGGCAAGTAAAGAATGCAGCAGGAGTAACTTTATATTCAGGTGGCCCTTACGCTGATGGTAATGCACCAGTAAACGTTAACTTGGAATTGTGTTCAGGAGCTTATACATTGACTGTAAATGATTCCTATGGAGATGGTATGTTTGACGGTGCTGTAAATGGCTCTTTCACACTAACTCAAAATGGTGTTGTTTTAGGAACAGGTGGTGGAAATTTTGGAGCTACTACAACTTTAAACTTTACAGTTAATTAATTAACTTTAAATTATAGAATAAAATACCTCGTGAGAACGAGGTATTTTTTTTTGATTTTTTCTCAGATTAGCCATATATTGAAATCTACGATTTAAGGACTTTTTAGCTATTTCTTTTTTCAACAAAAATTTGGATTCCCAGAGGCTTTTTAGTGAATTAAATATTTGATTATTTTTAGAAATCAAGTCTTATTAAGTGTGTCTATTAATAGTTTTAGTTAGCTATTAACTACTTATTTCTTTATGCTATCATGAAAAGCAAATGATTATCAATTACATTATAGATATAAAGAATTGTACAATTATTGTTTTTTTAAGAATTGTTTCTCGACTTTTAGGTTATATTTGCGTTATCATATTATAACATCATTTCCTATGCGTATTTTATATTTATTCTTATTTAGTTGTATTTTTTCTTATTCACAAAATAAGGAGCAGCTTGAAATCATTAAATCCAAGACCAATCAGGACGAATTAGCCAGATTAAAGACTTTGTTTGATTCTGAACATTTGGAACGTCAAGCGAGAATTGATGCTTATTTGGTGGCAAATCCTACAGTTGAGCGAAGAACGTCTGATGGGTTATCAGATAAAGAGATTTATGACATATCGGATACAGGAGCAGTTATCTATCTGGAAACCGGTAATGCTACTTCGGCTATAACCAGTAGAGTTTCCCCATTGTATTCGGGTGGAGGTCTTGGGTTATCTCTTCAAGGTCAAGGCATGAAAGTGGGCGTTTGGGACTCCGGGCAAGTTAGAGACGACCATGTTGAATTTGATTCGTTTAAGGCTACAAATATTGATTTTACTCCCACAGTTAGTAATCACGGAACCCACGTAATGGGCACTGTAATCGCTAATGGATTAAATCCTGCAGTTCGAGGAATTGCTTTTAATGCATCTGGTGATTCTTATGATTGGAGTAATGATTACAGTGAGATGGTTTCTGCAGCAGCAGGTGGTTTGTTGGTTTCGAATCATTCCTACTGGATAGGTGTAAGTGGTTTTGGAACTTGGCTCTTAGGGGCTTATGATTCAAGAGCTTCTCAATTTGATCAAATAGCTTTTAATGCCCCTTATTATTTAGCTGTTACAGCTGCCGGTAATGATAGAAATGACAACAGCCATGCAATCATTGGCCCTCATTTAATCAACAAGTTTGGCTATGATTTGATACGAGGAATGCAAAATGCTAAAAATTACTTGACAGTTGGAGCAGTTAGTCAAGTTTTGAACTATGTAGATGCTTCCAGTGTTTCAATGTCAAGTTTTAGTAGTTGGGGTCCAACAGATGATGGTAGAATTAAGCCTGATGTTGTAGCAAAAGGTGTTGGTGTTAATTCTACCACTTCTGCTTCTACAACCTCTACAGGTTTTTTAAATGGAACATCAATGGCCTCTCCTTCTGTTGCCGGTGTTGCTTTATTATTACAACAACATAGTTTTAATTTATTTACTAGTTATATGCGTGCCGCAACCGTTAAAGGTTTGATTATGCATACTGCAGATGAAGCCGGTTTTTATGACGGGCCTGATTATGAATATGGATGGGGACTGGTTAATGCCGCTAAAGCTGCCACTACATTGTCTCAAAAAGTAACTGACAATGCAATAGTTGACGAATTAAATTTAGCTAATAATCAAAGTTATTCCCGCACTGTTGTAGTTACTAATAACCAACCGTTAATGGTATCTATTTCATGGACGGATAGACCAAGTACACCCAATAATGGTGTAGTTGACCCCGCAACTATTCATTTGATCAACGATTTAGATGTTCGAGTTACTAAGAATACGGACGTATATTATCCGTGGACTTTAAATCCAGCTCTACCGTATGATGGACCATTGCAAAATGCTGACAATTTCAGAGATAATTTTGAAAAAATTCAAGTTGATAATCCAAGTGGTAGCTATACTATTACAGTAACTCACAAGGGTACCTTGGTTGGTGGAAGTCAAGATTTCACTTTGATAGTAACCGGTTCCAATGTTTCTTTGTCAGCTAATTCCATTGATGAAGCATCTAATTTTGCCATTTATCCAAACCCTTCTAACGGAGTTTTTAATGTGGATTATGCATTTTCGTCAGATTCCAAATTAATCGAAGTATTTGATGTTCAAGGTAGAATTGTTAAACAATTTATTCCTCTAGATGCTATATCTGTTATTGATTTGTCTTCACACAGTTCCGGTTTGTATTTTGTAAAATGTACAGATGGTCAAAATTCAATTACAAAAAAAGTAGTTATTCAATAGCTTAAAATGCGATACCAATTTAAAAACACTTTCCTTAGGAAAGTGTTTTTTTTATCTCTATGAATTACTTCCGCAGTCAGTAATTTAATTAAATTTTAAATGTTCTATTGTCAAAGGTTGCCTTCAAATGAATTATATTTGCCATTTATTTTTAATACGCAATGTACCGTTACTTACTCTGTTGTCTTTTGTTTTCTGTTTCGCTTTTCTCGCAGGTACCCCCAGGACGTGTGCAGAAAAATAACACAAATAGGCCAGCACAAGATTCTACTGCTTTTTCAGAGGTAACGGAAAATAAAGCTCCTGTTGCAAAAATTGAGCAATATCAAATTTTTACCATCGAGCGAGATACCACTATTATTGATACTTCACTTACTGTTAAAAAAGAGTATGCTTTTAATTATTTAAGAAGAGATATTTTCGGCTTGTTGCCTTTTGCTAATGAAGGACATGCTTATACTGTTTTGGATTACGGATTAAATTCTTTTACCACTTTTCCGGAAATGGGGTTCAAAGCCAAACATTTCGGATATATGGATCCTGAGGATATGTCTTATTATAAAGTAGCAACACCTTTAACGGAGTTGTATTTTAAAACCGTCATGCAACAAGGTCAATCATTGGATGCCTTTATTACGTTAAATACCTCAGAACGTTTAAATTTTTCCATCGCTTATAAAGGATTACGTTCCTTAGGAAAATATGTAAATCAATTAGCAAGTAATGGTAATTTTCGGTTTACGACTAATTATACCAATCCGAATGAGCGTTATCATTTACAGGCTCATTTTACCTCACAAGATTTTTCTAATGGTGAAAACGGAGGTATAGTTCGAACCGATGATTTTGAAAGTGATGATGAAGATTTTAAAAACAGGGTGCGATTGCAGGTTTATTTTGAAGATGCCACCAGCTTTTTGAAAGGGAATCGTTATTTTATTAATCATTCCTATCATTTAACAAATTCAAAAAGTGATTCGAAACTGACCTTGTTGCATCAGTTTAATTATGAACACAAGTTTTTTGAGTTCAAACAACGTACTCTATCCACAACAATTACAACAGATGCAAGTTCAGTGACAATTAATCGACTTGGTGATTCGTATCGTTTATCGGATATCAATGATCAAACCCGATACAATCGAATGTATAATAAGTTTGGAGCTTCCTATGAACATGAAGTTTTGGGTAGTTTTGTTTTTTTTACGGAGGATTTTAGATTCAATCAATATTATAATAGGGTTTTACTATTGCCAGACACCACCATACCAAGTACTTATAGTGATGAAATAACAACAGTTGGTGGTCAGTATTCTTATCGAAAAGGAGATTTGGACGGAAAAGCGATACTAACTCAAACATTGTCTGATCAAGATTTATCTTCTTTGGATTTGCAATTGGTTTATCAATTTCTAGAGTCGTATACCTTGGATTTTCATTACCAAGCTATGACGCAAATGCCTGATAATACCTATGCTTTTTTTCAAAGTAATTATATGACTTACAATTGGAACAATTCCTTTAAAAACGAGAAAGTTCAAAATATAAAAATTAAAGCATCAACACCTTGGGTTAATGCCACAGCTCAGTTTACTTCAATTACTGATTTTTTGTATTTCAGTAATGATGATCCAACAGCAGTTCAATTGCTTGTTACTCCCAAACAGTTTGACCAAAGCGTTACTTATTTTTCATTAAAAGCTGAAAAAGAATTTACATTCCGAAAGTTTGCTTTAGACAATACACTTTTGTATCAAAAAACCGATCAATCTGAAGTAGTTTTGAATGTTCCGGAATTGGTATTGAGAAATACATTTTATTATTCCAATCATTTTTTCAAAAAAGCCTTGTTTTTGCAAACCGGAGTAACCTTTACTTATTTTACAGATTATTATGCGGATGATTACAATCCGTTATTGGGCTCATTTTTTGTACAAGATCAAAAGAAAATAGGTGGGTTTCCAATGTTTGATTATTTTGTCAATGCAAAAATCAAACAAGCCCGATTGTTTTTCAAAGCAGAACATTTCAATTCTTCGTTTACCTCGTCTAATTTTTATACGGCACCGAATTATCCTTATCGTGATTTTATGATACGGTTTGGAATCATTTGGAATTTTTTCCAATAGTCGAGTGTATGAACTATATTAAATAATTTAATTACCTTTATTAAAAAGCATTAAAAAATGAAATTTGCAAAAAATATATTAGAAACAATCGGAAACACGCCTTTGGTAAAAATCAATAAAATTACCAGTGAATTGGACTGTTTGGTACTGGCCAAAGTAGAAACATTCAATCCCGGTAATTCTGTAAAGGACAGAATGGCTGTAAAAATGATAGAAGATGCGGAAGCCGATGGAAGGTTACAGCCGGGTGGGACAATTATTGAAGGTACGTCCGGAAATACAGGAATGGGATTAGCACTTGGAGCCATTGTAAAAGGTTATAAATTGATTTGTGTTATTACAGATAAGCAATCCAAAGAAAAAATGGATATTTTGCGAGCTGTAGGTGCCAAAGTTATTGTGTGTCCAACCGACGTAGAACCTGAAGATCCAAGGTCGTATTATTCTGTTTCCAAGCGATTGGGTACTGAAATTCCAAATTCTTGGTATGTAAATCAATATGACAACCCGAGTAATGCAATAGCTCATTATGAACAAACGGCTCCTGAAATTTGGGAACAAACCGATGGAAAAATCACCCATTTTGTTGTTGGAGTAGGAACAGGAGGTACTATTTCCGGAGTTGCTAAATATTTGAAGGAACGCAATCCGGCAGTTAAAATTTGGGGTGTTGATACTTATGGCTCTGTGTTTAAAAAATACCATGAAACCGGCATATTTGATGAGAATGAAATTTATTCTTATATCACAGAAGGTATTGGTGAAGATATTTTGCCCAAGAATGTTGATTTTTCTGTCATTGACGGATTTACAAAAGTAACCGATAAAGATGCTGCCGTTTTTACTCGAAGGTTGGCTTTAGAAGAAGGAATTTTTGTAGGGAATTCTGCAGGAGCCGCGATAAAAGGAGTTTTACAACTAAAAGAACACTTTAAACCTGAAGATGTAGTTGTGGTATTATTTCATGACTCGGGAAGCCGTTATGTTGGTAAAATGTTTAATGATGATTGGATGCGTGAGCGAGGCTTCTTAGATGAGGAAGTTACGAAAGCTTCCGATTTAATTAAATCGCATAGCGATAAACCTTTAGTAATTGTTCGTACAGAAGAATTGGTTTCACATGCTATTGAACGTTTAAAAAAATACAACATTTCTCAAATTCCAGTTATTGACACTACCGGATTTGTAGGATCCATTGATGAGTCGGATTTGTTTAAAAGCTATTTTTCAGATAAAAATATAGCGGAGAAACCAATCAAAGAGATCATGGGTAAACCGTATCCGATTGTTCAAGAAAACACGCCTATTGAAGAAGTTTCAAAATTGATAAGTAAAGACAATCAGGCAGTTTTAGTAGAAATGGCGAATAAAAAATACCATATTATTACCAAACATGATATTATAAGTTCTATCAACTAATAGTATTTTCACTTTAAAAAAAATCCCTGAGTTAATGAATTCAGGGATTTTTTTGTATTTTAGTAGTTCCAATTTATAAACGCCAAAAAAATAGTATACGCCATGAAAGAAGACTTTCTGCATTATGTGTGGCATTTTAAAAAATTTAAGTTCACACAGTTACACACTTTTCAAAACCATGAACTTTCAATTCTTCATACGGGTTACTATCTAAAGCAATCCGGTCCCGATTTTTTTAATGCCCAATTGCTTATTGATAATCAAAAGTGGGCAGGAAATGTTGAAATACATTTAAAATCTTCCGATTGGTATGTTCACCATCATGAAACCGATTCCAATTATGACAATGTGATTTTGCATGTGGTTTGGGAACATGATGTAGAAATTTATCGAAAAGATGCTACTGTAATTCCTGTTTTAGAATTGAAGCATTATGTTGACCAGTCCGTTGTGGAAAATTACAACCAATTGGTTGCTGCAAAATCATGGATAAATTGTGAAAATCAATTAAAAAATTTACCTGAGTTTACCCTCTCTCATTGGATAGAGCGATTGTATATTGAGCGATTGGAACAAAAAACGAGTGAGTTGGAACTGGTTTTGTTGAAAACTACTACTAATTGGGAGCATGTTTTTTACATTTCGTTGGCAAGAAGTTTTGGATTGAATACCAACGGCGTTTCTTTTCAAGAACTTTTACTTTCAATACCCTTTTCGGTTCTAAAAAAAGAACAACATGATTTATTGGCTTTAGAAGCTTTATTTTTTGGAAGAGTCGGATTATTAGAAAATCATTTCGAAGACAACTATTATCAAGATTTAAAAAGTAAATGGCACTTTTTGGTTCACAAATACCAATTGCAATCCACTTCCATTGTGGCTCCTGAATTTTTTAAGCACCGACCTGATAATTTTCCCACTATTCGTTTGGCTCAATTGGCTCAATTGCTGCATCGGGAATCCAATTTGTTGCAACGTTGTTTGGATACTACTTCACTTTCAGCGTTCTATACGCTATTCAATATTCAAGTTTCCGACTATTGGAAAACGCATTATACTTTCGATCATAAAAGTACTTTTAAATCAAAATCACTTTCTAAAGGTTTTGTGGATTTGTTGTTGTTGAATTGTGTTTTACCGATTAAATTCAGTTATTCAAAAAGTAAAGGCATTCAAAATATTGAAGAGTTACTCGCGTTAGCTCTGGAAATTAAATCGGAAAAGAACAGCATCATCGAAAAATTTCAACAATTTGGATTAGCATCAAGTTCCAGTTTGCACTCTCAGGCCTTGCTACATTTGAAAAGTAAGTATTGTAATCAAAATAAATGTTTACAGTGTGAAATTGGGAAAAACTTAATTAACTTTACCTCACCAAAATAATTCACATGGAAACTTCTCCAAATAAAACAACGTTTGCTCAAAAAGTTGCCAAGTATTTCAAGCGATTTCTTTTCTTTTTGATTTTGGCTGTATTTGCTTTTTTTACAGTTATCTATTACGTACCTTATTCCGAAGGATTTCGTTCAGGTGAATTGATTAAAATAAGTAGAAAAGGGGTGGTGTTTAAAACATGGGAAGGTGAGATGAGTCAAGGGATTTCCGGAGCTCAAATTTTTAAATTTTCCATTGCGAATAAGGAGAAACAAGTTGTGGCAGATTTAGAAAAATACCAAGGAAAGTATGTGAAGCTGACTTATGTTGAGCGTTACCGAGCTTTTTCTTGGTGGGGAGACACCCGTTATTTTGTGACTCATGTAGAAGAAGAAGATTCGCCCTTTGTTCGCCCTAAACAAAATTCAGAGCAATGAGTTGGATAAAATCAATGCGGCATTTTTTTGAAAAGCATGGTTTTCATGTTTCTTCTCGTGTAGCAGATCGATTAGGTATGCGAGCTACCAATGTTCGCTTGTTTTTTATTTACAGTACCTTTGTCACGGCTGGACTTTGGTTTTTTGTGTATTTGACTTTAGCCTTTTGGTTAAAACTCAAGGATATGATTTATACTAAAAGAAGTTCTGTCTTCGATTTGTAGTTTATTCTTAAAAAACCGGCTTAACTTTTTTTTAAAAGCATTTTTTTTCGCATCTTGCTATCCTATTTAAAAAAACCAACACTTTTATGAAAAAAGTAACGCTTCTTTTAGCCTTATTATTACCCATTTTTTCGTTTGCTCAAGAACGAGGAATAGATGAAAAAATTAATGATATAATTCAGCCGGCAGTTGATGCATTAGCGGCTGTATTTTTTTATAAACCGCTTGCTTTTATAGGTTTTGAAATGCCTTTAGTTGTTTTGTGGTTGGTTATTGGAGCTACTTTTTTTACCCTTTACATGGGTTTTATCAATTTAAAAGGAATCAAACATGCTTTTCAGTTAATTCGAGGTGACTATGATAAACCGGAAGATGAAGGAGAGGTTTCTCACTTTCAAGCTTTGGTTACCGCATTATCAGGTACTGTTGGTTTGGGAAATATTGCCGGTGTTGCTGTTGCCATAACAATTGGAGGAGCCGGAGCCACTTTTTGGATGATATTGGCCGGATTTTTAGGGATGTCTTCCAAATTTGTAGAGTGTACCTTAGGAGTTAAGTACCGTAAATTAAATGACTTGGGTGAGGTTTCAGGTGGTCCCATGTATTATTTGTCCGAAGGATTGCGTAGAAGAGGGAAAGCCGGTTTAGGAAAAGTATTAGCCGTTGTTTTTGCAATTTTGGCTGTTGGAGGTTCGTTTGGTGGCGGTAATATGTTCCAAGCCAATCAATCATTTGCTCAGCTGGCCAATGTATTTCCTTTTTTTGAAGGAAAAGGATTTTGGTACGGTTTGGTCATCGCCTTTTTTGTTGGGATAGTTATTATTGGCGGTATTAAGAAGATTGCCAAAGTAACTGACAAGATTGTTCCGATGATGGTTGTTTTGTATATAGTAACCTCTTTAATAATTATACTTGTAAATATCAGCCATCTTGGTGAAGCATTTGGTCTAATAATAGACGGAGCATTTACCGCAGATGGTATTACAGGTGGTGTAATAGGTGTATTGGTTGTTGGATTTCAACGAGCTGCTTTTTCAAACGAAGCCGGGGTTGGTTCTGCGGCTATTGCACATTCTGCCGTTAAAACGGATGAGCCTGTAAGCGAAGGAATAGTAGCTTTGTTAGAGCCATTTGTTGATACTATTGTTGTTTGTACCATGACTGCCTTAGTGTTAATTTTTTCAGGTTTTGCACAAGATACCCAAGGATTAGTTGGTTCCGCTTTGACCTCTGCTGCTTTTAGCAGTGTGTTTCCATGGTTTCAATATGTGTTGTTGGTTGCTATTATTTTATTTGCTTTTTCTACCATGATTTCCTGGTCGTATTATGGCATGAAATCATGGACCTATCTTTTTGGAAACACTAAGAAAATGGAAAATATTTATAAATTACTTTTCTTGGTATTTGTTGTAATTGGTTCCTCGGCTAGTTTAGGTGCGGTGATGGATTTTTCAGATATGATGATTTTAGGTATGGCATTCCCGAATATTTTAGGATTGTATTTCCTTTCCTCAGAAGTTAGAGATGATTTGAAAGATTATTTTAAACGTTTGAAATCTGGTGAGATAAAAAAATATAATTAGTTTTTTATTAATCCTATAAGTTATGTAATTTTATTGTATTGAACTATAAGGTTACATTTAGTTCATGTGTGAGTTTTCAGAGAAGTTTTATTTAGTATTAAAATAAGTAAGATATGAGTTATACATCCCTTTTTAGTTTTTCTTCTGATCAACGAAAAGGGATTTTTGTTTTATTGTTTCTTATTGTAGGTTTGCAAGGAGCTTATTGGTTTTGGGTGTCAAAAACTGACAATCAACCGAATACTAAATTACATGCTGAATGGATTGCCATGCAAAGTCACATTGATAGTTTAAAAGAAGAAACTTCAACTACTACTTTTAAAATTTATCCTTTTAATCCCAACTTTATAACTGATTACAGAGGTTATCAATTGGGAATGACTACTGCGGAAATAGATCGTTTGTTTGCTTTCCGAAAAGAGAATAAGTATGTCAATTCTGCCAAAGAGTTTCAACAAGTGACTCAAGTTTCCGATAGTTTGCTTCAAGCAATTTCTCCTTATTTTAAATTTCCAAGTTGGGTCAATCAACCCAAGTCTAATTTTAAATTTAAAGATTATTCCAAACCAAAGAATGAAATTATTGTTCGTAAGGACATCAATCAAGCCAGTCAGGAAGATTTAATTAAACTGTATGGTATTGGTCCTGCTTTATCGGAACGAATTTTAAAACAAAAAGAAATTTTTGGCGGTTTTGTTTCCATGGATCAAATGGAAGCTATTTGGGGTTTGTCGCCTGAGGTTATTGAAAATCTCAAGAAGCATTTTGAGGTACAACAACAGCCTGCTATTAAGAAGATTAAGATAAATGATTTGTCAACAAAAGAGTTGGCTAAGTTTCCTTATTTCAACTATGCTATTTCCAAGGAGATTGTAACTTTCAGAAGCATGAATAATGGAATTAAAGATATTGAGGATTTAACAAAAATTAAGGGGTTTCCCGTTGAAAAATTAAATATTATTGCCTTATATTTGGAATTCTAAAAAAATAACCCAAAAAGGGCAATACAATTTAATTATATGAATTCAATTTACTTCACAGAAGAGCATCATTTGTTTAGAAAAACGCTACAAGATTTTTTACATAAAGAAGTGGTTCCTCACATTGAAAAATGGGAAAAAACAGGAACAATAGACCGATTTATATGGAAAAAATTCGGTGAAATGGGTTTTTTCGGCATTAACTATCCTGAGGCTTATGGTGGAATGAATTTGGATTTATTCTATACTGTAGTCTTTTTAGAAGAACTTCAAAAAATAAAATCGGCAGGTTTTGCTGCTGCTATGTGGGCTCATGCTTATTTGGCGATGACACATTTGAATGCTGAAGGTGATGAACAAATTAAACAAAACTATTTGGCACCAAGTATTTTGGGTGATAAAATTGGAGCATTGTGTATTACAGAACCTTTTGGAGGAAGTGATGTGGCAGGAATGCGAACTTCAGCAGTAAAAAAAGGGGATACCTATATAATTAATGGTTCAAAAACTTTTATCACAAATGGTGTTTATGCGGATTATTATATAGTAGCTGCAAAAACAAATCCGGATATTGGTAACAAAGGAATCAGTATTTTTTTGGTTGACACTACTACAAAAGGGATTTCAGCAACTAAGTTAGATAAATTAGGATGGCGAGCATCGGATACGGCAGAAATTGCCTTTGATAATGTTATAATTCCTGCTAGCAATTTGATGGGAGAAGAAGGAAAAGGTTTTCCTTATATCATGCAACACTTTGCTTTGGAACGATTAATCATGGCAATCAATGCTCATGCCAGAGCAGCATATGCTATTGATTATACCATAGATTATATGTCGCAAAGAGAAGCATTTGGCACTACAATTAATAAATTTCAAGCCTTACGACACACGATGGTAGAACATGCAACAGAAGTTGAACATTGTAAGGTTTTTAATTATGCTGCAGTAGCTCGTTTAGATAAAGGAGAATATGTGGTTAAAGAAGCGACAATGGCAAAATTGAAATCAACAAAAGTAGCAGATGAAGCGATTTATAGCTGTCTTCAAATGTTGGGGGGTTATGGTTATATGGAAGAGTATCCTTTGGCCCGTTTGTTACGTGATAGTCGTTTGGGTCCAATTGGTGGCGGAACTTCTGAGATTTTAAAAGAGATTTTATCTAAAATGATTATTGACAAGCAAAACTATAAACCGGCAGTGGAATAATTTTTAATAGTTTATAGCAAATTAAGAAGCCTTACACTATTTTTTGTAAGGCTTTTGTAATAAATTAGTAAGTTTAGTCGTTGTGTTATTAAATCTAACTAACATGAGGACTAAACATTTTATTTATCTTTTCGTTTCAGTATTTTTTGTTTTATCTTGTTCGGAAGAGAATGGGAATACTTTAAATCAATTTACTAATCAGACGATTACAGGTTACACATTTGTGACTGAATCAATTTATCAAGATAATCCGGATATCCAAAGTTACAAAAAGATTAATACAGGAACTGTTGTAAATAACAAAATAACAACAGTAACTTCTGAAACTTTTTTTAATGGAATTAGTAATGGTGTTAATTTGGCTTACGAATATATTTATGATAATTCAGGTAGAATACAGAGTCATATAATTTACGGTGGTCCGGAAATCGATGTAAAATATGATTTTTTTTATGAAAATAATTTAGTGGTAGCTATGGATAAACATTTTTTAGGAGGAGTTTTAAATTATAGAGTTGTTAATCCATCCCAAAATGTAGTTTATTTTGAGAAGTTAACCGAATCTCATCTAAATCCTGCTGCCCAAGCACTTTTTAGGCATATAGTTCATTTCGATCAAAATCAAAATATCATAAAAGCAGGAAGAGATAATAATTTTGATGGTGTGATGGATAATGAAAATAATTTTGTTTATCAAAATAATAATTTAATATCAGCACAATTTCCGGATGTGACCACTACTTATGAATATTCACCAATTATCAACACAGACAGTTTTTTGCACCTTTCATCTTTTGGGAAATTAAATTATTTAGTAATGTGTGCCGAACAATTTTCGACCCCAAATTATAATTCTTCTTATTTTAATACGGAGAGTTATGGTCGTTCAAACATTAATTTCAATTTGTCGGTAGGTCAGTCGTTAGAAGGAACTATAACTGTGAATAATCAAAACTTCATTCAAAGCAAAGTAAAAACTACACAAATAAGTACAGAAGAATTTAATGGTCAAAATACTGAAACAACTACTTATTTTTTCGAATAAGTAATTTTTCTTGAAGCGAAAATCAATCACGGTTTTCGCTTTCTTCGTTAATGCCGTCTTTTATTATTTGATTTATTTCCGTTTTCTCTTCATTTTCGAGAGTTTCAATCAATTCTTCCTGTTCCTTATTTTTTTTATTGATGTAAAACGAACTATAAATCGGAAAATGATCGGAGCCAAAATAGTCCAATGTTTTTAGCTTGTCAACAAATACATCCGTAGAGTGAAAAAACAAATCAATCGGAAATCTAAAGAACCAATATTTGGCATGAAAAGTAGAAAACAAACCTCTTCCGATTCGAGCATCAATAAGTTCGCTTGTTTTTCTAAAAAGCAATGCCGATTTGGCCCAAGCAACATTATTAAAATCACCCACCACCACACTAGGTTCCTTTTTTGACTTGACCACTTTGGCAACACTTAACAATTCACCGTCTCTCTCTTTGGCATTTTCTTCTTCTGTTGGGCTAGGTGGGGGAGGATGCACTCCAAAAAAGTTAAACACAAAACCGTCGTTTGATATGAGTTTTGCTTCAATACACGGAATGTCATCGGCAACAAAATAATGTACTTGATGAGAAATGATTTTCAATTTAGAAAACAAATGAATACCATAGGTGTTTTCTAAAGCGACTTTTATATGAAAAGGATAGGTTTGGTCAAAATGTGAAAGTGCATTTTCCCAATCTTTATTGGATTCCATGGTTAAGAATATATCCGGATTGTGTTTTACTACTACCTCCGAAAACCGATTATAAGCCGTGTTTTTTTGGTAAACATTAGCAGAAATAATACTTATGGTTTGAGAGCACGAATTCGTTTTTATGTTTTTAGGGATTGCATGTAGTTTTGAATAAGGGAATAAGTGGATCCCATGAAATAGTAGCGTTAGCAAATTTAAACTGATAACTACAATAAATAAGAAGCCTTTATCTTCAATGAAAATAAACCCGGCAGTACTAGTTATCAATAAAAGTTGAAATAATTGTACTTTTCCAAATTCGAAAAATCTAAAAAACCAATGAGGGTTTTGAAACAGCGGAATATAACTTGAAAGGATTAGTATGATGGAGCAACTATAGAAAAACATATTTTTCAATAAAAATAATCAAAAAGAAATAAATGAGGATAAAAATATTTTAGAAATGGAAGCGTTAAGAATTTATTTTTAAACTCCTATTCAAAACGGTTTATAAAAATAATTTCAAGTTTCTGATTTAGAATTCAAAATAAATGTTACTTTTGCACCCACTAAATGAGAGGAGGTGTCTAGATTATGTTAATTATCCCAATTAAAGACGGAGAAAATATCGACAGAGCGTTAAAACGCTACAAAAGAAAATTTGATAAAACAGGAACTGTTCGTCAGTTAAGAGCACGTCAAGCATTTATTAAACCTTCTGTTGTGAAAAGAGCACAAGTTCAAAAAGCTCAATACATTCAAACATTGCGAGACAGTGTAGAAATTTAAGAGCATTTTAAATACAATAGTAACCGCTAGATTGAGAAGTTTTTATAACTTTGAACCTAGCGGTTTTTTTATGGAATCAAATGTTAAGGCTTTTATCGATTATTTGCAGTATCAAAAGAAGTATTCTCCTCACACTGTTTTGGCGTATCAAAGGGATATTTTGGAATTTTCGACTTTTGTAAACCAAACCTATGATCAAGACACTATTACTTTAGTAGTGTATCCACAGATCCGAAGTTGGATTGTTTTCCTTTCTGACCAGGAAATTTCTAATCGAACGATTAATAGAAAAATTTCCTCTTTAAAAGCGTATTATCGATTTTTGCTTAGAATTAAAGCTATTTCATCTAGTCCGTTACTCAAACATACCGCTTTAAAAACACCTAAAACGTTACAAATACCCTTTTCTGAAAAAGAAATTAATTTGGTATTGAATCAATTGGTATATCCGGACGGATTTGAAGGCATTCGTGATAAATTGATTATTGATTTATTTTATACTACCGGAATTCGTAGAGCCGAATTAATTAATCTGAAATTAACATCCATTGATTTTGCGACCAACACTATTAAGGTGTTAGGTAAAAGAAACAAAGAGCGAATACTGCCTTTGCTTCCGATTATAATTCAGCAACTCCAAAGCTATATGAAAGAACGTGAGTCATTTGGCAATATGGGTGGGTCTGACTATTTATTTCTTACCCAAAAAGGTGTTAAATTGAATGATAGTTTTGTATATCGTTTAATAAATTCTTACTTTAGTGGTGTCTCCGAGAAGGTAAAAAAAAGTCCTCACATTTTGCGTCATACGTTTGCGACGCACATGTTAAACCACGGAGCAAATTTAAATTCAGTAAAAGAATTATTAGGACATTCCAGTTTGGCATCTACACAAGTATATACTCATAGTAGTTTATCAGAGCTTAAAAAAGTTTACCAAGATGCACATCCCAGAAACAACTAATAATTTATTTTGTGTAACCCAATAAAAACTTAATTATGAAGGTAAACATTCATGCCGTTAACTTTAATGTTGACAGAAAGCTAGTTGATTTTGTTCAAGAACGTATGGATAAATTAGAAAAATATTATGACAAAGTGATTGTGGCAGATGTTTTTTTAAAGGTTGAGGCAACCAGTGAAAAAGAAAATAAAATAGTAGAGATTAGAATGCATGTTCCGGGAGATGATTTGATGGTGAAAAAACAGTGCAAAAGTTTTGAAGAAGCTGTTGATTCATCGGCAGATGCCCTAGAACGATTGCTTTTAAAAAGAAAAGAAAAAATCAGAACACATATATAAGAAAAAAATTTGAATATTTTTTTTGATTGACAAATAAAATCTCTACATTTGCAGTCCGTTAGAAATAGCGGACTTTTTTTATTGAGTCATGCCGGTGTAGCTCAGCTGGCTAGAGCAGCTGATTTGTAATCAGCAGGTCGTGGGTTCGAGTCCCTCCATCGGCTCAAAAAAAATGTGATTTTAAATTTAGAATGTAAGATAAAATATACATTTTGAAAAAGTTCATTAAAAGATTGTAATAAAAGGTTCGGGGAGATACTCAAGCGGCCAACGAGGACGGACTGTAAATCCGTTGGGAAACCTTCGCAGGTTCGAATCCTGCTCTCCCCACTATTCTTTTGAATATGTTTCAAAAGATTGCGTATAAGAGTTTGCTCTTATGAATTATCGAAGCAATGAGATGATTCAAGTTGGTAATTAACCAAGGAAACTGCCGGTGTAGCTCAGGGGTAGAGTGCTTCCTTGGTAAGGAAGAGGTCACGGGTTCAAATCCCGTCATTGGCTCAAAATTGTATGAATTAAACACTATTATATAACTAAGATTTAAATTAATTAAAATGGCAAAAGAAAATTTTAATCGTAACAAGCCACACCTTAATATTGGTACTATTGGGCACGTGGATCATGGAAAAACAACATTAACTGCGGCTATTACTAAAGTATTATCTGACGCAGGTTATTGTCAAGCAAAATCATTTGATCAAATTGATAATGCTCCAGAAGAAAAAGAAAGAGGTATTACTATCAATACATCTCACGTTGAGTATGAAACTGCTAATCGTCATTATGCACACGTTGACTGTCCAGGTCACGCGGATTACGTAAAGAACATGGTTACAGGTGCTGCTCAAATGGATGGAGCTATCCTTGTAGTAGCTGCAACTGACGGACCAATGCCACAAACTCGTGAGCACATCCTTTTAGGACGTCAGGTAGGTATTCCTAGAATCGTTGTATTCATGAACAAAGTGGATATGGTTGATGATGCTGAGCTTTTAGAGTTAGTAGAAATGGAAATCAGAGATTTATTATCATTCTATGATTATGATGGAGATAATAGTCCAGTTATCCAAGGTTCAGCTTTGGGTGGATTAAATAATGATCCTACTTGGACTCCAAAAATTCTTGAATTGATGGAAGCTGTTGATAATTGGATTCAAGAGCCGGAAAGAGATATTGCAAAACCTTTCTTAATGCCAGTTGAAGATGTATTTACAATTACTGGACGTGGAACTGTTGCTACAGGTCGTATCGAAACAGGAATTTGTAATACTGGAGATCCGGTTGAAATCATTGGTATGGGTGCTGAGAAATTAACTTCTACAGTTACCGGTATCGAAATGTTCCGTCAAATCCTTGATAGAGGTGAAGCTGGAGATAACGCAGGTATCTTATTAAGAGGTGTTGCAAAAGAAGATATTAAAAGAGGAATGGTTATTTGTAAACCAGGTTCAGTTAAACCACACTCTAAATTCAAAGCTGAGGTTTATATCTTGAAAAAAGAAGAAGGTGGTCGTCACACGCCATTCCACAATAACTACCGTCCACAGTTCTATGTTAGAACAACTGACGTAACTGGTACTATTAATTTGCCAGCCGGAGTTGAAATGGTAATGCCAGGTGATAACTTAACTATCGACGTAACTTTATTAAGTGCAATTGCTTTGAACGTAGGTTTACGTTTCGCTATCCGTGAAGGTGGTAGAACTGTAGGTGCTGGTCAGGTAACTGAAATCGTTGAGTAATTTTTAAATATATAAAGCCAGTTCATGTTCTTAGGGATATGGCTGGCTTTTAACAAACGGGTGTAGTTCAAGGGTAGAATAGCGGTCTCCAAAACCGTTGATGGGAGTTCGAATCTCTCCATCCGTGCCAAAACGATAAAACAATGACAAAAGTTGTAAATTATATCTCAGAAGCTTTCGGAGAGTTGAAGTCAAATGTTACTTGGTTGCCTTGGGCAGAAGTGCAACGACTTACGATTATTGTAGCCGTGTTTACAATAGTTTTTTCATTAGCAATCTGGGGAGTTGATGAAGTTTTTACAAAAGTTATCTCCGGTATTTTTAGTTTGATAAAAGGATAATGACTATTATGACTGAAAATAATTTAAAGAAGTGGTATGTAGTTCGGGCAGTAAGTGGTCAGGAAAACAAAGTTAAGACCTATATAGAAACTGAAATTTCTCGTCTTAATTTGGCTGATTACATTGCTCAGGTATTAGTTCCAACTGAAAAAGTGTTTCAAGTGAGAGACGGAAAAAAAATTGCTAAAGAGCGAGTTTATTTTCCGGGTTATGTGATGATTGAAGCTAATTTATCAGGTGAGATACCACATATCATTAAATCAATTACCGGTGTTATTGGGTTTTTAGGTGAAGTTAAAGGTGGTGATCCTGTTCCATTACGTATGGCAGAGGTGAATCGCATGTTAGGAAAAGTGGATGAATTATCTGTTTCTACAGACACTCAAAATATTCCTTACAACATCGGAGAAACTATAAAAGTTGTTGACGGTCCATTTAACGGATTTAATGGAACTGTTGAAAAAATAAATGAGGAGAAGCGTAAACTGGAAGTAATGGTTAAGATTTTCGGAAGAAAAACACCATTAGAGTTGGCTTTTGCTCAAGTTGAAAAAGTATAATTGTTACATCTATTATAAATCACGTCTTGCTTCCAACTGAGATGTGCTAAATTTTTTTTAAACAAATGGCTAAAGAAATTAGTAAAGTAGTTAAACTACAAGTTAAGGGAGGTGCCGCGAATCCTTCGCCACCGGTCGGACCTGCTTTGGGAGCTGCTGGAGTTAACATCATGGAGTTCTGTAAGCAATTTAATGCGAGAACTCAAGATAAGCCCGGCAAAGTTTTACCCGTACAGATTACTGTATACAAAGACAAATCATTTGATTTTGTTGTAAAAACTCCACCAGCCGCTATCCAATTATTGGATGCTGCAAAATTAAAGTCAGGGTCAGGCCAACCGAATCGTAAGAAAGTAGCGAGTGTTACTTGGGACCAAATTAGAACTATCGCAGAAGACAAAATCGTTGACTTAAATGCTTTTACAATTGAAAAAGCGATGAGTATGATTGCAGGAACTGCACGTTCTATGGGTATAACTGTAACAGGAGCTGCTCCTTTTTAATTAGATAGACATGGCAAAATTGACAAAAAAGCAGAAAGTAGCTGCATCAAAAATTGAAAAAAGTAAATTGTATTCTTTAAAAGATGCTTCATCTTTATTGAAAGAAGTTGCTTCAGCAAAATTTGATGAATCAGTAGACATCGCAGTTCGTTTAGGTGTAGATCCAAGAAAGGCAAATCAAATGGTTAGAGGAGTGGTAACATTGCCTCATGGAACAGGAAAAGATATGAGAGTTTTGGCTCTTGTAACTCCGGATAAAGAAGCAGAAGCTAGAGCTGCGGGTGCAGACCACGTAGGTTTAGATGACTATTTACAAAAAATCAAAGACGGTTGGACAGATGTTGATGTGATCATCACTATGCCTGCTGTTATGGGTAAATTAGGTCCATTAGGACGTATTTTAGGTCCAAGAGGTTTAATGCCAAATCCAAAAACCGGAACGGTTACTATGGATGTTGCAAAAGCTGTTGCCGAGGTTAAAGCCGGTAAAATTGACTTTAAAGTTGATAAAACAGGAATTGTGCATGCAGGTATCGGAAAAGTTTCTTTCGAGGCGGACAAACTTGTAGATAATGCTCACGAAATTATACAAACTTTATTAAAATTAAAACCAACTGCGGCAAAAGGTACTTATATTAAGTCTATTCACTTATCAAGTACTATGAGTCCTGCTATTGCTTTAGATCCTAAAGCAGTTTAATTGGTAGTTAAACAATTATATTATGACTAGAGAAGAAAAATCAAGAGTTATTGAAGATTTAACTGCACAGTTGGCTGATAGTAATGTTGTCTACATTGCAGATATTTCTAACCTTAATGCTGAAACTACTTCAAATCTAAGAAGAGCTTGTTTCAAAGCCGGTATCCAATTGAATGTTGTAAAAAACACCTTATTGGAAAAAGCAATGGAAGCTTCTGCTAATGATTATGGAGATTTACCTTCAATATTAAAAGGAAATACTTCAATAATGATTGCTGAGAACGGAAACGCTCCTGCAAAAATCATTAAAGAATTCCGTAAAAAATCGGATAGACCTCTTTTAAAAGGAGCTTACATACACCAGGCTGTATTTATTGGTGACAACCAATTAGACGCCTTAGTATCTCTTAAATCAAAAGAAGAAGTTATCGGAGAAATCATCGGACTTCTACAATCTCCTGCTAAAAATGTTGTATCCGCTCTTAAATCAGGTGGTGGCAAAATTGCAGGTATTGTTAAAACCTTATCTGAACGATAAGAAAACCGCGAGAACGCACTTAATAAATCATATATTACAAACTTTTTAAATCGATAGAAAAAATGGCAGATTTGAAACAATTCGCAGAACAATTAGTTAATTTAACTGTAAAAGAAGTTAATGAGTTAGCTACAATATTAAAAGATGAGTATGGTATCGAGCCTGCAGCTGCTGCTGTAGTTGCCGGTCCTGCTGTTGGTGGTGGTGAAACTGCTGCTGCTGAAGAGCAAACTGAATTTACTGTAGTTTTAAAAGAAGCTGGTGCTTCTAAATTAGCTGTAGTAAAAGCGGTTAAAGAATTAACAGGTTTAGGTCTTAAAGAGGCTAAAGATTTAGTTGATGCTGCTCCATCAAATGTTAAAGAAGGCGTTTCTAAAGATGAGGCTGAAGGTCTTAAAAAATCTTTAGAAGAAGCTGGAGCTGTTGTTGAGCTTAAATAAGTTCACTTAAGTTTTAAGAACTAGGTTTAGGTCTTGGATTAACCTCCAACGACCTAAACCATTTTTCGTATAATAAAATTATATATTATTTTATTATCAAATAGTTTAAAATACCCAATTATTTTTGATCACTACGAAGAAAGAAAATTAAGACAGAGCAATCTGAAAAATTTTTAAAGATGTATTGATTACAAAAAGAAAGTATTAATTAAACAGTGTGTTTACACAAAAATAATTACTTTTTTTTAATCAAAATTTTGTCCATAGATGATAACTAATCAGACTGAAAGATTGAATTTTGCCTCAACTAAAAATATACCTCAATATCCTGATTTTTTGGATATACAGGTAAAATCTTTTAAGGATTTCTTCCAATTGGAAACGAAATCTGACGAAAGAGGCAACGAAGGTTTATATAACACCTTCATGGAAAACTTTCCAATCACCGATACAAGAAATAATTTTGTACTTGAATTTTTAGATTATTTTGTAGATCCACCTCGTTATTCTATACAAGAATGTATCGAAAGAGGTTTGACCTACAGTGTGCCATTAAAAGCACGTTTAAAACTTTATTGTACTGATCCTGAACATGAAGATTTTGAAACCATAGTACAAGATGTCTATTTGGGAACTATCCCTTATATGACACCTAGTGGTACTTTTGTTATAAACGGTGCTGAGCGAGTTGTAGTTTCGCAATTACACCGTTCTCCAGGGGTTTTCTTTGGTCAATCTTTCCACGCTAATGGAACTAAATTATACTCAGCCCGTGTTATTCCTTTCAAAGGATCATGGATTGAATTTGCTACCGATATCAACAATGTCATGTATGCTTACATCGACAGAAAGAAAAAGTTACCGGTAACAACACTTTTCAGAGCTATTGGTTTTGAAAGAGATAAAGATATTCTTGAAATTTTTGACTTAGCTGAAGAAATTAAAGTTTCTAAAACAGGTCTAAAAAAATATGTAGGTCGGAAACTTGCTGCACGTGTATTGAACACATGGCATGAAGATTTCGTAGATGAAGATACAGGAGAAGTTGTTTCTATTGAAAGAAACGAAATCATATTAGATCGTGATACTATTATCGACAAGGATAATGTTGAGGAAATCATTGATTCTAATGTGAAGTCTATTTTGTTACACAAAGAAGATAATAATCAAGCAGATTATGCTATCATCCACAATACGTTACAAAAAGACCCTACCAATTCAGAAAAAGAAGCCGTAGAGCACATCTACCGTCAGTTGCGTAATGCAGAACCGCCTGATGAAGAAACTGCTCGAGGCATTATTGATAAATTATTCTTCTCTGATCAACGTTATAACTTAGGTGAAGTTGGTCGTTATAGAATGAACAAAAAATTAGGTTTAGATATTTCTATAGACAAACAAGTATTGACTAAAGAAGATATCATTACCATTGTGAAATATTTGATTGAATTGATCAACTCTAAAGCAGAGATTGATGATATTGATCACTTATCAAACCGTCGTGTGAGAACAGTTGGTGAACAACTTTCTCAACAATTTGGTGTTGGTTTAGCCCGTATGGCAAGAACCATCCGTGAGCGAATGAACGTTAGAGATAACGAGGTGTTTACACCAATCGATTTGATTAATGCGAAAACATTATCATCGGTAATCAATTCTTTCTTCGGAACCAATCAGTTGTCTCAGTTTATGGATCAAACGAATCCATTGGCTGAATTAACACACAAAAGAAGATTATCAGCACTTGGACCAGGTGGACTTTCAAGAGAGAGAGCCGGATTTGAGGTGCGTGACGTTCACTATACGCATTACGGGCGTTTATGTCCGATTGAAACACCTGAGGGACCAAACATTGGTTTGATTTCTTCGCTTGGTGTTTATGCAAAAGTAAACGGTATGGGATTCATCGAGACACCTTATCGTAAAGTAACCAACGGAAAAGTTGATTTAGTTTCTGAACCAATCTACTTAAGTGCAGAGGAAGAAGAAGGTAAATTAATTGCTCAAGCTAACATTGAAATGTCGGCTGATGGTAAAATTTCAGCAGATAAAGTTATTGCTCGTGAAGAAGGTGATTTCCCTGTTGTTGATCCTGCAAGTGTACATTATACAGACGTTGCACCTAATCAAATTGCATCGATTTCTGCTTCATTGATTCCTTTCTTGGAACATGATGATGCGAACCGTGCGTTGATGGGTTCAAACATGATGCGTCAGGCTGTACCTTTGTTGCGTCCTGAAGCTCCAATTGTTGGAACTGGTTTAGAGCGTCAAGTTGCTAAAGACTCTCGTGTTTTGATTAATTCAGAAGGTGATGGTGTTGTAGAATATGTAGATGCGAACATGATTACTATAAAATATGATCGTTCTGATCGTATGCGAATGGTAAGTTTTGATTCGGATGAAGTAACCTACAACTTAACCAAATTCCAAAAAACCAATCAAAGTACGTGTATCAACCTAAAACCAATTGTAAGAAAAGGGGATAGAGTTGCTAAAGGTCAGGTTTTATGTGAAGGTTATGCTACACAAAACGGAGAACTAGCTATCGGTAGAAACATGAAAGTGGCGTTTATGCCATGGAAAGGTTACAACTTTGAGGATGCTATTGTAATTTCTGAAAAAGTAGTTCGTGATGATATTTTTACTTCTATTCACATTGATGAGTATTCTTTAGAAGTTCGTGATACAAAATTAGGTAATGAAGAATTAACTAATGATATCCCTAACGTATCGGAAGAGGCTACTAAAGATTTGGATGAAAATGGTATGATTAGAATTGGTGCCGAAGTTAAACCCGGCGACATTCTTATCGGAAAGATTACTCCAAAAGGAGAATCTGATCCAACACCGGAAGAAAAATTATTACGTGCCATTTTTGGTGACAAAGCCGGTGATGTGAAAGATGCTTCTTTGAAAGCGTCGCCATCTTTACACGGTGTTGTGTTGAACAAAAAATTATTTGCAAGAGCGGTTAAAGATAAACGCAAACGCACAAAAGATAAAGATGATTTAGCGGTATTGGAAACTGAATTTGAAGTTAAATTCAATGAGCTAAAAGAAAAATTAGTTGACAAGTTGTTTACTATTGTTAATGGTAAAACATCACAAGGTGTCATGAATGATTTAGGGGAAGAAGTTTTACCAAAAGGTAAAAAATACACCTTAAAAATGTTGAACGCGGTTGATGATTTTGCTCACTTAACAAAAGGACAATGGGTTTCTGATGACGAAACAAACTTCTTAGTAAACGATTTGATTCACAATTACAAAATCAAATTGAACGATTTACAAGGAGCTTTACGTAGAGAGAAATTCACCATTACCGTTGGAGATGAATTACCAGCCGGAATTTTAAAATTAGCTAAAGTTTATATTGCTAAAAAGCGTAAACTGAAAGTGGGTGATAAAATGGCAGGTCGTCACGGAAACAAAGGTATTGTGGCACGTATCGTTCGTCAGGAAGATATGCCATTCTTAGAAGACGGAACACCGGTTGATATCGTATTGAATCCACTTGGGGTACCTTCTCGTATGAATATCGGACAGATTTATGAAACGGTATTAGGATGGGCAGGTCAAAAATTAGGTAGAAAATATGCTACACCAATCTTTGACGGAGCAACACTTGATCAAATCAATGAATTGACTGATGAAGCCGGAATTCCACAATTTGGTCATACCTATTTGTATGATGGTGGAACCGGAGAGCGTTTCCATCAAGCAGCAACAGTGGGTGTTATTTATATGTTGAAATTAGGACATATGGTTGACGATAAAATGCACGCACGTTCCATCGGACCTTACTCGTTGATTACTCAACAACCATTAGGTGGTAAGGCACAATTTGGAGGTCAGCGTTTTGGAGAGATGGAGGTTTGGGCTTTAGAGGCTTATGGAGCTTCAAGTACCTTACGTGAAATTTTGACGGTTAAATCGGATGACGTAATCGGAAGAGCTAAAACTTACGAGGCAATCGTTAAGGGTGAGCAAATGCCGGAACCGGGATTGCCTGAATCGTTCAATGTATTAATGCATGAATTGAAAGGTCTTGGATTAGACATTCGTTTAGAGGAATAATAGCGTTGTAAGGTGTTGGTTGTAATTTAATTTTTTACAACCAACACCCACAACAAACCACTTTAATTTTCAGAAATTATGATGAATAATAGAAACAATAAAGATAAAACTACCGTTAAAAGGTTTGACAAAATCACCATCGGCTTGGCTTCTCCGGAATCTATGTTGGCAGAATCAAGAGGTGAGGTATTAAAGCCTGAAACAATTAACTATAGAACACACAAACCGGAACGTGACGGATTGTTTTGTGAGCGTATTTTTGGACCTGTAAAGGATTATGAATGTGCTTGTGGAAAATACAAACGTATCCGATATAAAGGAATTGTTTGTGACCGTTGTGGTGTTGAAGTAACAGAGAAAAAAGTACGTCGTGACAGAGTTGGACACATTAATTTGGTAGTTCCAATTGCTCATATTTGGTATTTCCGTTCGTTACCAAACAAAATTGGTTACATATTAGGTTTACCGTCTAAGAAATTAGATATGATTATTTACTACGAACGTTATGTAGTAATTCAAGCCGGTATTGCTAAAAATGCAGAAGGCGAATCCTTACAGCGTTTGGATTTCCTTACAGAAGAAGAATACCTTACTATATTAGATTCTCTTCCAATGGAGAATCAATATTTAGATGAGAATGATCCAAATAAATTCATCGCCAAAATGGGTGCTGAATGTATTATGGATTTATTAGCGAGAACAAATCTTGACCAATTGTCTTATGATTTGCGTCATGCTGCTAATAACGAAACATCAAAACAAAGAAAAACGGAGGCGTTAAAACGTCTTCAAGTTGTAGAATCGTTCCGTGAAGCTAATTTAAACAGAGAAAACCGTCCGGAATGGATGATTTTAAAAGTAATTCCGGTTATTCCACCAGAATTACGTCCGTTGGTGCCGCTTGATGGAGGTCGTTTTGCAACTTCCGATTTGAATGACTTATACCGTCGTGTAATTATACGTAACAACCGTTTAAAAAGATTGATGGAGATTAAAGCTCCTGAAGTAATCTTGAGAAACGAAAAGCGTATGTTGCAAGAAGCGGTAGATTCGTTGTTTGACAACACGCGTAAAGCGTCTGCTGTTAAAACAGAATCTAACCGTCCGTTGAAATCACTTTCGGATTCGTTAAAAGGAAAACAAGGTCGTTTCCGTCAAAACTTATTAGGTAAACGTGTGGATTATTCTGCTCGTTCGGTAATTGTTGTTGGACCGGAATTGAAATTGTTCGAATGTGGTTTGCCAAAAGATATGGCAGCTGAATTGTTCAAACCTTTTGTTATCCGTAAATTGATAGAAAGAGGTATTGTTAAAACAGTAAAATCGGCTAAGAAAATCATAGATAAAAAAGAGCCTGTAGTATGGGACATCCTTGAAAATGTAATCAAAGGACATCCGGTATTACTTAACCGTGCTCCTACATTACACCGTTTGGGTATCCAAGCTTTCCAACCAAAATTAATTGAAGGAAAAGCAATCCAATTACACCCATTAGTGTGTACGGCTTTTAACGCGGATTTTGATGGTGACCAGATGGCGGTACATTTACCGTTAGGACCAGAGGCTATTTTGGAGTCACAATTATTAATGTTGGCTTCACACAATATCTTGAATCCGGCAAATGGTGCTCCAATTACGGTACCTTCTCAAGACATGGTTTTGGGTCTTTATTATATGACCAAAGAGCGTTTGTCTACACCGGAACATCCAATTTTAGGTGAAGGTTTATCCTTCTATTCGGCTGAAGAAGCAAATATTGCTTTGAATGAAGGACGCGTAGAATTGAATGCTCGTGTAAAAATCAGAGCTAAAGATTTTAATGAAAAAGGCGAATTGGTTTATAAAATAATACAAACTACTGCAGGTAGAGTATTGTTTAATGAAGTAGTTCCGGAAGCTGCAGGATATATCAATGAGGTATTGACTAAGAAATCGTTACGTGACATTATCGGTAAAATTTTAGCGGTAACCAATGTACCAACAACAGCTGCTTTCCTTGATAATATTAAAGATATGGGCTTTAAGTTCGCTTTCAAAGGAGGTTTGTCCTTCTCTTTAGGTGACATTAAAGTTCCGGATCAAAAAAATGAATTAATTGCAGATGCCAATGAGCAAGTTGATGCTATTTCTGTCAACTATAACATGGGTCTGATTACTAATAATGAGCGTTACAACCAAGTAATTGACGTTTGGACATCAACCAACGCCATGCTTACTGAATTAGCGATGAAAAACATTAGAGAAGACCGTCAAGGTTTCAACTCAGTGTATATGATGCTTGATTCAGGAGCGAGGGGTTCTAAGGAACAGATTCGTCAGTTAACCGGTATGCGTGGTTTGATGGCTAAGCCTAAAAAATCTACAGCCGGTGGTGGAGAGATTATTGAAAATCCAATTCTTTCTAACTTTAAAGAAGGTCTTTCGATTTTAGAATACTTTATCTCTACTCACGGTGCTCGTAAAGGACTAGCGGATACGGCTTTGAAAACAGCTGATGCCGGATACTTGACCAGAAGGTTACATGATGTATCGCAAGATGTAATTGTAAACTCTGTAGATTGTGGTACTTTACGTGGTATTGAAGTTTCTGCTTTGAAAAAGAATGAAGAGATTGTTGAAACTTTAGGAGAACGTATCTTAGGACGTGTTGCTCTTCAAGATGTAATCAATCCTATGAATTTAGAAGTGTTGATTGAAGGTGGTGCTGAAATTACAGAAGCTGTAATGAAAGCTATCGAAGCATCTCCAATCGAACGAGTAGAAGTACGTTCGCCTTTAACTTGTGAAGCTGAAAAAGGTATTTGTGCTAAATGTTACGGAAGAAACTTAGCTACGGGAAGAATGATTCAACGTGGTGAAGCTGTTGGTGTAGTTGCTGCTCAGTCAATTGGTGAGCCGGGAACTCAGTTAACACTTCGTACGTTCCACGTAGGTGGTGTTGCCGGTGGTATTTCTGAAGAGTCAAGCATCATCACCCGTTTTAGAGGTCGTTTAGAATTAGAAGATCTTAAAACGGTTAAGAGTGAAGACGGTGAAGGTAACTTAGTAGATATTGTTGTTTCTCGTTCAACAGAATTGAAATTGGTTGATGAAAACACAGGAATTGTATTGAATACACACAACATTCCTTATGGTTCTACTATTGCTGTTAAAAATGGCGATGTAGTTGATAAAGGAACGTTAATCTGTAAATGGGACCCTTATAATGGGGTAATTATTTCGGAATTTACCGGTAAAATTGCTTACGAAGATTTAGAACAAGGACAATCGTTCCAGGTTGAGATTGATGAGCAAACCGGATTCCAGGAAAAAGTTATTTCTGAGTCTCGTAATAAAAAATTAGTACCTACATTATTGATTTACGGTAAAGATGGCGAGTTAATTCGTTCGTACAACTTACCTGTAGGAGCCCACTTAATGGTAGATGATGGTGATAAGATTAAAGCCGGTAAAATTTTAGTAAAAATCCCAAGACGTTCTTCTAAATCAGGAGATATCACCGGAGGTTTACCAAGAATTACCGAGTTACTTGAAGCTCGTAATCCTTCTAACCCAGCTGTGGTTTCTGAAATTGACGGTGTTGTTACTTTTGGAAAAATCAAACGTGGTAACCGTGAGATTATCGTAGAATCTAAGTTTGGTGAAGTTAAAAAGTACTTGGTTAAATTATCAAACCAAATCTTGGTTCAAGAGAACGACTTTATCAAAGCAGGTTTACCTTTATCTGACGGAGCTATTACACCGGAAGATATTTTGAGAATTCAAGGACCTTCTGCTGTTCAACAGTATTTGGTTAATGAAATTCAAGAGGTATACCGTTTGCAAGGGGTAAAAATCAACGACAAACACTTTGAGGTAGTTATTCGTCAGATGATGCGTAAAGTGCGTGTTGAAGATCCAGGAGATACCTTGTTCTTAGAAGAGCAATTGGTTCACACGAAAGACTTTATTGTTGAAAACGATAAGTTGTTCGGAATGAAAGTTGTGGAAGATGCAGGTGATTCTCAAAATTTAAGACCGGGTCAGATGATTACGCCAAGAGAGTTGCGTGATGAAAACTCACAGTTAAAACGTGAAGATAAGAATTTGGCAGTAGCCCGTGATGTAATTACAGCTACAGCTACTCCGGTGCTTCAAGGTATCACAAGAGCGTCGTTGCAAACCAAATCGTTTATATCGGCAGCATCGTTCCAAGAGACAACCAAAGTATTAAACGAAGCGGCAGTTGCCGGAAAAGTAGATACTTTAGAAGGCTTGAAAGAAAACGTTATTGTAGGTCACCGTATTCCGGCAGGAACGGGTATGAGAGAATACAACAACATCATTGTAGGTTCTAAAGAAGATTACAATGAGTTAATGGCGGCCAAAGAAGAATATAATTATTAAGAGCTATGAGTGATAACAATCCACAACAAGGTCAAATCAATATTGAATTGGATGAAAAAATAGCAGAAGGGATTTATTCCAACTTAGCTATCATCAATCATTCGCATTCTGAATTTGTCTTGGATTTTGTAACTTTAATGCCTGGTGTACCTAAGGCAAAAGTAAAATCCAGAATCATTCTCACGCCTCAACACGCTAAGCGTTTGTTGAAAGCAATTGCAGAAAACATTCAAAGGTTTGAAAAAGCAAATGGTGAGATTAAAGATTCTGATCAACCTCAGATTCCTTTGAACTTTGGTCCGACAGGACAAGCTTAATAGAAAATAGATTTTTAGAAAACTCCTCAAGCAATTGGGGAGTTTTTTGTTTGCTACACTTTACTTTTGTTAGCTCTAAGCTATTGTGATTGTTTAAGTTAAAATATACTGCTTGTAGTATTCTGTAGCCAATTTAGTAGTTACTGTTATTACTTTTATCGACAAACGGTACAAAAGGTTTCATTTAACGATTATTTCAGTATGTTATCGAAAAAAGTACCTATCCATAGATAAACCCCTTAGTTTTACGCTCAACAAATGGTTTAGGTTCTTCATAATTAGAAGATTAAGTTGGCCTCCATTCCGTAAAATTAAATTATGCGTCACCTTTTATTTGCATTTATCGGGTTATTGCTTTTAACGAGCTGTGAAAGCGAGCCGATACAAGAAGCCTTTGTAGAGCAAACCATAGCCGTTCCCGGTTGGTTGGTTGGCACTTACGATGGTGTGCATACGCAGAAGGAATTAAGTGTTTATCCGGATAAAATAACTTTTGAATATTTGGATATTTCCAAAGAGATTGTAGCATCACAAGTAGTTCAAGTGCAATTGGAGGAAAGCCGTTTTTTGGTTTATACAATTGATAACGAATTACTGATATTTAATAAAACCACTTTGGATTCTGAAATTAACTTTCATTTTAATGAATTGAATTTAGGATGGTTCCGCAATAAGAAATAACGCCATTTGGCTTTATACATTTTTAGTTAGCATTGTTCAAACACCTTTCCCGCCATAGAAGGGTGTTTTTTTTTATCCTATTTTTTTACCTTGTTCTTGCTGATCAACCTTTGAATTTTATCACTTCTTTTTAGCTCAATACGCTAGTTTATTTGGATTGCTGTCAGTTGTTTTTATTTGGGTTTTCTTAGTAAGAAAAAACATAAAAACAGTTATTTTGTTTTTCATAGCTTCACCATGGCTTTTCTATGGGATTACCATGGCGTCAACAAATCAAAAAAGATGTAGGAAAATACAATTACAGTAAATGCCTTTTTTTATGACTTTTGCAAAAGTTACTGAAACTGATTTAGTAAACGTAACCGTTTATGATTTGAGTGGACGAGTTATTGCAACAAGAGGTGCGTTTAACTCTAACGAGGCTTCACTTTCTTTAGGAATGTTGTCTAATCAAGTGGTGCTCGTAAAAGTAGTCACTACTTCAGGCGAGATGACTCAAAAAGTACTTTGGTAAGCAAAAAGGTTATTATAAATTCAGAACAGCCCTTCCCTTTTGGAAGGGTTGTTTTTTTATAAACCAGCCTTTGAAAATCGTTGATATACTTCATTTTCTCGATAAAATGCACCCTATTGATTTTAGATGAATTATCGACGAAATGCACATTTCCACCTTTCAAAAAATCGGCAAGAGGACTTCAACGAGTATTCTAACAGTTTGACGAAAAAATGTTGAAACCCTTGTAAGCTACTCTAGTTTTACATCAGAAATCAGAAATAACAGATATGAAATCAGTAGTTAACAAGTCACTTTTCTTAAGCATCGTTTTAACCCTTATGGTTGCTTTTTCAGGAACTGCTCAAAATGCAACTTCTACTCAAGGGATGACAATTGTTACGGAGAAAGAAGCGGTTGCTTTGTTGCAAACTGCAAACGAAACTGTTGCTGCTTTGAATATGACTTCATGGTTTTCGGGAGCTGCAGTATCTGTTCAAGGTGTTTCTGTTCAAACGGTTAAATTACCATCAAAAAAAGAGCAGTATTTACAGTCTGGTTTTTCTACTAAAACGTTGTTGATTCGTGCTTTAATGAAAAAAGCAGACCGTCAATATAATGGAATGGCTTAAGCATTTAAAACTTATATACCAGTACAAAGCCCTTTCGTTATGGAAGGGCTTTTTTATTATCCGATTTAAGATTGTAGTTTTAACTTACACCTTCCTGTAAAAAGGGAATCCGGGAGCACTACAAAAAAACGATTTTATTAATTCATAAGAAATATAGTATTGCAAACGTGTAGTTTGGCGAAAAAAAAACACCTTTGGTCGAATACTTCAAAATACAAGTTGTAGAATTGAAATATTTGAAGAATTGATGTATTTTTATAGGCTTTCCAAAAACAAGCAGTCACTTGTAGTTGATTTATTTTTAGGCAGTTACAATGGCCGTATTTATAGTATTTAATTCAGATGACAAAAGATTACTTTACGTCTTCGTTCCATAAAAAAACAGCTTTAGTGGGCGTCTTATACCATAAGATTGTTTTGCTACTGCTATTTGTTTTTGTGTGTTTTACAGCTACGGCTCAAGTTGCTACTTATACTTTTGCGGAGTCGTTGAGCACCTATACTCCTTTGTCAACCGGTACTACAATTGCTTATGACGTGCCTTGGGACAATCATGTTTCGGGCAGCACTTATATTGCTCCTTTAGGGTTTACATTTACTTATGATGGTGTTACTCACAATCAGTGTTTTTTGAATCCCAATGGTTTTATCTCCTTTTCCAATCAAATCGCCCCTACTGCTTACAATCCTTTGAGTAATACCGCCACGTTTATAGGGGGTGGAACGATTAGTGCCTTAGGTATGAATTTAATCAGTACCACTGATCCTATTGTTTATGCCACCATCGGAACAGCACCTAACAGGACTTTTGTTGTTCAGTGGACCAATGCCAGAAGAGGCTCACTTCCGGGGAATTTTAATTTTCAGATTCGATTGCAGGAAACCACTAATGTTATTTCGTTTTCTTATGGGGTTTGTGCTCCTGAAGAAGTTTCGGCAATCAATGCACAAGTAGGTATTCGTGGAGCAACCAATGTGTTTCTTCAAGGTAATATTAACAACAGATCACAGGCGGGTTCTAATACCAATGCTCCATGGCATACAAAAACAGCCAACGGAGTAGCGAATTCAAATACCGTTCGAACCAGTCTTACCGAATATCCTAACAATGGTTTGCGTTATACTTATACGCCGTCAGTAGCCTGTGTTACTCCAACGGGAGTTCCGTCTAATTTAGGGATTGGAAATTCAAATGTGACTGCTACTAGTTTTACCGGAAACAGTTTTACAGCTGCCAGCCCGGCTCCGACTAATTATTTGATACTAAGAAGTACTGTCAATACGCCACCCACTGTTGCCGATGTGCCCAACCGTACTTTTTATGCTGTAAACAACATCATTAACGGAACTTACACAGTTGTTGGCATTTCAGCAGCTACTACTTTTAACCAAACCGGTTTGACACCCAATACCACTTATTATTATTGGGTGATTCCTTATAACTCGGGATGTTTAGGAGCTCCGTTTTACAATTTATCTTCTATGCTTTCGGCTACCCGAACTACCTGCATTCCGGCTCCTTTGAATCCGAATGCTACGGCTGTTGGAGGTAATGCATTTACGGCTAATTGGGATGCTGTAGCCAGTGCATCTGATTATTTAATTGATGTCTCTTTAAATGCATCATTCACAGCATTAGTTCCCGGTTATACTGCTTTGTCAACCGGAGGTGCAACTTCAATTGTTATAAATGGGCTTGAACCTGTTAAAACCTATTATTTTAGGGTGAGAGCGGTAGGTTTAAGTTGTAATTATAATAGCGTCACCACAACAGTAACTACGCTATGTGGTTATTATACCATACCTTATTTTCAAAACTTTGATACTACACCTGTTGATGCTGCTCCGGTTTGTTTTACGGTTTCCGATGAAAACACAGATGGTGTGCAATGGCAAACAAAAAATTCTATAGCGGCTTCTTTGCCTAATGCTTTTCATTTAACAACATCAGGAGCTGTGGATTCTAACGATTGGTTTTTCCTACCGGGGTTGCAGTTGACTGCGGGGGTTACTTACCGTTTAAAATTTAGTTATACCACTTTGAGTGCCGGTTTGTTTGCTGAGAATCTTAGGGTTCGATTGGGTACTGATCCTTCGGTAGCGGGAATGAATATTACTATTTTGGACTTACCAAATATTATTAATACGGTCTATCAGCCGGCTACAGTTGATTTTACTCCGGTGACAAATACGGTGTTTCACCTAGGATTTCAGTCGTATAGTTTTTCTAATCAAAGCCAATTGATGATTGATGATATCAGTGTTATTGTTTCTCCCACTTGTTTTGAGCCGACTGCTTTAACAGTTACAAGTGTTGGCGTTACAACAGCCAACCTTTCTTGGACCGCTTCTGACCCTGAACCTTCCAATGGTTATGATTATTATGTGAGTACGTTTAATTCCATTCCGGGTAGTGGTGTGACACCAACCGGAAGTGTTGCTGTCGGTATCACTACAGCCAATATCACCGGTTTGAATGCGGCTACACTTTATTATGTTTGGGTTAGAGGTAATTGTGGTCCTACGAATCAAAGTATTTGGAGTTTGGTGCAAACGTTTAGTACTGATTGTGCTGCTCCGGCTCTATTGCCGGTTGTTGGTGGTTCTTTGTGTGGTGGTGGTTCCACTGTGTTGAGTGCTACTGCTGCTCCAGGGGCTACCCTTGAGTGGTATTCTAATGCTACTTTAGACGAGTTGGTGGGTGTTGGAGAAACATTTACCACGCCAACTTTATTTGCTACCACTACCTATTATGTTCAGTCGAAGGCTCCGGGGGGCTTGGTAACAGCAGGGCCATTATCTCCTGTTATTCAAGGTGGAGCTCAAGGTATTTTGAACATTGAAACATTTGTATCCTTTTCTGTTTCTGCGGCAACTAATTTTCAGTCGGTGGATATTTATCCGAATGTAGCCGGTCAGAGTGGGGTGTTGGTTTTGCGAAACTCCTTTAATGTTACGTTAGCTACTATTCCATTTGTCACAAGTTCGGCAGGGGGTTCTACAGCTCAATTGATTCCAATAGGTGTTGATTTGCAGCCCGGCAATTATTTGTTGTATGTGGAAGACATGCCCACAGACGGTTTGTTAGTTAATATTGAAAATGCAGCCTATCCTTATTCGTCCTCTGTAGCTTCTATCACCGGTAATGGTTATGATAATACCTTTTATTTGTATGCGTATAATTGGCGATTTACTAATATATGTACCTCTTTAGTAACTCCTGTTACCGCTTCGGTGAGTGCGGCTCCGGCGGTGAGTTTGAGTGAAACTTCCATCAGTATATGTAAAGGCGAGACTACCGGATTGATTACGGTTACCGGATATGAAGCCTATGATACGTTTACTTGGTCACCGGCGTTGGGTGTCAATGGTTCAATAGCTGCCGGATTTACTTTTACTCCCGAGACTACTACTACGTATCAATTGACTTTGACGCAAACTTCGGGTAGTTTGTGTACACGCGTGGTCACTTATTCGATTACGGTAAGGCCTGAGCCACCCGCTATATCTGTTATCCCCGCTACGGCTACAATTTGTGAGTCGGAGAGTATTTTGTTAACGGCGAGTTTAGAAGCTGCCGTACCCGTAACTATCTTTTCAGAAGATTTTAATGGCTTGACCAATAACTGGACCACTACCAATTTGTCAACCGGAGGAAATATAGCTGCTGCCGCGTGGACCTTACGCAACAGTATTTATAATTATACGAGTACTTATTGGAACATCGCCTTCAGCAGTAATGATGCGTCTCGTTTTTATTTGAGTAATTCGGATGCGCAAGGTTCACCCAGTAGTAACCGAACCCGAACCTATTTGGAGTCGCCTTCCATCAGTTTGGTGGGTTATACTACTGCCAATTTGAGTTTTTGGCATTATTTGCGGTTCATTCCCGGAAACAGAGCCCGAGTTGAATATTCGTTGGACAATGGAGCTACTTGGGAATTGTTGCAGGGATACACGGCTTCACAAGGAGCTGCGTCTTCGTTTGTAAATGCGAATGTGAATATGACTAGTTTGGTGGGTAATTCCAACGTGAAAATACGGTTCTATTTTGATGCTACTTGGGATTATGGCTGGGCCATTGACAATGTTCGCATTTCGGGTAATCTGGCTCTTGAAGTAACATGGACACCGGATACCGGTTTGTATTTTGATGCGGCAGGTACGCAACCTTATATTCCCGGAACACCCACCGGTATAGTTTATGCTAAACCTTCTACTACTTCTGTTTATACCGGAACTGCTTTAGGGGCTAACGGTTGTTTTACCAGTAGTTCTGCTACTATTACGGTGTTGCCGTTGCCGGAAATAGGCACTATTTCTGCTAATCAGTCGCTTTGTGGAACAGTAGCCCCTGAACCCATCACACTAAATGGATTCACCGGATCTATTATTGGGTGGGAGTATGCGGATGATGCTGCTTTTACGCAGAATGTAACGCCTATTGCTAGCACCGCTTCTCAATTGGAATCTACGGATATGGGCACCTTTTGGGGCGATCGTTATTTTAGAGCGGTTTTACAAGCCGGCGCTTGTCCGTCTATTGGGTCAACCCCTGTATTGGTGAGTCGTCCGGTTTCTATTTGGAATGGTACGGCTTGGTTGCCTGAACCTCCAAATGCTAACCGAACCGTTGTGTTTGACTTTGTGGGTAATTATACGATTGCTTCCAATATGCAGGCTTGTGCGGTGCAGGTGATTAACGGCAATATTTCGGTTAATTCGAATGTTACGTTATGGGTGGCTAATGAAGTGGTTGTGGCTCCGGGTCAATTGCTTTACTTTGATAATTTATCCAGTTTGTTGCAGGATGCTGATGTGACGAATACGGGAACGATTACCTACCGTAGGTTGTCGCAACCTATGTTTAAAAGTGATTATACCTATTGGTCCAGTCCGGTGATGGGGCAAAACATTCGAAGTTTTTCTCCTTTGACCAACATCATTCGGTATTATTCTTATAATGCATTGATAGACAATTGGCATCAGTTGTTTTTAGCGACTGACCCTAATCCGATTCATTTGATGGTACCGGCGAGAGGTTATATTGTTCGAGGTCCCGAGAGTTTTAACAATACTACGCAAACCATCTTTCAAGGGGTATTTACGGGCGTACCTAATAACGGGACGTATACCCATGCGGTGGATGCTACGGGAACCAGTGATTGGAATTTGTTAGGTAATCCGTATCCGAGTGCGTTGGATATTCATGCCTTTTTATTGGATCCTTTGAATGAAAATGTATTGGATGCCACGGTTTATTTGTGGACACACAATACGCCATATACTAACGGTCAATATTCACCAAACGATTATGCCACCTATAATTTTACGGGGGCTACCATGACGGGATTTGGAACGCCGGTAGCGGGGCCTAATCCTACAGTGCCTTCTCGGTATATTTCTTCAGGGCAAGGGTTTTTTATTGGGGCTTTGCAGAGTGGTGTGGCTACGTTTTCTAATTCGATGCGAGTGGCGGGTAACAATATGTCGTTTTTTAGGACGGCAGCTACTTCTGTTAGTACTGATCCAGCGGACGCTATTGATAATTTAGAACGTCATCGTTTGTGGTTGCATATTACTAATCCGGCTACGCAGGCTTTTAAGCAGGCTTTGGTGGGTTATGTGGAAAGTGCTACCAATGGTTTAGATCGTGGTTTTGACGGTAAAACGACTAGTGGTGCTAATGGTTTGAATCTGTATACTTTTGTTGGTGCCACTAAATTAGGTACGCAAGGGAAGGCTCTTCCTTTTTCTGATAGTGATCTTCTACCTTTAGGGTATGTTTGTACGGCAGCCGGTATGTATCAAATCGGTTTGACTCATTTTGATGGTTTGTTTGACAATCAGGACGTTTACTTGGAGGATTTACAGCTTCAGGTGGTTCATGATTTGAAATCGGGACCGTATTCTTTTTCTTCGCCAACGGGAACGCATGATACTCGTTTTGTACTTCGTTTTACGAATCAAACGCTAGGTGTGGATGAGGTGATAGCTTCTAATTCGGTGTGGGTGTATAAGGAGGCTACTTCTTTGCACGTCTCCAGTTCGATTGCTGCTTTGGCAACGGTGGAGTTGTTTGATGTTCGGGGTCGATTGTTGGCTTCGACATCTTCTATTAACGGGTTTACTACTTCTTTTGACTCGTTGGAGGTTGCTTCTCAGGTGCTGCTTGTTCGTGTGACTACTTCGGATGGGGTGGTTGTTGTGAGAAGGGTGGTTTTTTGATTGTTTAAAGTTTAAAAGTTTAAGGGTTTAACCGGTTAATCGTTGTATTTTCTGTTTTACGAAACTTTTTCGTCGCATTAAAGTCGAACTATCGTCGGGGTATCGTCGGAGTATCGTCGAAGTATTGTCGGGGTATTGTCTGGGTGAGGTTAAATAAACGTCTTGATTTTGTTTGCCCCGACCCTAAAGGGAGCAAAATCAAGACGTTTATTTAACCTCACTGTGCCGTCTTAAAAAGAGTTTACAGTTTTTAGATTTTTAGATTTTTGGATTTGAATCATTGGGATTGGATAGACTTCCTATCGTCGGAGTATCGTTGAAGTATCGTTGGAGTTGACCCGTCTTTGGTTTATCGGTATTCATTGGTTTTTGTCTAAGTAGAATCATTTTTGCTAGTTAGCACAAACTTTATGATTAGATTAATCACAATTCCTTATTGAGCTGTCAGTCTGAGCCGATAGAGCCATCGGGAGTCGAAGACTTATAAGTGACTTCGTAGAGCGTGATTCGTAGAGTATCAAGAGCACTTCGACAGGCTCAGTGTGACAAGCAGTGGTTTTCATTGGTTTTTGTCTAAGCTTACGCATTTTTGCTAGTTAGCATAAACT
>NZ_BMFG01000001.1:264420-589890 GCF_014638005.1 Flavobacterium orientale
AACTTTATAATTAGACTAATCACAATTCCTTATTGAGCTGTCAGTCTGAGCCGATAGAGCCATCGGGAGTCGAAGACTTATAAGTGACTTCGTAGAGCGTGATTCGTAGAGTATCAAGAGCACTTCGACAAGCTCAGTGTGACAAGCGGTGGTTTTCATTGGTTTTTGTCTAAGCTTAAGCATTTTTGCTAGTTAGCATAAACTTTATAATTAGACTAATCACAATTCCTTATCGACCTGTCAGTCTGAGCCGATAGAGCCATCGGGAGTCGAAGACTTATAAGTGACTTCGTAGAGCGTGATTCGTAGAGTATCAAGAGCACTTCGACAGGCTCAGTGTGACAAGCAGTGGTTTTCATTGGCTTTTGTCTAAGTAGAATCATTTTTGCTAGTTAGCACAAACTTTATGATTAGATTAATCACAATTCCTTATTGAGCTGTCAGTCTGAGCCGATAGAGCCATCGGGAGTCGAAGACTTTTAAGTGACTTCATAGAGCGTGATTCGTAGAGTATCGAGAGCACTTCGACAGGCTCAGTGTGACAAGCAGTGGTTTTCATTGGTTTTTGTCTAAGTAGAATCATTTTTGCTAGTTAGCACAAACTTTATGATTAGATTAATCACAATTCCTTATTGAGCTGTCAGTCTGAGCCGATAGAGCCATCGGGAGTCGAAGACTTTTAAGTGACTTCATAGAGCGTGATTCGTAGAGTATCGAGAGCACTTCGACAAGCTCAGTGTGACAAGCGGTGGTTTTCATTGGTTTTTGTCTAAGCTTAAGCATTTTTGCTAGTTAGCACAAACTTTATAATTAGATTATGTATCGTCCTAAAAAAAGTTTACAGTTTTTAATTAAATCCTAGTATTGGTTTACGGTTATAGTGTTTTCTTGATTTCTTTCGTTTTTTTAATTCAATTGGATTATTGGTTTGTTTTTAGTTTTGATTTTTTAATTTTCTTTTTGGTTTTTTCGCGACTACCTTTTTGCTTATTTTAACCCGCTACTTTTCTTACAACGCACACCTGTATTTTAACGTTAAAAAAGTGTATTACATAGAAATGTTGTACAAATGTTACCATATCGTTAAAAAAAAACCAAAAAGAGTTGCGTATTATTTAAAGATTTGGATATATTTGTTTGCCTATAAGAAGGATGCAGCTTTCAAAATACCATAAGAAACACAAGCCAAAAAAACCACTGCAACTTGATTATTTAAGGCCAACCGTACCCCAAACCCGGTTGTTTAAAAAACGCGTACTGTGTGTCATGATGCCCCACATCAAACAGAGTAGGTAAATTTATTTCTAAAAACAAAAACATACTGCATGATAACAACTTTACTATGTAAAGCTGCCCTTGGTAGACTACATTTAGGTCAAACTGTATTCAGGGCTTTCTTTGCTCTGTTGGTTTATTTTATGGTGTTGCCTACTGCTCAAGCACAAGTGGCCACCAATTATCTTTTTTCGGAAACTTCCGGGGTTGCTTATACGGAGATTACTGGAGGAACTGCACTAGTAGCTGAAGGAGTAACTTTTTCAAATGCCATTTCGGGAGCCGTTGCTCTTGGATTTGATTTCCATTTTGACGGCACCAATTACAGTCAAATTTATGTATCTGAAAATGGTTTTGTAACTTTCGGAGTAGCACCTGCTGCGACTAATTATACTCCAATTTCAAGTAATCCTCTAGCACCTTCTAATTATAATGGTGCTATTTCAGCATATGGCTTTAGGTTACATAATGCATCAGTTATAACCCCAACTTATGATGGTGTTTTTTCCAGCGTTCGATATGAAACAATTGGTGTGTCTCCTAATAGAGTATTCGTTGTTCAATATAAAAATGTAATCAGAAAGGCTCCAGCACCAGCACTTACCAATTATGTTGGACTATTAAATTTTCAAATTCGTATAAACGAGTCAACAAATGTTATAGAAACTATTTATAACACTTTCGATCCTACAGGAGCAGGTTCTATTACTACAGCACAAGTGGGATTAAGGGGTCCAAGCAATACTTTTGCAACTAACGTAAACAACAGAACTACAACACAAACCAATTGGTTGCCAACTTCTCCAGGTATTGCCAACACTACAGGGCTAGCTTTAAATACATCATTTTATAATAACTCAGTAGTCCGTTTCACATGGACACCTTGCTTTTCGCCCAGCAATTTAACGGCTACTTTACAACCGGATAATTCAACCGCTATTATGAACTGGACGGCACCCAATTTGCCACCGGCTTCTTATATGTATGAGGTGCGAACTTCGGGAGCACCGGGTAGTGGAGCCACAGGATTGTTTGCTTCGGGCACGACGGCGTTAACCACACAAAATATTTTGGGGCTGCAAGAAAATGTAACCTATTCTTTTTATGTAAAGTCAAGTTGTTCGCCTAATTGGGTGCCGGTAAATACGTTTCCGTCTTCGGTAACGGTTTCTCCGGTTTGTCCTAACGGTACTTTTCCTTATTTTGAGGATTTCGAAGGCGTAACGGTTCCCGGTTTGCCTTTTTGTACGCGTGTACAAGTGGTTGCCGGAAATGCAATGTTGACCCGCGATAATACAGCCAGTCCTTATTTTGGATTTGCTTCTAAAAATTTAGCCACACAAGGAAATTCGGCTTCTAATACTTGGTTTTTTACCCGAAAGATTCCGTTTCCTGCCGCAGGAACCTATCGAATTTCCTATAAATACGGTAGTTCGAGAGAGTCGGCTAATTTTGTTCAAAAAATGCGGGTAGCCTACGGTACTACCAATACGGCAGCCGGTATGACCAACGTGATAGCTGATCACCATACGATTAAAGAATCACCTTTAACCAATGCGATTTACATCACGTTACCGGCAGCGGGGGAGTATTTTATTGGCTTTAACGGCTATGCGAATGCTACGCAGGGGATTCTGCAAATCGATGATATTTCAGTCGATTATGGCAGTTGTGTGCCACCTACGAACTTGATTTCTGCACAGATAGGTTATACATCTGCAGTAATTAGCTGGACGCACACCACACCACAAGCTCCGGGAGGTTATCAATATTTTGTAGCCCCTACAGCTTCAGCCATTACCCCTATTAATACCACATTACCCACAGGCAGTGTTTTTGTTGGCGAAAATGTGGCTTTTGTAACTGGGTTAAATTCTTCTACACAATACCAATATTGGGTACGTTCCGTGTGTGTTGGCGGTGAGGTGAGTGAGTGGTCTTTATCGAATACTTTTACGACCAATGCACCTATTGTTTATTGTTCACCAAGTGGTGCCGGTTTTCCACAAGATCAACGAGGGATTACTAATGTGGCCTTTGGAGCCATTAACAATACTACGGGAATTGAAACAAATAATTACGGTGATTATTCGTATTTAAGTACCAATGTGCCTCAAAATACTACTGTGCCTATTGCCATCACCTACCGCACCGGATTTACTTATGATACGCAAATTTGGATTGATTGGAACAACGATGGTGATTTTGATGACGATCAGGAATTGGTTTATACGGGAATGTCTACCAACTCCAATCCAACCACCTTGTTGGCTTCCTTTTTTGTGCCAATTGAGGTAAACAATGGCGGGAATATAACCAATACTTTAGGAGAACATCGTTTGCGAATAGGAGGTATTGATTCACCATCCTTTTCAGGAGGGGCATTAACCCCCTGTAGAAACGGAGCGTATCAAGCTTTTGAGGATTATACCATTTATGTGATTCCACCGCCACCACCTTTAACAATTAACGTAGCAAATGATGTTATTTGTTTGGGTGATATAACCACCACAGTAGCTATTACTTCTGATATTGATGACTATCAAGTATATTCATGGTCGCCAAGTGCCGGTGTAAACGGAAACATCAACGATGGTTTTTCATTTAATCCGCTAATCACTACCGTATATACCTTAACAGCCACACAAACATCGGGGAATTTGGTTTCTAATTCTGTTCGATTTACGGCTGTAGTCAATCAACCACCATCACCTATAGTGATAAGTCCGGTTTCAGTTTCTACGTGTAGCGATGCACCACCAACGCCTTTGATTGCCAATGGGGGAGCTGTAGATGGCGAGGTTGTACTAGAAGATGATTTTAATGGAGCAACTACAATATTTACGACCGTAAACAATTCAACAGGAGGTAGTAATCCCGCTAATTCGGCATGGACCTTGCGTCCAAGTCCGTATCGTAACATCATCAGTAATGATGCTACACAGTTTTATGTATCGGATGGTGATTCACAGGGTTCCGGTGGTATTAACGATACGGAATTGATTTCTCCCGTATTCAGTTTATTAGGTTACACAGGAGCTACCCTAAGTTTCTGGCATTTTTACCAACGATTTAATTCAACCGGATCAGCCAGAGTTCAGGTGTCTGTTGATGGTGGTACCACATGGACTACCATACAAACTTATACTACCCAACAAGGAACGCGTCCTTCTTTTGTGAATGTACAATTGGATTTGACACCCTATATAGGAAACACCAACATGCGAATTCGTTTCAAATACAATGATATTTATGGTTGGTTTTGGGCAATTGATAATTTCAGAGTCTCAGCTTCTGCTCAAACGGATATTACATGGTCACCGAGTGCCGGTTTATTTACCGATGCAGCCGGAACAAATCCTTATAACGATGGGGAGGCTGCGGCAGTAGTTTATGCAAAACCCAATGTGCCAACAACTTATACTGCAACTGCAGAAAACCCGATAACTTTTTGTTTTACAACAACCACTGTGAATGTGTCGTTTATAGCACCGGGTAATGCATCTGGAGCACAATCCAGTTGTAATCCTGCCGATTTTACACCAATTACCTTAGCTGGTAATTCGGGTAATGTTGTGCGGTGGGAATATGCTGATAATGCTGCTTTTACAGTAAATTTAACTACAATTAATAATACCACCACAACATTAACGCCCGCTGAATTTGGCACTATAACTTCCAACCGCTATTTTAGAGCTGTTGTAGGCTCAGGTGGTTGCAGTAATGTGGTGTCTAATGGCGTTTTGGTTAGTGTGCCTTCTACAGTTTGGAATGGCGCGTGGTCCAATGGAAATCCTACTTCAGCAACAAAAGCGGTATTTAATATCGCAGGTTCTTATACACTGCCGGGTAGTTTATCGGCTTGTACCTTAGAAGTTGTAAGTGGTACGATTACAGTGCCTTCCAATGCCACCATGTGGGTTAAAAATAATGTGATTGTACAACCGGGAGCTACCTTGATATTTGAGAACAATGCCAGTTTAGTTCAGGAGGAAGATTTTGTCAATAGCGGCTCTATCATTTATAGAAGAGATGCCCAGCCTATGTATAAGAACGATTATACCTATTGGTCAAGTCCGGTAACGGGTCAAGACATTCGTTTGTTTTCACCGCTAACCAAACAAGATAAATATTTTACTTTTAACAATGTAGTGGATAATTGGAGTTCGGTGTTTACTGCCTCTGACCCGAGTCCGTCGCATATCATGGTGCCGGCACAAGGCTATATCATCAGAGCTCCCGAAAATTTCGCTACGTTCCCAACTACTAACAATTTTACCGGCGTATTTACGGGCGTACCAAATAATGGTCCTTATACGGCATCGATTAATGCTACGGGTACAAGCAATTGGAATTTAATCGGTAATCCGTATCCGAGTGCTATTGATATTCATCAGTTTTGGCAAGATACCTCCAATTCAAGTGTTGTAGATGCTACCATTTATTTGTGGACACATAACACACAGTATGCAGGTGGTGTTTATAATCCGAATGATTATGCGGTTTATAATTATACAGGAACGGCTGCTACTGCACCGGGACTCAATACATCAGTTCCAACACAGTATATTGCTGCAGGACAATCGTTCTTTATTGAAGGAGCTACAAATGGTGTAGCTACTTTTAGAAATTCCATGCGTGTGTCAGGTTCCAATAATTTGTTTTTCAGAACAATGAACACCCCTGTTACGGAAGATGCTTCTCATAGTTGGGAACGTCACCGTATTTGGTTGGGTATTTCGAATACTACTACCGGTGCTTATAAACAGGCCTTGGTGGGTTACATACAAAATGCTACCAATGGTATCGACCGCGGATTTGACGGGAAGTCGATTGAAGCAGGAAATACGTTGAACCTCTACACCTTTGCTGCTAATCAAATTTTAACCATACAAGGAAAAGCGTTGCCTTTTAACGATTCGGATTTGATTCCGGTGGGTTATCGAGCGGCCACTGCCGGTGGTTATTCTATTTCGTTGGATCAGTTTGATGGGTTGTTTGCCACACAAGCTATTTATTTAGAAGATTTGTTGTTGCAAACGGTTCATGATTTAAAAGTTAGTCCGTATCTATTTACTACTACCAGTGGTACACACAACCAACGTTTTCAATTGCGATTTACGAATGTGACTTTGGGTGTGGATGAGGTATTGTTGGGCTCCAATCAAATGATTGCTTTTAAATCAGGAGATGGATTGGTGGTGAAAAGTTCGGAAACACTATTAGAATCGGTTGCGGTTTATGATTTACGCGGTCGCTTGTTAGTTGCTAAAACGGCTGTCAATGCTTTGGAAACCCAGTGGGAACAATTGCCTTTTGCACAACAGGTTTTGTTGGTGAAGATGGTGGATGTTGATGGGGTTGAGGTGGTGCGGAAGGTGGTTTTTTAGTCGGGAGTTTGGAGTATGGAGTATGGAGTTTGGAGTAGGGGGTTTGGAGTATGGAGTTTGGAATATGGAGTTTGGAGTTGGGCAGAAATGGGTTTTTGTGACGTTTTTAGAGGAGAAGGTGGTGTTTGACGGAAATGTGATTGGCTTAAAATCAAAGAAAATAAGGATAAATACCTACAATATAAATAATTTGTATAAAAAGTGCTAAAAGTTACCCAAATGGCTTGTAAACACTAAGAATAACTAACTAAATAACCGTGTATGACTACAAAAAAACTAACTTTTTAACGATTTTATTAACTTTTTAACGATTTGTTAAGATTTGGTTAAAAACAAGGGCTTTCCTTGTGTATCTTGCTAGTCAGTTTTATACCGAACGGCGACCCCAAATCGAAAAACAAATTTCTAAACCAATTTATTTACGTACTATGAATGACAATTACCAATTGTTGGGTACACGTTTGGGGACGTGGCTCAAATTCGCAAAGCAAAAGAGCCATTTATTGGTGTTGCTTTTTCTTTTGACAGGAATTTCACAGGTGCAAGCACAAATGACTGTATCGGTCATTAATTCATCAAACACTACACCTGTATTGTCTCCCACTTATCCATCTTTAGCTTTGGCTTTAGATGATATAAATGCCGTGACGGCTATGTCGGGACCTGTGACCATCATCTTATCGGGAAGTGAAACGGCACCCGAGAAAGGATTTACTATTGGAAGCCTTACGCTAAACAATGCATTAAGTGCCACCAATACTTTGACTTTCCATGGTGCAGGCACTGCAACAATCAATGCAGGAGTGGGAACAGCAACCCCTGGTTCAGCTCTACCCGATGGTATGCTGAAATTGGTTGGGGCTGACTGGGTTACCTTAAGTGCTATTGTTTTTACGGATAGCAATGTTGCCAATCCTGCCACTATGGAGTTTGGTGTCGCCTTGTTTAAGTTAAACACCACTGATGGAGCACAAAACAACACGATTGTAAATTGTGTTTTTAATATGCAACGGGTTAATAATGCTTCAGGTTCGGGCCCAATGGCTGACGGAGCTGCAGCAATTACGTTAGTGAATGCAGTTCCTACTGCGGCTACTACAGCTTTAAGCGGTTTGACGGCTGCTTCAGGTTCTAACTCTTTCAACAAAATTTACGGGAACACAATTAATGGTGGGAATACTGGTATCTATATGTCCGGATTTGCGGCGTCAAGTCCTTTTACTGCCGGTGATTCTGGCAATGATGTGGGAGGAAATTCGCTAGCTACCGGAAATACTGTATTGAACTTTGGTGGTGGTGGTACTACGTCTCCTGCTGTGGGTATTCGTGCCAATAACCAGTGGGGAGTTTCTATTCGTTACAATACCATTGATAATAATAATGGTTCCGGAGTTAATCATGCAACTACCTTGAGGGGTATTTTTGCTCAAGCAGGAACTTCTGCTAATGCAACTGTCAGCAATAATTCAGTTACTATTCGTGGAGGTGGAACTACTACTTTGTTAACTGCAATAGATAATGGAATCGGATCAACAGCAGCTTCCAATACTATTGATATTAATAATAACACCATTCGTTTTTCATACACTACCGCAACAACAGGGGTGTTTACCGCGGTAAACAACTCTTCTTCAGCGGCTACTGTCAATATTAATAATAATAACATCCAACAACTAGGATCAACTAATTATCCATCAACCGGCACAGTTCCGGTTATAGCTGGTGGTTCTTCAGGGGGAACCTTAAATATTAACAACAATAGTATAGCCAACTTTACTATGACCGGTGCCTCGGGAACATTACGTGCAATTACTGCGGGTACTCCACCAACATTATGGAATGTTGACGGTAACACGATTGAGAATTTGAGTTATTCCACAGCGGGTTCAAGCGGAAGTATTGATGGTATTTATAATTTTGCAAGTGCACAAGCTATTGCAATTAATAATAATACCATTCGTAATTTTTCGACACCCGGAACCGGAACGTTACAGGGTATATATGTTTTTACCTCTAGTGGTACTCAGAAAAATTGTAACAATAATGCCGTATATAATTTCAGTACATCTGCCGGAGGGGTAGGAGGAGCAACAATGAACGGGATTCGTTGGGCTGTTGGGCCAATAGCACTTTCGGGTAATCAAGTTTATAACCTAAACAGTACCGGAAGTACAGGTGGAACTGGTGGTTCTATCAACGGTATATTTGTTTCGGGAGGTTCAACAAACTTTAATACGATATTTAAGAATAAAATTTATAATCTAAGCACTACCAGTACTAATCCGGTTGTATCCGGTATCTTAATTTCCGGAGGAACTTTCGGAACCACTGTATTTAACAATATTATAGGTGATTTACAAGCTCCGGCTGCTAATGCGGCTAATCCATTGAATGGAATTAATGTAACAGGCGGAACGGCAGTTCTTATTCATTTCAATACGGTTTTATTGAATGCCAGCAGTACGGGAACCAATTTCGGTTCGAGTGCTATTAGTGCATCAACTACTCCAACTGTAACATTGCGAAATAATATTTTCGTAAATAAATCATCGCGAAACGGAACGGGTGTGGCTGCTGCTTATCGCAGAAGTTCCACTTCTCTTGGAACTTATGGAGCGGATTCCAACAACAATTTGTTTTTTGGAGCGGCTATCTACTTTGATGGCACCAATACTGATGGATCCTTAGATGATTTTAAGGCTCGTGTTACGACAAGAGATACCAATTCAGTCACTGAAGACCCTACATTTGTTAGTACATCAGGGGCTAGTGGCCAATTTTTGCACATCAACACAACCGTTGGAACGCTAATAGAAAGTGGCGGTATTCCAATTGCAGGTGTAACAGATGATTTTGATGGTGATTTGAGAAATGAAACTACACCGGATATCGGAGCAGATGAATTTGCAGGAACTGCCGCTTCGGTGGTTGAAATTAATTCTGTGGCTGTAGCACCGGCAGTTAATCAGTGTATTGCTACCTCTCGCTTAGTTTCTGCCAATATTACAGCAGGAGCAGGAGCTATAAGTTCCGTCACTTTGAATTATTTCTTTAATGGAGTGGAACAAACACCAATTGCCATGACGGGAGGCTCTATCACTCCGGGAAGTACTTCAACGTTTACTGCTACAATTCCAGTAGCCAGTCCTGTTAATGCCACTGTAACGTGGAGTGTTACGGCAGTTGACGGTGTTACTTCAAAAAATTTAGGAGGTGCCTCTTATAGCGATGAACCCTTCTTTGGGGCTACTGCTGTTGCCTCCGCATCAACTGCTGCGGTATGTAGCGGCTTCTCCACTACGTTATCTGCATTTCTTGAAATTGTAACCAATAAAGCTTTAGGGAATGGAGGGACCAGTTCCTCCTCGGTGGGACAATCTTTCCTTCCCGGGTTTTGGGGTGGTGCAAAAACGCAGTATATTATTAAAGCCTCTGAATTAGAAGCTTTGGGATTGTTGCCGGGTTCTATTACCGCTTTAGGTTTTCAACCCACCTCTTCGGGTCAAACTTATCAAGGATTTTCCGTTAGTTTAGGTTATACTACACAGGAAACTGCTACCACCACATTTGTAACCGGTGGATTGACTCAAGTTTATAGCGGAACTGAAGCTGATGCCGGTTTTACACCTGTTGCCAATGTTTTAAACACACTTGCTTTCGGAACTGGAGCAGGTTCTGCCTCTAGTTTTGAGTGGGATGGAACGTCTAATATTTTAGTTTCCATTTGTTGGAGTAGGGTGCCGAGTGCATCTACTTCTTCAGCATCAAGCATGTTAGTGGATAATGTTGGATTTGCCAGTACAAATTACAGACAAAGAGACAGTTTAACACCTGAGACCATGTGTGCGGAGACTTCAGCTTCTTCAACAACTAATTTTAGACCTCGATTTACTTTTTATGGTACTTTTGGTATCCCTGCCGATTCGGTAGTGTGGTCTGATGGTACTTCAACAGTTGGCTCTACGGTTTCACCAACAACGCCAACTACCTATACCGCAACCTTATTTATTGATGGTTGCTCTATAACAACAAATGGTGTGACTATTGGTGTAAATCCATTACCTGCTGCACCTACAGCGTCCAATTCATCACAATGTGGTGTTAAGGTGCCAACGGCGTCAGTGGCAGACCCTAACGGATTTGTTTCGCCACAATTTAATTGGTATGCCAGTGAAGATGCCGAAACGCCTTTACAAACGTCAACAGCCACCACTTTTGCCGGTGCTATTGATGCTACTACTACTTTTTATGTTAGTGTGGTGAATCCTACTACTTTGTGTGAAAGTGCCAGAGTGGCGGTGACTGTAACGGTTGTACAACCAACACCTTTAACGTTGAATCCGGCTGCGGGCGTAACTTGTGTGGGTCAGCCAATTGTGTTGAGTGCCAGTAGCACTAATCTTGCTTATAATTATACTTGGACGGTAAGTCCACAGGCAGGAAGCGGTGTGTTAGGTACCTTGTTTGGTCCTTCGCAATCCATCACGCCTACTGCATCAGGAACGTATGTATTTACGGTTACCGCAGCCGATGCAAGTTGTACTATAATTGAAGAAATTACAGTGCAAGTGAACGGTTTGCCGGTTTTAAATGATGTAACTACCAATGACAGTTCGTTATGTGAGAATCAAATTGCAACTTTAAACGCTGTAGTACCTACAATTTTGACTTTTAACACCGGAACCGGTGCTGCTTTAGTACCAATGAGCGGAGCTACACAAGTTATAGGAAGTAGCGTTGATGATACTGTAACACCTTCAGATATTGCCATTGGTTTTGATTTTGTATTTAACGGTGAGGTTTACTCGCAATGTAGAATTTCGCCTGACGGTTGGATTCGTTTGGGAGGCGGTACCGCATCCAATCAATTTTCTAATTCAGTAACGAGTACTACCAATATTCCAAAATTATATCCGTATTGGGATGATTTGGCTACGGGAACAACAGGAAATGTAAGCACCTTAGTTGTTGGCACCGCTCCAAACAGAATTTTTGTTGTAGAATGGTTTGTAACTGTTCCAAGAGTTTTGGCAGGAGATGCTAATTCTACTTTCCAAGCCTTGTTGTATGAAGGAACGAACCGCGTAGAATACCGTTATGGAGCTATGGGACCTGCTACAGGACAAAGTGCTTCAGTGGGTTATACTATTGACGCTTCTACCTATTCCAGTATTACTTTAACTACCAATGAAACCAGTACAACGGTTGCAAACAATTCGAATGCGATAGTGCCGGAAGCGGGAAGGTTCTTTACTTTCGATACGGTTCAAAACAATATTACCTGGACTCCACTTACCGATTTATATTCTGATAGTGCCGCTACCGTTCCTTATGCTGGTGAGGCTACTAATCTAGTCTATGCAAAACTAACCACTGACAGAACTTTTACTGCCCGATTAACAGACGGTAATGGTTGTTTTTCAGAAGATTCGGTTGCTTTAACCTATTTGGGTGAATATATTGCACCTATAACCGGTGGGGCTGCTACGGTATGTTTGGGGTCTCCTACCGTTGTTGATTTTGATACGACTTCTATTGAAGCGTCGTGGTCATCAAGCAATCCTGAAGTGGCAACGATAGATCCGGAAGGCGTAATTACTGCTATATCAGCAGGAACGACAACAATTGGAGCTTTTTATTTTAATGAAATTACGGGTTGTACGTCCTATGCGGCTAACCCTCAAACGATAACTGTTTATGCTCCTGTTGCTTTTAATTTAGGAGCAACCAACGGCGGTCAACCTTTGAATGCCAGTATTTTGCCGGGCGGAAGCACTTCATTTAGTGTAGCTACAACGGGTGATGTATCGGGTTACCAATGGTTCCAATCTACTAATGGCGTTACTTTTTCACCTTTAGCTAATGATGCTACATTTAGTGGTGTAACTAGTGCTACTCTTACAGTTGCTAACGCACCAGAATCATTAAATAATACGTATTACAGATGTGTTGTTTATGCATTTAGCCCTTGTGCACCTTCCATTCAATCTGAATTCGCCTTTTTATCAGTTGCTAATTTATCCATTACTGCCAACCCACAATCTACAACCATTTGTTCAAGTGGACTTAATGCAGGAACGGCTTCATTTACAGTTGCTGTAGGTGGCCCTACTGATTTGGTAGTTTGGGAACTATTTGATGGAAGTGATTGGTTGGTAATTGATGACCAAGGCTTATCATTTGGAAGTGTAACTTTTGGAGGCGATGTGTTTTCAACAACCTTACTTGTTAATGGATTAGCTAGCTTAAACAGTGGATGGAAAGTAAGAGCCAATGCATTACTTTTTGATCCGGAAACTATTGTTACTTCTAACGAAGCTACTGTTACGGTAAACAACCAAGCTGTGGTAAACAGTTCGCCTGATAACAAAGTAGTTTGTTATTCGGGTGGGGTATCAACTTTTACGGTGGTATCCAGTGGTGGTACCGGTTTCCAATGGGAATATTCTGCTGATGGTGCGACTTGGACTAATGTAGCCAATGCTACCCCGGTTGGAGCATCCTATAGTGGAGCCACTACTGCAACTTTGACTGTAACAACTACCGGTGCTGTGGCACCAGACGGCTTGTTTTATTACAGAGCTAGAGTTAATTCACCTACTTCTTGTGAGCCTGCTTTTTCACAAGCGGCCACTTTGACCGTTAATGATCCTCAGATTGCTATTACTGCTTCTGCAACAAGTATTTGTTCGCCAGGAAACGAGCCGGTTAAATTAACGGCTTCGGGTGGTGCCACTTATAGTTGGGCACCTTCGGCTACTTTATCAGCTTCCACCGGTTTTGAAGTTTTTGCTAATCCAACGCAGACAACCACTTATACGGTTACTGCTACTGATGCCACCGGATGTGTAAAAACAGCTACGGTTACTGTAGTGGTATATCCTGCAGTAGTTGCTTCTATTGCAACACCCACCGATGAAGTATGTTTGGGAGATAGTGTCTCCTTAAATGCATTAGCTAATGTGTCTTCAGCTGTAAAAGATTATACTTTTCAAACGGAATCCGGTACTTATCAAGAGGTAAGTGCAGGTGCTACAACGATTCCGGGTGTATTAGCTGATACCTTTATCAGTACTGCACAACCTATTGGTTTTAGTTTCTATTATGAAGGACAAGAGTATACTCAATTTAAGATGAGTTCGAATGGCTTCCTAAGTTTGAACATGACGGGAACTAATGCTTTAACAACAAATAACTTATCTACTTTAAATTCCACGTCACGACCAATTATTGCCCCATTATGGGATGATTTGGACGGTAGAGCCACCGGAGGTTCTGTTGCAGCTTATGAAGTTACAGGCGTTGCTCCTAATCGTGTTTTAACCGTGGAGTGGAGAAATTTTGAATGGAATTGGGTATCTACTGTACCGGTTATCAGTTTTCAAGCAAAATTGTATGAGTCGACCAATATCATAGAGTTTGTTTATCGCTCAGAAACAGGTGCTGTTAACAATGGTTCGGCGAGTATTGGACTTAACTCCATTACCGGTTCCGGTACAGGAAGTTATATTAATGTTACTGATGTTGCTACTGCTGCAGTTAGTAGTACTACTGCGACGACCAATATCAATACAAAACCTGCCACCGGCACTATTTATCGCTTTGCACCTCCTTCCTTTACTTATGAATGGAGTTCGGAGCCGGCCGGTTTTACTTCTAATTTAATGAGTCCAACGGTTGTAGTTTCAGAAACGACAACATATACTGTGGTGGTCACCGCTAACACCGGATGTTCTGATACGGCTACTAAGACGCTGACAGTTAGTTCGGGAGTAACATTAACTGAGCAGCCTTTGGCAGTAGGACCACTTTGTGAAGGAGTGGACACATCTTTTAGTGTGGTAGCTTCCGGTCCTAGTTTACAATACCAATGGCGTAAAGATGGTTTAGCGATAGCAGGTAATGCTTCTGCAACAACAGCCACTTTAGAATTAAATGGCGTGTTGCCGTCGCAATCCGGTGCGTATGATGTATTGATTACTCCGGCTTGTGGTGAACCACAATTGAGTGCATCACAGGCTTTAGTGGTTTATCCAACACCAACGTTAGAAGCACTTGTTGATCAAGACTATTGTAGTGGTGAGACAGCAGGTGTTACTCCTTTGTCAGGAACACCATCGGGTGTAACCTATGATATTGTGGGAGGTGCCGCTGTTGGATTAGCTGATCAATTTGGGGTTACGGAGATTCCTTCGTTTGCCGTAGTTGTTGGTACCGCTACAGTAACTGTTACGCCAAAAGCCAATGGTTGTGAGGGTACACCTCGTAGCTTCACCATTACGGTAGGTCAAAAACCATCAGACATCAGCTTGAATACTTATAGCGATGCTATATGTTCTATAGATAATGGCGTATTATTGACCGCTTCCGGTGGTTTAGATGTTGCGGCCACTATCTTAAGTCAAGATTTTAATAATGGTTTGCAAGGATGGACTGTTACTAGCGGTGCAACGTCACCAACTCAAAGTAATTGGGCTATTTATACTGCACCTTATTCTTATTCTACGACATTCTCAGGTTTTAGTACTCAAAATGGAGGTGGTTTTATAAAAACAAATTCAGATGCGGGCGGTAGTGGTTCTACAACCAACACTGTATTAACTTCACCTGTATTTAGTACGGTAGGTTCTACATCTGCGGTATTGTCTTTTGAACATTTATATCAAGTATGGACTAGTGGCGACACTACAGTTCGTGTAGAAATATCCACTAATGGAGGTAGTACTTGGTCTTCATTAAACAGTTATTTAGGAACCAATGTGGGGGTAATTACTTCGAATAATCAAGTAACTGCACAATCTGCATTGAGTTTGGATGGTTATTTAAATGAAGGTAATTTAAGAATTCGATTTAACTATGTTTCTACTTGGGGTTACTACTGGATTTTGGACGATATTAAAGTTATAGGTGCCGGTCAAGGTGCGTTTACTTGGAGTCCGATTGAAGGTTTGTATACTGACTCAGCAGCTACTATACCTTATCAAGGAGAAGCTACTGCTTCAGTTTATGCCCGTCCTGCAGCTACGCAATCATTTGTAGCCACCGTTAATTCAAACAACGGTTGTTCTACTTCATCTGCACCGTCACAGATTAATGTTACGCAAGCCACCCAGTGGTATGCTGATTTAGATGGGGATGGTTATGGAGATGTATCGAATCCAACCAATTTCTTAAGCTGTAATGCTGCAGAACCCGGGTTCTCTTCAGTTCCAGGTGATTGTAATGACAACAATGCCTTAATTAATCCGGGTGTTGCTGAGATCTGTTTTGACGGTATCGACAACAACTGTGACGGTTCATTATTTGCTGATTGTACACCTATTGTTGTGAGTATTACCTCTAATGTTTGTGGTAGTGTAAACAACGGATTGAACAATACGATTCAAAGTAATCAAGTGAATTTAGGTCCGGGTTATGTAATTGGTTACCGTTTTGAAGTAACTAATACTGAAACCGGAGAGGTTCGTACAATAGACAGAAACATCCACCACTTTAAATTGACTATGTTTGGTGATGATTTCTATAACTATGGCACTACCTATACGATTCGTGTAGCAGCCATAATTAATGGTGAAGTGCAACCTTACAACGGAACTACCTGTAGTATTACCACTACTTCAGTGGGAAGTACTTCTATTGTTCCCGCTCAGTGTGGTAGTACTTTAGCAACGATGTCTTCGTCTATTAATGCGGTTGCGGTTAATCCAACACCAAGTAAATATCGCTTCCGAGTGGCTAGAGCGGATGCTCCAACAACCTTCTACTATGTAGAGCGTACGGTTCCTAATTTCAACTTAACGTTGGTTGCAGGATTGCCATTAACTTTTGAGACCGAATATTTGGTATCTGTACAGATTCGAGTAAAATTAGCCGGATTTGAGTCGTGGTCACAATGGAGTGCGGCTAGTTGTTCGGTATTTACGCCGGCGGCTCCAACTACAGCAGTAACGGAAGCTGATTGTGAATTTGTTGCGACCAGTAACACCGATGTGATTCATGCTACACCACTTGCCGGGGCTACGATGTATCGTTTCTTATTATTAGGATTTGATTTTGATGTTAATGATGACATGATCATCGTTTATGAGCAATATGTCGATACACCGAATCCTTACTTTACATTGGATATGTTTACCGGATTAATACCGGGCGTAAACTACAGTGTTTCTGTTGCTGCTGAATTATTTGGCACCTTTACTCCTTATGGAAAAGAGTGTTCGGTGACGACGCCCACAATTGCAGGTTGTATTGTTACTACTTCTTTTGGAAGTTTAACACCAGCGTGTACAGGGGCAGTTCAAACCATTAGTTCATGTACGTATGCAGGTGAGTTTAATACGGTTACTTTAACTGCCGAAAATACCTATACCTTTAGTTCCAGTATTGTTACTGATTTCTTAACAATTACTACTACTGACGGTGTAATTTTAGCAGCAGGAGTTCAGCCTGTGGTGTTCACTCCATATACCAGTGGTGCATACAGGTTGCATGTGACTACTAATTCCTCTTGTGGTACACAAAGCTCTTGTCGTACAACTCGTGTTTCTTGTCTTAGCGGTGTTGCTCGTCAAATTCCAACTGAGGATGACTCAGCGGATGCGACTTTAGTAACCGTTGATTTCAAGGCAGTGGGTTATCCGAATCCGTATGTAGATTATTTCTCTATTGCTATTCGTTCGAATAGTACTGAAACGGTACGTTATGCGATTTATGACATGACGGGTCGTTTGTTAGAGACGAAAGAAGTGAATCCTTCAGAGCTTCATAACAGTCGATTAGGTATGGCTTATCCATCGGGAATTTACAATGTGATTGTAGTTCAGGAGGATCAGACACAGACGATTCGAATGGTTAAGAAGTAGTTAGTGACTAGAGACTAGTGACTAGTGATTAGTAATTAGTGATTAGTGATTAGACTGATTTATTATAAGGGACCTCCGGAGAAATTCGGGGGTCTTTTTTTTTGGGTGATGGGAGATGGGTAATAGGTAATAGATAAAATAGGTGATGGGTAATAGGTAATAGGTAATAGGTAATAGGTAATAGGTAATAGGTAATGTGATGGTTGATAGGTGATGGGTAATAGGTAAAAGGTGAGATTTAGTGTTATAAGGTGGCTAGTTAGAGGTTGGACGACTCTATATTTATAAGATTTTGCTACGCAACAAAACGACGAAAGGCATAGATTGACGACTAACTGCAAAAAACGGCAGATAGTGTAAAAAAGGACTTTAAAGCTTTTATTTTCAGTAATTTATTATGTAATTTAGTGTCTTGTCAAAAAATTAAATCATACACTTTATGAAATCATTTTTATCTTTTTATCTGCTGCCTTTTTTGTGCTTTTTTGTGAGTGTGAGCTGGGGGCAACCTCTTCCAATTTCAGGACCTTATTCCCAAAATTTTAATTCTTTATCTTCCTCTACGTCCCCTTCCGGTGTCTTTCCTTCTGGTTGGGCTACGGCTGAAGTAGGGTCTGGAGCTAACAATACTTATTCTGTGGGAACAGGCTCAAGTAATGCCGGTGATACCTATAGTTTTGGTTTATCAAACGATGCAGATAGAGCTTTAGGAAGTTTGAGGTCAGGTTCTGTAAATCCGGTTCTTGGAGCACATTTCACAAATAATAGTGGTGCTACTATTACATCTATTACTATAAGTTACGTTGGTGAGCAATGGCGTTTAGGTACCTCCGGAAGAACTATTCCCGATCGCATGGATTTTCAATATAGTACTGTGGCGACATGTAATTTATGTCCTGGACCATGGATTGATGTTGATCAATTAGATTTTACAGCTCCAATTACCTCAGGTACAGTAGGTGCGTTAAATGGCAATTTACCTGAAAATCGCACTACAGTAACGCACACCATAACAGGCTTATCTATTCCTGTCGGCGGTAATTTGTATTTAAGATGGTTAGATTTTGATGCATCAGGAGCAGATGATGGTTTAGCTATTGATGATTTTACAATGTCATTCACAAATCCTCCGGCAACACCCAACGGCGGCATATACGAAAGCTATGCCATTCTAAGCACCGGAGGAAATAATACCTACTATGATTTGAATACAACTACCAGCAACCCCGATTTTCAAGGAGCAAATTTAGGTACGTTTTCAACCAATCAACAATTGTTATTAAATGGTGGTGAAAGTAAAACATTTGAATGCACACCCACAATAATCAACAACAGTGCGATCTTTTTCAGAGTCTATCCTAACGGAGGTACTCCAGGAGATTTTCAATCCATTAGCTTAGCCGGTCCTAATCCAATAAGTGGTGCCGGTGCGGGTTGTCAAAATAAATTCTGGAGCACAAGCAATGCGTCTGTAAATCTTTTAAACGGTCTATGTACCAATGGTCTCTATGTTTTAGAAGTCTTTATGACAGCTGATTACACAGGTGCAGGTGCGGGTACATTTTACGCCAGTAACGACAGTAACAACTACAAAGCAACTTTCACCGTCAACAATATAACCAATTCCGGTATTTATGAAAGTTATGTTTTATTAGATGCAGGTTCAGGAACTACCTATTATGATGTACAAGCCAACACGGGAAATCCTGATTTCGCAGGAAGTTTAGGGAATTTTTGTGCTACGGGTGGCGTGCTGACTTTAAAAGGAGGTCAAAATAATACTTACAAATGTGGTAATAATGATATTACTTTTGGTACTAATAAATTATTTTACAGAGTATATCCCGGCACTACTGCAACAGGTAATTTTATAGAAGTAAATTTGTCTAATGATCAAAATATTGGTGGGGCAGGAGTAGGTTGTCAAAACCAAAGTTGGTTAAACAACGGACTAAACACCAATCTCTTAAACGGTCTTGCTGCCGGTACTTATACACTGGAAGTATATTCCCAAGCAGGTTACACCTTTGGGGGTACCTGCCCTAGTATTCATTATGCTAGTAATGGAGGTGCCAACTACAAAGCGACATTCACCGTGGTAGCTCCAGCTTTTACCGCAACGCCAACAACTCCAGTCACTGCTGCTGCTGCTGCTAATTGTCAAGCAACAGTAAATTATACGGTAACAGCAGTAGATTTTACTTTGATGACCTATGCGTTTAGTGGAGCGACTCCGGGCAGTGGCAACGGTAGCGGTTCAGGAAGCACATTCAATAAAGGAACGACTACAGTTACAGTATCTATTCAAAGTTCTTGTGGTATGCAAGCTACTGCATTTGATGTAGTAGTAAATGATATGACACCTCCTACAGCGGTTTGTCAAAACATAGCTGTTAACTTAAATGCCCAAGGACAAGCAACCATTACCCCACAAATGGTAGACAATGGTAGTTCTGATAATTGCGGACCTGTAACATTGACTTTAAATAAAACTAATTTTACCTGTGCTGACGTCACGATTCAAGGATTACCCGTACCAACCGATTTATTTATTTCGGAGTATGTTGAAGGGTCGAGTAATAATAAATATATAGAGATTTATAATGGAACACCCAATGCCATAGATTTAGGGGCTTATGAATTGCATTTGTTTTCCAATGGTGTAGCCTCACCCACTACAATTAATGTGCTTTCAGGAAATCTAGCGAGCGGAGCCACAATTGTTTATAGAAATTCATCGGCTAACATTTATGGCGGGGCTACAGTTGTAGCATCTTCTATTAATTTTAATGGGGATGATGCTTTTGCACTATTCAAAAATGGGCAACCAATAGATGTGATTGGTCAAATTGGTGTCGACCCCGGTACAGAATGGAACAATAATGGCGTTTCCACGCTTGACCGAACGCTTCGCAGAAAAAACACAATAGTTTCCGGTGACACGAATGGCTCTGATCCATTTGATCCTTCAGCAGAATGGGATAGTTTTCCAATCGACACAGTAGATGGCTTAGGATCACACGCCATCGCCAATTCCAACGGTACACCCGTAACTTTAACTGTTTCCGATGGTGTGAATACATCCACTTGCCAGGCATTTGTAACGGTGAATGATGTAACACCACCAACGTTTACTACAGCTTTAAATGCTTTAAACCGAACCGTGGAATGTGGAAACACAAATGCTTTAAACGATGCTTTAGCATTAGCTCCGCAAGGAACAGATACCTGTGGAAGTGTAACAATTACTTTGGATTCAGATGATATAACTCCGGGTAATGGAAACACATATACACGCGTACGTATATGGAAATTAACCGATGCCTCAGGAAATCCGGCGTTGACAACGTATACTCAAACTATTACGGTGCAAGATACAACAGCACCTACAGCAGTTTGTCAAAACATTACCGTAAACCTTTCCCCAGAAGGTATAGCAATCATCACCCCGCAAATGGTTGACAACGGTAGTGCTGATGGATGCGGACCGGTAACGGTAGCAGTAAGTCCAACTACCTTCACTTGTACCAATGTAGGGACTTCCTCGGGAATTGCTAGTGATTTATTTATTTCAGAATATGTGGAAGGGTCATCTAATAATAAATACATTGAAATTTATAATGGAACGGGAAGTTCAGTAAATCTGGCTAATTATAGTTTGAGAAATTATGCAAATGGAAGTACTTCATTCACATCGGCAACATTATCCGGCACATTAGCGAACGGAGCTACTGTAGTTTACAGAAATACAAATGCTACAATTTATGCAGGTGCAAGTACAGTTTTATCGGTAATCAATTTCAATGGGAATGATGTGGTTGCCCTCTTTAAAGGGACAAGCCCTGTCGATATAATCGGTCAAATAGGTAATGATCCTGGAACATCATGGAGTGCTAATGGTGTTTCAACAGTGAATCAAACACTTCGTAGAAAGAGCAATATCACTGTCGGAGATACAAATGGAGCAGATGCATTTGATCCTTCATTGGAATGGGATAGCTTTCCAGAAGACACGGTAAGCGGCTTAGGTTCTCATACTATTACTCCCGGTCCACTAACAACACCTGTAACGCTTACGGTTACCGACGCTAGTGGAAACATCACAAGCTGTCAGGCTCTCGTAACTGTTTTAGATGTCACTGCTCCGGAAGTAACCACACCACCAAATGCGTTAAATGTAACACTACAATGTAGTGATACAGCAGGTGTAACGGCTGCATTAGCGATGGCTCCACAAGGAACTGATGCTTGTGGTACTCCTGTAGTCGTATTGACCAGTGATTTAGTAGCCAATGGTATTGGAAATGCGTATGTACGTACGCGTACATGGGTAGTAAAAGATGCCTCAGGAAACCAATCGCTTCCTTATACACAAGTGATTACAGTAATTGATACTGAAAACCCAACCTGGACAAACGAACCTGTGAATCAAAGCATCGAATGTTTAGCCGGGCAACCGAATGCAAACACGTTCAACAGTTGGTTGACTGGTTTCTCAGGAACCGATAGTTGTGGAAATGCCACAGTAACAAACAATTATAACGGACCGGCCATTACTTGTGCCAATCCGGGTACAGCAACGGTAACGTTCACGTTAACAGATGCTAATGGAAACTCTATTCAAAAAACAGCAACGTTTACTTTGTTTATCCAAGCACCAACGTTTGCATCTATTACGCAAACGACAGCCGAATGTGATAATCCAAATAGTCAATTTGCTTTAACCGGTTTGTTAGCCAATGCAACGGTAACGCTGGTATACACCATCAACGGTGGTGCCGAGCAATCAATTAACGGTGTGACAGCTTCAGCAGCAGGTACAGCAACGGTAACGATTCCATTACCTTCCAACGGTGACGGTCAAACGTTAACGGTTGTTCGTTTGGTTCGCACGGACGTACCAGGAGTGCAAGTAGAACCTACCACCGGAAATACCGTCGTGATTGAAGTGAATAACTCGACCATTTGGTATGAAGATGCAGACAATGACGGCTTTGGTAACCCTAATGTTACGATTCAAGATTGTGACCAACCCGCAGGTTATATTGCGGTTGCCGGCGATTGCAACGACAACGATGCCTTAATTAATCCTGGTGCTTCTGAGATATGCTTTGACGGTATTGATAACAACTGCGACGGTTCGTTATTTACCGGATGTACACCAATTGTTGTGAACATTACCTCAAATGTTTGTGGTAGTGTGAATAATGGATTGAACAATACGATTCAAAGTAGTCAAGTGAATTTAGGTTCAGGTTATGTAATTGGTTACCGTTTTGAAGTAACCAATACTGAAACCGGAGAGGTTCGTACAATTGACAGAAACGTTCACCACTTTAAATTGACCATGTTTGGTGATGATTTCTATAGCTATGGTACAACCTATGCGATTCGTGTAGCAGCCATTATTAATGGTGAAGTACAACCTTACAACGGAACTACATGTAATATTACTACTACTTCAGTGGGAAGTACTTCTATTGTTGCCGCTCAGTGTGGTAGTACTTTAGCAACGATGTCTTCGTCTATTAATGCGGTGGCGGTAAATCCAACACCTATTAAGTACCGCTTCAGAGTGGCGAGAGCGGATGCTCCAACGACATTCTATTATGTAGAGCGTACGGTTCCTAATTTTAACTTAACGATGGTTGCAGGTTTGCCGTTGACTTTTGGTACACAATATTTAGTAGCTGTTCAAATCAGAGTTAAATTAGCGGGATTTGAGTCGTGGTCACAATGGAGTGCAGCGGGTTGTTCGGTATATACACCGGAAGCTCCAACTACGTCCTTGACAGTAGCTTATTGTGAATATGTGGCTAGCAGCAATGCTGACCTAATTTATGCTACACCGCTGCCGGGTGCCACTATGTATCGTTTCCTACTATTAGGATTTGATTTTGATGCTAATAATGAGATGATTGTAGTTTATGAGCAATATGTTGATACACCGAATCCGTACTTTAGTTTAAGTATGTTCACTGGATTAGTTCCGGGTCTGAATTATAGTGTCTCTGTTGCTGCTCAATTATTTGGCACCTTCACGCCTTATGGTAAAGAGTGCTCTGTAACTACGCCAGGCGGGGCTCGCAATGCTCAAGATAATAACAACACAGCACCAAACCAAATACCACTAAACTTCAAAGCTACTGCAAATCCGAATCCGTATGAAGATTCTTTTGTATTACAAATACAATCCAATTCAAGTGCAGTAGTCCAGTACACCATTTATGACATGACGGGTCGTTTGTTAGAAACAAAAGAAGTGAATCATTCAGAGCTTCAATACAGTCGATTAGGAATGGCTTATCCATCCGGAATTTACAATGTAATTGTAGTTCAGGAGGATCAGACACAGACGATTCGAATGGTTAAGAAGTAGTTAGTGATTAGTGATTAGACTGATTTATTATAAGGGACCTCCGGAGAAATTCGGGGGTCTTTTTTTTTTGAGTTGCTGAGATGCTGAAACAAGTTCAGCATGACAGGGGTGGAGATAAATATAGTTGGGTGATGGGTAATGGGTGATGGGTAATGGGTGATGGGTGATGGGTAATGGGTAATGGGTGATGGGTAATGGGTGATGGGTGATGGGTAATGGGAGGAGTATGGAGTTGGGAGTATGGTGTACGTTGTACGTTACACGTTGTACGTCCCTGATATAGGTTGACCACAAAAGGCGAGTTATAGATAAAACCATTTTAGGGGGGTGATGATGACTTTGAATATGGCAGTTGGAATGGACTTTAGTTATCCTAAACATCAAAGAGGATTTGATGGGAAAGTTGAATAGCGTTTTTTTTTTTTTTTTGGAGGTGTGTTCTTTTAGTTTCAAGTGGGTTTTAGGGATTGATTATTAGCAGTTTGATATACAGTTGGTTGCTTTAGTTTTACTTCGTGTCAACTGATTTTGTAGAATTAATTCTATATCTTTGTAGGCCTTATTTACCTACTAATTGTTTTTCAGCCACTTGCTTAGCCTTTCCCCAGAGGATAAGAAGGAGTTACTGAGAAAGAACGACCCTTTCATTTATCCATTCATTTGGACCGTTAGTTCGTAAGTACAGCAATTATTATACAGAACGAAATGGATAAACGAAAAAGACCTACTTATTTGCCTATTGCCACTTATCAACTTGTTTTTTATTCTTGTATAAATAAAAAACTTGAACGAGGAGCACTTCTTTTGAATCGAGCACATCAAGTAGCGACACCTTATCCGTTATTAATATCCAGTTGCAAACCCTACTTCATTTATGCCACAAGCACATAAAAATACCGTTAGTTGGTGGACTATTTATAAAGAACACGTTCAAGCTGTTGTTTTGAACAAGGTCCCTAACGACCCAGAGAAAGTGTATTATTGGAGGAATACTGTTTTTTGTACTATTCTTATTTACCTCACGCCATTAAGTTTACTTGCCTTAGTGCCCAGTGTTTTTGTTGCCTTTGCTAATGGCGTTCCTGTGGTTGGGTTTATGGATTTGTTTGCTTTTTTGATGATTGTACTAGTTGCCGTAGTTCCCGGAATACAACTGGCACTTCGAAAAGCCATTTTTATCTTTGTTATTTATTCGTTGTCACTGGTTTTACTCTATTATTTGCCCTTGCCGGGTCCCGCATTACTTTTTTTATTGGCCATTACTATTTTTTCAGCACTTATTTATTCTACAGCTGCGGCGTATTTTTCAGCCTGGATCAATACGATTGTTTGTGTGATTTTTGCTCTTTTGATTTATTTTGAAGTGGCATCTCCTGTTACTTCCGACTATAGTATGGGAGCTTGGATTGCCGTGTCGTCTAATATGGTTTTGTTGAGTTTTGCTTGTGCCAAATGTTTGGATTTATTGCTTGGGGGCTTAACTAACGCCTTACAAGAAAATAAGGTTACTGAGGAAAAACTGGAAAAGGCCAATCGTCTTTATCATTTTATCAGTCAAATCAACCAGACTATTGTTCACGTAAAGGATGCCAAAACGCTCTTTCGAAAATCGTGTAGTATTGCCTTGGAATTCGGCAGGTATAAAAAAGCATGGTTGTGTAGTTATGAACCTGCTGAGAGAAAAATAGTGCTATTGGATTCCTCCGGTTTAACGGAACAAGAGGTTAAACGAATAACTGAAGAGCCTTATGAAGAAAATGGTCCGTTGGATTATGTGCTTCGCACCGGCCATTATTTTCTTAGTAACGATTTTGAACAAGAGGTTGAACATGTGAATTGGAAACCCTATGCTGAAAAACACAATATTGGTTCCTGTATTGTTTTACCCATCAAAAAAGGAGGTGCTGTTTTTGGGGCTTTTAGTCTTTATGCTACGGAATCCAATTATTTTGATCAGGATGATATTGCTTCTTTGATTGAGGTAACCGGAGATATTTCATTTGCTCTTGATTTCTTTGACAAAGAAGCCAGACATCAGCAAGCAGAGGAACGTTTGGTGCAAAATGAAAAGCGTTTTAGGGCTTTGATTGAAAACAGTTCGGATATGATTGTACTTTCTTCATTGGAAGGAAAAATCATTTATGGAAGTCCATCAGTGCCTAAATTTTTTGGTTATACCATTGAGGAGGTGGTAAACACGTCGGCTTTCGATTTTATTCATCCTGAAGATTTTTCCGTTTTATCCAAAAAATTAGAGGCCATTTTAGAAACTCCGGGTCATTCTTTTTCAAATCAACACCGGATACTGCACAAAAACCAACAATGGATTTGGTGTGAAGGTACGTTTGTAAACATGCTTCATGAACCGGGTATCGATGCGGTGGTTTTAAATTTCAGAGACATTTCTGAAAAAAAGGCAGCGGAATTGGAATTGCAAAAAAACTTTGAAGAATTGGAAGCCCTTTCTCAAGAGCAAACCACTATTTTAAATACGTTACCAGCCAGTATTGCTTTGCTGGATCATGAGGGGACTATCGTAAAAGTAAATGAGGCTTGGGTTCATTTTGGCAAAGCAAATGGCATGCCTGATTCTTATGAACATCTCCATAAAAATTACATTGAAGTAGCTGAAAAATCATTAGGGTCTGAGGCTAAAGACGGCAAGCATATGGCAAAGGGTTTACGCGGAGTATTGCGAGGAGAGCGGGATCATTTTACCATGGAATACCAATGTGATTCTCTTGATGAAAAAAGATGGTTTAGAGCGGAAGTGCGACCTTTCAAGAGTAAGCAACTCACAGGAGCGGTTGTTATGCATACTAACATATCCGAACGCAAAAGGGCAGAAGCAGAGATGTTGCTTCTTATCAATAATACCGAAGAGTCCTTTGTATTACTCAATCTGGATTTGAAAATTGTATCTTTTAATGTCCAATTTAAGAATTTGTATAAAAAATACATGGGTATACCTATTCATAAAGGAGATTTTATTTTGGACTATGTATTACCGGAAAGAAAAGAACTAGTGGCGGCTATCTATGAGCGAGTTTTGGCGGGGCATGTGGAAGAATCGGAATTGCATTTCCCCGGACCTGAAGACACAACGTATTATTTCTGCCTCAAATACAATCCTGCTAAAGATGAGTTTGGCAACATCTTTGGTGTTTTTGTCACCGCGGCAGACATTACCGAAAAAAGAAGAGCTGAAGAACAAAAAGAATTTGAAAGAAGAAATAAGGAAGCACTTATTAACAGTACCGATGATTTAATTTGGAGCATTTCACAGGAATTTAAACTCATAGCCGCCAATGTTTCATTTGTCAATGAATTAAAGAAATTCACAGGAGTAGCTATTAAACCGGGTGATGATGTGTTACTACAAGGCATTTATCCTGCTGACTTTATCGCTTATTGGAAATTACTTTACAGCAGGGCACTTACAGGGGAGTCTTTTAGAACTGAAATTTATACACCTCCAACAGAAGGAAGGGAGGAGACTTGGACGGAAACAAGCTTTAGTCCGATACTTCATAACGAACAAATAGTTGGTATTGCTTGTTATTCCAGGAATATGACCGAAAATAAAAAAGCGGAACTCGAGCTTCGTGCCAGTGAAACCCGATTAGCGGAAGCCCAGTCATTGGCTAAGGTAGGAAATTGGGAAACAGACTTAAGGAATTTCAACGTGATCTGGTCGGAACAAACGTTTGTCATTTTTGATTGTCAGCGAAACGATTTTAAATCCTCTCATCCTGATTTTCTTAATTTTGTACATCCCGATGATCGGGCAAAAGTAGATGCTGCTTTAAAAAATTCTTTGCCCACAAAAGGCATCCATTCGATTGAACACCGAATTATTACGAAACAAGGCGAAGTTAAATTTTTGGAAGAGCGTTGGCAAGTGCTTCATGATGAACAAGGTGTTCCAATCAAAGCGGTTGGTACCTGCCAAGACATCACGGAACGAAAAAAATCGGAGTATGAAATTCAATTTAAAGCGGAACTCTTAGATACTATCGGACAGGCAGTGATTGCAACGGATATGAATGGTAACGTAACTTTTTGGAATCAAGCCGCTGTTGCCATTTATGGTTGGACTTTTGAGGAGTCTTTCGGTAAAAATATTCTTGATTTAATTTCCGCCGATCCTACAAAAGTAGAGGGAGCGTTACTGATGCGAAAGTTGTCCAGGGGTCAAACGTTGTCCGGCGAATTTTATATGAAAAGAAAAACCGGCAATTTCTTTCCTGCCTATGTTTATTATTCTCCTGTATATGATGAATTTGGTAAACAGATAGGTGTCATTGGTGTATCTAACGACATTTCAGAACGCAAGGAAAACGAGATGGAACGGGCCAAAATTACCAATGATTTGTTGCAGCGAAATCGCGATTTGGAACAGTTTACCTTTATTATCTCACATAATTTGCGAGCTCCAACGGCCAATATTATCGGTTTTACAGAACTCTTACAGGATGAAATGCTGACAGCGGAAGAACAAAAGGAGCTGCTTTACGCACTTTCTTCTTCAGTAGCAGGTTTGGATGCTATTATTAAAGACATAAACGGCATCTTGCAAATGAAAAGCGATAGTAATGATAAAAAGGAAGATCTTCACTTTTCTAAATTAGTTGGTGATATTCGTACTACTATAGAGCACCTGCTTGAAAAGCATCAGGTTCAGCTACTCGTTGATTTTACGGAAGTGGATCAAATTTATACTTTAAAGGCCTATATGCACAGTATTTTTTATAATTTAATCAGCAATAGTATCAAATACAGTAGGCCGGATGTCTCTTCACGTATAGAAATTAGCACTAAATTCGATAATGGAAAAATAATTCTTATCTTTAAGGACAATGGATTGGGTATCGATTTGAAAACAAAGGGCGATAAAGTATTCGGATTGTACAAGCGATTCCATTCGCATGTAGAAGGAAAAGGAGTGGGTTTATTCATGGTCAAAACCCAAGTAGAAGCCTTGGGAGGCATAATCACTATTGCCAGTGAAGTGAATAAAGGAACAACTTTTACCATTATTTTTGAACCCTAAAAAGGAGCTAGTATGACTAAATCAACTAAGCAATTTATCATCGTTGACGATGATCCTTTTAGCAATTTTCTGTCCAAGACCGTATTGCTAAAATCATTTGGAGAAGTAGCGGTAAAGGACTTTTTGGTTCCTGAAGAGGCCTTGGATTATATTAAAGAGGAATATGAATATAGCTCACGTGAAGAAAAAATAGTTTTATTTTTAGATTTGAATATGCCCACTATTACAGGCTGGGAATTTCTGGAATTGTTTAAAACCTTTTCGCCCAGTGTAAGGAGTCAGTTCCGAATTTACATTCTGTCTTCTTCTATTGACCCTTTAGATATTGAACGAGCGAAGCAAAACCCATTGGTTATTGATTTTGTTGAGAAGCCTTTGAGTAAGGGGGCTTTGGTGGAGTTGTTTGGGGGATGAGAGGGTGATGGGTGATGGGTAATGGGTAATGGGTGATTGGTAATGGGTAATTGGTAATTGGTAATGGGTTTTGGGTAATCTTGATTAGACGTATTGTTGTAACGAATTTTCACCCATCATACTATTAAAATGGATTGTCAGTCTGAGCATGCCTGCCTTGAGTTTATCGAAGAGTCGAAGACTTCGCGATGTATCCTTCGACAGGCTCAGGAGGACATACTGCTATTAATTGATATGTATCTAAGGTTATGATTTTTACTAGTAGCACAAATTTATAACAACAAGAAATACAACAAAACAAAGTACTGTCAGTCTGAGCTTGTCGAAGGATGCATCGCGAAGTCTTCGACAGGCTCAGGTTAAACTACTACTTCCGCTTTTTTTTAATTGTGAATTGGAGTAGTTATTTGCTAGACGGAGTATTGATATCGTTTTTTGGAATGTACTGTTGTCGTAAGGGTTGAAAATTCCTGAAGCGGATAAAAAAACAATAAAATAATTACGCTTTTTATCCGCTGCAGGAATTTTTAACTCTTACTTAGACTGACTCTTGATTTTTGAGGGTGCCGAGATGAGTTATGATTTAAGAATAGTGAATTTTGAATGAGTTTCAAACGGTATACTAGTTGCACCTTCAAAATTAATTGAAGAATTTGGAATGTTTTTTATATTGATTAAATTTAACATGTTATCCGTTAAATTCTTTTCACTACTTTGCAGAACTCCATTTTTTTAGCCACTCATCTGCAAGCTTTCTGTCTTTGTATTCGTAATATTTAAACAATCCATACATCGCATCTTTATCACCTTTCGACGCATTATCATTCAACCATGCAATTGCAAAATCTGTCTGTATATCTAAAAGTTCACCTTTTTTCCATGCATCACCAAGTTTACCCATTTTATTTTTATTTCTTGAATATGCCTTTTCATAATAACTGAAAGATAAATTGAAATCATTTTCGTCAAAATAGATATTCCCTAAGTATCTCAATCCATCAGTGAGGTTTTTATCAGCTGCCATTTTTAACAATTTCAAGCCTTCATTTCTATTTACCGCTATACCATAACCATAATATGTCATTCTACCCAGTTCGGCCATTGCTTCTAAGCTGCCTGCTTTGGTAGCCATCTTATAAAACCTGACAGCTTCCTGAAGATCTCTTTGAACACCCTGTCCACTGTGATAACAGATGCCAATAAAATAATAATTTCCAGATGCATATGGACCGAGTAAACCCATTTCATAGGCTTTTTTAAAATACTTAAAGGCCAATTCATAATCTGTTGCAATTTTTGAAAAACTGTGAATTCTACCAAGCCAATGGTATCCTACTGGATAACCATTGTCACCAGCTTGCTTGAACCAATAGCTTGCTTCTTTTTCATCTTTTAAACTCTCGTTAAAGCCGTATAATATCCCAAGGGATATCATTGCTTTGGGATTTCCTTTTGCTGCCGAAGCTTTAAATTCGCTTACGGCAATACTATAGTCTTTATTTTTTAATGCGTTCGTACCCCTTACATATTCAAGCATCTCATCGTAAATTTTCTCTTCGTTCGTAAATTTGCTCAAATTGTTGAGGTTTTCTTCAATTTTATAAACTATTTTAAATTTATCTAAATCAACTTCAGACTGATTAGTGGTTGCATAAGACATGTATGCCTTCACTTCTTTTACTTGTTGTATAGTAAGGCTATTGTCTAAGTTGTGATAATCAGCCAGATTATCCAATGTCAGTATTTTTAGATGGCCTGTTTTAGGTGTCCATTTCCCAAGTAAGGATTCTGCCTTTTTTACTTTTTCAAGTGCTAATTCATAGTTGCCTTCTGCGTATGCTTTTTCCGCTTCCTCAAATTCAATACGAGCTTTTAATCCGTTTTCCTGAGCAAATATGCAATTGCATGAAACTATAAAAATTATTAGTAAAGTCTTTTTCATTTTTAAAATTTTTGAAGGTTTCATTTTTTAAATTATCCTCTTATACACATACAAGCTGGAGAGAAATTTTTTCCTTTAGACTCACCTTCTAGTTGAGAGTTGGAATTAATTTGTTCATTAACCCATTGCTTGACTCTGTCAATTACCGACTCCGGTTGTTCAGTTGCTGTGTTTGGAAACTCAACGAAAATATCGAAATTACCTTCATTAGTGATAACAATCTTTTGAACACCTCCAGGTTTAATTTGGGTAGGGTAGTGAAGAATTTCTCCTTTAGTAGTCACAAGTGCCACAACCGCTGTTTTAGTGGTGTTTTTATTGGTAAAAGTGGCTTGAAGCACTTTTTTACTTGTTGTAGTTGGCTTACTTATAATATGCACTTGTACTCCACCAATATTTTCATTAAAATCTTGAGTACTTGTATTCTTTGGATTCCATGTAAACACAATTTCAGGCTCAGCATCCCTAGTTGCTTCATTTTTTTTTATTCTGTTTTGAAGGTTTTCTGTAGCAATTTCAAGAGTGGCACCATATTCAATGGTTATGCTTTTGAAGGTGCAATTAAAGCTCCAGTCTTTAACGCTAATTTCTGCAATCACTGCTGCCGATTTTGGTGAAAGCAGGTATGTGGATGACCATTCAGGCTTTTTCATAAAAAAATCGTCTTTAGCTTTATTGTATTCCATTTCATTTGATACCGGAACTTTTTCTATTTTATTTCGGTCAAGACACCAATAGCCCTTTTTTGCATCTTTAACAGCATAGGTTCCAATAAACATATAATCTTGGCCAATTACTCTTTGGGAACTGAATAGAATGGTTGTTAAGATTAAGAAAAATAAAATATTTGTTTGTGCTGGAATTAGTATTTTTATCATTTTCATTAATTAATTAGTTTCTGAAGCGACCTCTGCCTTTTTTTTCCATTCATTAGCAATTTTCTTGTCTTTTTTGACTCCATAGCCATCTTTATACATGACGGAAATTGCTGTCATGGCATTAATATTACCTAATGATGCAGATTTTAAGTAAAAATCCATGGCTTGACTATAGTCAATTGTTGTTCCAAATCCAAACTGATAATAACTTCCTAATATATAAAGAGCTGTCGCATTCCCTTTATCTCCTGCCATCTTATACCATTTAATAGATTGCTTATAATCTTGAAGCTCAATTTGATAAATATAGCCCAAGTAGAACATAGAAACTTCAAAGCCTTTATTTGCACTGGTCTCAAACCACTTGATTGACTCATTGATATCTTTATATTCTGTATTATTTAATCCTAGGTAAATAGACCCTAAAGCCTCCATACTGTAAATGGACAATTCGTCTTCAAACTGTAATCCTTTTTTTAGCCATATAATGGCTTCTTTTAAATTATTTTGATAGTATAAATTAAGACCGTAGGAGGAATACATTGATTTATCTCCCTTTTCAGTCAATATTTTCATCCATCGACCCGCCTCTTTGTTACCTGAGTTTTGATGGAAGAGTAAAACTGCCAGACTTTTGATAGCATTTGGATCACCTTTCAACGCAGCCTTCTGATACCATTGCATAGCCGTTTCAACATTTTTTTCCACGTCTATACCTTCTTCATAGAATCTCCCTAAACAATACATAGAAAAAGCACTACCCTTATCTGCACCTTTTTTAAACCATTTCAATGCATCTGCATATTGCATCTTTTCCCAACTTTTTTTACCTTCAACATTCTCAGTCATTTCGTCCTCTTTTACTAGAAAAAGAATGTAGTCCTCTATTTTAATCACTCTTTTAACCTTATCGATGTCAACTGATTTCTCATTTGCATTAACATATTTCATATAACGATCCACTTCTTTTCGCTGCATTTTCGTATATCTGTCTTCTAAAGTAGTATAATTACAAAGTTCGTCAAGTGCTATAATTTTCATATACCCGGTTTTGGGTGTCCAATTGCCGAGTAATTCTTCTGCCTTTTTTGCTTTTTCGAAAGCCTGTTCAAAATTGTTCTCTGAGTAGGCGACCTCTGCTTCTTCATATAATAGCTTTGCTTTTAAATTATTGCCTTGACCATAAAGATTGGCAGAGCAAAAAAAACCTATAAACATTAAGAAAGTTAATAATTTCATTGACATATATTTTGGTAGTTATAAGTTAGTTATTCCAAAAATCATCTTTTTTCTTAATATCCTTTTTTTCGTCTTTTTTTGTTCCTGTTTCCCAAAAATCTGTATTCTTTTGAACACTTGTTGCTTTCTTACCTTTATAAACAAGATCCTTTTGGACAAAACCTGATTTTATTGATAAGTCTATTAAAGACTTTCGGTATTCCTCTGCAGTTTCTTCAGATCCGTAATAACCCACAAGCACAAGTTTTCCATTTGATACCGATGCTGTTTTTTGTAACTCGCTTGTGATTGCATTTTTAAAGGGCCATGTGCCATCATTATATTGTGCAATGGGAAAAGTATTCGTTATAAATATATCAGGGGACATATTATTTATTTTTGCCGGATCATAGATGTAAGCAAAAAAATACAGTTCATTTACTGGGATTTTATCTTTTGACAACGGCACACCTCCCTCAGGAAATTGATTAATTAAGTTAACCCTGAATTCTCTCATCAGTTTTGCTTTTTCTTCGGCCATTTCAGCTTCTAGTTTTTTCTTTAATTCAGCACGCTCTTTTTCGAGTTTTTCTTTGCGATATCTTTCCTCACTTTTAGCAGAAGCACTATTGATAAGTGTACCAAATGTTGAGACTAGTTCTCCAAAAGCTTTGTCTGTTTCATTAGAGTTTCTATAGGCATTTTGTACATCGGTTTGCCATTTCTGATTTTTGGCAGCTACTTGTTCAGAAACCAGATTATTCACTGCATTCATTTTTTGTTGAAACTCTCTCTCCAATGACTCAATTGAACTGTGATCTTTACTGAGTGTGCTCCCTTGTGAAAGATTATTTTTTGCGTTTCTTAGTCTTTCTGCTGCGTAAAAACTTTGCTCACGAGCAACCCAACTACGCTCCTCTTTTTCTTTTTGCTCTTTAATTGAGTTCATGAAGTTGTCGGTGTAGGCTTGTTGTTTTTGCATTGCATCTTGATACGCTTCGGCATCTAACTGTTCTTTTGTCTTTGATCTACTACTCGAAGTATTATTGGATGGTTTGTCATTCCAAAAATCATCATTACTAGAACTTGCAGAAGAACTTTTGCTATTCTCTTTTGTGTTGACAGTTGAACCTAGTGCTTCAAGCGATTCGAAAATTTCAGGAATTTCATCATCTTCAGGGTTTAATTTTTCTGCCTTTTTCAGAAGGTCCCTTGCACCGGCATAATTTTTTTGTTTGATTTGTGTGTTTGCCTGGCTTTTAAGTTTGTCTGCTTCTGCCTTGTTATTCTTTTTTACCAGATCTTCTTTCTGTTTTTTCTGTATTTGCTCAACTTCTTTTATTTTTTCATTTATCCACGGATCATTGGGGAATAAATTTTTTGCCGAACGTAGGTCTGCCATTGCACCCGTAGGATCCTCATTATTAATTTTTTCGCTTACTAGTTTTTTGATATTATCAAGCTTTTCTTTTTTCTCTTTTTCTGATAAAATCTTTTCGATTTCGGCATAAGCAGGTTGTGTATTTAAGTACAAAACAGAAACGACATGCTCTACGATCACATCAAAATCCTTAACACCATTTGATGAGGCATTCCCTAAAATCAACGAGTTTATACTGCCGAAACCACTACCACTACTTTTTCCTTCGTGAACTTGAACTTGTACTCGTTTGTTTACGCCAGGGCCGGTTATTTTAATTGATACGGTGGGGTCAGTACATTTGATATCTCTAATCTTTTCCTGTAGATATTCATAAGATAGATTATCCGAACTGCTATAACCTGTATAAGTTTTCCCTCTATAATTTAAATTGTTACTACCATTACATTCCGAGTCATATGATAAAACGATTGAACCCTGAAATACTGAAAGTTTCCAATCAAAATTTACTCTAACCTGAGCAATACCGTTTTGACTTGTAGGTAATGAATAGTCTAACACTTGTGATCCTTCAAGTGCTTGTGATTGAACCGAATTTGTAATCATCATGATCACAATAGCTAAAATTATTTTTTTCATATTTTATTAATGATTTCCAGTTTATTAAATTTCACTAATAGTAATAGATAATGAGAAAAAACTCTAAATAATATAAGTACTTGATACATTTTTATTAATCTGCTCTAGATGTCATTTGTTCGGATTTGATATACAGTTTTTGCAAATAAAGTCTTGCATGTATAAACTACACTTTATCAATCTTACAGCATAATTATCTTCTACTACTTTTTTTAGGAAAAAAATATTTTTGAAAAAAAATTAACAGTTAGATATATTTTGTTTTTTTTTGAATTCAAATATATAATTTTTTTTAAAAATTAACATTTAATACGAATAATTAATTTTTAATTATGAATTTGGTTATATGCACAAAAGATTTAATGTCATTTGAAATTTTCTTTAAGCAAGACCTGTTTTGCTAATAATATGCCTTGCAAGAGTGGTGGTTTCGTTTTTTGAAATGTGCTGTTGTTGTAAGGGTTAAAAATTTTTGGAGCGGATAAAAAAACCATAAAATAGTATCGCTTTTTTTTCCGCTTCGGAAATTTTTAACTCTTACTTTGACTGACTCTTGATTTTTGAGGGTGCCGGAATTTTCCTTTGAAAACCATATAACCGTGAACGTGAATCGGAGGGAAGTGACACCTTCAAAAGTTAATGACCTTCGACAGGCTCAGGAGGACATACTGCTATTAATTGATATGTATCTAAGGTTATGATTTTTACTATTAGCACAAATTTTATAACAACAAGAAATACAACAAAACAAAGTACTGTCAGTCTGAACACGCCTGCTCTGAGTTTATTGAAGTATGCATCCTTCGACAGGCTCAGGAGGACCTACTGCTATAATTTGCTATATCCATATTAATCATTCTTACTACTCAGCACAAATTTTTATATATTATCCATTACCTTTTACCCATTACCCATTACCCATTACCCATTACCTATTACCAATCACCCATCACCCATCACCATCTCATCACCCATTACCTTTTACCAATCACTAGCATAATTCCAATTAAAATTTTACATTTGACTTCCAAATAAAAACCATGGAAGAAGAGAACGAAAAATGGCTGTTTGAGATTTCGGGAAAGAAGTCGTATTGGTCCATTAATTACAAAGAAATCTGGCAGTACCGCGATTTATTGCTTTTGTTTGTGAAGCGGGATATTGTAACGTTTTACAAGCAGACCGTTTTAGGTCCGATTTGGTTTATCATTCAACCCCTTTTAACTTCGGTGATTCAGTTTGTTATTTTCAGTAAGATAGCAGAGATTCCCTCTGATGGCGTGCCTTACTTTCTATTTGTATTAGCGGGAAATATTTTGTGGTTTTATTTTTCGGATAGTATGAAATCTACTTCGGAGACGTTTACTGCCAATCAGAGTATTTTCGGGAAGGTGTATTTTCCACGAATTATTATGCCGTTCAAAGTTATACTCTCTAATCTTATCAAGTTTGGAATTCAATTCGCTTTTTTTCTGGTTGTTTTACTTTATTATTTCGCGCAAGGTGCCCCGTTACTACCTAATTGGTCTGTGCTTTTATTGCCGGTTTTACTCTTGGTAGTTGCCTTGATTGCGTTGGGTTTTGGGATGATTATTTCGTCTTTAACCGTAAAATATCGTGATTTGAACTTTGTGATTACGTTTGGCATTTCGCTGTATATGTATATCACGCCTATCGTTTATCCCACTTCTTTGGTTTTAGAGAAGATAGATCCGAAATACCACCCATTGATTTATATGAATCCGTTAACCGCCTTGTTTGATTTCTTTAAATATGCTTTTCTGGGTTCCGGTTCGCTGGACTTGTGGGGTTTGGTCTATTCGATTGTTTTTTCGGTAGTGGTTTTCTTTTTGGGTTTGTTGGTTTTTAATAGGACGGAGAAGAGTTTTATTGATGTGATTTAGGAGGTGCTGAGTGGCTGAGTTTCTAAGTGACTGAGGCTCTTAGGTACTGAGCTAATTATTATTCACTAATCACTCCCAACTAATTCCTCCCAACTCCTATTTCCCATTACAAAAAATAATGCTACTTTTAACCCATTGATAAAAACAAATGAGTCGCACGATATTAAAGGTAGAGCAGGTTTCCAAACAGTACCGATTGGGAAAGATTGGTACGGGAACGTTATCGCATGATTTGAACCGCTGGTGGCATACGGTGCGGGGAAAGGAAGACCCTTACTTAAAGATAGGTGAATCTAACGACCGCAGTACCAAAGGCGACAGCCAGTACGTTTGGGCTTTACAGGATATTAATTTTGAAGTAAAGCAAGGCGAGGTATTGGGGATTATTGGGAAAAACGGAGCGGGGAAATCGACTTTATTAAAAATATTATCACGGGTGACTTCACCGACGACGGGTTCGATAAAAACCCGAGGGCGTATTGCTTCTTTGTTGGAGGTAGGTACGGGTTTTCATCCCGAGATGACGGGAAGGGAAAACATTTATTTAAACGGTGCTATCTTGGGCATGACTAAGAAAGAAATCGCTTCTAAGATTGATGAAATCATTGCTTTTTCGGGCTGTGAACGTTATATTGATACCCCTACAAAACGCTATAGCAGTGGAATGACTGTGCGGTTGGCCTTTGCAGTGGCTGCTCATTTAGAGCCAGAGATTTTAGTAGTGGATGAGGTATTAGCAGTGGGTGATGCGGAGTTTCAGAAGAAAGCAATTGGCAAGATGCAGGATATTTCAAAAGGGGAAGGGAGAACGGTGTTGTTTGTGAGTCATAATATGGCGGCGGTGAAGAATTTGTGTACGAGAGGCCTTCTTATTGATAAGGGAAAAGTACTGTTTCAAGGAGCCATTGATGACGTGGTAACTAAATATTTGGAGACCGAAGAGATGTCATATTCTAAAGTATTTATAAACAGTAGCATTGTTTATAAGCTCATAAGAATTGAAAAATTTGAAATTTTATCGGAGATTGTCACCGGCGGTTCGTTTGAGTTCGAAGTACTCGTTGTTTCGGAGGTTGAGCAGTTGGTTGAGTTTTCAGTTGGTTTTCGCATGGTTGACACTACTCCTGTTTTTCAACTTTATTCAGGCCATGTTGGTGAATTGTTTTCGATGAAAATAGGAGAGAATAGGATAAGAGGGAGGATAAACAGCTTGCCGGTTATTTCCGGAAATTATAACATAACGCTTTGGTTAGGATCAAAAGGAACCAGTTATGATTTGCATAAAAATGTATTGCGTGTACTCGTTAGAGAAGGGGCAATAAAAGAGGGTGGTCCAATTTCTTCCAAGAATGGATACCCTGTAATCCATCAAACAAAATGGGAAATCGTATGAATTTAAAGTATGTTACGCACAAAAGAGAAGTGTTTTTTGAGGTTGCCACAAAATATATAAACGATACTACAGTTGTTTTGGATGTTGGAGCCGGCAAAGGTGATTTTTCAAATTTCCATAAAAGTTCAGATTTTTATTTGCTTGATGGAAATGAAGAGACTGTAGCTTTTTTAAAAGAGAAGCAACACAAGAACGTATATTCAGGAATGTTGCCACAATTGCCTTTTGAAAGTAATTTTTTTGATGTTATTCATTGTAGTCATGTTGTTGAACACCTTTATCCGGAACAATTTTATGAAACCTTAAAAGAAATGAATCGGTGTTTAAAAGCCGGTGGGGTTCTTATTATTTCTGCCCCTTTATTTTGGGATGACTTTTATAATGATTTATCGCACATCAGACCTTACCCGCCTGTAATTTTTAAAAATTATTTGTGTACTAATTCAAATGGACCAAGAACAAGAGTAGTTATTGATAGCAGTTATGAAATGCTTGAAGAAATTTATAGGTATAAAAAAGAGAAATTTTTTGCTGATTTAACAATCAACTCTACCAGTTTCTTATCAAAATTAGTGCTCAAAATTTTAAGTGGGTTTGAGCGTATGGGGTTAAAGTTCTATAAAAAGACAGGTTATACCATCGTATTGAAAAAAAAACATTAATTTTTTACATACCCGTATGACATTATGTGTCTCCATAATTATTCCCACTTATAACCGAGCTCATTTGATTGGTGCCACTTTGGATAGTGTTTTGGCACAAACGTATTCGCAATGGGAATGCATCGTGGTGGATGATGGGAGTATGGACGCTACTTCAGAACGTGTCATGCCTTACATTTACAATGATTCCAGATTTCAATTTTTAGTTAGACCGGATTCCCGTAAAAAAGGTTCAGCAGCCAGTAGAAACATTGGTTTTGAAGCCTGTAAAGGTGATTTGATTTATTGGTTAGACAGCGATGATTTGTTGGTCCCCAATGCTTTTGAAACGTATATTCAAGCCATGAATGAGGAATGTGACGCTGTGGTAGCTCGTGTGACGCAAACTGATTTAGCGACCGGTGAACCAATCAAATTAAACACTATTCAAAGTGGTAATTTACTGGAAGATTATTATGCAGGCAAGGTTACTTTCTATGTTTGTGGCCCTCTTTGGAAACGAGCCTTTTTGGAAAAACAACAGCAATTGTTTGACGAATCGTTGTCTATTTTAATTGATTGGGATTTTACAATGCGAATGCTGTATCAGCATCCGAATTTGATTTATTTAGAAGAATCTTTGGTTTATTACAGGCAACATGCAGGTTCTTTGAAAACGAATATCATTCAGTTGCATCCAGAAAAATTGGAAGCCGCTTTTGGTATTCGAAAAAAGCATTTAACGCTTATTCAAGAAAAAAAAATTGGCAATGTAGCCTCATTCAGAAAGCATTTCAGGGATTTACTTCTTCAAATTCTACGATTTACTTTAGAACAGAAAAATAGTGCTATGCAAATCAAGTATTTTAAAGCAGTAGTTCGGGAGGATGTTATACTTTGTGATTTTTTGCATTTGGGGACCACGGTTTTCGGGTTTTTGGTTTTTAAGATTTCAGGAAGAGGGTATCGGTGGTTGAGGTAGGTATGTGAGAATAGTGATTAGTGAATAGTAATTAGTGATTAGAAAAACGGAATAAGTTTCACGTCTTGTTTTTTTTGTAACACCTATTCGGAACTATTCTATTTCAATAACTCAGTAACTCACAAACTCAAAAATAATCCCTAAGTTTACACTATGAAACCCTTACGCATTTTATACGTGGTCACTACTTTTCCGAGTGTAACGGAAACGTTTGTGGCTACACAAATAGCAGATATGCTGGATAGGGGACATGATTGTACCATTTTTGCTTACAACGCAAGTAAAGATAACATTCGCCACCAACTCATTTCCGATTATAAATTAGAACAAAGAACCTTTACGCATTTTAAAAATGCCGATTCAAGATGGGAGATGGTAAAAGGGCTTTCACGGTTTTTTAAAACTTATGCTACCCAAATAAATTATAACTTGTTGTTTTCGCTTTTCAATCCCTTTACTTTTCAGTCAAAGGCAGTACATCGTAAATTGTATTGGGACCTACCCGTCTTCTTGTTGCAGAAAAAATATGATATTATCCATTGTCATTTTGGATTCAACGGCGTTAAAGTGGCCCGATTGAAAAAAGCAGGAATTTTAACCACTGAAAAATGTATTGTTTCTTTTCACGGTTCCGATTTGACACCGTCGAAAGTAGCCTCATATAAATTAATTTACCATGATTTGTTTGCCTATTTTGATGTGTTTACTATAAATACTCCTTATTTGAAAGGAATATTAACACAGGTAGCTTCAAATTTAAGAGATGTTCATGTGATTCCGGTGGGGTTTCATGAAAACTACCTGAAACCTTATTTGGATTTGCCTAAAAATGAAGTCTTTACTTTGGTTTTTTGTGGGCGTTTCATGGCGTTAAAAGGTCCAGATAAAGCCTTAGCAATAGTATCTGCTTTGGTGCAACAAGGTGTGACGGATATCCAACTTTTAATGATAGGAGAAGGCGAAGAGGAGTTGAATTTAAAAGCTCAAGCCCGGCAATTAGGCATCGAGAATCACATACAATGGTTGGGGGCTTTGTCTCAAGAAGCTGTTTTTGGTTACATGAGTACTGCATCAGTATTTATTTATTCAGGCAGAACAGAAGAAAGTACAGGAAGAGCTGAAACCCAAGGGCTGGTAATTCAAGAGGCACAGTTTTTTAAAGTTCCTGTGGTAGTTGCAGATGTAGGAGGCGTGAAGTATGGAATGAAAGATGGTGAGACAGGATTTTTAATTGCTGAAAATAATTTGGAGGCTTTTGTGGAAAAAGTACTATTTTTATGCCGAAACCCTATGGTAAGAGAAGTGATGGGAGCAAAAGGGCATCTATGGGTACAGGAGCATTATAGCATTCAAAAATTAGGTGACGTTTTAGTCGCTATGTATTATGGAAGTTGACTTACATTCACAAGAAGTACCGCAAGAAACCCCATTGGTTTCTATTATTATTCCTACCTATAATAGAGCTCATTTAATTTGTGAAACTCTAGACAGTATTCTTGCTCAAACCTACCCCAATTGGGAATGTATCATTGTTGACGATGGAAGTACAGACGATACGGATGCAGTGGTGGGAAAGTATGTAGATAAAGATGTACGTTTTCGGTATTATCACCGACCTGCTGACCGACCTAAAGGAGCGAATGCCTGCCGGAATTATGGGTTTGAAAAGAGTAAGGGGGCGTTTGTGAATTGGTTTGATAGTGATGATTTGATGGTTGATAGAAAATTAGAAGTTCAATTAAATAAATTATTAACTGATAATTTAGATTTTACTGTTTCCAAATATGTTAATTTTAAATCAGAATCAGAAATTTTTGAAGAAATTGCATTTAACAGAAATTATAATAAGGATTTAAATGCGGATAATTTTATAAAATACAAAGTATATTGGGCTACAAGTGATTTATTGTGTTCCAGAGGTTTAGCTTCAACTTATAAATATAATGAAACATTAAAATCATCTCAAGAATTCCATTTTTTTATTGGATTACTTTTAACGAAACCAAAAGGGAAGTATATTGATGCAGTATTAACCTTAAAAAGATTTAGTTCAGTTTCAATTCAAGTTGATCAATCAAAAGATCATGTTTTAAAATCAAAAAATTTAATATTAACTTATTCTAGTGTACTAAATGACTATGATGATTTGTTAAGTATTCAATCTAAACAATTTTTGGCAAAAAAATTAATGCTATACTGTACCTTTTTATCATATCATCTTAAAAAAAATCGTATAATTTTTTTAAACAATAATTTGAATAAAAAAATATTTGGATTAAAAAAATATATCTCAATTATAATTTTTTTATATATAATAAAACTAACAAATAACTATCATCTAATAAGTGAAGGACGAATTAAAAGGTTGTATTTTAAATTATAGGTTATGATAAAATGTATTTTGTGTGGGAGTTTAAATTTAAAAAAACATAATAAAATTAAAGTTGATGATTTAATTAATCTTTATATTGAAAATTTATGTATTGATGTGTCAAATGAATTCAAAGATATTAATCACATTTTTCCTTTAGAATGTAATAATTGTAGTCTAATGTTTTTTTATCCGTTAGTTGCAGGTTCAGAAATGTTTTATCACAATTTACAGATAAAAAATTTTAATTATTATTCTGAAGATAGATTAGAATTTAATCTGGCTAGTAAATATATAAGTAAAAATGATAATGTGCTAGAAGTAGGATCTGGTAGTGGTTATTTTGCCAGTTTGTTAAGTACTCGATCATACACAGGTTTAGAGTTTAATGATGAGGCAATATTGAAAGCTAAAGTAAATGGAGTAAGTTTAATAAAAGAATCTATTGAAGAGTTTTCAATAGAAAACCCAAATCAATTTGATGTTGTATGTTCATTTCATGTATTAGAACATGTAAGGAATCCGCATGATTTTATTTTATCAAAGTTAAAAGCTTTAAAACAAGGAGGAAAACTAATTATTTCTGTTCCATATGCTGATTCAATTTTAACAACTGATTTAAATCATACACTAAATTTACCTCCACATCATATATCTAGATGGAAATACAAAACATTTTTAAAATTAGAAGAGATTTTTAATATAACTTTAGACAAGCTAATAATAGAAGATGTTCATGATAAAAGAACCTATTTTGAGGTTTATATCAATTCTGTAATTTTAAAATTATTTAATTTAAATAAAAAGTTTCTTGTAAATCATAATTTTTATTTGAAAAACTACAGCTTTGTCAAGAAAGTAAATCGTAAATTAAATATCTATAAATTTATCAAGTTTTCTAAATATTCAGGAAAAAATATTTTGATAATAGCTACTAAAAATTAGAAAAATGAAAATCCTTTATATTTTCGAAAAATATCCTGGGACATACCAAATGTATATTCATAATTTGATAGAATTGCTTCGTAAAAAAAATTCTTTAAAAGTTTTAAGCTATTCAGTCCATAAAGAATCAGATATTGTAATCAATACTTATGGTTGGTTAGATCAATGGTGTAGGTTTAGAAATTATTTAGGTTTTAGCAAGTATAGATCCTTGGATATAAAGAAAATGATGTCTTTTGACATCGTTCACGTTCAACACAGTTTTCTTTTTTCTAAAATAATACCACTTTTTGAATTGCAGGATAGGCCAAAGATTATTATTACATTGCGTGGGGGTGATACCTACATAAAACCATGGGTAGATAAAAGATGGGTTGATTTTTATTCAAACTATGGAACAAAAGTTGATGCTTTTATCACAATGAGTCAACATCAGAAAGAGTATTTAAAAAAATGGGGTATTCCAGATGAGAAAATATACGTGGTCCCTATTTCCTTTGGGACGTATTCAAACGCTAAACCAAAATACCCAAACAAAGAAAAATTATATTTAGTATCTGCTTTTCGAATGACTTGGGAAAAAAATATTGCAGGAAGTATACTTTTAGCTAAAAAATTAAAGGATAAAGAAATTAATTTTGAATATGATATTTATGGTGATGGACATGATTTTGGGCAATTACATTATCTTGTTGATAAATATGAATTATCTGGATATGTAAATATAAAACATAAAATAGCAAATAAAGATTTGAAGCAAATTTTACCACGTTATGATTTTTTTTTGCAACTAAGTTTATCTGAAGCACTACCTACAAGTATTCTTGAAGCACAATCCCTTGGGGTTAACTGTGTTGTGTCTGATACTGGCGGGATGCCTGAAGTAGTTAATCAAGGTAAAGTAGGTGTGATTTCAACATTTGATGACTATGATTACTTCGTCAATCAAATATTAAATTTATGGGAAGATGAAGAAGCTTATTTCTATAGTTCTAAAAAAGCAATTGATTTTGTGAATAGTAATTTCACGATAGAGTTAGAGACTGAACGTCTAAATAAATTATATAAAACACTGCTAAATTGTTAAAATATAATAAACATTCACTTTATGTGTGGATTTCTTCTTGATTATCAATCATCCCAAAATTTTGGCAAAGTAAACTTTGTTGAACTCCTTTCGCTGTCTCAAAAACGTGGACCGGATGCGCAGGGCTATTGGAATCAGGAGTCTCTTATTCAGATGGGTTTTAATCGGTTGGCCATTTTAGAGCTCTCTTCAGCGGGTGAACAGCCGATGCACAGTTTTGGTGGACGTTATACTTTGGTTTTTAACGGGGAGATTTACAATCACTTGGCTTTGCGTAAACAATTGGACTTTACAAATTTTAGAGGACACAGTGACACTGAAACCATTACGGCTTGTTTGGAAGAGTGGGGTATTGAACAAACCATCCGTGTTTTGGACGGTATGTTTGCTTTAGGGATTTATGATCATGAAAGCAAAGCACTTCACTTGGTTCGTGATTTTGCCGGGATTAAACCACTTTTTTATGGTAAAAAAGGTAAACATATTGTAGCCGCAAGTCAATATGATCAGATTCGAAAACATCCTGATTTTGCTAATGAGGCTATTGACGTTCAAGTTTTGAAATTGTATTTGCAGCAACATTTTGTACCGGCACCTTTTGGATTGTATGAACATACATTTCAAGTATTGCCGGGAGAACACCTTACTTTTTTTCAAGACGGTTCGATGCAGCAAGAACGTTTTTGGGAGTTCTCAAATGCAGGAAACGATTTCATTACTGATGAAAAAGAAGCCTTACAACTCCTTGACGAAACGCTTGCTACTTGTGTTCAGGATCAACTATTGGCTGATGTACCACTCGGTGCTTTTTTATCGGGAGGGGTTGATTCCCCTTTAGTTGCTGCAAAGGCATCAGCAATTGATACCCAATTAAAAGTGTTTTCGATAGGTTCAGACAGTATTAAACACGATGAATCGGAAAGAGCTGCTGCCTTTGCCAAATCGTTAGGATGCTATCAAAAGACTTGGACTTTATCGGCACAAGAGGTTGTCCCTTATTGGAATGAAGCTATGGCGTCGCTTCACGAGCCTTTAGCTGATTTTAGTATTTTGCCCACTTTTTTGGTGGCTAAACTAGCTAAAAAAGAGGTGACTGTGGCTTTAAGTGGTGATGGTGGTGATGAATTGTTTTTTGGTTACGAGCGTTTTTGGAGTATAGGAAAAAATGCTCCTTATCAGCATTGGCCTTCTTTGCTTAAAAAAGGAATGTATGGAGCTGACAAATACTTGTTTAAAACGCGTAAAATAAACAGTGTTATATTGGCCAAAAGGCAAGATACAGCACATGAAGCCTTACATTCCAGGTTTAGAACGAACTGGATGGAAAGTATAGCTCCTGATTTGATAAATAGTCGATTACCTGAAAGCTGGAACGTTTATGATTATCCGAATACTTCAGACGAGCGAGTGTTGTTGCAGCATATGCAAAAAGCAGAATTTTATGGCATGATGCAAAAAACATTACGCAAAGTGGATTTAGCGAGTATGGAGAACAGTCTGGAAGTTCGCGTCCCTTTTTTGCAAAAAAAAATGATTGAAGCGAGTTTGCGAATTGACCCACTTTTAAATGGAGGTGGTGGGAAACAAAAGGAATTATTACAACAATTGCTTCAAAAAGAATATCCTTCTATATCAAGAGAAGCCGTTAAAAAAGGATTTTCTGTACCTTTAACAAAATGGATACGAGAAGATTTGAAAGACACATTTTTTGAAACTTTATTAGAAAGCGATGTATCCCGGTTTGGTTTTGAACGAAAAGAAATGGAAACCTTATTACAAAGCCATATGCAAGGCAAAGTGGATGCGAAATGGGCCTTGTTTACTTTATATACTATATTAAAATGTTAAGTATTATTATTCCTCTTTATAATAGTGAAATGTTTATCATCGGTTTGATAGAACAGCTTAATCAAGTTACCTATCCTACTTTTGAGGTATTATTTATTGATAACAATTCAACAGATAACACCATAGAAGTGTTGCATATAGAGCTACATAATGTGAAGTTTTCTTATCAAATCCTCAGTGAGTCTAAACAAGGAGCCGGTCATGCCCGCAATAAAGGAATAGCTGAAGCTCAAGGTGAGTATTTAGCTTTTTTAGATTGTGATGATAAAATTCATAAAGCAAAATGGGAAAAAGATATAGCTATTTTAGAAAAATATCCTGTTGAATTTGTGTTTTGTCGAACGAAACGATTTTATGAAGATGGAAGAGAATTATTACATCCTATTAATGGTTTTAGAGAGGGAATTAACAGTCCCCCAGCTTTAGGTCTAATTTGGTTACAACATTATTTTTATTTGCAAGGACCCGGTGCTATTGTTATAAAAACAGAAACAGTAAAAAAATTGGGAGGGTTTCATAGTATTAAAACCGGTGAAGATGCCTTTCTTTTTATTCGATTAGGATTGTTGTATACAGGTTTTTTTTATAGTGAAACGTTGTTTTCTTATTTCAGGCATGCTCAATCTACTATTTCAAAAACAAATGCCGCTAAAGATGGAACGGTTTGGTCGTATTTTAATTTAAAAAAACAACTTTATGCCGATAGTATTATAAAAAGCAATTCGGAGGCATTCAAAATCGTTCAGCGACAACTCCAATTGGATATATTGCTATTGCATCGTTCAGGGAATTCTTTAGAAAGCATAATCAATGACCCCATATTATTTGATTTCAAAAGAGATTTTTTACTTTTCAACCCAATTAGTTTGTTAATTAATCGCTTGTCTTCAAAACTAAAATTTAATCCTTTTTTTCAAGTATGGAAAAGACTAAATTAAAAATCCTTTACACCATTCCCAATTTTGATACGGCCGGAAGCGGCAAGGCTTTGTTGCAATTGGCAAAAGGTTTAGATGCTTCTTTATTTGAAGTAGCCATCTTGTGTCTGCACGACCGAGGAGCTTATTTTGAAACGGTTAAACAATCCGGGATTCCTATCTATATAGCTGATTTTTTACCTAAAGAACGGCCTTTGCTTTCCATGTTTCAAGCGTGTTGGAAGTTGGCTCAGTATTTTAAAACCTTTCAGCCGGATGTCATTCACAGTTTTCATTACAGTTCCAATTATACGGAACCTTTGGCGGCTAAAATGGCCGGAATACCGTGGGTGTTTACCAAAAAAAATATGAGTTGGGGTGGTGCGTCAAAAAACAGTTGGCGGTTGCGGTCTTTTTTAGCGACAAAAATAGCGGTTCAAAATACGGATATGCAACAAGCGTTTTATCCTTCGAGCAGTAAAACCGTTTTAATTCCCAGAGGTGTTTCTTTAACCGCATTCAAACCGGATGTCCCTAAGCCAGAGATTCGAACCAAGATGACAACGGACGCTGATAAACGCATTATTATTTGTGTCGCTAATTTAGTTCCTGTAAAAGGTATTGAAGTATTGATTGCCGCCTTTGAAAAAATTGCTGTTGCATTTCCCCAATGGGTGGTTTGGATTATAGGTGATGATAACAATGCGTATGCCGACCAATTAAAACAAACGGTTGTTGCAAAGCAATTGGAACATCAAATTCTTTTTTCAGGAAAACAGCTTGATGTGAAACTTTTTTTAGATTATGCCGAATTGTTTGTTTTGCCCACTTTGAATGAAGGAAGGAAAGAAGGGTCACCTGTAGCACTTTTGGAAGCAATGGCTAATGGTAAAGTAGTTTTAGGTTCCAATGTCCCCGGAATAAAAGACCAGTTGGCTAGTTTTCCTGAATTTCTTTTTAAAGCCGGAGGTGAAATTGATTTGAAAGAAAAATTAGAAAAATTACTTTTGTTAGACGCTGTTTCCTTGAAGAAAATGGGACAACAGTTCCAACAGCATGTTGCTTCTCATTATTCTTTATCTTTAGAAATTGAACGCCATAGTGCACTTTATAGATCGATCTCAAAAAAATGACAACCATAGAAACGCCCATCCTTCCTCTACGTCAACAGTTTATCGGTAATCGTGAAACTCTTGATTTGAAAGCCATTTGTATCTTTGCTGCAACCGGTTTTTTTATGGGTGCTGATACGTATTATCAGGAGCAAAAGGTGTTGTTGCCCGGAAAGCGGTATGTGTTGGATGGTGAAAAAATTGTTTCGGAGTCTGCTGCTTTTACTTGGTATCATACCCCTGTGGAACGACCTTTTGAGCAAGTTGTTACTGAGTTTGCTCAACTTTTTGAAACCATTATTGAGGAACAAGTGGGGAATCAAAAAGTGATTTTGCCTTTGTCGGGGGGATTAGACAGTCGCACACAAGCTGCTGCTTTACAGTATTTGCAAAAAGACGTTCATGCTTACAGTTATGAATTGGCTCATGGGCATCCTGAAACCCGTTACAGTGAACAAATTGCTGCCGTTTGCGGCTTCCCCTTTCAAAAAATGACGATTCCCGAAGGTTATTTGTGGGAAAGTATCGAAAAAATAGCGTCCATCAATGGGTGTTATACCGAGTTTACCCATCCGCGTCAAGTGGCGGTGATGGAGCAATGGGAGACCATGGGTGATGTATTCTGTTTAGGCCATTGGGGAGATGTTTTGTTTGATGACATGAAAGTGGCAGAGGAGTTGTCTTTTGAAGGACAAGTAAATGTATTGTTTCACAAAGTGCTCAAAAAAATGGGGGTACCTTTTGCAGAAGCGTTGTGGAAGCATTGGCATTTAGAAGGCGATTTTTCCACGTATTTGCGAGAACGAATTACAGCAGGATTACGAGCTATTAACATTCCAAACAGTGCAAATGCACAGATTCGGGCATTTAAAAGTTTGTATTGGGCACCGCGTTGGACGGCAATAAATCTCAGTTTTTTTGAAGCCATGAAGCCTATGGGGTTGCCTTATTTTGACAATCGCATGTGTGCATTCATATGTAGTGTTCCGGAACGTTATTTGGCTGGACGTCACCTTCAAATCGCGTACATTAAACTTCGGAATCCTGCCTTGGCAAAAATCACTTGGCAAGACCATCGACCGTTCAATTTGTACCATTACAGTTGGAATAAAATGCCTTGGAATTTACCGTTTCGTGTATTTCAGAAACTAAATCACACCGTTTTTACTAAAAAGCTGGTAAAGAACAATTATGAAAACCAATTTTTAGGAACCGCCAATGCTACTCAATTGCGACAGTGGTTGTATGAAAATCCGGCTTTTGACTCTTTGATAGACCCAGCTATTGTGAAACATTTCTATTCCGGTTTTCAACAAGAGCATTTGAAGTATTCGCATGTGGTGAGTACGTTGTTGACGTTGTCGGTGTTTGCGAAGAGAGAGGCTGCAGAGTAGTAGAGGCACCGAGGTGATGATTTTTTTTACCATATAAGGCATAAAAGTTTAAGGAATAAGTTCATTTAAGTTTTTTGAAATTGATACTTTTTACCTGATTTTGTTTTGCCCCGTCCCTAAAGGGAGGCAAAATCAGGACGTTCAGCGTTACCTAGTTTTCAGTTGAAATTTTCTTCACTAAACTTTATTATGAAAATGGGTTTTGCCTGATTTTGTTTTGCCTCAACTTTACCAACCAATCCCTTTTTTTTCTATTTTTACCCAATATGTTGTTTCATGAAAGTAGCTTTATACACCGGAGAATTGCCACCACCTGTTTTTATTGATCGTTTGATACAGGGTTTGGCTAAAGAAGGCGTGGAATTGATCTTGTTTGGAGCAATGAAGAAAAAGGTTAGTTATGCGTTTCCTACTATAACCGTAGTAGGCTATCGCGGAAAAATGCATAAGTCTTGGCAACTTTTTAAATACACGGTTTTGTTGCTGTTGTTCAAGGCCAAGGCCAAAAAAAAACTGGATAAAATTCTAGACCAACAAGAACGTTCGGGAACTTTGCAAAAATTAAAATGTTATCCTGTTTTGTACCACCAGCCTGATGTTTTTCATTTGCAATGGGCTAAATCTATAGGTGATTGGATGTGGGTGCAGGAGTTTGGGATGAAATTGGTGTTGAGTGCAAGGGGAACCCATTTGACAATAAGTCCGAAGGTATATCCTAAGTATGCGGAAAGTTATGCTTTACATTTTTCTAAAGTAGATGCCTTTCATACGGTTTCCAAAGCAATAGCAAAAGAAGTAGTATCCTATGGTGTTTCTCCCGAATTAATTCATGTTGGTTACAGTGGTTTGAATCTTAAAGATTTCGCTTTTAAAGTTAAAGCGGCATCAGCAAAAAAAATACATATACTCTCTATTGGAAGAGCACATTGGGTTAAAGGTTATTCGTATGCGATTGAGGCCATGTGTCTTTTGAAAAAGGAACAAGTTTCTTTTTCTTATACTATAATCGGTCTTGATGCCAATGAAGAATTACTTTTTTTACGAGCTCAATCGGGTTTAGAGGGTTGTATTCAATTTGAACCTTATTTATCTTCGGATGAGGTGTTGGAAGCGATACAACAGGCCGATGTTCTTTTACTGCCAAGTGTTGAAGAGGGAATTGCTAATGTGGTTTTGGAAGCTATGGCTTTAGGAACAGTTGTGGTAACGACAGCTTGTGGCGGGATGACGGAGGTGGTGACAGATGGTGTGAATGGATTTGTAGTACCTGTTCGCGATCCGAAAGCAATAGCAGCGGCACTTGTAAAAGTTTCTGAATTAGCTCTTGAAGACTATCAACGTATGAGTAAAGCTGCCCGAAGCACTATTGAAAAAAACTTTACGGAGCAACAAATGGTTGCAGCGATGCAAAAACTATATCAATCCTTAGAAACACAAGCATGAGAATTGGCCTTGTTTTGCCGGCGATTCCGGCCTATTCGGAGACTTTTTTTCGTTCGAAAATAAGCGGACTGGTTGTGAACGGGCATGAAGTAGTGTTGTTTGTGAATGGAGAAACTATGGAAACCCATTATTGTGGGGCACGTGTGGTGAGTTCTTTTTCTACACAAGGAAATAGCATACTTCTTTTGTTGAGGGCAAAAGTTACGTTGTTTGTTTTATTGGTCAGCCATTCTAAAACAGTGTTTCGGTTTGTAAAAAGTGAACGAAAGGAGCATACCCCATGGTTGACATTAATTTCCCGTTTGCTGCTGAATGCGGCACTCTTATCGGAGCGATTGGATTGGCTTCATTTTGGGTTTGCTACGATGGCTTTAGGACGAGAGCATGTTGCGGAGGCTATTGGAGCCAAAATGGCGGTAAGCTTTAGAGGGTTTGATTATTATGTGTACCCTATTAAAAACTCAGGTTGTTATTCGAAGTTATGGTCTAAAACCGTGCGGTATCATGTGTTGTCTGAATCCATGAAGTTAGGTTTAATTTCTTATGGAATCCCTGATTCAAGCATTTTTATAATACCACCGGCAATTGATACCGCTTTTTTTTCACCACACCCTGCTTTTCAACCCAACAAATCGTTACAGATTCTAACAATTGGACGATTGCATTGGATTAAAGGATTGGACTACACACTTGAAGCCCTTGCTTTATTACACCTAAAAGGAGTAGCCTTTCACTATACCATTATTGGAACAGGACAGGAAGAAGAACGCTTGCGGTTTACGGCCCATCAATTGGGTATTGACCCTTTTGTAACATTTGCCGGCAAACAATCATCAGAATACATTAAAAAGCAATTGGAGCAGACGGATGTGTATGTGCAATACAGCATACAGGAAGGGTTTGGCAATGCGGTGCTGGAAGCTCAAGCGATGGGGGTCTATTGTATAGTGAGTGATGCAGAAGGATTAGAGGAGAATGTAATGCATGGGAATACCGGAAGTGTAGTGCCCAAGCGAAATCCGAAGGCTTTGGCTGACGGTATCAAAGCATTTCTTGGAATAGCAGCAATAGAAAAGGTAAAAAGTAGTGAACAAGCTATAGCGAGAGTGAAACGTGATTTTTCGGTTGAGAAACAAGAATTGAAATTCAAAGCATTTTATGAAAATAGTTAAAAAGTTAAAAAAAAGGTATACTGAATTTAAAAGACATCCAGTAACTTCATATTTTCCAATTGGTGCTATTTACAGGTATGTTTACTTTAATGTAAAGGTTTTATTTTTAAAAGAATGTAATTATGATTGGATTAACGGGCTAAAGTTTATTGCCCGAAAAGGTGACGCCGGTATTGTAAGCAATATTTATCATGGTTTGTATGAATTTGAAGATTCCATTTTTTTACTTCATTACACAAAATCAAGCGATGTTTTTTTTGATATTGGGGCAAATTTAGGTCATTACTCTTTAATTTTATCAGGAAGCAAGAATTGTTTGTCCTATTCATTTGAGCCTGTGCCGGAAACTTTTAGTCAATTAAAAAAGCAAGTTTTACACAATAAATTGCATGATAAAATTTCTATATTTAATCTAGGTTTTTCAAATCAAACAGGTTTTCTATATTTTTCAACAGACAAAGGAGTTATGAATCATATTGTGTCTTATCAGGAAGAAAAATCAATACAAATTCCCGTAACTACTTTAGATGATTGGTGCAAAACTGTTCAGCCTACAATTATGAAAATTGATGTTGAAGGTTTTGAAAAATTTGTTATTGAAGGTGGAATACAAACTATCAAAAATACAAACTTGAAGGTAATCTTAATTGAATTTAACAAATCAGGCAAAAAATATGGTGTAACGGATGAAGAAGTTTATCAACGATTACTGGATTTTGGTTTTTCCCCATATGCATACAGTTATCAAACAAAAGAGTTACTTCTTTTAGAGAAGTATAACTTAAATAGATTTAACACGTTAATGGTTAGGGATTTGGCTTTTGTTGAAAAGCAACTTCTGTCCGATTACAGAGTTAAAATATTCTCAAAATGGTATTAGATTTATGATTAAAATTTTTATTCCTTCTATTGATTTTACAGGCACAAACAAACTCCAACTTTTTGTGTTAACCCGACCATTTTATACTGCGGAAGGTTGGCGTAATGATTTAAAATTAAAAGAACGATGGGGTATTGCGGATACGTTTCACTATACCGATAGTCCTGATGAAGCTTCTTTTATGCTTTTGCCCCTGCCTGTGAATTATTATGTCAATAGCGGACAATTGAAAGAACTGAAAGCCTATAATCTTCTGTGTCTGGAGAACGACATTAAAGGTTTTGGCTATATTTCAGGAGATTTTGGAAAAGCGTATCCTGAATTTTCTCAGTTTACCTATTTTAGAATGGGTGGTTTTAAAAGTCAGCTTTCTGATAAAAATCATGGTTTTCCCGTGTCTTTATCCGATCATTTCCAAAAAATATATGGTTTGGAAGAACCTATACCTCGCGATAAATCAGCGACTCCGAGTATTGGATTTTGCGGACACGCCACAGATTCAACGCTAAAAAGAGGAAAAGAATTGCTCAAGTGTGTACTGGAAAACGGAAAACGTTTTTTGCAAAACCCTTTTCGAAACGATTGGGAACCGCTTTTTGCTTCGGCTTTTGAACGATGGTATTTGTTGCAAACCTTAGCAAATGCTAGGGATTTGCACTGTAATTTTATTTTTAGAAAGCACTATCGGGGGGGAGTTGATAACCTAACAGAACAGAAACGTACCACTAAAGAATATTACGACAATCTTATGCAATCGGATTATGTGCTTTGCGTTCGAGGTGCCGGTAATTTTTCCGTGCGTTTGTATGAAACCCTTTTGATGGGTAAAATCCCTATATTTGTCAATACAGATTGCTTGTTGCCTTTGACCGATGAAGTGGATTGGAAACAACATGTGGTATGGGTGGAATGGGAGGAGCGGCATTTGATTACCTTTAAGTTATTGGAATTTCACAAAGCGATTTCAAACGAAGCCTTTAAAGAAATGCAATACAAGAATAGGAAACTATGGAAAGAAATTTTGACAGTGGCTCATTACATGAAAAAAACAGGAAATGCTCTTTAATTTTTTAACCTATATTCGGCCTATTTGGTATTTTAACCTCAAATCCAAAAAAGAGTGGGGGTACTTTCCAACTACTGAAGGTTTGGAGGGATTAGGGGGTTTGTTTCCAATTGATAATGGCTATACTTCAAAAGCCGGACAACAACGTGACCGAGCCTATACGGCATTTCAATCCGGTTATATAGCGTTTCAGGAGGAAACGGGTATAAATATTTGGGACTTAGAACAAATCCCGGTCATAGATGAATACCGTTTTCTCAGAAAAAACGTCCATACAGCTTGGGTGTTTTACACGTTGCTGCTTCGATTAGTTACTTTTCACAACCCCATCAAAGAGTTTTCCGGTTTTTTTAAAACGAGAAAAGTGAAACGTTTGGATTATTCCAACCAAGTTTTTGAGTACCCGGAATACGACACTTTTGAGAGTCCGTTAGTGCAAAGTCAACCGTTGGTTTCAATAATTATTCCCACGTTGAATCGGTATGACTACTTGAGCGATGTGCTTCGGGATTTAGAACAACAGGACTATACAAATTTTGAAGTGCTTGTAGTGGATCAAACCGACCCGTTTCAGGAATCGTTTTACCAAGGATGGCAATTGGATTTGCGGTATTGGTACCAAGAAGAAAAAGCCTTGTGGAAAGCCAGAAATGAAGCCATTCAATTGGCCAAAGGCGATTGGATTTTGTTGTATGATGATGATTCCCGAATTGATTCCAATTGGATATCGGAACATTTAAAAGCGATTGATTTTTTTCAAGCCGATATCTCTTCCGGAGTTTCGTTAAGTGTTGTGGGAGCTGAAATCCCAAAACATTACAGTTATTTTCGTTGGAGTGATCAGCTGGATACGGGCAATGTGTTGTTGAAAAAGGCCATTTTTCAGGAGATTGGTTATTTTGATTTGCAATTTGAAAAGCAACGCATGGGCGATGGGGAGTTTGGGTTACGTGCTTATTTGAACGGCTATAAAAATATTTCTAATCCGAAAGCGAAGCGAGTTCATTTAAAAGTCAGTCAAGGTGGGTTGCGACAAATGGGCAGTTGGGACGGTTGGCGACCAAAAAAGTTGTTTGGACCCAGACCGGTACCAAGTGTGTTGTATTATAGTAGGAAGTATTTTGGTAGAAGATTATCATTTTTTTACTTATTGCATTCTATAATTCCTTCAATCTTACCTTATAAATATAAAGGAAACAGAATTTTAACTGTAGTAGTGTATTTAACTTTTCCTTTGTTTTTTCCATTAATCGTTTTTCAAGTCTTTTATTCATGGCACCTGTCAACAGATAAATTAAAAAATCAACTAAATTAGTTGATTTGATATAATTTAATACATTTATTAAAAATACAAAATATGAAAATAAGGAAGCTGTTAAGTAATATCAAACACCGTTTATTACACAAAAAAGAGCAATGGGATATTGTTGAAGTGAATGGTAAAAGTATAAAATGTTTAAAAAATTCTTATAGAAAGACTAAAGATTCAGATGATGATTGGTTTAATGATTTATCAAAAAATTCTACTGTCATTTTTGATATTGGTTGTAATATTGGTTATACAGCATTACTTGGTTTAACTAATGAAAATGTAAAAAAAATACTTTTAGTAGATCCTAATCCTGAAGCTTTGTTTATTGCCCATAAAAATTTAATTGAGAACAATTTAATAGGGAAGACATCAACCTTTGTCTCTTTTGTTAGTGATACCAATGACAATGAAATTGACTTTTATACCATTGGTCATGGTGCAGCAGGCAGTATTTATAAAAGTCATGCGGAAACAGCAGCATCTCTTAATAGTTTCATTAAAGTTAAAACTGTAACTTTAGACTTTTTGAGTTCCTATTTTGATTTAGCTCCTGATTTTGTTAAGATTGATGTTGAGGGAGCTGAGTTTCAGGTTTTGGGGGGAGCAAAAGAAACAGTTTTAAAGAACAAACCTAAAATATTGGTTGAAATGCACTCCAACAAAGAGCTGTCAATGTTTGAAAATACTAATAATGTATTGAAATGGTGTCAAGAAATTGACTATGATGCTTGGTATCTAACAAACAAAGAGCTATTGACAACCCCTGAAACTGTCAAAAAAAGAGGGAAGTGTCATTTTTTATTGTTGCCAAAAGGTCATTTATTTCCAAGTTATTTAAATTAAGTAGAATTTATGTCTGAATTTTTAAAATGCAAAATCTGTGAATCTCAAATAGAGCTTCTTAATGAGAAATTCAATTTAGTTCAATGTACCTCTTGCAGTTTAATTTTTGCTAAGAAAATTTTTACTGAGGCGGAATTCATAGCTACTTATGATCAATTGTATAATCAAACTTCACAATATGGAACTCACGGAAATGAGTTTGAAAAACTAAAAAAAAATGGCACTGTTTTTATAGGACGACCCAAATTGAAAGTACTCCGTTATATTTTAAAATCGGATAATAAACACATCGTTGAAATTGGAGCCGGAGTAGGAATTGTAGCTAATTATTTAACTAAGTTGGGTTTGAATTATACCGGAATTGAGTTGGATGAACCTACTGCAAAAAAAGCACAGTCATTGGGCTATAATGTTCGGGTAGGTGATTTTTCAAAAGTGGAAACAATCGAAGGAAAATTGGATGCCATTGTTGCTTTCGAAGTGGTGGAGCACCTTCAGGATTTGCCTCTTTTTTTTGAATTAATTCAATCAAAATTAAAAAAGGGAGGCTATTTTGGCTTTACTGTTCCTAATTATAATAAACGTTTGAATTATGATAATCCGGGTAGTAAAATTTATCAATCGGGTCCACCTATTCATCTCAATTATTTTACCCTTGAAAGTATTGAAAAGATTGCGAAACGATTCGGTTTTAAGATTCATTTTTGTGAAACCAAAAAGTATCCTTATTTCAATTGGAATAAAAGAGATACGTATAAGTTCATTTTGAAATCATTACTTGGCAATTTTCATGGTGCCACAATCATGTGTGTTTTAAGCAAAGAATAAGATGCAGTTAGTTTTAAAAAGAGTAGCCGCTAAAATTTACAGTTTGCTAATTGCTTTCAAAGGCTTGCTTGGAAGGAAGACAGATACAACGCACTATTTTACTTTACATAATTTAAAAACAAAATACTCGGAAAAGAAAAAGATAGTTGTTTTGGCAAGCGGGCCCTCAGCAAATGAAGTAGCGTTGAATAAAGATACACTTTATGTTGTGACAAATTCCGGGTATAGATTGGTTAAAAATTTTGATTATTTGTATTTTATTAATGATGGTTTTTATGTTAAAAAAGTTCTGGCAATTGGCGATTACTTTTTAAAAGATACGCAAGAAATTGTGTTTTTTTATCAAAATTCTGAATTGCATAAAAAAGGGTTTTGTTTTCTGAAAAAACATTTGACAAAACTTTCAAAAAAAAATAAATACATGATTTCTGAATTGGACAGTCATTCAGCATCTTTAGAAAATTGGAATCATTTCTCAGGGTTTTACAAACAAAGAAACCTGCCGATTAAGATTCAAAACAGTGGTGTTTTTTTACTCTTGTTTGGTTATTTTTTGGCTATTGAGATGCAATTACCTATCGAAGTTTATGGCTTGGATTTGGGAGTTGGTGGGGTTAAACATTTTGACAATAAAGGGGTGGCAGGTAAAAGCGTTACTAATGACAGGGTGCGTTCTAATGTTAAAATGTATTTGGATTTCATGACACAAGAACATACTGAATTTGTGAATTTTTCATATTTCAAAGGTTGATACCTCTATGAACAAAAGGCTACTTTTACTTACCTCAGAATTTCCTCCCTTACCGGGAGGCATAGGGACTCATGCTTTTCATTTGGCATCGGAACTCTCAGAAAAAGGCTATACTGTTCAGGTTCATACCAACCGAAGGATGACTGATTATGAAGAGGAAGCTGCTTTTGACAGGTCGCAATCCTTCACGGTTCGTCGCACGGAACGAAAAAATTGGGGGCGTACTTACTTGTATAGAATTGCAGCAGTTTTACAAATCGTTAAGCAAAAGCAACCTCATATACTAATAGCTTCCGGTAAGTTTTCCCTTTGGATGGGTGCTTTAATCTCGCTTTTTTTTACAAGTATAAGCAGTGTAGCCATTATTCACGGCACTGAATTAAAAGCCGGTGGCTTTTTTAGCCGGTGGTTTACTAAAATGAGCTTAAAACGATTTGAAAAAGTAGTGGCGGTTTCTCATTTTACAAAGAATAAAATAGCAGCTATTTTACCTGATGTTTGCGTAACGGTCATTCCTAACGGAATTGTTTTGCCAGCTGCCTCTTTTTCAGACGTACAAAAAGAGCTTCCTGTTTCGTTAGTGACTGTAGGCAATCTTACCCGTAGAAAAGGACAGCACAATGTGATAAACGCTTTGCCGGAATTGCTTTCTTGGAAGGCTACGATTCAGTATCATTGTGTAGGTTTGCCGACAGAACTTGAAGCGATTAAAGCGAAAATAAATGAATTACAATTGGGAGATAGTGTTATTTTTCATGGTGTATTGACCGAAACAGAAAAACGAGTACGACTGCAAAAAAGTCATGTGTTTATAATGTTGAGTGAGCATTTAGCCAATGGCGATTTTGAAGGGTTTGGTATTGCTGTTTTAGAAGCCAATGCTTTAGGCTTACCGGCAATAGGCTCTGTCAACAGTGGCATAGCAGATGCAATACAAGAGGGGTATAGCGGTAAATTGGTTGATCCCCATGACCCAATAGCCATCAAAGCGGCATTGATTGAAATTTATGCAGACTATGAGACGTATTCAAGTCAAGCAAAAGTATGGTCACAACAATTTCAATGGAAAGATATCATTGAAAAGTATACAACTATAATTGAATCATGAAGCGAAAGAAACTAGTTATTATATCCCATACGGAGCATTACACCGATGCTTCCGGCACCATTTGTGGTTGGGGTCCTACGGTGCATGAAATCAATTATTTGGCGGATTATTGGGAAGAAGTGGTTCATGTAGGGTGTTATTATAGTTATTATCCACCACCAAGTTCTGTGGCTTATACTAAAACCAACATTACCTATGTTCCCATTCCTGCTTATGGCGGTAGTACCTTGAGGAAAAAAATAGGTATTTTAAAGAAAATGCCCGGCATCATTCGCACTGTAAAAAAGCAACTGATTGGGGCTACCGAAGTGCAATTACGAACACCTACCGCCATGGGTTTGTTTTTACTACCCTTGTTTACTTGGTTTTGGAAGCGGGATTATATTTTTTGGGTCAAATATGCCGGCGACTGGGAGCAGGAGAAACCACCCCGTTCCAATGGTTGGCAACGTTGGTTTTTGCAAAAGAAGTGGATTGATTTTCCGGTCACCATCAATGGGTTTTGGCCTCACCAAGCCCCACAATGTTATTCTTTTGAAAATCCCTGTTTGACAGAGGAAAATATTGCTACAGGTAAACTTATTGCAGCTACTAAAAAGTTTGAACCACCCTACGTGTTAACTTTTGTTGGCAGAATTGACCATGTTAAGGGAGTAGATAGAATTTTAAAGGCATTATCCCCTTTACCTCATGGGATAATTGAGGCGGTTCATATCATTGGGGATGGTCCTGAAAGAGCGTTGTGCGAAAAACTAGCCAGTCAGTTACCTATATCTATTATTTTTCACGGTTATTTAGATAGGGCTACTGTGCATCAATTTTTATCAGCTTCCCATTTTTTTTTACTGCCGAGTTCGAATGAAGGATTCCCTAAGGTCATTGCGGAAGCTGCTTGTTATGGTATTGTTCCAGTTGTTTCTAATGTTAGTAGTATAAAACATTACTTGCATGAGAATAATGCTTATGTTTGGGATATAAATGGTCAGCAAACTTTTGAATCTGTTTTGGGAGAGGCAGTTTTTTCAGAAAAGTTGCAACTTGAACAAAAGTCAAAAAAAATACAGGAATTAGCAACACTTTTTACTTACACTAGTTATTTTAATAAATTAAATAAATTGATATTTAAAGAAACATTCAACTAATTTAAAATGAACAATTCCAACTATATACAACTCATTGGTTTGCATTTTATAATTGGATTCTTGATCTTTTTTTTCAAGCCTCTTTCTTATGTATATACCCATTTGATAATTTTTGGGGGTATAATTTGGGTTTTAAGGAATAAGAATGCCAACGAAGAAGCTTTATTAGTTGCAGCTTATATTGCGGGTTCTGAACTTTTGATTCGAATGACGAAAGGTTATTTCTTTTGGGAATATGCCAAGTATAGTATTATTATTGTGCTATTTATTGGCATGTATTTTAAGGGATTTGCAAGAAATGCACTGCCTTATTGGATTTTTAGTTTGTTGCTTTTGCCTGGAATCATTATAGGAATGATAGAATTTGGAAGTGATCCACGTTTACGACAAAGCATTTTATTTAATATTTCTGGTCCAATCTGTTTGTTTGTAGGATCACTTTATTGCTATACAAGAGCTATTAGTTTGAAAAAGTTTATGAAAGTGCTATTGATAGTTGCTTTACCTATAATAAGTTGTGTGGTATATGCCTTTTTATATACTCCAGATTTAAGAGAAGCTTTAGTGCATACTGGTTCAAACTTTGCCACTTCAGGAGGTTATGGACCCAATCAAGTGGCTACTTTTTTAGGTTTGGGAATGTTTGTTTTTTTTACAAGAGCTTTATTCTCCTCTCCTACTAGGTTACAGTTTTTGATTAACTTGGCTTTGTCATTGGTTTTAGCTTATAGAGCATTGTTGACTTTCTCGAGAGGGGGTTTAATAACAGGATTGTTTATGATAGTACTTTTTTTAGGAATTGTTTTTTTTAAAGGAGGTACTAATGTTCGTTCAAAGTTGAGTATGGTAATGGTTTTACTTGGAATAGGTATGTTTTTTATTTGGATCTATACAATTGCAATAACTGGAGGTTTAATTGAAAAAAGATATAAAAATCAAGATGCTCAAGGGCGAGCAAAATCAAGTGTTTTGTCTGGAAGAGAGGAAGTCGCGATGAGCGAAATTCAACTTTTTTTAGATGAACCTTTTTTAGGTGGTGGAGTAGGAAGCGGTCACAAATATCGAGAGGAGCATTTTGATATTTCAATTGCTTCCCATAATGAAGTTACGAGAATGCTAGGTGAACATGGTTTTTTTGGGATAATAGGTCTTTTATTGTTAATTATTACACCCTTAATTTTGTATCTTGATAATAAAAGCCATTTCTTTTTATTAAGTTTATTGGCTTTTTGGTTTTTAACTTTAAATCATGCTGCTATGCGAACGGCATTACCTGCCTTTATCTATGCCTTAACTTTACTTAAAATACACATTCATGAAATCCCTATTGTATATTGGAAACAAACTCTCCAAGCAAGGCAACAATCCCTCAACGATAGAAACGTTGAGCCGGCAACTACAACAGGAGGGGTTTAAGGTTACGACTGTATCCGATTATCAAAACAAAGTCTTCCGGTTGATGCACATGTGGATTGCAATTGTGTTACATTCCCGTAAAGTAGATGTGGTACTTATAGATGTGTACAGCACGTTGAATTTTTGGTATGCTTACAGTTGTAGTTTGTTATGCCGTGTTTTTGATATCCCTTATATCCCCATCTTACATGGTGGAAATTTGCCTGCTCGTTTTCAAAATAATCCTAAAACAGCCATGGCTTTAGTTAACTATGCCTATAAAACAGTCATCCCCTCTGCCTATTTAAAAAAACATTTAGCTTCTTTTAACTTGCCAAGAGTGGAGGTCATTCCTAATACTATAGAACTGGCAAACTATCCGTTTAAACAACGAAGTGCGTTACAGCCCCATTTACTTTGGGTCAGAGCTATTGATTCGATTTATAATCCTGAAATGGCTTTGCAAACACTGGCTCTTGTTCGAGAAGAATTTCCAGAAGCTCAATTGACCATGGTGGGACCGTATAAGTCAATTTCGGAAACAGCTTGGCAACAAACGTTGCAAAAATACCAGCTACCGGTTCGAATGACCGGGAAATTGACAAAAGAGGAATGGATTGGGTTAGCGGCATCTCATACGGTATTCATTAACACCACCAGGATTGATAACATGCCTGTAAGTGTAATTGAAGCAATGGCACTTGGATTGCCGGTGGTTTCCACTGATGTAGGTGGTATTCCGCATTTGATACAGCACGAAGTCTCGGGTTTGTTGGTGCCCACTAACGATGCACCTGCTATGGCTCAAGCTGTGCTTCGTTTGTTGCGTTCGGAAGGCTTAACTGAAAAACTCACTTTAAACGCCAGAAAAGAAGTAGATAAATATGATTGGAGAGCGATTGCAGTGCAGTGGAAAGCACTGTTGGAGGGTGGTATTTAGTGTTCAGTATTTCAGTATTTCAGTATTCCGTGTTTAGTGAATTAAGGAGAGGTTGTAGCGGTTTTAAAAGGATTGCTTTTAAGTGACATAAATTTACTATTACGCAACCATAAATTTTTAATTATCCTATTGTTTACGCTATTGTCAATGTCATTGATTTTTGTAACTTGCCCTCTAAATTGAATTTTACCAATGAAATCCAACAAAAAAATTCATTTTGAAATATCCGAGCGTAAAATTCTTTTGCGGGTATTTGATGTGTTTTTTGTTTTGGGAGCTTTGTATCTGGTAGGCGGTATTTTTAACTTCAGTTATTTCTATATCACCCCTTCCAATTTTTACTGGACATTGGTATTGGGACTTTATTTGTTGTTTTTCGGAACGGTGTTTGAAGCTTATAACCTCCAAGTGGCCAGTAATCAATTTCAAATGATACGGAGTGTGACTATCACGGCTTCCACTACGGTTTTGTTTTATTTGCTGACTCCTATATTGACTCCTACCTTACCCAACAATCGGATTCAAATTCTCTATTTCTATTTGGCCGTATTGTTGGCCTTATTGATATGGCGATTGCTGTATCAAGTGTTTTTTGCATCGTATCGCTTTGAGAAAAAAGTGTTGTTGGTTTGTGATCATGAGGCGGTTTACGACTTGGTTTCGGGTTTGCAAAATGCCGATCCACATTATAAAATAGTAGGTTATGTGGCAACTGATACAAAAGAGGACTATGTGAACACCGCTCTTACCATTCCTTCAGTAAATACGCTACATTTAGAGTCATTTGTAAAACAAAATGGCATTTCTGAAGTGGTGATTGCTACTGAGAAAACCGAAGCCATAACGGTAACTTTATACAACAAACTGCTTCTTTTGTTAGAAAATGGTTTTGTCATTCGAGAATACATTCAAGTCTATGAAAGTTTGACCCAACGCATTCCAGTGCAATTTGTAGCCCGTGATTTCTACCGCTATTTTCCATTCAGCAGGAGCAATCAAAACCAATTGTATTTGATCATTGTTCGCTTTTTAGAAATAGCAGTTTCTTTGGTTGGCATTGTTGCCGGCTTTTTAGTGGTCCCTTTTTTAGTAATCGGAAATGCTATTGGCAACCAAGGTAATTTATTCTATACCCAACAACGGGTAGGCAGAAACGGCGAGGTGTTCCGCATCATCAAATTCAGAACTATGGTAAAAAATGCCGAACAACACGGTGCTGTTTTTGCTACTGCAAATGACACACGTGTCACTCCGTTTGGTAAGTTCTTGCGAAAAACCAGAATAGACGAAATCCCACAGTTTATCAATATTTTATTAGGACATATGGCTGTTATTGGCCCGAGACCGGAACGACCTGTTTTTGTAGAGGAAATAGCGGCAGTCATGCCATTTTATCAAACCCGCCACGTAGTGAAACCCGGTTTAACGGGATGGGCTCAAGTGAACTATGCCTATGGTGATTCCATCAATGATAGTTTGATTAAACTGCAATATGATTTGTATTACATCAAACACCGAAGTATCTTTTTGGATATTAATATTGTGATTAAAACGATTAGTACGGTGTTGTTTTATAGGGGGCAGTAAAAAAGGTTAATCGTTTATAGGTTCCGGGTTTGGTGAAAACCATTTGTTTAGGCGGTAGAGGAGTATGGCGTGGGTTCCGATAAAAGGGACGAGCAATAAGAAATGGGCTTTGAATGCTAAATAGATAGTATAAATTAGTAACAACACAAGGCTTAGTAGCCACACTCTTTTAAATTTTGTTGCTTTCTTTTGCCAAAAATAGGCCACTAAGGAGAGGTAGAGCGGATTAAAAAGTAAGGCGTTATAATTCCACAAAACTTCGCGGTGTAACGAATATAAGCCTACTAGTAACAGAAAAATACCCAAGACGCCTACAGTTATCAAGTAGGTGGTATATACTTTTTTATTATTCGAAAAGATGACAAGTAGTAATCCAAAAAGCAAGGTGTAGGGTGTGTTCCACCAAGTCGTTTCTATTTTGGATTTGTCTTGGAGGTTATGGGTGATGGTGTTGGAAACCAGCGAATTGTTGTTGGGTTTTGCTGTTGCAAGACTTTCAAAGAATTCATTGGGTAAGAACAATTGCTTGGCTTCGGTGTCAGGGCGGTGTCCAAAAATGATATTGATCCCTAATTTCTCATAAAACAAGTTGTCCAAATACGGATTCAAAACATGACGGTAACTTTTTTCGTAAGGTTTGTTTTTTTCAATCGTATACGATGGTATTACCCGATTTACTTTGTCTACAGCCATTGTAGTACAGTTTTTATCAATGAATTTGTATCGATAAAACCTTTCTTCGGAATATACATTCTTGGTGAGTAACTCAAACAATTCTTGCTTTTGAGCGGGGGATAAGGCTAATTCTTGCTCAAAAACATCTCGATTGCCTTGTTGGTATTCATAAATAAACTGCTCAAAAGTGGCGGTGGTCAGCACGTAATCCAAATCTCCCTTTACAAATTTCAAATAGAAGTTAGGTGTATTAAAATCAAAAGTACCGTAGTTGTAAATGATATCTAAATCAATCGCTTCATCTGCTACCCGTATGGCGGTATGTCCGAAGATGGAATACAATTGATCGCCACTACCGCAGGTGATTACACTTATTTTTGCTTGGTCAGACAGCCGATAACCCTGTGCGAAAAGTGCATTCGAAAACGAAAGAAGTATAACGAGTAGAAAACTAATTTTTTTCGTAGTAGTAATCATGTAAATTATATTATTTTTTCCCTTAGTCCCTTAGTCCCTTAGTCCCTTAGTCCCTTAGTCCCTTAGTCCCTCAGCACCTCAAGTACTTACCTAAAAATCCCCAAATCTACTTTAACTGAAAAAATATTAGAATACAAAGCGGCACTTTGGTCGCCAATGTCCGTTAAAGCATAATCAATTTGAATGCCTCTGTATTTGAATCCAATACCAATATTGGGTTGGAAACCTATTTTTTCAGTGTCATCAATCTGTCGGACGTTTTGAAAGTTACCAACGCCACCTCTGACAAAAACCAAATCAGTATAGCCAAATTCAAAACCAACAGCCGGATCAATACTCACTACGTCGGTGGAAATAATATCGTTGGTTCTTGCAAAACGCATGTTTAAATTAGTAGCCGCTAACAAACTGTAATCGTGTCTTATAATCCATTTTCGGGCTATTCCCAGTTGTGCTTTCGGTAAGGTGATTTCTGACTTTTCAGGAAGTTCTTGGTTTTCACCCGGGATCGCATCGGCTATCTTTTGATATTCTTCTTCGTTGATGTTCCAAATGTTGTACGTTGTCGTAATATCGCGAACCATCACGCCAATCATCCAATCGTTGCGTTCAAATTGAAGTCCTACATCAATACCAAACCCCCAGGAGTTGGCGAATTTTCCAATAATTCTTCGAATTACTTTAGCATTTACGCCATATTGTAAACCGGGAACTTGCAATCTTCGAGCATAGGAAAAGGTAGCGGCATAATCTGCGGTAGAAAACAAACTTATTCGATTGTAATCAATATTTCCGTCGTTGTCAATTAATTGGGTAGTGTTTAAAATATCGTCAACACCAAATCGGATGATGGAAGCACCCCAAGCACTTCTATCGTCAATTGGCATTGCAAATGCAGCATAATTGTATTGGGCAATATTGGCAAAATAGCTGGCATGCATTAAACTGATTTGGCTGTCTTCTAAGTTTACTAAACCCGCGGGATTCCAATACACAGCATTCACATCCATACTGCTAGCCGTTACCGCATTAGACATTCCCAATGCCGCAGCATCTACGCCAATATTCATGAATTCATTGGAATATTTTCGTATGGCTTGACTGTGTGAAATGCCGCTTATTAAAAGAATAAAGGCGAGTAAGCTGTTTTTCAAAGCATTTTTTATTTATACAAACCGAGATTTGTCAATTTTTTTTCAAAAGTAAAATATTTTATTGAGATTCTACTATCCCTGAAAATTACCTTTACAAAACGTAAGGAAATGTTAGATATTGTATTAAATTTGTTTTCAAAGCAATCAAAAATGAGTATAAAGAAACACCTACCCAATTTTATCACCTTATTAAATTTACTTTCAGGTTGTATTGCCTTATTATTTGTGTCTTCCCATCGGTATGAGTTGGTTTTCTTTTTTGTTTGTTTGGGCATATTCTTTGATTTTTTTGATGGTTTTTTTGCACGCCTTTTTAACGTTCAAAGTCCGATAGGTTTGCAATTGGACTCCTTGGCTGATATGGTTACCAGTGGGTTGGTTCCGGGTTATGTGATGTTCCAACTTATTTTTGACTATCAAAATGCCGGTATGTCGGTTTTAGATCCTTATTTTCCGGTGAATCATGTGCTACCTCTTTTCGGCTTTGCTATTACTTTAGGCTCGTGTTATCGCTTAGCAAAATTCAATGTAGATACGCGTCAAACGGATTCTTTTATTGGTTTACCCACTCCGGCTAATGCGTTGTTGATTCTAAGTTTACCTTTAATTATCACTTCTACGGAATCCGATATTGCGATTCAGTTGCTGACTAATCCGTATGTGTTGATGGGCATTTCGCTGTTAAGTGTGCTATTGTTGAATGCTGAAATCCCTTTGTTTTCATTAAAAGTAAAAGGATTTTCTTTTGAAAAAAATAAAGTGCAATTGGTGTTTTTAGCACTGTCAGTAATTTTGTTGGTGTTTTTAAAAATCACGGCAGTCCCTTTGGTTATCCTATTGTATGTACTGTTATCTCTTATTTCCAATCGCTTTGCTGCAAAGGCATAAGGTCATTTTGTAATGCGGAAACCCACCCGACGCTCCAGTTCTGTTTCTAAAAGGACAACCCGAAAGAAAAAAACGACTTCCAAATCGTTTTTGGGATATGGTATAGGTTTGTTTTTGATTGTAAGTATTGCATTAGCGGCCTATCATTATCGAACGGCTTTAGCCTATTATTTTAGTTTCCGTTCCCGTCATCACATTGAAACAACGGAAGCTTCAAAAGTAGAAGATGCCCGTATTTTTCAAATAGCCAAAAAGCACCATCCAAAAGTGTTGGGTTTTGATGTTTCAGAATATCAGGGTAAAATCGATTGGACGCAAGCTAAGAAATTGGAAGATACGTTTCCATTGCCTTTTGTTTTTATTCGTGCAACGGCAGGAAAGGACCGAGTGGATAAGCAATTTAAAACAAATTGGGAAAAATCAAAAGCAAACGGACTGATTCGTGGTGCCTATCATTACTATCGTCCCAATGAAAATTCCATCAAGCAAGCCGACTTATTTATAAAAACGGTTCGCCTGGAAAAAGGAGATTTACCTCCGGTTTTAGACATTGAAAACTTACCTAAAAAACAATCCATGGATAGTTTGAAAGTGGGTTTACAACGATGGTTAAATCGAGTGGAATCCCATTATGGTGTAAAACCCATTATTTATTCCGGAGAACGTTATTATGTTGATTTTTTAAAGAATGATTTTAAGGGCTATACTTTTTGGATTGCCAATTATAATTTTTTTGTTGAAACCATTAAAGACGACTGGCTGTTTTGGCAATTTACGGATAAAGGAAGTGTTCCCGGTATAAAAGGACCTGTGGATATTAATGTGTATAACGGGACACCTAGGATGTTAGGGTATATGACAATTGGCGGAAGAATAGTAAGCGATTAAAATTCCAATTTCTTTTTTCGCAATTCGAAATTCTGACCTAAATATACTTTTCTAACCATTTCATCTTCTGCAAGTTCTTCAGGAATTCCGGCTTTCAGAATTCCACCTTCAAACATCAGATACGTTTTGTCGGTAATCGCTAAGGTTTCTTGAACGTTGTGGTCGGTAATTAAGATACCGATGTTTTTATTTTTTAATTGAGCCACAATGCGTTGGATGTCTTCCACAGCAACGGGGTCTACTCCGGCAAAAGGTTCATCCAATAAAATAAACTTAGGGTCTGTTGCCAAAGCTCTCGCAATTTCGGTTCTTCTTCGTTCACCACCTGAAAGTAAATCACCTCTGTTGGTTCTGATGTGTTCCAAACTAAACTCGTCGATTAAACTTTCCATTTTGGCAATTTGTTCCGCTTTAGAAAGCTTAGTCAATTGCAACACACTTAAGATGTTGTCTTCAATACTTAGTTTTCTGAAAACGGAGGCTTCTTGAGCCAAATACCCAATACCGTGTTGTGCTCTTTTATACATTGGAAAATCGGTAATTTCCATACCGTCTAAAAAGATTTTTCCGCTGTTTGGTTTTACTAAGCCTACAATCATGTAGAAAGAGGTGGTTTTTCCGGCACCGTTAGGTCCTAAAAGACCCACAATTTCTCCTTGATTTACTTCCACAGAAACGCCTTTTACAACGCTTCTCCCTTTGTAGGTTTTGACAATATTTTCGGCTCTTAATTTCATTTTATCTGAGTTGCTGAGTTACTAAGGTTCTGAGATGCTGAGGTTCTGAGATGCTGAGTAACTTGGGTGCAAATTAACAATTTTATTGTTTTGAAAATACTTCGTTAACAGTAGTTTATCTTATTTTTGATTTTCCAGTGCTTCCCAAAATTCATACGCTCTTCTTAAATGTGGGATAACGATGGTGCCGCCAACCAGCGTTGCAATTCCCATCGTTTCCATCATTTCCGCTTTTGTAATGCCGTTTTTGTAGCTTGTTTCCAAATGGTATTTGATGCAATCATCGCATCGTAGCACGGCAGAAGCTACTAATCCGAGTAGTTCTTTCGTTTTTACGTCTAAGGCACCTTCAGCATAGGCATTGGTGTCTAAGTTGAAGATTCTTTTAATGATTAAATTGTTGTCAGCCAATAATTTGTCGTTCATTTTAGAACGGTAGTCGTTAAATTCCTGAACTAAATCTGCCATGGTTATACTGTTTTTGTTGCTTTTTCTTGTCTTCGAATCACTACAGCACTTATAAAAATGCTGATTTCATATAATATCATAATGGGAATGGCCACAATGATTTGACTAATAATGTCGGGAGGCGTAATTATAGCTGATAAAATTAATACAATGATTAAGGCATACTTTCTGTATTTTCTCAAAAATGAAGGTGAAACCAAACCAATTTTTGTTAGGAAATAGATTAAGACAGGTAATTCAAATAATAAGCCACAAGCTATCGTTGACGTTTTTATCATACTCGTATAGGATTCTAAATTGAATTCATTGATAATCTCCGAGCTCGCAGAAAAGGAACCAAAAAAGTAAACGGATAGTGGTGTTATGATAAAATAGCCAAAAGCCACTCCTAAGAAAAATAAAAAGGAAGAAACGATAATGAATGCCCGAGCATATTTCTTTTCATTTTTATAAAAAGCCGGACTGATAAACTTCCAAAACTCCCACAATATATAGGGAAATCCAACTATGAATCCAACGGTAATACATGTCCAAATTAAAAAGGAAACCTGTCCACCCATTGCGGTATTTTGAATGATAAACGGCATCTTAGCATCACATATTTCCGCTCCTTCTACACCAAAATATTGTGTGATTTGACAAAAAAACCGGTAGGTAATAAAATTAGGGTCTTTGGGGCCAAAAATAATTTGATTGTACACAAAGTCTTTTATGAAAAAAGCTCCGCCAGCCAGAACCAATATAGCAACGGTACTACGCACTAATACCCATCTCAATTCTTCAAGATGGTTTAAAAAAGACATTTCCTTGCCGGTGTTTTGTGTCATTATATAATGCCTTCTTTTAAAATGTCATGCAAGTGAATTACGCCTTTGTAGTGGTCGTTTTCTGCTACAATTAACTGTGTTATCGAAAAATCTTCCATTATATTTAAAGCATCCACCACACGGTCGGTTGGTTTGATGGTTTTGGGATTTTTAGTCATAATATCTCGAGCAGCAATACCTGTTATTGTTTCCGTTTTACTCAACATTCTTCGGATGTCACCATCGGTTATGATACCAATAATTTTATCATTTTCCACTACAGCCGCAACGCCCAAACGTTTTTCAGAGATTTCAAAAATAGTAGTTCTGATATCGCTTTCCGGACCCACTTGTGGTTTTTTGGAACTATCTAACATATCCCCTACGCGAAGTAATAGTTTTTTGCCTAACGCACCTCCCGGATGGTATTTGGCAAAATCTTCGCTGGTGAAATTTCGCAGTTCCATCAAGCAAACTGCCAAACAATCTCCCATAACCAATTGAGCGGTTGTACTGTTTGTTGGTGCTAAATTATTAGGACAAGCTTCGCTTTCCACTGTGGTATCTAAAACAAAATGGGAGTTTTTAGCCAAATAGGAAGTTAAATTACCTGTCATTGCAATTAAGGTATTGCCGAATTTTTGTAAAATCTGAACCAATACTTTAATTTCAGGACTATTACCACTTTTAGAAATACAAATAATAACATCACCCGGTTGTACCATTCCTAGATCCCCATGAATTGCTTCCGATGCATGAAGAAAACACGAAGGTGTTCCTGTAGAATTTAGCGTAGCAACCATTTTTTGAGCAATGATGGCACTCTTTCCGATTCCTGTAACAATTAATCTTCCATTAGCTTGAAAAATGGTTTCCACTGATTTTGTAAAATCTTCAGTTAGTAAATCAGCCAAATTAGCTACAGCATTACTTTCTGATAGTATGGTTTTTTTGGCCAGTGATAATAGAGCTTCTGTTGACATCAAAACGTTTCTAGATTAAATTTGTATGAATAAAAGAAAGTTGTATATTTATGGTTGCAAATTTAATTAAAATACCCATATATAAGAATGATTCCTAACGAAATTGATATTCACAAAGAATTAAAGAAATATTTTGGTTTTGACCAATTCAAAGGTCTTCAAGAGCAAGTGATTACAAGTATTTTATCTAAAGATAATACTTTTGTAATTATGCCTACCGGTGGTGGAAAATCCTTGTGTTATCAACTCCCTGCATTAGTTCAGAACGGTACTGCTATTGTGGTTTCGCCTTTAATTGCCTTGATGAAAAATCAGGTTGATGCCATTCGAAGTCTTTCTTCTGAGGAGGGAATTGCTCACGTTTTAAATTCCTCTCTTACAAAAACAGAAATCAATAAAGTAAAAAAAGACATCGTTTCCGGTATTACCAAATTATTATATGTGGCACCGGAATCTCTAGCTAAAGAAGAATACGTTACTTTTTTTAAATCGGTTCCCGTTTCCTTTATAGCAATTGATGAAGCCCATTGTATTTCAGAATGGGGTCATGATTTCAGACCGGAATACCGTAATCTTAAAAACATCATCAAGCATTTAGGTAATATTCCGGTGATTGGTTTAACCGCCACCGCTACGCCAAAAGTGCAAGAAGATATATTGAAGAATTTAGACATGTCGGATGCGGTTACTTATAAAGCATCGTTTAACCGTCCGAATTTATTTTATGAAGTACGACCCAAAACCAAAAATATTGAGTCGGACATTATTCGTTTTATAAAACAACACAAAGGTAAATCGGGGATTATCTATTGTTTGAGTCGTAAAAAAGTGGAAGAAATTGCACAAGTATTACAAGTAAACGGAATTAGTGCCGTGGCTTACCACGCAGGACTGGATGCTAAAACCCGAGCAAAACATCAAGATATGTTTTTGATGGAAGATGTAGATGTAGTAGTAGCAACAATTGCATTTGGTATGGGAATTGACAAACCCGATGTTCGATTTGTCATTCATCATGACATCCCTAAGTCGTTAGAAAGTTACTATCAAGAAACCGGAAGAGCAGGTCGAGATGGAGGAGAAGGTCATTGTTTGGCTTACTACTCCTATAAAGATGTAGAAAAATTAGAAAAGTTCATGTCAGGAAAACCTGTTGCTGAACAAGAAATAGGCTTTGCCCTTTTACAAGAGGTTGTTGCTTATGCAGAGACCTCCATGTCGCGTAGAAAATTCTTATTGCATTATTTTGGAGAAGAATTCGACAATGAAACCGGCGACGGTGGTGATATGGATGATAATGTCAGAAATCCAAAAACCAAAGTTGAAGCCAAAGACAATGTGGTAAAAGTGTTGGAAGTGGTTCGTGCTACCAAACATTTATATAAGTCCAAAGAAATTGTTTTTACTTTAATGGGTAAAATAAATGCAGTTATCAAAGCACACAAAACAGATAGTTTGTCGTTGTTTGGCTGTGGAAAAGACCACGATGAACGCTATTGGATGGCTTTAATCAGACAAGTGTTGGTTGATGGATTGCTCACCAAAGATATTGAAACCTATGGTATTTTGAAGTTGTCTGAAAAAGGAGCAAATTATATTAAAAATCCCACCTCTTTCTTCATGACCGAAGACCATGAATACAGTGAAGAAGAAGATGAAGCTATCGTTACAGCAGCCAAGTTTACAGGAACTGCCGATGAAGCTTTGATGGCCATACTAAAAGATTTACGTAAAAAAGAAGCCAAGAAATTAGGTGTTCCCCCTTTTGTGGTTTTTCAAGACCCTTCACTAGAAGATATGGCTTTAAAATATCCGATATCTATTGAAGAATTGAGTAATGTTCATGGTGTTGGTGAAGGAAAAGCAAAAAAATACGGCAAGCCGTTTGTGGATATCATTGCTCGTTATGTTGAAGAAAACGAAATTATCCGTCCTGATGATTTGGTGGTGAAATCAACCGGAGCCAATTCTGCCAACAAATTATACATCATTCAAAACATCGACAGAAAATTGTCTTTAGATGATATCGCAAAAGCGAAAGGTTTTACGATGGATATTTTGCTGAAAGAAATGGAGCAAATTGTTTATTCCGGGACCAAATTAAATATCAAATATTGGATTGATGATATTTTGGATGAAGACCAACAAGAAGAAATTTACGATTATTTCATGGATTCTCAAACCGATAAAATTGAAGAGGCCCTAAAAGAATTTGATGGCGATTATGATATTGAAGAATTGCGTTTGATGCGTATTAAGTTTATTAGTGAAGTAGCGAATTAGTTGTTAGTTTGAGGTATATTATTTAGTATTTCCATTTTATCAAATGAAAACAAACCTGTTAGGCTTTGTATTGATTTTTTTTGCTGTTTTTTTTACTCATGCACAACAAAGTCAAGATACAATTGTAATAGAGAATGTCAATGTTGTTCCAATGACATCAGAAATTGTTCTGTATAATCATCGGGTTTTAATTTCAGCCGGTAAAATTATTAAAATAGAACCCGCTTCTCATCCAATCAAAAATAAAACTACCGTAACTATTGACGGTACGGGTAAATATCTAATCCCCGGTTTATCCGAAATGCATTACCATTATAGAAGTGATGATATCCAAAGCGATTTTAAGCTTTTAATTGCAAACGGAATTACGAACGTCAGGAATATGGCGGAATTTGAAAACCAAGATCATATTGCCATAAAAAGAAAAGTAAGTTCAGGAGAATTGTTGGGTCCCAATTATTTCACTACCGGCCCGTACCTTAGCAATGATGATTTACAGACTATTGATGATGTTGTTGCCATTGTTGAAAAACATAAAAAAAGAGGTTATGATTTTTTAAAAATTGCAGCTAGTTTACCGCAGCCTATTTACTTAAAACTTTTGGAAGAATGTGAAGTTAATAAAATTCCAATAGTTGGGCATGCACAAAGAACCCTGCCTTTAGAATTTTCCCTTCGAATGAAATCTATTGAACATGTTGAAGAATTTTTATATTTATCAGATGGCACAAATGATACCTATTTTAAACAAAGTGAATCAAATCTTCAATTATTAGCAAAACAACTACACGAGAGCGGTATTTATATTGGTACTACTTTGAGCGTGTTTGAGTTTATTACTGCTTGTTTAAATGATGAAAAATTTACCAATCTACAAAAGCATGACCATGTAAAATACCTTGCTAAAAATCAAAGAGAAGGCTTTTTGACGGAGAAGAATGATTATCGTAAACTAAAAAATCAAACATTTTCCGGCTTCAAAGCACCTGTCTTATTTGATGACTATTTTTTATGGATTCAAAAATTTTCGAAACTACTTTCTGATAATCATGTCAACTTGTTGACCGGAAGTGATACGTATGGTATGGTGATAGTTGGCTTTTCGTTACACAGAGAATTCACTTTATTACAAAGAGCAGGAATGAGTCCTTATAAGATATTATTAGCCAGTACTGTAAATCCTTCCCGATATTTAAATCAATACGCATTTGAAGGAACTATTACAGAAGGAAAAAATGCTAATATGGTTTTACTAAATCGGAATCCATTAGACGACATAGAAAATACAAAATCCATTGAAATGGTGTTTTTAAAAGGTAAATGGTACGACAGAAAAGTATTAGATAAAATGCTTGAAGAAGTTCAAGAATCTTTCAAATGAAAGCTTTAAGAAGAAAGATGAAATTCTAACTTTTACCACTGTCCTTCTTTGTATTGTTCTATTTAAGGTAACTCAAGTCCGATTTTTTCAGTTTTAATTTCCTAACTTTTTTTATTTAGCATTTGCTATCTCAAAAAAATACTGTTAATTTGTGTTAAAACCTTTAATAAACTAGAATATGTCAGAAAATCAAAACGTATGGAAACCAACAGAAGAAGCAAAAGGTAAAGCAGTACAATTACGTTTGTTTGCCGGTCTAATGTGGCTTGTTGCTATAGGATTACAAACTTACACAATATTTTTTGAACTTAAAAAAGACCCTATAACCATGTGGTTAATTATCGTTTTAATGACGATAGTATTACTCTTATCTCTGGTAGGTTCTTATTTGTGGAAAAAATCAAATAGATTGGATCCTGCCTCAGAAAAAGAAAAAGTAAAGTTCTTTATTCAAAATCAATTGGGGGCAATTCTGGGTGTTTTAGCCTTTTTACCACTTGTGATTTTAGTCTTCACCAATAAAAACTTAGATGGGAAACAAAAAGGTATTCTTGGTGGAATAGCAGCTTTATATATGGTAATTGCCGGAATTGGTGGAGCTGATTTTAATCCGCCTTCAGTAGAAAAATATACAGAAGAAACCGGAATGGTAGAAGCTTTAACCGGCACAAATAATGTGTATTGGACCAAGTCTGGTGGGCGATATCACATCTATGATGATTGTGGTTATATCAAAAACAGTACAGAAAAAATGAATGGTACCGTTGCACAATCTTATGAAACTAAAGGGATTGATCAATTGTGTCAACGATGTAAAAATCAAAAAATGAAAGAACAAAATCTTTCTGAAGAATCATTGTTAGACAAAGTGAAACAATTGAATCCTTCTGAAGAGTCAAATGACGCACCAGCGGAAGAAACGGCATCAGAAAAAGAAGCTGCTTAACTTTTTGAAAGTTATAAAATGAAAAAGCTGACTAAAAGACTTAAAACTTATAGTCAGTTTTTTTTATAGTTATAAAGTATTTTGATTTAAAAATAAGTTTTAATTTTCATATAGTTCCCCTCGATGCGGTTTCAATGCATCGCGAACGGCAATCATGTTTTCTTCGAAAACTACCATAAAAGCAATAGCATGCATTTCATTGTACGTTTCAAAACCTGTAATGTGTAAAGGTAATTTTTCGGCAACTATGAATTCTTTTAAATGAATTTCATGATGTGCTGCTGTTTTTTCAGAGGTAGGCCCTCTAAAATCCCAAATTAGTTTTATCTTTCTAGACATTTTTTTATTGCAAAAATAAATTCATTTTTATGAAAAACTTCCTAATAGGCTTACTTTTATTTTCAAACGGAATAATTGCTCAGAAACTGTCGTTGGAGCAAGCAAATCATTTGGCAACGCTTCCGCTAAAATGTTTGCAACAAGAATATCCTAACAAATTGGGGCAATTGCTTTTAGATGCCACCGAAATTCATTCACCAAAAAAACTACATCCTGCTTTTTACGGTTGTTTCGATTGGCATTCGTCTGTTCATGGTCATTGGAGTTTGGTGTATTTATTGAATAATTTTCCGGATTTAAATAATAAAGAAGAAATAATTCAAAAATTACAAACCAATCTTTCCAAAGAAAATATTCAAGTTGAAATTGATTATTTTTCTAAAAACCACGAAAAATCATTTGAGCGTACCTATGGTTGGAATTGGTTATTAAAACTCCAATTGGAATTAGAAATCAGTGCAGCACCGTTTGCTGAAGAATTGGCTCAGAATCTCAAACCACTGACGGATTTATTAGTTACACGTTATCATGAGTTTTTGCCTAAATTACTTTATCCCGTTCGAGCCGGAACACATAATAATACTGCATTCGGACTCACGTTTGCCTGGGATTATGCACTATATTCAAACAACAAAGAGTTTCAGAATTTGATAATTGAAAATGCCAAACGATTATTTTTATCTGACGAAAATTGTCCAATAAATTGGGAACCCAGCGGCACCGATTTCCTCTCGCCATGCCTAGAAGAAATTGGAATAATGAGTAGAGTTTTACCGGAGAAGGAATTTTTAATTTGGTTGAAAAAGTTTAATAAATCAATCTTCAAGAAAGATTTTAATTGGGAAGTAGCACGCGTTTCCGACCGAACAGATGGTCATTTAGTGCATTTAGATGGTTTAAATTTTAGTCGTGCTTGGAATTTTTATCATTTGATAAACTTATATCCAAAACAATTTTCTCACTTAAAACCGTTGGCAGATAAGCACCTTAATTTCTCACTTCCTTCTGTTGTTGATGGAAATTATGAAGGCGAACATTGGTTGGCTTCGTTTGCATTGAGGGCTTTTGAGGAAATAAAATAGATTTCTTTTATTTACTTTTGCCAAAAAAAGAATAGTATGCCGAAAGAACTTCTTATTCAAGTTGCACCCGAAGTTGCCGCCAATGATTTTTTATTAAAAGATCACGTGGCAAAAATGATTCGGACTTCGGTTTCAGAAGTTCAACATATTTCCATTCTTAAGCGTTCGATTGATGCTCGTCAAAAAGCCATCAAGATCAATTTAAAGTTGCTGATTTTCTTTCAGGGAGAACCTTTTTCTGAACAGAAAATCGAATTACCTAACTATCCCAATGTTGCCAATCAACAAGAAATAATCGTTATTGGTGCCGGTCCTGCCGGACTTTTTGCAGCACTTCAACTCATTGAATTAGGTTTGAAACCCATCGTAATCGAACGCGGAAAAGATGTTCGTGGTCGTCGTCGTGATTTGAAAGCCATCAATGTTGACCACATCGTTAACGAAGATTCCAATTATTGTTTTGGTGAAGGTGGAGCAGGAACGTATTCTGATGGAAAATTATACACGCGTTCTAAAAAACGCGGTGATGTAGATAGAATTTTACAATTATTAGTCGGTTTTGGAGCTTCTTCCGATATTTTAGTGGAAGCTCATCCGCACATTGGAACCAATAAATTACCACAAATTATTCAAGATATTCGAGAAAAAATCATCGCATGTGGCGGTCAAGTTTTGTTTGAAACCCGTGTCACCGATTTTATTGTCAAAAACAATGAAATGCAAGGCATTGTTACCCAAAAAGGTGAAACAATTTCAGCTAACAAAGTTATTTTAGCCACCGGACATTCGGCTCGTGATATTTTTGAATTATTAGATAGAAAAAACATTCTCATCGAAGCCAAACCGTTTGCGTTAGGCGTTCGTGCGGAACATCCTCAAGAATTGATAGACAGTATTCAATACAGTTGTGATTTTCGAGGCGATTATTTGCCACCGGCTCCGTATTCCATCGTAAAGCAAGTGAATGGTCGCGGCATGTATTCATTTTGTATGTGTCCCGGCGGCGTGATTGCTCCGTGTGCAACAAGTCCCGGTGAAGTGGTCACGAATGGTTGGTCGCCATCCAAAAGAGATCAACCTACTGCCAATTCCGGAATTGTGGTGGAATTAAAATTAGAAGATTTCAAACCCTTTGCCAAATTCGGACCTCTAGCCGGAATGGAATTTCAAAAAGCTATCGAACAAAAAGCGTGGCATTTGGCGGGACAGACTCAAAAAGTTCCTGCTCAACGCATGATTGATTTTACACAAAATAAAATTTCTTCATCAATTCCCAAAACATCTTATGTTCCCGGAACAACTTCAGTGGAAATGGGACAAGTTTTTCCCGGTTTCTTAACTCAAATTATGCGAGAAGGATTCTTGCAATTTGGTAAGTCGATGAAAGGTTATTTAACCAACGAAGCCATTTTGCACGCACCGGAAAGTCGCACATCATCACCGGTTCGAATTCCAAGAGATACTCAAACCTTAGAACATCCTCAAATTAAAGGTTTGTATCCGTGTGGAGAAGGAGCGGGGTTTGCCGGCGGAATTGTTTCTGCAGCGATTGATGGCGAGAAATGTGCGTTGAAAATTAAAGAGCGTTTAACGCAGTAAAATTCTCTTCAACACCCGTTAAACTTTTCACAAATCCATATAAATCCAAATAAAAAAGAACTTTTTCATACCTTTGAAGAGCTTAAAAAACGCTATGACAGAAGAAAAAGTAATCTTAGTTAACGAAAATGACGAGCCTATTGGCTTGATGAATAAATTGGAAGCTCACGAAAAGGCTGTTTTGCATCGTGCCTTTTCTGTATTTATTCTGAATGATAAAAACGAAGTGATGTTGCAACAACGAGCACATCAAAAATACCATTCACCTTTGTTATGGACAAATACGTGTTGTAGTCACCAACGAGAAGGTGAAACAAATATTCAAGCCGGAATCCGAAGATTATATGAAGAAATGGGTTTTACGGCTGAATTGAAAGAATTGTTTCATTTTATTTACAAAGCTCCCTTTGACAATGGTTTAACTGAACACGAACTCGATCATGTGATGATTGGATATTATAATGATGAACCAAAAATTAATCCCGATGAGGTGGAAAGTTGGAAGTGGATGAGCATTGAAGCCATTAAAGACGATATCCAAATCCAATCTGAAAATTATACCGTTTGGTTTAAAATTATTTTTGACGAGTTTTACCATTACCTTGAAGAGCACAAACTTTAACCTATTACCCATAACCATTTACCATGAAAGTCACTGTTTCCAGAAAAGCTCACTTTAACGCTGCTCATCGATTGTATCGAAAAGATTGGTCGATGGAAAAAAACGACTTGGTTTTTGGTAAATGTAATAATCCAAACTATCACGGACACAATTATGAATTGATTGTGAGTGTAACCGGCGAAATTGACCAAGAAACCGGTTTTGTAATGGATGTGAAAATTCTATCTGACCTCATAAAAGAGCACGTTGAAAATGCTTTTGATCATAAAAACTTAAATTTAGATGTTCCTGATTTTATAGATTTGAATCCTACAGCTGAAAATATTGCTGTTGTGATTTGGAATAAATTGCGAGACCACATCAAAGATTCGTTAGATTTAGAAGTTGTTTTATATGAAACCCCTCGAAATTTTGTAACCTATAAAGGAAACTAAAATGGCAATGAAAGTTGGGGATAAAGTACCGCATTTTACTGCAAAAGATTCCAAAGGAATTATTTTTGACAGTTCAACAGTAATTGGAAAAAAGCCTACTGTCATTTATTTTTATCCAAAAGATGATACACGAGTTTGCACCGAGCAAGCGTGCAGTTTTAGAGATAGCTATCAAGATTTTACCGATTTAGGTGCAGAAGTTATCGGTGTAAGCGGTGATTCAACTACTTCGCATCAAAAATTTTCTGAAAAATACCAACTCCCTTTTACCCTTTTATCGGATAATGATAAAAAATTACGCAATTTATTTGGTGTTCCCACGGCTTTATTTGGCCTTATTCCGGGTCGCGTGACCTATGTGATTGACGAAAAAGGAATTGTTCGATTGATTTTTGATAACTTATCAGGCAAAATTCACATTGAAAAAGCATTGCAAATGCTGAAAAAGATAGTATAAGTATTTTTCAAGTTAATTAATTTCAGTTCAAATGCTTATTTTTGACGTTTCAACTAAACCAATGAAACCACTTTATCCACTCACGTTTGAACCTATTTTCAAAGAACGCATTTGGGGCGGAACTAAGTTGAAAACGTATTTGAACAAGCCTATTACTTCTAAAATTACAGGTGAAAGCTGGGAATTGTCAACAGTTCCCGAATCAATAAGTGTGGTCAATAATGGTGAATTTAAAGGTAAAAACCTCAATGAATTAATTGATTTATATCCCGAAGAAATTTTAGGAAAGAAAGTTTTCAATCATTTTGGAAAACAATTTCCATTACTTTTTAAATATTTGGATGCTAAAGAAGATTTATCGATTCAATTGCATCCCAACAATGAATTGGCAAAAGCTCGTCACAATTCTTTTGGGAAAACAGAAATGTGGTATGTGATGCAAGCTGATGAAAATGCTCGTTTGATAGTTGGTTTCAAAGAAGATTCGTCCAGAGAAGACTATTTGCAGCATTTAGAATCCAATTCTATTCTTTCTTTATTGAAAGAAATTCCGGTGAAAAAAGGCGATGTTTTCTTATTGGAAACCGGAACGATTCACGCTATTGGAGCCGGAATTGTGATTGCAGAAATTCAGCAAACCAGTGATGTCACTTATCGAATATATGATTGGGATAGGGTAGATGCTACTGGTAAAGGACGCGAATTGCACACCGAATTAGCCGTAGATGCCATCAATTATAAAACAACTGCTGCTAAAAAAGAATATGCTGCTCCGGAAAATAAAAGTACGCCAATAGTTCATTGCCCTTATTTTAAAACCAATATCATTCCGCTTAACGGAGAATTGGTGGTTGATAAAAAAGAAGATACATTCCTAGTTTTAATGTGTACTGAAGGTAGTTTTGAATTGCATTTGAAGGATGAAAAATATAGGTATAAAACGGGAGACACTGTTTTAATACCCGCAGTACTAACTTCCTTTTTGTTAAAGGGAACGGCAACAGTTCTTGAAATTACGGTTTAGGTTTTTAAAACTAATTCATTTAATTCTAAATTTTTACGTAGTTTTGCACCGCAATTAAAATTAAAATAAAAATGGCAAGTATTAGAAATTTGAAAAAGGACATCAATTATGTGATGGGTGATATTATCGAGGCGGTTTATATCCACGAGATGACAACAACAGGAAAACCAACTGATTCTTCAAATGCATTGATTGATGAAGCAATAACAACTTTTGATGCTTTGATCGCTAAAGTAAACGATAAAACAGCAGAAGACAGAAGAGCTCATTTGAAGCAAGTAGAAAAAGATTTAGAAGCGGCTGCGATTCAATTAGTTGAAAAAGTAAACGCACTTTAATCCGTTTTTTTTGATAAAAAAAGTGTATTTTGTTTTGGAATATTGATTTTCAAAATTATATTTGCACTCGTAATTGAGACGCCGGTGTAGCTCAGCTGGCTAGAGCAGCTGATTTGTAATCAGCAGGTCGTGGGTTCGAGTCCCTCTATCGGCTCAATTGTTAAGGACAACTTTAGGGTTGTCCTTTTTTTTATTTCTTATTCTAAGAAGCTATTCTTTCAAATGCAATGTAATTAATCAATTTCCCTGAAGTATCAAATTTCGGATAGGCTTCAATTTCGCATCGATATGTAGTGCCGTCTTTTTTGTAATTGATTATAACTTCTTTAAAAGGTAGGTTTTTGGACAACGCTTTTCTAATGCTGTTTCTTGTAGTTTCAGAAGTCAATTTACCTTGAAAAATTTTTGGTGATTTACCAATTATTTCACTGGGATGATAGCCGTTCATTTCATGAATACCATGCGAAGCAAAAACTATTTTGAATTTGGCATCGGTAATTACAATTTCTCTTTTAGGAACTGAAATAATTGAATGAAAATCTATTTTTTCTTTCCAATTTTTTTGAAACGAATTAAAAACACTAATGTCTAAATCATTTACGGAAAATGTATTCCAAGAAACAAGTGGTAATGGAAGTATCCTTAATTTTTCATGATACTTAGCGATGGCTTTTTCGAATTCTACTGTCATTTTTATTCCATTTAAAAAGTTATAAAAATGAATAAACCGGAAGGCTTTTCATGACAAATGAAAAGTGATAGGTTTAAGCATTTTCGTGATGCTCAAACAAAACCAATTTTATGTATCTGACTTATTCCTTGTTTACAGGAAAACACAGTTGCACGACAGTTTAAGATTTTCACTTAATTCCATAATGAAGTAAAATTTACTTCTAAATTGATTTTATTTTAGGAGTCAAATATAGTATTTTTTCACTACTACGTTAGTTTGATTCTTCTTTTCTTCGTTCGTCAATATGTTCTTTTAAAAGCTTACCATATTTGGAAGTTTTAATTTTTTCAGGATACAAATTAGTTACAGAATCTAAATATTTTAAGTTAGCATCGTAAACATCATACAAAAGAACATAAGGAGAAACTTCATGTTCTTTGTTGTTAAGAGCAAAATTAATAACTCGCAAATACCTGCGTTTGGTCAGCAAATCTTTTTCCTTAACTAAACTATCAACAACTGCGTTTTGTTCGAGCTTACTCGCTTTTAATTCTTTTTGAATTAAATCAAGATTAAGATTGACAAATGGTTCGTTTATTTTTTTGTATTCTAAATACAGCTCGTGATTTTTGGAACCGGTAACTTTTACATTTTTATAAAAAGATTCCAATGTGGTTTCAATTGTCATATTTCCGGGTTCTGCAAATACAAATAAGCTATTGTCTATAGAATTCGTAACACCTTTGTCCAAATAAAGATAGAGCATTTCAGGAGAGTCAATTGACAGATGGCTTTCAAAAGTTGATTTTCCGTCAATTGCAATAGAATCAACCATCACTAAAGTGGAATCAGAAAATTTTTGAATATAAAGCGTTCCTTTTTTTAGTCCTTTTATGGTTCCCGTTAGATGTAAATTGGCCTCGTTTTTTTTGTCGTTAGTACATGACACGCCTACTAATAAAAGCAATAATCCGAAAAATGTTTGTTTCATGAAGTTGTTTAATTATATGTAATTTAAATTTATAAAGGAGAAGCGATTTCCATTAGATAAGCACAAAGTAACGCACCATAGGTTCCTACGACATAGCCAAAAACCGCTAATAAAACACCAACACTCGCCAGCGATGGATGGAATGCCGAAGCAATAATCGGAGCGGAAGCGGCACCTCCCACATTGGCTTTACTACCAACCGCTAAGAAGAAGAATGGAGCTCTTATTATTTTGGCTACAACGACCAATAAAAGAACGTGAATAGCCATCCAAACCAAACCTACTACTAATAAACCGGGATTACTCAATACGGAACCTAAATCCATTTTCATGCCAATTGAAGCGACTAAAATATAGATAAAAACACTTCCGATTTTACTGGCTCCAGCACCTTCGTATTGTTTGAGTTTGGTAAACGAAAAGAAGATGCCTAAAGCGGTTGCAAAGGTTACCATCCAAAAGAAGCGATCACCAAATGTTGATACAAAACTGGTTGGGTCATTCACAGCTTCAAAATTAGCTTTTAGAAAATCAGAAATGGAATTGCTTCCCCAATGCGAAAGTCCAACCGCAGTAAAGGCAATACCCAGAATAATCATAAAATCAGTTAAACTCGGATTTCTGGTTACGCTGGCAGCATAATTAGAAACTTTGTTTTTTAGTTCTTCAATAGAACTGTTGTCGGCTTTTAGCCATTTGTCAATTCGTTCTTTTCTACCAATTCCAAAAAGTAAAATAGCCATCCAAATATTCGCAACAACTATATCGACCAAAACCATGGCTCCATATTTTTCCTGGTTGTATTTGAAAATTTCAAGCATGGCGGCTTGGTTAGCTCCACCGCCAATCCAACTTCCGGCTAGGGTAGAAAGACCTCTCCATACAGCATCAGGTCCGGCTCCACCAACAGTTTCCGGAGAAAAAACAGAAATGATTAAAATGGCAATAGGACCACCAATAATAATTCCTATGGTTCCGGTAAAAAACATGATTAGGGCTTTTGGGCCCAATTTAAACATGGCTTTTAAGTCAATGCTCAAGGTCATTAACACCAAAGCAGCCGGTAAAAGATACCTACTAGCAACATGATATACCGAAGATTTTTTTGTTATGATTTCACCATTTTCGGCCACTTCTTTCCATTCGGGAGCTATTATGTTTAGTGAACTAAAGATAGAAGGCAACAAATAACACATTAACAGCGATGGAAAGATCACATAGAATTTCTTCCAAAAACCTTCTTTTAGGGAAGCCGTATAAAAAACAAAACCCAATAAGAGCATTAATAATCCAAAAACTATGGTATCGTCTGTAAAATAAGGAGGGTTTTTCATTCGTTTAAATTTGATTGCAAAATAATGATTTTTTGAAAAATACAAGCAGTTTTTGAGTCCTACTTTTACCTAAAAAAAATCCCTGAAACATTTGAATCAGGGATTGTTCTATTTTTATTGTTTTAACCTCTCAACCATGCTTCCATTAGTTCTTTCTTAGAAGCATCTGTTGCTTGAAAACCATCCATTTCGTCATACGGAATTTTTACCACACCTTTCAAAACAGATTCTTTATCACCTCGTTTGATTTTGAATTGAACCGGATCGTTTTCTTTCCAAGACATGCTTTTTGTAATCATATCATAAATGTTATCTAAATCATAGTTAACGTCGTCAATGGCTAAAATTATATCGCCACCTTGTAAGCCCAAATCTTTCATAAAAGTATTAAGTTCGATACCGGGTATGATAATAATTTCTTTGGTGCTTGGGTTTACCGTGATATAAGGCGATTGTCCTTTTAGAAACACATTCCCGGGAACTTGAATTTTTGTTTGTGTAACACCCATTTTTTCAAAGTAGTTTTGATAAGGTAGTGGTGCCGGTCCTGCTACATAAGTATCTAAAAACGTTCGCACTTCGGGATAAGTTAACGCAACTATTTTGTCAAAAAGTTCGGCATCTTCAAATGGTTTTGTGCTGCCATATTCTTTGGATAATTTTTGCATTAGGTCTAAAATACCTCTTTTACCCTTACTGCTTTCTCTGATTTGAATGTCCAAACACATGGCAATTAACGCTCCTTTTTCATAAACATTCAAATAGGAATCTTTGTATTGTTTGCTTAAAATTTCGGAACTCATTTTGGTAAATGGCATTTTTTCGTCAAAACGTTTGGCATTTTGTACTTTGGCGGCCATGCGTTCAAAAAACTCAGTATCGCTAATTAAATCTTGATTGACTTGAAACAAATTAGCAAAGTATTCGGTGATTCCTTCGTACATCCACAAATGTTGTGACATTTTTGGGGTATTAAAATCAAAATAATGAATTTCTTTTGAATGCACACTTAAAGGGGTCACGATATGGAAAAATTCGTGCGATACTACATCAACCATGCTTTTACTTAATTCTTCAATAGGCATTGCTTCAGGCATTACCACTACTGTTGACGTATTGTGTTCTAAGGCTCCAAAACCTCTCGCGTCCTCTTTTTCAAAGTCAGCTAAGTATAGTAAAATAGCATACCGTTTCGTGTTGTCAATGGGTCCTAAAAATCTTTTTTGGGCTTTCATCATGGTTTCCATCGCTTCCTTAAAATCGGCTTCTGAGTAGCGATTGTTTGGTGAGTAAACACTTAAGATGATTTCCATATCATCTACCATGAATGTTTTAAACTGCGATTTTGTATATAAAATAGGATTGTCTACCAATTCAGCATATCGAGAAGCAACAAATACATCTTTGGTAGTGCTTTTGTCTAAATTATCCATGGCAGTAGCACCATATAGATTTTCTGGTTTTGTGATGTTTAATCGATAAGGGAGTTCTTTTAAATCTTTAAAATAGCCTACAAAAGCGTGGTTATTGATGACAAAATTTACGCCTTCTTCTATGTTGGTTCCGGCCGGGGAAAAAATATCACCTTGACCAAATTCGGTACCGGTTTCGGTGTCAAAAGTATCATTGACCAAGTAGGTTACTTTGGCCAACTTTTTGGCATTTTTTATAACCCATGAATTTTCGTCCATTTTTGCCACGGGAAGTTCTTTTCCTTTGGCATCAAATGCTTTGAAATTATCCAAATACCTACCGTAATTATCTTCAGAATAGGTTCCGGGAATAATTTTTGGCATGAAAAAAGTAGTTTCTTCAGTCTTAATTTTTGGAGGCGTAACTGATACAGCAACGCGATCGTTGTTAATGTTAACCAAATCCATTGTTACTTGAATTTCATTGGTTTTTGATTGCGAATATGTAAAAGAAACCGAAAAAAGCAGTAGGCTAGTTAAACAAAATGAGGCAAAATATTTTTTCATAGTTATTGTTTTATCTGTTTGTATGATTTAGGCATTTAAAGTTACAAGTAGCTTCAAAAATAGTGTTACAACTTTTTGAACCAATTTATTTTTGAAGCAGTATCCAGTTTTTAATATCTTGTAAAACTTCAGGAGAAAAAGTTTGTTCTATCGTTTCATATTCTTCAATTTTACCTGTTTCACTTTCTTGAAAAAGGTGGTTCAAATTGGGATATTTCTTTGTAGTGCTATTTTTGTTTCCTGCTTTTTTTAATGCTTCAGCAATTCCGGTTAAGTTCGACTCAGCAATAACTTGAAGGTCTTTGTCTCCATTTAAGGCAAGAATCGGGCATTTTATTTTTTCGATATAGTCACTCGGATTGAAACGCATAAAGTATCTGAACCAAGGCACCGTAATTCCTTGTGTTTGTTGTGTTAATGTTTTTTCTTTTTCTTCCGGGCTTTGCATTTGGAACAGCATGTTTTCTTTTAAGTTTTCTGACATCACAGCATTTATTTGCTTAACCAAATCATTGTGATTTAAATCACTTTTAACCAAATTATAAATAGTTTCATTGGTTTTCCCTGCTTTAACCAATTCTTCTTCGGTCATTCCGGCTGCTTTACCAATTCGATGAGCTTGTTCTTTTAGTAACTCATTACCCGGAATTCCTGGAGAGGCCAATAGGACAATAAAAGCAATTGACTTGTCTTTTGAAGCTACAATTTGAGCAATCATTCCGCCTTCGCTATGACCAATTAATCCAATTTTTTTTGGGTCAATTTGTTTTTTTGTTTTCAAAAATGAAATAGCAGCTTCAACATCAGTAGCAAAATCGTTTGAAGTTGCTAATTTGCGATCACCGGTTGATTTGCCAACACCTCGGTCGTCATAACGCAAAACGGCAATGCCATTATTTGTCAAATAGTCCGCAATAACCCAAAACGGTTTGTGATGAAAAATTTCGGAGTTTCTATCTTGTGGACCGCTTCCCGAAATTAAAATTACGGTAGGAAATGATTTTTTGTCTTTTGGATATGTTAATGTACCGGATAATGTAACGTTGTCTTGTTTGTTTTCAAAAGTCACCTCTTCAATAGCATAATTAAAGGGAGCTTTTGGCTCTTGTGGTCTTTTTGGCTTGATTATTTCGGTAAAACCTCTGGTTAAAGTTAAATCAAATTCTTGTCCTCTTTGAATAAATTTACCTACTAATTCGTTGTTTTCATTTAATTTTGCTGAATAGGTAATGGTTGCTTCTTCAAGGAAAATATCTAACGTATTGTTTTCAAATTTAACGGATGTTAGTTGAATTCCCATTGCTTTTTGTTGTGGAACACTCATACTACCAATATAATCCTCATTGTTTTTTGCAAAGTTAAAATTGAGTTCTAAGTCAGTTCCCATAACTTTCAATGTGCCTTTCCAATCACCTGTTATATCTTGAGCAAAGGAGCTTATAGAGTATAAAAAAGCTAAAAGGAGTAGTGATTTTTTCATTTTTATTAAAATTTAGGCTATAAATGTACTAAAATTACACCATAGTTTTGACCTAAGAAACGGTCTTATCTTTTTGAAATCTTGTTGTGTGAGATTTGTTTTTGCAAGGTGCATTTGAATCTATCAATACCATTGACACGCAGTTTTGCATGTTTAGTGGTTCTTCCTTGAACTCGTTCACGCCACATTTTGAAACTCGAAGGTTTCATCTCGCGACGCATAATTGCTATGGTTTCTTGTTCAGATGTGCCAAACTGGAAGGTTATGGCTTCAAAAGGGGTTCTGTCTTCCCAAGCCATTTCTATTATTCGATCGATTTCAATTTCGGTAAGCTCTTTTTTAAGTGAAAGCATCAAATTGAATTTTTTTACAAAGTAAGGGTTAAAATAAAAAAACTCTTGCTGAACAAGAGTTAAAATTAGTTAATCAAATTTATTTTTGATGTAATACTTACTGTCTAAATCGTCAAAATCATCAATAATGGGTTTGGGTTTTGGTTTACTGGCCGTAACTTTCTTTTTCCAAAGTTCAAAATTGTCCTTTGAAAGTTTTTTTCTCATCAACTCGGTGACTTCATTTTCAGAAATACCAAATTCCACTTTAATTACCTCAAAAGGTTTTTTTTCTTCTTGAGCCATGCTGATAACGCGTTCGATTTGTTCGTTATCCAATTCCACTCTTTTACTTTTTTTCATTAGTTCAAAAGCACTGATGTTGTTTTTTAATTTTTGTTGGTCAAATTGTAATTCAATATTAGTAAAAAAATAAATTACTTTTTCAATACGGTTCTTTTTTTTTGGTTTTTAACTTTCAGGGTTTCTGTACTTTTGAAAAGGAATTTTTAAAAGACTTCCCAGTTGGTTGTTTTCTTGCGGTTTCATGTGTGTATCAACACCATAAACAATTTGTTCTCTTTCTAAATACTTATAGGTCCCAAATAGGCGATCCCAAACAGAAAAAATGTTGCCATAATTGCTGTCAGTATAGGGCAGTTTGTAATGGTGATGCACTTTATGCATGTCAGGCGAAATGATAAAATAACTTAAAAATTTATCAAGTTTTTTTGGCAAAGGAATATTGGCATGATTAAATTGAGAAAAAACTACAGAGAGTGATTGGTATAAAAACACCATCCACATAGGGCTCCCAACAATGAGCACCCCTAAAACCGTAAAAGCAAACCGAATCACACTTTCTCCGGGATGATGGCGGTTTGCTGAAGTGGTGTCAATCCAAGTATCCGTGTGGTGTATCAGATGAAATCGCCATAAAAATTTTACTTTGTGTTCCACCAAATGTACAAGATAGGCTCCAATTAAATCTAAGAGTAATAAACCAAGAAGGGTATATATCCAGATATTCATCGTTGGTAACCATTGTAGAATTCCGATATTTTGTTGAATGGCAAAATCTGCAGCCAACAACAAAATAAAAGCCATAACAAAGTTGACAATAATAGTGGTTATCGTAAAAAAAATATTAATCCCGGCATGTTCAATTTTATTGTATTGCATTTTAAAAAGCGGAAAAGCATTTTCAATAAGCCAAAAAATGGCAATGCCACCCACCAAAATCAAACCTCTGTGAAAAGAAGAAATCGTTTCAAAATAATCAATTATAGCATTCATTGTGGAGTAATTATCAAACTAAAGTACTAAAATTTAGATTAGAAAAGTTTATTTAACGCAACTTTTAAAGTTGTTTATTTTATAATTCTGAACGTTAAATTGATGCGTTCTCCAATCGGTTTTGCGGTTTTCGGAATTTGATGTTTCCAAAAATGTTGCGTTGTTCCTTTCATCAAAAGCAAACTTCCATGTTCTAAAACTATTTTTTGTTTGGCTTCTTTGATGGAATTGTGTTGCAAGTGAAAACTTCTTTCGGCTCCAAAACTCACAGAAGCAATAACCGGATTTTTGCCCAATTCTTTTTCGTTATCAGCATGCCAGCCGTTACTGTCTTTTCCGTTTCTGTAGCGATTGAGTAAAACGGTGGTGAAATTTTCATCACAAATTGCTTCCATTTCATTCTTTATAAACAAAAGTAATGCATTCCATTTGTGAGGATGCATGATGATGTTGGAGTACGAATACATTTTTCCATCATTCCCGAATAATGCAGTAAGTCTTGGTTGTAAATGAGTTTTTCCAAAAACAGTGATATGATCTTGTTGCCAGGGAATCTCGGTTTTTAATTTTTCAAATAGCAAATTTGCTTTTTCAACATTGAAAAATTCGGGATAATACTCGATTTCGGCATCAGGTAAATCAAAAGCAATTTTTTCTTTCGGAAACAACGATTTCATGATGTAAAAATAAAAAAAAGCGACAGATTTATCCTGTCGCTTTAACATATTTTAAAGTCAAACTAACTAGTCTTCGTTTTTTTGTAAAACATTTTTATAGATTATACCTGCTACAATTGCACCTAAAATCGGAGCCAACCAAAATAACCAAACTTGTGATAAAGGTTCACCACCCGCAAAAATTGCTTGCGAAGTAGAACGAGCCGGATTCACGGAAGTGTTGGTTATTGGAATACTGATTAAATGAATTAGAGTTAAAGCCAAACCAATAGCAATTCCTGCAAATTTTCCGTTAGCAAATTTATCCGTTGCACCAAGAATTATAAGCAAGAAAAATAACGTTAGTACAAATTCAGTAACAAATGCAGCCATCATAGAATATCCGGTTGGTGAAAAAGCCCCATAACCGTTTGAGGCAAACGCACCTGCCTTGGTGTTGTCGATTCCTAAAAAGCCATCTTGACCGTTTAAAATCAAATAAAGTGTTGCAGCGGCAGCCAAAGCACCAAAACATTGCGAAACAATGTAAGGAACCAATTCTTTAGCTTCAAAACGCCCGCCCGCCCAAAGACCAAAGGATACAGCCGGATTAAAATGACCACCTGAAATATGACCAACCGCATAGGCCATAGTTAAAACCGTTAAACCGAATGCTAAAGAAACACCGGCAAAACCTATTCCTAATTCCGGAACTCCGGCGGCAAAAAGGGCACTACCACAACCGCCAAAAACCAACCAATAGGTTCCAAAAAATTCTGCAAATAGTTTTTTCATAAAATTAGAGTTTAGTTAATAATTAGTGTATTGATATGCCCAAAAGATCAGCCCCAGTTGCAAGGGTAATCGGAGTAAGCGAACCCATTTTGGCAACCCTAATGCGGCTTTGTCATTTTGATACATATATAAGTTTGCTGGAAAAACAGCTACTAAGAGTGCTATAATTCCCCATGCTGCGATTGAAGTAAATAATGGAATACATAGAAAAATCCCCAGTATTATTTCTGCAAATCCGGAGAGTTTATTTAATAACTCAGGATTTTTAAAATAGGGGGGTATGATTTTTAAATAAAGTCTGGGATTTCGAAAATGATTTAAGCCGGCTATTACATAAATAGCAGCCATAACATACAAATGCCAAGGTAGATTCATTGATGAATGGTTAGTTTCAAAAACGAATTTATAAAAAAAATGTTAAAAAAATACGATTGTAGAACTATTTCGACACTCTAAGTGTTAATTTTTTTGTTGAAACCCAAATTCATTATGACAATAGCAATAAGAATTAATAAAATCCCAACCCATTGAGCGAGGTTAACAGTTTCATTTAGAAGAAAATAAGCCATCAAAACGGAAACAGGTAGTTCTAAGGATGCTACAATGCTTCCTAATCCAATTCCGGTATGCGGGAAACCTGCATTTAAAAGCATTGGAGGTATTATTGTGCCAAAAAGAGCTAAAATAATTCCCCATTTCAGAAAAATTTCAAAATTGAAAGGTGTTGTTTGAGTGATTATTGCAAAAATCAAAACAATTACAGCTCCACCCAAAAGCATGTACAAGCTTCGTTGAGCAGATGAAATTCCGAGTGAAATACGATTGGCGGTAAACATGGTTGTTGTAAACGAAGCAGCGGCTAAAATTCCCCAAAACAAACCTCTCCAATCCAATTCGATTTCATTTTTTAATAGGTTGGTGGCTAAAACAGTTCCAATCAAAACAATGATTACAGCAACTACTTTTTGAATGGATGGTAGTTTTTTATCCAAAATCATTTCCAACAAAACACCCATCCAAACAGTTTGCATCAGTAAAACGATAGCAATGGAAACGTCGATATAGCGAACACATAAATAGTAAAACACACTAGTCATTCCTAAAGAAGTACCGGCAAGCATCAATTGAAAAATATTCTTTTTGGTTGCTTTTACTGCTGTATTGTTGTTTTTTATCCGCTGAAAAGAATTGATGATTAAAACACCTATAATCCCAAGCACAAATTGTGCAATAGTTACTTCGGCAGTAGTGAAATTATCTTGGTAGGCTAATTTTACAAAAGTGGCCAACATGCCATAGCTTGTAGCTCCAAGACCAACCAAAAAAACTCCTTTTAATATCCTATTTCCAAACATGTTTTATAATTTAAAAAGCCGGCAAAGATAGGGAAAAAGTTGCGAGTTGAGGGTTAATAGTTTCAAGTTTCAGGTTTCAAGTTTTTAAAAAGAGATTATACTATTTTGGTGCTTTTTTAGTTTCAAAAATAAAAAGCCTATGCAAAAATTCTTTCTACTGCTAGTTTTGTGTTTTGTTTGTTGTAATTCAACGGCACCTGATGTGTCCAAAGATTATAGTTCTTTTCATCAAGAAGCTTTGACTTATTGTAAAAACAACCAATTCAATCAAGATTTTTATATTTTGATTGATATGACAATTCATTCCGGAAAAAATCGCTTTTTTGTTTATGATTTTAAAACTAATAAAATTAGTGATCAAAATTTAGTCACTCACGGTACTTGTGATGTTTTTGAAGACAATCCTGAAAAATATAAGAAAGCCAAATTCAGTAATACAATCAATAGTCATTGTTCAATGAAAGGCAAATTTAAAATTGGTAAACGCGATTACAGTTCGTGGGGAATCAATATAAAATACTGGCTTCATGGATTGGAAACTACCAATACTAATGCCGTGAAACGAGTGGTGGTTTTACATTCTTGGCCTGCCGTTTCCAACGAAGAAATTTATCCCAGCTATTCTCCATTAAGCTGGGGTTGTCCCGCTGTTTCAGATGCATTCATGCAGGTTTTGGATGAGAAATTGAAAGAAGTTAATAAGCCGGTTTTGATGTGGATAGTGGATTAATTTTTTATGTTTTTTTAATCCAATCAATATCTAAAACATCTTTAAGTCTATTTAGACTATTATTAGATAAAAATTTAAATGCCAATTCGATAAAAACAAATCGAATTAACAGTACTTGAAGAATTGCAATCAATAGTAAAATAAATGTATTTTCAATGTTTTCTGAGATTACAGAAAGTCCAACGGCTACAATTGGGAAAAATATAATAATGCCCAATAAAATTTGAAAAGGTTTATTAATTTGAATTTCTACAAAACCTTCTTTTGCTTCAACTTTACCGCTCATTACACAAAAAGCACCTCTACCAATTTCAGATGAAATTACTTTGAATGTACTTCCATCAATCTTTCCTAAAAATGATTTGTCAGTTCTTTTTGAAGCAAAACTTTCAGAGGGTTCTGTTCTTCTGTTTAGTCTTTCTATTGCTTCATTTTCATTGCCATATAATCTGAAAGTATAATGACTGGAAGGGAATAGCTTCATCATATTATTCAACCAAATCCTTTAAATGCACTCGCAACGCCTTTACCGAAATGCTAATTTCCCAAAAAGAAATTCCTAGTGAAATCAACAAGCACAACAAACTCAACCCAAAAATATAGATGCCGGTTAATTGCTGTTCGAAAAACAAAACCAACATAGCAAAAACCGACAAAAATAAACTCAAAACACCCGCCAATTGCATATAACGAATTAGCGTTAATCGCAAATTAAGGTTTTTAATTTCTATCAAAATGCTTTTGTTTTCTTTTTCGTCATAGGTTTTTTTCAACCCTCGAACAATTTGAGCAATAGTCAAAAATCGATTGGTATAGGCCAATAAGATCAAAGATGTTGCAGAGAAAAGTAGGGCAGGGGTTTCTATGGATAAAGTCATGATGAGGTTTCAGGTTTCGGGTTGAGAGTTCAAAGTTCGTTATTTTTTGATTACTTTGAATAAAAGATTTGAAATTTGAAAGTTATGTGCAAAACTTCACTTCGTCCATTTCACCTCATACCCTTTAAACGCATTTAAAGTAGGAATCGTAATCACAGTAAAAGGAAGTGAAACGGTTTCCCATTCAGTGGCATCTTTTTTCAATTGACTTACAGCTAATTTGCTGGCTTTTAAATTCAAATACCTGAATTTCTGAAAGTCATCTGTTCGCTCTGATTCACCGTAATATAAAAGTTCAAAATCATTATCGTTGTATTCAAAAAACCAATAGTAATTGATTTTGTTTTTGGTAAAAATCAAATTGAGTGTGTTCTCACTAAATGTAAAAGAATAACAAAGCAAGTGATCCTCAGATTCCGATTTATTGAAAATTATTTTTTCACTCTTTACTTCATGAGTAATTCCTTCGATTCCATAAAAATAAACTTCAATCTGAACGGTATCAAATTCCTCTGATTTTTCTTGTGTGTAATAGGCAACGTCTTCAAAACCATTCCCATCAAAATCCGCTTTTACTACTTTTTCTAATGATATGCCATCTTGAGCACAACAAATGCCAAACCAAAATAAACTTAAGAATGTAAAAATAAATCGCATGCTACATTTAATTACAGTCTAATTACGTAAAATCTTATAATTTATTGCACAAAAAAACCTGCAAGCTTTCACTCACAGGTCTTTTCTCTTTCTTCTATTTTCTTTCTTCTTATTTTATCATCTCAAAACTCCTCTTCACAAAAGCCGTCAACTCTTCACCTTTCAATAATCCTTGCGATATTTTGGCTAAGTCCATCGCTTGTTTTACCAAATGTTCTTGAGCCGATTTGTCTTCTGTGGAAAGAATGGTTGTCGCTAAATTAGAATTCGTATTCACCACCAAATTATACATCTCCGGGAAGTTACCCATACCGAACATGCCACCACCGCCGGACTGACTCATTTCTTTCATGCGTCGCATAAATTCCGGTTGCGTAATCATAAACGGAGCAGCATTGCTATCCATCGCTTCCAACTGAACAGTGTACGTTGCTTTTGGAACCAATTCTTCTAAAACGGTTTTCAATTTGGTAGATTCTTCTTCCGATAATTTTGAAATCTGCGTATCTTCTTTTTGAATCAATTTGTCAATATGATCCGAATCAACACGAACAAACGTCAGGTTTTCATTATCCGATTCTAATTTTTGAATTAAATGCGATACAATCGGACTGTCTAACAACATGACTTCATAACCTTTTTCTTTGGCAATGTCGATATAACCGTGTTGTGCTTCTTTGTTGGAAGCATATAAAACCACCAATTTTCCGTTTTTGTCCGTTTGATTGGCGGCAATTTTTTCTTTTAATTCGGTTAATGTAAAATACTTTTCATCAACCGTTGGATATAAAACAAAATCCCCTGCTTTTTCATAGAATTTGTCTTCCGAAAGCATTCCGTATTCCAAAACGATTTTGATGTCATTCCATTTTTGTTCAAAATCTTCACGGTTTTCGTTGAATAACGATTTCAATTTATCCGCTACTTTTCTGGTAATGTAATTCGAAATCTTTTTCACATTGCCATCCGATTGCAAATACGAACGCGAAACATTCAACGGAATATCCGGCGAATCAATCACCCCGCGAAGCATCACTAAAAATTCAGGAACAATTCCTTCTACATTATCGGTTACGTATACCTGGTTTTGGTACAATTGAATTTTATCTTTTTGAAGTTGTAAATCCGCCGACATTTTTGGGAAGTATAAAATTCCGGTCAAATTAAACGGATAATCCACGTTCAAATGAATGCTGAACAAAGGATCTTCAAATTGCATCGGATACAATTCGCGATAGAAATTCTTATAATCTTCATCTTTCAATTCCGTTGGAGCTTTTGTCCAAGCCGGAGTTGGGTTGTTGATGATGTTATCTACTTCAATTTCTTCTGCTTTAAAATCTTCAGGAGCATCTTCCGGTTTAGGAAGTGTTTCTTTTTTAGTTCCGAATTTAATTGGCACCGGCATGAATTTGTTGTATTTTTTCAACAATTCACGTATTTTAAAATCCTCTAAAAATTCTAAAGAATCTTCAGCAATATGCAGTATGATTTCTGTTCCACGGTCGGTTTTATCACTTGGAACTAAAGTAAATTCCGGGCTGCCGTCACAGGTCCAATGAGCTGCCGGTTCGTCTTTAAATGATTTGGTGATGATTTCTACTTTGGAAGCTACCATAAAAGCAGAGTAGAAACCTAAACCAAAATGGCCGATGATTCCTGAATCTTTCGCTGAATCTTTATATTTTTCTAAAAATTCTTCTGCACCCGAAAAAGCCACTTGGTTGATGTATTTTTCCACTTCTTCGGCGGTCATACCCAAACCTTGATCGATAATATGCAGTTTCTTATTTTCCTTATCGATTTTTACTTCAATAATTGGGTTTCCATATTCCACTTTGGCTTCGCCAATGCTGGCTAAGTGTTTTAATTTTAAAGTAGCATCCGTGGCATTGGATACCAATTCACGAAGAAAAATTTCGTGATCGCTGTATAAAAACTTTTTAATTAAAGGAAAGATGTTTTCTACAGAAACATTAATTTTTCCGGTTGTCATAGGTGTTTTATTTTAGTTAAACGTTTGTTGTTTTCTTCTGTGCAAAAGCGATACCAAAAAAAAATTATGACAAAATGTCGTAAAATTATTCTACAATTATGTAACTTTATAATTCCATTATGGTACTATCTTTGTAAGTCAAAATTTAATAAAATTTTAAAACATGAAAAAAGTAATTATTTTAAGTATTTTATCCATAGCTGTTTTTGCTTGTAAAACAAATACAGCTACAAAATTGGACAATAAGACAGAAGTGGCTATGAAAGGAAATTGGGTAGTTGCATCCGTTTACTATCCCGGTTCAGAAGTTATCAAAGTTAATTCATTTGGTCTTGCTGATTCACAGTGTTTCGTAGGGAGTACTTGGAAATTTGTTTCCAATAATAACAAAGGCGATATGGCTTTGACTAAAATGGGCTGTCCTGCTTTTAGTTCGCCAATTACATGGTTTGTTAACAAAGACGGAAACTTTGTTATGAAAGTTTTAAATGCGGATGAAAAAGCAAAAAGAGTGCGTGAAGGTTACGTGCTAAGAGTTGCTAACGTAGCTGAAAATTCATTCCAACTAGTAGACAAAATCGATGTTGGAGGAACCATGACAGATGTAGTTTATCAATTTCAAAGAGCTAATTAATACTAAAAATTAAATTTAAATTTATATGAAAAAATCAGTAAGCCTATTATTGACGGGAGTTTTCGCAATCGCTAGTGTATCAACAGGTTGTGAGGCTATGAAAAATACAAATAATACACAAAGAGGTGCCGGAATTGGAGTTGCTGCAGGAGCAGTAATTGGTGGTATTCTTGGAAACAACCTTGGTAAAGGTGGAAACACAGCTCTTGGAGCTGTTATTGGTGGAGTTGTTGGTGGAGCCGTTGGAGGTTCTATTGGGAATAAAATGGACAAACAAGCTCGCGAGATTGAACAAGCATTACCGGGAGCAGAAGTGAATAGAGTAGAAGAAGGTATCGTTTTAGTATTGGGTGAAAACTCTGTAAATTTTGAAACCAGTAAATCAGTTTTAACTAATGTGGCTAAGGCAAACTTAGATAAAGTAGTACCTGTTTTTCAAAGCTATGCTGATACAGATATCGTGGTTTATGGGTATACAGATAGTACAGGAAGATTGGAGTTCAATCAAAAATTATCTGAAGATCGTGCCGCTTCTGTGCGTAATTATTTAGTGAGCAAAGGTTTAGCTGCTTCTAGATTCAAAACAAGAGGTATGGGGCCAAACGATCCGATTGCAAGCAACGAAACTGTAGAAGGCAGAAGCAAAAACAGAAGAGTTGAGTTTACCATTACCGCTAACGAAAAAATGATAAAAGATACTGAAGCAGAGTTAAAAAACTAACAAGTATTTTTTTGATATCTAAGACCATTACGAAAGTAATGGTCTTTTTTTTGAACGATTTTTAACAAATATTTGTTTAATTATTTTTGATAAAGATTAAACAAGTTGCTATCTTTGAAAAGATTTAAACAAATCTATTATGACCACAACCAAGAAAAGTACAACAAAGAAAAAAACAATCACTGACGATCATATTATCAGTGTTTTTATGGACAATGTGTTGCAGCACAATGCAGAGCCCAAAAACGTTTACCTGTTTTGCAAAGACAATAAAATCGAAGAGAGTGATTTTTACACATTCTACGGTTCGCTTGACGCCTTGAAGCAAGACATCTGGGTAAAATTCTTTGACAATGTCAAAGGAACTATTGAAGACGACGAAAATTATTTGACCTATTCGAATAAAAATAAATTACTCACCCTATATTTTTCTTTAATCGAAATACTGACACTTAACAGAAGTTATGTCATGTTTGCTTTGAAAGAAGAAAAAAATATGTTGAAAAATTTACAACAATTGAAAACTTTTCGAAACCATTTCAAAAGTTTTATCGTAGATATGATAGACACACAAACTTCTGAAGAGGATTTTAAAGTTAATAAAATTGCAAAACCGCTGTATGTAGAAGGTGCATGGGTGGAGTTCTTATTTATATTGAAATTCTGGTTGGATGACACTTCCAAAGGATTTGAAAAAACAGATGTGATGATTGAAAAAGCGGTGAAAGCTACTTTCGATGTGTTGAACACCACTCCTTTGGATAGTTTAGTAGACTTGGGAAAATTTGTTTGGAAAGAAAAATTTAAATAAAAGCCATTGAAAACATTAGACAAAATACCGACCAACAAAATTGAAAGAGCCGGACAATTAGTAAAAACCGGTTTAAAAGTGGGCGGAAATTACATTGCTTACTATGGCGAAAAGGTGGTAAACCCTTCGCTAACAAAAGATAAGTTAAATGAAAACAATGCAGAAGATATTTATGATGGACTAAAAAACCTGAAAGGGAGTGCGTTGAAAGTGGCTCAAATGCTTAGCATGGAAAAAAACATCATGCCTCGAGCCTATGTAGAGAAATTTTCACTAGCCCAATTTTCGGTGCCACCATTGAGTGCTCCATTGGTTAGAAAAACATTTAAAAATTATTTGGGAAAATTTCCTGAACAACTATACGATTCGTTCACGCCTGATTCTATAAATGCGGCGAGTATCGGCCAGGTACACAAAGCAACCAAAGATGGGAAAAATTTAGCTGTGAAAATCCAATACCCGGGCGTGGCGGATAGTATTAGTTCAGACTTGGCAATTGTGAAACCTTTTGCAATTAAAATGTTCAACCTCCAAGGAAAAGACTCTGAGAAATATTTTAAGGAGGTTGAACATAAATTAATGGAAGAAACCGATTATGATTTGGAGTTAAAACAAGGAAAGTTTATTGCCGAAGCTTGTTCCACTATTCCAAACTTGCGTTTTCCCATTTATTATGAAGACCTGTCTTCAAAGAGAATCCTAACCATGGATTGGATGGAAGGCGAGCATTTGTCGGAGTTTACGGCCTACAATACCGATAGAGCAAAAGGAGATAAATTAGGTCAAGCCTTGTGGGATTTTTATATGCATCAAATGCACCATTTGCGTCAAGTGCATGCTGATCCGCATCCCGGTAATTTTTTAATTGATAAGGAAGCGAATTTGATTGCGATTGATTTTGGTTGTATCAAGCAAGTTCCGGAAGAGTTTTATGTGCCTTATTTCGAATTGGCAAGACCTGAGGTGATTGGTAACCCAAAATTGTTCAATGAAAAGTTATTTGAATTGGAAATATTACGAAGCGACGATTCGCCTAAAGAGATTGCATATTTCACAGGCTTATTTCATCAATTACTGAGTTTGTTTACACAACCGTTTCATGGTGATTTCTTTGATTTTTCAGATGAAGAGTTCTTTGGAAACATTGCCAAAATGGGTGAAGAATTTTCAAAAGACACCCAGTTGCGAAAAATGAACGGCAACAGAGGTTCAAAACATTTTTTATACATTAACAGAACGTTCTTTGGTTTGTATAATCTCCTGCACGATTTAAAGGCAAGAGTAAACACCAAAGACTTCGAGAAATATATTACTAACTAATGCCATACATTAGTTTTTAAATTAGTTTGTTTATTTATTGGTTAGGTTGATAAGAGCGACACTCCACGTTTGAGTTTTGTCGCTCTTATTCTTTTTAGGAAACTCGTGAGAATCAATTATGAAATAGTTCCTTTTTATTGTTTTAAATACTCTTTAGTTTTAAAAAAAGTCATCGTGTCGTTGAACGCTTTATTTTCCATGAAATCAACCACCCACATAGTAACCTTTAGTCCGGTTAAAAGTTCGTATTCAAAACGTAAAAATCCATAAACATCAGAGAAATAGCTTTTTAAAGTAGTAGTGCCTAGTTTTGAATCTGCTTTACTCTCAATAATGTAACATTCAATTACACCCAAATCAGTAGTTATGCTTTCTTTTCCAGTAATTTTATAATGATAGGAAAGTAGTAGTTGACCACTCCATTCACCCCAAAGTTGGTTACCCCAACCTTCACCAATTGACATAGCATCTTGCCATTCTAAACCAATAGACAAAGGTTTTTTTACAAAAGGGAATGGGCAAGTCTCTAATGATTCAAAAAAACCGGATCTTATCGGATGAATCCATACGTTTGATGAATTATCAACCACACCGGTAGAAGAAAATGAACCAAATTCAGGGCCCTGCATATATGATATTTGAGTTTGATTTTCATTTGTTCTCGGCGAATCAATACTTGGTCGCACCAACAAATGAATTTTAGCCACACCAACTGAGTCAGATGTCTTGTTTACTAATTCAAAACCATCATTGGAATTTGTTTTTAGCTTTTTAGAAATTCCGTTTTTAATAATTTCGTAGTCAAAAACATATACGTTGCCAACTTTATAAACTTGATTATTACTGTCGATACTATCCTTTTCGATGACAACGGAATCATATTGTTGAGCATATCCAAATTGAAGAATAAGTAAAACTAAAAAACATAATTTATTTCTCATTTGTAATTCTTAAAGAGGCGGTTACTGATAGAATAGCATAATAAGACGGATAAAGGCTAACCATCCCAAATATAAAATTTCTTTTTGAATTTTCTTAAAAGAGTACTCGCCTAATTACTATTGTTTTAAATACTCTTTAGTCTTAAAAAAAGTCATGGTGTCGTTGAATGCTTTATTTTCCATAAAATCAACCGCCTACATCAGTTTTATTTTTAATATAATTGGGGTAATTATTTTAGTTAAAGGACTATGATTTTTTTCGAATGCTATTAAATTAGATGTATTTTGTAAAAGTTTTAAATCCCTGATAATGTTTATATTTGCCTTTTCGATTTATTTAATTTAAAAAAATCAAAACAGCAAGATCAAAAACAAGTTATGAAAAATAGAATTTACCTAACACTAGTAGTAATTCAACTGGTTGTTACAACTGGTTTTTCTCAAGACATGGTTTGGCATAATGTAATTGCCGGACAAAGTGAAGAATATGGAAACGCAATTGCAATTGATAATTTGGGTAATGTCATTACAACAGGAAGTTTTAGAACTATTTGCTATGGTGATGGTTTTGCATTGTCCAGCTATGGAAATTCGGATATTTTTCTACAAAAGTTATCGCCAAATGGAGCAGTAATTTGGGTTACTCAATTTGGTGGAGTAAATTCAGATATCGGACATACAGTAGTGACTGATAGTTTAGGTAATATTTATGTAGCGGGAACTTTTTTGGGGACTGTATTTTTTGGCACTGCTTCTTTAAGTTCAGGAACTAGCAGCAGTAATTTTTTCTTATTAAAATTAAACCCTGCAGGAGAAATCATATGGAGGAAAGCAATACCCGGAACAATCTCAGATAAACCCAAATTAGCGATTGATGCCAATGATAATTTGTTCCTTTCAGGAGCTTTTCAAGGAAGTAGAAGCTTTGATGGAATAACTTTAAACTCCAATAATGGTAGGGGATATTTGGCTAAAATTAATTCTGATACAGCAAATATTATGTGGGCTACACAATTTGGTTCAGGAACAACTTTAAACGGCCAACCCGTTGTTGTAAATGTAACCACTACCCATATAGCAGTGGATAATTTAGGTAATATATATGTAACCGGATGTTTTGCAGGTCATGGAAGATTTGGAACCGAAACCTTCCTTTCGCCTAATTCCTTAAGTAACGCTTATATTGCCAAAATAAATGGACAAGGTGTCTTTCAATGGACTAAATTATACACAGGAACTTCGGAAGGAACGAGTATTGTAGTTGATTCAAATAACAATATATATACCGCCGGTAAATATTCGGGTACGGTTACCATAAACAATACAACGTATACAACTGAACCTTCAATTTATTCGGTTTACCTGGAAAAATTTAATGCCAATGGTGACTTGGTATGGATTAAAAATTATAATATGAATTCTAGCGAGAACTCCATTGTTATACCACAATTAGCCATTGACAGTCAAGCCAATCTTTTTTTCAAATGCCATTTCTACAATACCATTACTTTTGAAGGAAATACTTATAATCATTTAGTTTCTCTTAATCCCAATATTTTAAAGAATCAAATTTTGGCAACTTTCTCGAGTGGGGGAGCTAATACATGGGTAAACCAATACGAAGGTTCAAACGATCACATTACCTTCGGATTACGTCCGGATAAAAACACAAACATTGCCATTACAGAAGCAGGTTTGTTTTTTACTAGCGGAAGCTCTAGGTTTAATAATGTTTCATACTCTCTTGAAAGTGGTGCTAATATTTTTACTGCAAAACTTACGCTTCCATTTTTATTGAGTCAGCCTGATTTTATAAAGAATGATTGGGTTCAATTAAGCCCAAATCCTACCAACGGGAGAGTAGTTTTAGATTTTAAAGCAGTTTCTTCAACGGTTGATGTTTTGATTTATAATGCAGTAGGTCAAAAAATAAACCAACTTAATTATCAAGGTATGGAAAGAATTGAAATTGATTTACCATCACAAAACGGAGTATATCTATTCGATATTCGTTCAGATAATCAAAGAGTGATAAAGAAAGTCGTTAAAAATTAAAATCGGCACAACAATCGTCACCATCATCGAAAAAAGGAAAGAGGTAGAAGTAAAGTGCATAATAGTAAAGAATCTCTTGAACTCAGTTATTAAATCTAATTGTCTGTTTCTAACTTTTCTCAGTTCAGTTTCTCAAGTTCTTTTTCAATCTGTATATGTATTTGTTCCAATTGTTCTTCATATTTATCAGTGTCTTCATAAATTGATTTTCTGAATAATTCAAATGCTTGGATTCTTAGTTCTGAATATTTTAGTAAAATATTATTTTGTTCAACTAGATCAGGAGGTAAATTATTTAATTGATTTGTTTTTTTAATTATTTCTAGATTTGCCTTCCATTTTGGAATCGTTTTTTCGTCCAATTCTTTAAGTAAAGAGGAGTTGTTTTTCGTCTCCAAATTGTCATAAAAGACTAACGATTCTTTTTCGTTTTTTGAGAATTGAGCAAGTTCGGTATCATATTTTTCATAAATCTCGTTATCTGAAGAGAGAAAGGCATAGCCAAATATTCCAATCACGAGTACTAACAAGGAAACGAATCCAACGCCTGCAGCTCTCCAACCGGAAAAAAAGGGATTATTATTTTCTTTATGTGCTTTAAGCATATCACCTTGTTTCCACTCTACAATTCCCAAAATAATTCCTGTGTAGAGAAGTGGAATTAGTTGTTTAGGAATTTTGTCAATTGTGTTTTCAGGAATCATAAATAGTGCCCCAAAAAGAAGTACTGTAAAAACGATTCCAAGAACTAAAGAATTTCGTCCTTCAGTTGGTTTATCTATTACTTTATAATTTTCTCCAATTAAATATCCTGCTGCAAGAGGTCCGCCCAAGAAAGTAGCTAGCCCTATTGCTCTTGATGAATAAAGTTTAAAGTCTTGTGTTTTGTTATTTGTATTCATTTCGGTTTTAGTCATTTTGTTTAAAGCTTGTAAGTCCAGTCGTTAATAGCTCCTAAGCTATTTACTGCCAATCCCAAATATAAAATTTCTTTTTGAATTTAGAAATTAATAACACCCTCAGAACTTACGGTTTTCAAAAAACTACTGAAATTTAACCCGATATTTTTTCGATTCTTAAAATTAAAAGCAATAGAATATGCTTAATCTTTTTTAGTATTCATTTGCACATCAATTTTGATTTTCCCTTCTTTATCTTTTGTTAGTGTTCTTTTTGTGTCTGGCTTTAGATTGCCTTTTAAAACTTCTTTTACATCATTTTTAAGTTTTCTGAAATCGATAGCCTCTTTATAGGTGTAAGCGTACAATGTGCCACCAATTTCCTCCGTAGCTGTTTCAAGTCGTTTGTCAAGTACATAGTCAAAATTCTCATTAGTGCTGTGAAACATTAAAACGTGTAATCGGTATAGTTGGTCTTTATCAGAACCGTCAGAATTGGTGCTGTAAACATAATAAACAACTTTGGTGAAACTACTTGAAAAACGGTTCTCTGGTAAATCAGCATACCATTCATAGCCCCAAACATTCTTGTCTTCAAACTTGAAAAAATCATAATTAAAATAGGCATCAATTCCTTCAGGCAATAAATTGTTTTTTTTCGCCTCATACATTTTTTCTTTCCATTTATTTCCTGCTTCAAAGTTTCCTAAACCATAATATGAAACAATAATGTTTTTGGTCATAAAATAGTATCTTTTAGCAAACTCTGCATCAAATATTACTTTGCCTTTTTCAATTGCGTCAAGTGCTTCAAGTCCATAATCTAGTGATTTGTCAAACTTTTCTTTTAACCGATTTGTCTCTTCTAAATAGGTTGCTGTAGTTACTTTATACCAAAGGGCATAATTATATAAAGTATCATTTTTTGGCAAACTCTTTTCTAAATCCCTGAATTTTATAAAAGCGGAATCAATTTCATTGGTTCGCAATAGGCTATCCGCTTTCTGATATTCGTTTATAAAATCGTTTTGACTATACCCTATCACGGGAAGTAGTAATAAAATAAAAAAGTTTATTTTTTTCATCAAGTTTTTTTTAAAATCATGCAGCAAATTTAATCCGCTCCGGCAATTTAGCTTTTACTATTCTTAATGATACTTTTTATTTTTTTTGAGGGTTTCATTTTATTATTGGAATCGGAACAATAATTCACCAATAGTTCTTCAGCTTGGTTATAAATTTCGTCATTAGACAATGGTTTTTCCTTATTGTCTAAAACTGCTTTTGTCATCGCTGCAAGATAAAGCCCCAACAAATCAGAGTTCCCTTTTGTCAATTCCATAGCTTTCTCACCAATTTCAAAAGTGTATTCAGGGGTTCCTTCCATCCATTTCATTATATATTGGATTGCGTGTAACCTATTCAATTCGTTAAGATCAGCGGGAGTTGTAAAGAGATAATTAGCACTCATTAAAACTTTGCTTTTTTCGGTTTCATAGCTCTCTGCACTTTTAAATTCATAGGCGGCTAATTCTTTAAAATTTTGTCCAAATGAGAGTGTGGAAGCAAAAATAAGTACGATAATTAGAATAATTTTTTTCATTTGTTTGTGTCTTTTAATTTATGTTACGTAACGCTAATAGCTCTCTAGCTATTTACTACCAATCCCAAATATAAAATTTCTTTTTGAATGTTTGAAGAAAATTAAGTAGGTCCCTAGCTCAATGAATTCTCCAACTTAGCAACAACCCAACTTTCAACTGAAAACCAAATAACGACAAACGTCCTGATTTTGCTTCTGCCTAGGCTGATCGGGGCAAACAAAATCAGGCAGTTTTTAAAAACACATGCGCTTCTCTCATGAACCAAGTCAATCAGCACAATTGTATTATATTATTTTTTCCTGTTTTTATTTAGCCATTCACTTCCATTCCAACTTGGACTTATTCCTCCTAAATTTGAAAAATCCAAATCAGGATTGTCAGATTGAACAAGTCCAATGAGTTTTTGCCCGCTTAAAAGCCAAACTCGTGATTCTCCTGTAATGATATCAAGAATTGCTTCAGCAAACTTTCCGTCTTCTTCCACAAAATGGTCATAACGTCTAAAAACTAAAATAAGTCCTTTATATCTTTTATTGTACATATCAGTCAGACAGTCAGCAAAAGCATTTAGATTTTCTCCATAATAATCGGGAAAGTTAAGAGCGACTTTTAAATGCTGATGTGCGTTTTTGCTGTTCCAATTCCTACAATTCATTTCTATAATTTCAAAATTGTTATTGGAAAACCAAATCAAATCTTCGTCAAGAATCCCATTTTTGAAATATTTACAAATCGGTCCATGTCTCAGAATTTCAATATCTTTTTCTATTTTATCTTCTTTCGATTCCATTTTTATTTCAAATTTAAGATTTGTTAATGATGCATTCTGCTCTCTTTGACCAAAGTAGCAAACGCTATTGTGCTGAGTTATTTTATTTTTAATAGTTTCAATATTTTTTCATTCGCTTGTGTCGTGTAAATCGGTTGTGTCCAACCACCAGGTGATGGAGAGTTCAAAAAGCCGTATTTAATTTCTGAAACGAAACTGAAGAATACTATTTCACTTGATTCATTATACATTGCAGTAAAGTTTGATGTATTACCAATCAGTTCAATAACAAAATCAGGCGTTTCTCCCGAATAATTTTCTCTCGAAATTACGAACTCCAAATTTTTCCATAACTCGATTTCATTCTCTGTTAAAATACGAATCGGTCCATTATTAACTCTTATTTTCTTGATAGTTGATAGTTCAGTTCCTGTTAGTTTTACAGGCGGGTTTTTAATTCCGAAAAGCAGTAGTAATGCAATTCCAATTCCTAAAATTCCAGCTCCAATTTTATATGACGTTCTGATTTTCATTAAGATAGTGCAAATAATGGAAACGCTATTTTGTTTTTAAAAGTCATTATGAATAAAGCTAACGTCCTCCCTCTGGCTATGGTTTGCTACGTTGGTTAAGCAATAAAGTTAATAAATAAACACTAACCATTCACGAATGCGTAGTTTTTTCCGAAAGTAAAACTACGTAGCAGTGAACAATAGCCTATGTCGTGTGCTGGCATTATTTTATTCTTGTTAGTTTTATTCTATAATCAAATTGGTCATTTCCGCTGTCAATCGGCTCAATTTTTGTCAGTTCGACAATTTTGAATTTGTCTTGAATTCCATTTACGTTTTTTAAGTAAACGAATATATTTTTATCTTTTTCCTCGACAAGAAATTCGTAATAGTCTTCATTTTTGGATGCCAACTTTGTTGGTGGTTCATTACAATAATCCGCAAATTCAAGTCGAAATTTATTCCACTCGTAGAAAGTCCAATTAATTATTTTACAATAATCTCTTTTAAAACTTCGAGCAGTTTTGAAAGTTAAAGTGTCTTGGGTTTTATAATCGTTTTCGGTGTTGTCATAAAACCAAGAATTAGTTGCATCTGATACATAATTTCTCGATTTGACTAATGTTTCCGTTAGCATTTTTTTCAATTCGCTTTTTAAAACAGATTGTCCAAATGACGATACACTCGTAAATATTAATATTATTATAATCAGTTTAATTTTCATCGCAATTTTTTCTGCTTGCACATAACTACTAGATATCCTCAAATATAACCAACTTTTCCATCCCTTTCAAAAAATACCCAAGCTTTTTCCTATGTATATCTCTAAAAAATACATTTCAATAATTTTACAATCAAAAAACTAAAAGAACCAAATAATCTGAAAAAAAACTAAAGATTAATAAACCCAAAAAGGATTAACCCCACTGTTGCCGGTAGGTTTTAAAAAGTTACACTTGTATATTCGGATGTACACCAATCAATTATTTTCCCTTGCTGATTAAATTCTACAGTATAATATTTGCCGCTATTTTGATATTTCTCGTGCACTACGACGAAAATTCTATCTCGATAAGTTTTGGGATAATGAACAAACAATTTTGGAAAATAACCACGATTCGACTTTTTTATTTTGAACTGTTTCCTGTCAATATTTTTTAAATCAAGATCCAACCTCATATCTTCAAAGCTTTTCCAATATTTCTTATATTCTAGGATTTTTATACTGTCACGTTCTTTTGGAACGCTCATTTTTAAGCCATCGGATGGCAAATAAGTAATATGTTCGCTAGAATCATAGTTTAGAGATTTAAATACAGTTATCTTTTTTTCTACTGGAAAGACTTTAAGAATACTTTCTTTGTAGAAGTCAAAAGCTAATTGTTCATAAAAAGGGTTTTCCGATTGAGAAAAACAATCAAGATTCAAAAACAGTAAAAGAAAAAGTGTATATACTATTTTGTTGTTCATCTTTATACGGGTTTTAAAACTTCCAGGCAACTAGTAGGTGTCATCAAATATAACCAACTTTCAATCACCTACAAAATCACTACCCACTTTGTCATCCGCAAGATGTCGAAGACGAAATTTTATCCCGCCGCGGTGGAAGGAACCTCCTACGAAGTAGGCAACAACCCAACTCTCAATTGAAAACCAAATAACGACAAACGTCCTGATTTTGCTTCTGCCGAGGCAGACTGGGGCAAACAAAATCAGGCAATTTATACATACACTCGGTGATGTGAGAGGCTCTCTCTGCTAATTTCAAGTAGGGCAGTCTACTTGATTAGCAGAATTTTTTAAATACTAAATAGCTGAAGTAGTTAGTGAATCGAAAATGTACTTTTTTCAACATTAAACTTTATTCTTCTAACGCTAACTGAACACCAACCCAAAAAACAATTAATGAAATCTTGATCTAATTTTGTTTTAAAATTATAAGGATCATATTCAAAATTAAATTGTTGGATTAAAATAATTTTTTCATCGTTATTATTTACGTAGCCAAAAAACTGCTTATCAAAATTTACACTTTGTTTTGCTTCTTTTTTGACATCATTAATAAATGGTTCATAAAATTTTTCAGCTTTAATCCCTTTAGTAAATATTTCAAGATATTGTTTTGCCAGGTTATTGTTTATATATTCAACGTCTTTCAATTCTGGAGTAAAATAATTTTTAAAAATGTTTGACGAATCTTTTCTAAAATTCATCTCGCAATATTCTTCTGTAAAAATAAAATTTGTTGAGCGTTTAAATTCAACTATTTTAACTAGTTTATTTTTATCATATGATTTTACCATGCTAGATTTGCAACCAATTAAAATCAGGAAAAAAAATAAAAGTAAAAATTTCATAGAAATATAATTTTGTCTTACGATTTACTATTTCTGCTAACTAGTAGATATCCTCAAATATAACCAACTTTTCATCCCTTTCAAAACAACCTATGCTAATTGATGTGAGAGGCTATCCTTGCTAATTTCTGGTAGTGCAGTTTACTCGATTCTACACCGTTTTTTTTCAATATAATGTTGGGTCAGTTATATATATATCTTTTCCACTAAAACTTAAATCTCGATAGAAAACATATTTAGAGTCAACAAAATCAAACCTTATTTCTCTAAAAGCTTTCTTTAAAATCCGTCTGCATTTTTTGTAATCATTATCAAACATTCGTTCCCAAAATCCAATATCGACTTTCATACTTTTTAGTCGTCCTTTTTTATTAAAAGTCAGGCGATAATCATCAAAACAATCTAAATCTGCGGAATTTGGTATTAATCGGTTAAGTTCAAATTCCAAATAATTGTCTATTGTGTCTTTTATGGTTTTTAAATATTCTCTCATTGGCTTATTCTTTTCACGCCATTCAAGTTGTTTTTCAGATAACTTGAACATTGTTATCCAACCATCAATTTTGTAAGATGCTCCTTTAGGTAGTTTATTTGTAAAACTTTCAAATGATGAGTCCAATTCTAAAATATTGGATATCGTGTCTTTCAGATTTTTAATTTCAGTCACATAATTAATACTATCATTTTGATTTTGCGGACAAGTGAAAGTTACACTTGATGTTTTATCTTTTATCTTGTACTTGAACTTTATAGAACCGCAGTCTAGCCAATTGAAATTCCAGTTTGATATTAAACTATCTGTTGGGATTTTATATGACTTTTTGTTTAATATGTACTCTCCAAGTTTTGAGGCTTTTAAGTCTGTGATCTTTATCTTATCAAACACATAATTCGTCGGTTCTGAATTGTAACCGTATTCTGTTTTGACTTCTTTTGTTTCTTGTATAAAATTTGTTATCTGACCAGAAAAACTCTCATTATTTTCTCTATACAAATCAACAATTTGCCCAGATTTAATATAACGGAAATGAAAATCATATTTCGAGTTTTCCAAAGGCAAAAGGTCAAAGTAATATTCGACTTGGATAAATTCTGTTAGATATGTCCAGCCAATATCTTCGTTCAAATTCTTACGTTCCAAATCATCTTGCGAGAATGAATTTAAACTCGTCAAAAGCAAAATTGTTAATATGTAGAATGTTGTTTGTTTCAAATTGCGTAGAACGGGAGTGTTCAACAAATATAACCAACTTTTCCCTCCCTTTCAAAAAATACCCAAGCTTTTTCCTATGTATATCTCTAAAAAACACAAATCAATAACGTTATAATCAATAAACTAAAGAATCAAATAATCTAAAAAACCAAAAAACTAAAAGAACTAAAAAAATCAATAAACTAAAGAATCATAAACTTCCCAAAAACAAACAAAAAGTACCACACCAAAATAAAAATTCAAACAGTAATCCCGCAAAATGGCGAAGACAAAATTTTATTTGCCATGCTAGAAGTAACCCCAATATACTAAACACCAAACCAAAATCGCTACCCTTTCAAAAAAAGATAGCGATTTTAGTACTTGTAAAAGGGATGATATTTAATTTACTAAAAATTTTGTACCAGTTGAAGCCCTATCGTTTAGAATTCTGATGAAATACATGCCCGGACTTAATGAAGCAATAGCTATACTAATCTCTTCATTAATCGGAAGGCTGTTTTGTGAAGATAAAACTCGCTGGCCTAGTTGGTCATAAATTTCATAGCTTATAGGATTTCCGGTAAAATAGTTAGAACGAATGTTGATGACCTCACGACTTGGATTAGGATAAAGCATCAAAGTAGAAGCACTAAAGCTAGAAATTGACAAGAATTCCGTTCCTTCATAGGCTCCTAAAAATGTTTCGGGTGTTGCTCGGAGATTAGAAAGAATGTCTACGGGTACAGCGGCCAAATTAGGGCCTAAATAAGCGTCGCTAGTTACTAGATTCTCATTAAAACTTAAATCACCTGAAGCGGCATTGGTAAAGACTGGTAAGAAATTAACGCTGTTTGAATTGGTTTCAGAAAAGATAATAAAATCGGCTAGATTGTTTGAAAACTGTTCTGTACCGCCAAGTTCTCTACCAATTCCGCCTAAGTAGCCATTCGTACCATCTGCAAACAAGTTGTTGTTATTTGAAATTAAAAAGCCACGAGTGGTATTACCATCTACTAGTGCATAGGATTTATAAGGGGAAGTCGAAGCTGAAATTCGGTTGACAATAATATTATTGAACACTTCGGCGGGAAATTGTCCTGTAGAACCGCCCGATAAATTCACCCCCGCAGTGCTGTAAGTTACAGGATTCTCTAAGTCTAAATAAACCGAATTATGTAAAACTCTCGCCAAACCATTGTTGCCTGATTGGCTAAAAATCCAAATCCCGGTAATGGTGAAACTTGGGTCTGTTGTAGAGGCTACAAAGTTACTTCTTTTGAGTCCTGATATCTTGTTGTTAGTAATTAAAGTAGTTTCTCCCAGAAAGGTGCTGGATCTAATACCAAACACCAAACCATTAGAACCCTCATATTCAATATTGTTAATAAAATTTCCACTGACTATGCCGGAACAGGAATCCAAGCTAATTCCTGCGGTGGATACAGGAAGTGCAGGAGCTGAATTAAAATTTTGAATACTTTGGATTACGTTATTATTAATAACCATATTGCGTCCCCCCAGAGCATTGATGGCCAAAGCTCCGCTACTTAAATCATGTCCCAAACTTAAATTGGCTCCAAAGGTAGAGTTGATTACTTGGTTGTTGAAATCAGATTGTGTGATTTGACCAAATAAATTGGCAGCACATCTAAACTGAATACCCCAAGAGGCATTATCTACGCTAATGTTGTCAATAATATTATTACTGTTAGAAGCCGCTACCGATTGAGCTAAGGAAGAGAAAAAGATTCCACGCGTAGCAACAATAGGTCTTGCACCGTTCGCTCCTAACGTAATGGCTGTGTTTTTTATGATGTTGTGGGTGCATCCCACTGTAGCAGACCCCTGAAAGTAAATACCATATTCAATTACTGCAGTAGTGGTACTAACATCAACAAGCGTTAAACCATCAAAAGTAATATAACTTAAGGAATTGATTCTAATTAAGGCGTCGTTGTTGGCACTGGTACCTATAGCTTCGATTGTTACCGTTCCGGGTGTAGCCATAAAAGTAAGTCGATTGTTTTCCGCAAGTCCGCTAATGTTTTCTAAGACAAAATTTTCGCTATAAACACCCGGTTGTATACTAAAGGTAACGCCGCCTTGACCTACTCCTTCAGTTTGCAATTCGGATATCGCTGCCGCAAAGGTTGCATAATCTGCTCCATTGGGTCCAATGGTAAGGGTTCCCGTGAGTGCTTGTGCCGTGAGTGAATTAGAACTCAAAAAGACGAATAGCAATGTTATCACTTGGTAAATTTTCTTCATGATATTAAATTTTATGATTTAAGGCAAATTAGTTCTTTACTGCCCAAATTCAGTTAAATTGAATTTAAAAAATGTTAAGAAAAAACCAATTAACTTTTGTTGAGCGTTGCACATCCTAACCTTTTTGTCATCAATCATCAATAAAATCACCATCAGCCTTACACCAATTTTATTATCCACATCTCCTCTATCATCCGGAGTGGTGTCGAAGACGAAATTTTATCCCGCCGCGGTGGAAGGAACCTCCTGCGTAGCAGGCAACAACTCACAACACCAAAATCAATCTGCTTCCAAGCCCATTCAATTCGTTCCAAAGCCCATCCAATTCGTTCACAAGCCCATCCAATTCGCTCGCAAGCCCATCCAATTCGCTTCCAAGCCCATTCGATTCGCTCACAAGCCGATGCAATTCGTTTGCAAGCCCATTCGATTCGCTCTAAAGCCCATCCAATTCGCTTCCAAGCCCAATCGATTCGTTCACAAGCCCAATCAATTCGCCACCAACCAAAATCTAAATCACCCCAACCACCTCAAAATCCCCCCAATCCGAAGCCAATAAAACAACACCTCCCCAAAACCGACAACCGACAACTGACAACAGATAACAGACAACCGACAACAGAAACCAGACAACCGCCATCCAATCCAAAAAAACGTTAAATTTGCACCAAACCACACCAACAACACATGTTAAAAGTCAATAACGCCACATTCTCCTACCAAAAAGAACCCGTCATCAAACAAATCAGCTTTGAACTACCCAAAGCACAAAACCTCGCCATCATAGGAGAAAGCGGCTGCGGCAAAAGCACCCTCCTCAAACTCCTATACGGCCTCCACGACCTCGATAACGGAACCATCTTTTGGAAAGAAACTCAAGTGCAAGGCCCAAAATTCCACCTCATCCCCGGAATGCCTTTCATGAAATACCTCGCACAAGACTTTGATTTAATGCCCTTCATCACCGTAGCCGAAAACGTCGGCAAATACCTCTCTAATTTCTACCCCGAAGAAAAAAAGCAACGCATCGCAGAGCTTCTCGAAATAGTAGAAATGACCTCGTATGCCAACATAAAAGCAAAATACCTCAGCGGTGGCCAAATGCAACGCGTAGCCCTCGCAAGAGTACTAGCCCTAGAACCTGAAGTCCTCCTCCTCGACGAACCCTTCAGCCACATCGACAACTTCAGAAAAAACAGCCTCCGCAGAAAGCTATTCGCCTACCTAAAACAAAAAGAAATCACCACCATAGTCGCCACCCACGACAGCACTGACGTACTCTCTTTCGCCGATGAAGTCCTCGTCATGCAAAACGGTGCAGTCGCCACCACAGGTCAACCCAAAGACCTCTACAACAACCCAACCGATATATACACCGCCTCCCTCTTTGGCGATATAAACGAAATACCAGGCAAGTATTTGAAGGAAGAAAACACACAATTGCTTTACCCACACCAATTGCAAATCGTAGCAAACGCTCCTTTGAAAGTTACCGTAACCGTAGCCTACTTCCGAGGCAACCACTACCTCATCGAAGCCACTTACCCCGACGGAATCCTCTATTTTGAAAATGACACACACCTAACCGAAGGCACCACTATCCATTTATCCAAAAAATAAACCCCGAAATCTCTCGACTTCGGGGCTAATTTTATTTCCCATTACCCATTACCAATCACCCATCACCTACTTCAGATACTTCTCCAAAAACTGATCCTGTTCCCAAAGCAAATGCAGAATGTTATCCTTCGCAGCATAACCATGCGATTCTTTAGGTAAAATAACCATACGAACGGGAGCTCCAAGGTTTTTCAACGCCTGAAAGTAACGTTCCGTTTGCAAAGTAAACGTCCCCGGATTGTTATCCGCTTCGCCATGTGTTAAAAGCATCGGTGTTTTCATCTTATGAGCATTCATAAATGGCGACATGCCGTTATAAATCTGTGGCACATCCCAGTAATTACGTTGCTCACTTTGAAATCCAAAAGGTGTAAGTGTTCGGTTGTAAGCTCCACTTCTGGCAATACCACAAGCAAACAAATTTGAATGTGTCAACAAGTTAGCCGTCATAAACGCACCATAGGAATGACCACCAACACCCACTTTATTTCTGTTGATGTACCCTAATTTATCTACCGCATCAATAGCAGCTTCTGCATTGGCAACCAACTGTTCGATAAAGTTATCATTCGGTTCTGTTTCACCTTCACCAACAATAGGGAAGGAGGCATCATCCAAAACAGCATAACCTCTCGTTACCCAAAACACAAACGAACCATAATACGGAAACGTAAACGAATTCGGATTCGCACTCGATTGACCTGCCGTACTCTTATCTTTAAACTCTCTTGGGTAAGCCCAAATCAATAAAGGTAGTTTCTCTTTCTTAGTTTTATCATAACCTGCCGGTAAATACAATGTCCCCGACAACTCAACGCCATCTTTACGTTTGTAGTTAATCACTTCTTTGTGTACGTTCTTCAAGCTCTCAAAAGGGTTCTTGAAATTTGTGATTTGCGTCAGTTTGTTTTTCGCTTTTATATTTCTGATATAATAGTTGGGATATTCATTTTTAGATTGAATCATCACTAAAACATCCCCTGATTTTGCATTTATAATGGAATACAAATCCTCTTTCTTATCCTTCAAATTCGATTGATATACTCTTTTTGTCTGAAGTGTTTTAAAGTTCAACTCATCGATAAAAGGAAACTGACCTTCTTTGGTAAATCCTTCTCCAATTAAGTGAGCAACATCATTTTCGATAGCAATAACATTTCGGCCAAACTCATTTCTTTTCGTTTCAAAATCTCCCGGATCGGAGTAGATATCCTGATAGTTTCTATCGGCCATCACTTTAGGCTCTTGACTCGGATTGGAAGGATTGATTAGATAAGCTTTGCTGTTTCTTGTGTCATACCACTGGTCAGAAACGATGGCTCTGGTGGCATCACCCCATTGGATTCCGGCAAAACGTTGTTGTGTTTTTACCAATGATTTTGGTGCTGCAGTAAAGGGAGCATCCCACAAGAAAACTTCATCCCTGTAGTCCACTTTTACATTTTGATCACCTTCGTCCAAAGCTTCCACATAAACAAGTGTAGCGGGTTTGTCTGCTCGCCAAGTCATACTTCTTTTTCCTTTTCGGGTAGAAGAAAATCCTTTTGGCATGATTTCAATTAAGGGCACACTATTTACTTCACGAACCAATTTTCCACTCGCATCATAAACAGACGATTGTTGAGGAAATCGATTCAGAGGAACGATATATGAAAAAGGTTTTTCAAGTGTCGTAATCATAACGTAATTACCGTCAGGTGAAAAACTCTCTCCGGCATACATAGCTGCACCTTTAAAAAGTTCCGCTTTTCCGGATAAGGAATATTTGTAAAGTTCAGACGTTACAATTGTTTCAAAATTCTTTTCATCCATCGGATTTTTTAACAAATCCTGATAGGTTCTGTTTTGCGAAACTGAACCATCTCCAACAGAAACTATTGGTCCGGTTGGAAGGTTTTTCTTCTCGTCCAATAAAGCCGGTCTGTTTTTAGGCAACACGCGAACTAGTAAATGCTCACTATCTTTAAACCAACTGTATGGACTTCCCATGTTGGCGTTTAAGTTAGCATCAGTTACTTTAGAGGCTTTTGCTGTAGCTAAATCAATAACCCAAAGTTCAACTCCGGTAGCAGTAGTATTTGAAAAAGCCATCTTTTTCTCGTCAGGCGACATCGCATAATTACTGATTTTTGGATTGTCAGGTAAACCGCTAACTTGCGTTTCAACTTTATCAGTAATCTTTCTGATTTTTACATTGTTGATGTAAGTTACAGTACTTGAAATATTCGTAATCGGGTTAATTCGAAGTCCACCCAAACGCATTTCTTCCTGACTTAATTCATCAAGTGTTTTGTAAGTGTTTCGGTAACTCAAAATCATGAGCTGTTTCTTGCTGTCCATGTTCACAGAAGGAGCACGTTCGTAATCAGCTAAATCGAGAATTTCTTTAGGTGGTTTTTGATAGGAAATGTTTTCTTGTGCAGAAACCATAAATCCTACCAACAAAAATAAGTAAAGGTTAGTTTTCATATAGTCAGTTAATTGGTTTTATTCTTGTATAACAATCAGTGAGGCTTTTACACCGGTAGCTAAATTCCAAATATTACCCATGATTTCGTTCCCGTTTTCATCAATAATTTTAAATTCAGCTGTGTTGGGTCCTGAAGTACCTTGATTTAAGGCCATGAATTCAATCTTATTAAATCCTGGTACTAAATCCACATATATTTCCTTGAAACCACCAACGAGGTGAATGTCATTGGCAATAATGTTATCATTTTGATATATTCGAACACGGTCTCCATCCACATACTCATGGTCGCGACAAAGTATTCTCAGTTTCTTGTGCTTGGTTTTGTAATCACCAAAATATTGACTTTTCTTGTAAGCTTCACTCGATTCTGAATCTTTCTCTAGCCATTTGGGATTATAAGAATGATCGGGTTTAATAAAGTTATCTTGTTGGGTCATGTCCGGCTTTTTCTCTTGAATTAAAGGCTCGGGAGTTGGGTCTTCCCCAATTTTATATTTAGGAGAAAATTTAATTCCACCATCAAAAGGGGTATTCGTTTTTGGAGCAATAGGAGAATCAACAGCTCCAAACTTTGGAGGGCGAACGGAACCATCCAGTTGAGCATAAGTGAAATGACTCAATAGAATAAAAATAAAAATGGTAAGAAGTTGACGCATTGGATTTTATTTTTTCAAAAATAAGCATAAACCGTGCTACATTTTCTTAAAGGAACGCTAATTCCTTAAAAATTTTATAAAGTTGTTATGTAGAGTTAGAAATTAGTAAATTCTAAATTTATCATAAGTTATAGCAGTATATTTTATAAGATTGTTAAATTTGTTATTCAAAAATTAATAATACTCTCACTATGTATCATTCAAAAATTTCCGGTTTAGGTTTCTATGTGCCTGAAAATGTGGTTACAAATGATGATTTGTCACAACGAATTGAAACCAATGACGAATGGATTCAAGAGCGAACCGGTATCAAAGAACGCAGACATGTTGTAAAAGGCGACGGCAATACTACTACTACCATGGGAGTTAAAGCGGCTGAAATTGCTATAGAACGTTCGGGTGTTGCTAAAGAAGACATCGATTTTGTCATCTTCGCTACCTTAAGTCCGGATTATTATTTTCCTGGTCCCGGTGTTTTAGTGCAACGTGACTTGGGTTTGCGAACTGTCGGTGCGTTGGATATCAGAAACCAATGTTCCGGTTTTGTTTATGCTTTGTCTATCGCAGATCAATATATTAAAACAGGAATGTATAAAAACATTTTGATAGTTGGTTCGGAATTGCATTCCTATGGATTGGATATGACCACAAGAGGTAGAGGTGTTTCTGTAATTTTTGGTGATGGGGCAGGAGCTGCCGTTATTTCCAGAGAGGTCGATGTGAACAAAGGGATTTTATCCACCCATTTACATTCAGAAGGACAACATGCCGAAGAACTTGCGGTTATTGCTCCGGGAATGGGTAAACGTTGGGTGACAGACATCATCAAAGACAACGACCCAAACGACGAAAGTTTTTTCCCTTATATGAACGGACAATATGTTTTTAAACATGCCGTAGTTCGATTTAGTGAAGTGATCAATGAAGGATTACAAGCCAATAATTTGAATGTTTCCGATATTAATATGTTGATTCCGCATCAAGCGAATTTGAGAATCTCACAATTTATTCAACAAAAATTTAAACTGTCAGACGATCAAGTTTATAACAACATTCAAAAATACGGAAATACTACAGCAGCTTCCATTCCGATCGCTTTAACCGAAGCTTGGGAAAAAGGTAAAATTAAATCAGGAGATTTAGTTGTTTTAGCCGCTTTTGGTAGCGGATTCACCTGGGGGAGCGTAATTATTAGATGGTAAATACTAATCACTAGTTACTAATTACTATAAAAAAGGTTGTCCATTTCAGACAACCTTTTTTTATTTTTAAAACAGCCCACCTCCTTGGGTTTCGTTTTTATCTCTTTGCTTGCGTTGCATCGCTCTGTTTTTTCCGGAGCCGAAACGGTAGTTAAATGTAACATTCAACATGCGGCTTTCCCAACGGAACTGTCCATCAACTTGATCAGGATTTTCACCATAAAAACGAGCTCTCATTTTATTGAAAAGGTCATTGTATCGCACACTAATAGAACCTTGATTGTTTAAGATATTGTATCGTACGCCTAAATCAGTACGCCACATGTCTCTACTGTTAAACTGTAAATCATCAACGGCACTGCGATACATACTAAACCAAGTGATTCTAAAATCTTTGGTCACATTAAAATCATGATTCATTCGGGCATTGAATGGCACAGATAAAACGGATTTTTCAACTAAATCTCTATCAATATTTTCTACAAAACCGGTTACGTTTCTGAAATAAGCGTCAACTCCAAAGTTAGTACTCCACCATTTTTTAAATTTTAAATTCCCCGATGTTTCAATACCATATTGAGTAGTATTACTGAAATTAGCGAAAGTCATTAACTTTTTGTTTTCGTCATACGGACTTTGGATGAAAACCTGAGTGATAGGATCATTTACAAGTCGGAAAAACACACCCGAAGTTATGGAACCAATTTTGGTAGAACGAGTATAATTTAACTCAACGGAATTGGTAAATTGAGGGGTTAAATTCGGATTACCTTCTTGGTCAATAGTTGGACTACTCCATTCTCTGATAGGATTCACTTGATTTAAGTTTGGTCTGTCAACTCTTCTCGAAAAACTCAAATTAAAATTGTCTTTTTCAGTATAAGCATACGTTAGAAAGGCGGAAGGATAAATTGTAAAGATGTAATCTTTAAATTGCCCGTCTTGATCATCAACTCTTCTAAAATTGGCTTCCACGTCAAAGCTTTCTAAACGAACTCCGGCTTGATAGCCCCATTTTCCTGATTGTTTGCCTAAGTTAACATAGGCACTTTGAATGGATCGCTTGTAATCAAAATCAGAAAAGTAAGTTAAGTCACGATCAAACTGGTTGTCAGTTCCGTCAAATCGGCTTTCTAATCCTAATTCTAATTTTGTGGTTTCAGTTATTGGATTTACAAAGTCTACATTGATGATTACATTTTTGCCAAGAGTTTCTACTTGATTGGTTTGTAATAAATTGTTATTTCCATCAAAAAATCGACTGTCTTCATCTCTATCATTTTTATTGAAATTTATTTCCGCCTCAAATGTTTTTTGAGGTTTTTCAAATTCGTGTTTATAACCTAAATTATAGACTTGATTTCTGTTAGTGTTTTTAGAATCAAACAATTGTGTTATGTCTGGATTTACGCCTGAAAAAAAGTTTACGGTGTTATTAAAAATACCAGCATTTGAATTGAAATTTTGATTGGTGAAAAAGGAAATCGTATTTTTTTCATCCAAATAATAATCTACTCCTGCTTTTACAAAGTGATTTTTATTAAAATTGTCAATATAAAAATCGGAACGATTACTTCTGTCTTCATTGGTTAAATCAATAGTATTTAAATAGCCTTCGTTTATTCTTCTTCCATGGTTCATAGAATAGGTGGTATAAAAATTGAATTTATTCACTCTGTAATTTAAATCCAAAGAAGTATTTGCTTTAGGAACTATACCAAAATTTGCTCCGGCATTTACACTTCCGTTGAAACCTAAATTGGAGTTTTTCTTCAAAATGATATTGATAATCCCACTCATTCCTTCCGGATTATATTTAGCGGATGGACTCGTAATTAACTCAATTTGCTTAATGGAGGTTGATGGTATTTGTTGTAAGGCTTGAGATGCCGACATTTGAGATGGTTTACCATCAATAAATATTTGTACATTGTCATTACCTCGTAAAGAAACCGAATTGTTTTGTGAATCAACACTAACCGAAGGAATGTTATTTAAAACATCGGAAGCTGTTGGACCGGCATTGACCAAATCGGGACCAACATTAACTACTTTTCGATCTATTTTTTGTACAAAAGTCGTGCGTTCAGCGGTTACTTCAACCTCTGTCAATTTAGTGGATTCCTCTTCTAAATAAATAGTTTTTAAATTAGTTGTCTTGTTGTCAATGGTAATTTTAGACGTATACGATTTGAAACCTATAAATTGAATTTCAAAATCATAAGTACCATTCGCAATTTTTGTGATGCTAAATTCCCCTTTGTCATCTGTAATTCCCCCCGTTACAATTTGATCATTTGATTTGATGATAATGGAAGCATAAGGAATAGGGGTGTTGGTTGTTTTATCTACCACTTTACCAGTGATTGCTCCTATATTTTCGTTTGAAGCAAATAATTGTACGCACCATAACAGGAGCACTGCGATTTTTAGTTTCATTTTTGTTCGTTTTTTGTTCCGTTAAACGGAGATTGATTGATGATTGATGATTGATGAGGCAAATGTAAAACATATTTACGTACATTGTATAACAAAGTACCTTTTTATATATTATTTAACGTTGCTTTAACATATGTTGATGCTCATAAAATAGTAGACTATAAATGTTGCGATTTGTTACAAACAAAACAAAAAAAAGCCTCCACGTGGGAGGCCATGTCAAAAAATAAAACAACTAAACTATCTTTTCAGAGAAAAGTGTGCTTTGAATTCTTTTGTACTGTTATTTTCTTCATAGGTAACAGTAAACCAATAATCGGTAGAAGGTAGCGGCTGATTGTTGAAAGTACCGTCCCATCCTGCTCCATTAGGGTATATTTGTTTTACTAATTTTCCGTATCGGTCATAAATATAGATAACGGCATTAGTTTGATCTGCTAAATCTTTAATGTTCCAAGTGTCATTAAATCCATCGCCATTTGGCGTAAAGAATTTGGGATAATTAACCACCAATACGTCTTCTGTTGTTGAACCACAACCATTTTTATCTCTTACTGTAACGGTGTGAATTCCTGAGGATACATTGTCAAAAGTTGGACTGTCTTGAAACGGACTGTTGTCTAATTGGTATTCATAATTACCGCCATTACCAACGGCATTAATTGTTATTGAGTTGGTGCTGCTAAAAGCCATACTTACCGTAAAAGTTATAGCTGCCGGTTCAGATTGTAAAACTTCAACTATAGTAGGTTCTGAAGAACAACCGGTGGCTATGTTGGTCGCTACTACAAAATACATTCCGGGAGCCGAAACAGTTAATGTGTTTCCAAATTCACCATTGATTAAGGTTTCATTAAGATACCATTCAAAATTATGGGTGTTGCTCGATAAATTAGTAGCTATTGTATAAGTACTCAATACAACTCCGGTGCCACTTTCCACACAAACATAACCATCCACAGGTGTTGGTTCCGGTAATTGATGAACGATTAAGGTTAAAGGTTTGATATCATAACATTCCGGAGCTAAAGTATTACTAACTCGTATAAATAAATTCTGTAATGTAGTGGCTGTAAATGCATTAGTATTCTCCGTTGCATCTAATAAAGTAGCATGATAACTTACCACAAACTCAGCACCATTTTGTGTGCCCAAAGCAATAGCATCCAGCGTAGTTAAATCGAACGAGGTAATACCGTCATTTACGCCATCTTCATCACAAACACGTCGGTTTCCAACAGGGATGTTGTTAACTACCGGTTGCGGTACGATTGTAATGGTAAACGCGTGTTCATCAGAACAGTTTGGGGTATAATTGCTATTGGCAAAAACATATAAGGTTTGTGATGAGGTAATAACCGTTCCGGCCGCTACCTGACCACCTGTTGCATTCGGTCCTCTGTAATACCTTCCAACTGTTAAGGCTGGTAAAGTATAACTGGAACAAGAGACAACGTCTGCCGGTTCGTCAACATTAAATATATTTAATTGAAAACTTTTTTGATCAAAACAATTAGGTGTTGTTCCTGTTTCTGCATAAACATAAATCAACTGACTTGTTGTTAATTCGGTTCCCGCTGTAAGCATAGTGCCTCCTCCGTTTGTTTCAGTATAATAATTTCCAACAGCCAGTGCTGGTAAAACATATGAATTACAAACTGAAACTGTAGCAACCGGGGCTACTATAGGAGTAGTATTGATAGTAATAGTAAATGAGCTTTCATCAACACACGAAAACGAAGGACGGATTTGGTTCTTTTTATGGATATATAAAGTTTGTGAGGTAGTAATAACAGTACCTGGTGCTACCACAGTTCCAAAACCGTCAGAACCGTTTGGTTCCGTATAATATAAATTGTTTGCTGATAGTGTAGGTAAAACATAACTGTCACACACTACGATATCATCAGAGGAGTCCGCTTGGATATCAAATACATTAACTTGAAAACTAGTTTCTGAAACACATCCGTTGCCGGTAGCATAAATATAAATTAACTGAGATTCAGTAATTACATCACCACCATTTAGTTGTTGACCGGTTCCATTCGGACCTGTATAATAGTTGCCTAGTTCTAAATCAGTTAAAATATAGGTATTACAACCATCAATATCGCCTCTTGCATCAATTTCCGGTTTTTGATTTGGATTAATTTCAAAGCTTACGCCGTGCTCACAACCATCGCCATTATTCAAATAAATAAATAAAGATTGGGCACTCACAATTTCATCGCCCGGGAACAATAGCGTTCCTGTACCATTGGGTCCGGTAAAATAGTTTCCTACAGGGATGGAAGGTAAAATATAGGCTTCACAAGCTGTCGTCACCGCAGGCACTTCTATTACCGGTAATGTGATAGTAATAGTAAAATTAAGGGTGTCTGTACAGTTAGGTTGAGATTGACTTACAGCATAGATATAAATAGTTTGGGTGGAATTAATTTCTGTTCCTGCCGGATAGGCTGTTCCTGTGCCGTTTGGCCCTGAAAAATAACCGCCTATTGGCAATTCAGGTAGTGTATAACTCACACATTCTGTTGTGGAAACCGGAGCATCTAAACCAATGAATACGGTGAAACTGTTTTCTGAAGTACAAATATCGTTGTGAGCATACACAAAAATGGTTTGTGTCGCTGTAATAGCGGTTCCTGCAGGAATACTATTTCCTGCCCCATGTGGAGCATCAAAATAATTTCCAACCGAAAGAGCCGGTAAAATATAAGCACTACAATCAAATACATTTTCAAATGTACCAATCTCAGGGTTCGGTACTATTGCAATTGAATAACCTAAACTGATTTCACAAAAAGGAGCAACTGTTGATAGGAAATAAAAATAAACGTTTTGTGTTTCAGTAATAGCTGTTCCCGGAACAAGTATACTTCCTGCACCATCAGGTTCAGAATAATAATTTCCAAAAGTTAGGGAAGGCAATAAATAGCTTCCGCAATAACTTCCACTTGAAATGGTTAAACTTTCAGGTTTTACAATAGTAACTAAAAAACTACTTTGATTCGGACAAATTGGTGCAACAGTTGAAAGTCTATAAATATAAATTCTTTTGGTTTCTGTAATTACATTTCCGGCAAACAAAGCCTGACCGGTACCATTCGGACCGGTAAAATAATTGCCGTTGCTGATCGTAGGCAATACATAACTGTCGCATACAATTACATCTTCCAAAACATCAACTATTGGTAGGGCATCCACCACAAGATTAACACTTGTTGTAGCAAAACAACTTGGGTCTGTAATGTTTTGGATTCTGATGTATAGGGTTCGGTTTAAAGAGCCAAATACAGGAAATGCTACCGGGTTTAAGCCACTATCCGCTGCGGCTTGTGTTAAGTGATAGGTGATTACATTATATTCTGACGATTGACCATTAAGAACCGTCGGATTGATCAGCGACAAATTAAAATTGGCTCGTGTTGGGTTATTTATTCTCCCACAGGCATGAAAATCTGCAGGTTGATGGGCAACCGGAGGAGGTGTAACTTGAAGCTCAAATGTTTTTACAATAAAACAAGTAGAATTGTTTTTCTGAATTCTAACATAAATGGTTTGATTTCCAGCTGAGGTATAAACAGATGGCAACGGATTGCTGTTTGAAGAAGCATCTTCAGCTGAAGTATGATAAGATACTAAAGTTCCTGTAGGTAAACCTGAAGTAACAACCGGAGTGTTGGAAGCCAAGTTAAACGTATACGAACTTTGTCCTGAATCACATCGGTAAATGTTCTTAGGATCCGGAGTTACAAATTGAGGTTGGTATTGCACAATAATTTCATCAGTGATAGTCTGACAAGGAAAAGCATTGTTGGAATAGGTAACCACATACGTTCCGGCTTGATTGATAACCAAAGAAGCTCCGGTTTCACCAGCCAAAGTGGTGCCGTTACGTTTCCATGTAAAGGTATATTCGTCAGGATTTAATCCTGTAGTTAAAGTATGTGTCGCTCCAAAACATAAACTGGAATTGGATGTGTTTGTTAAATCAGCACCTAATACATTCTGACCAATATTAAAAGCATTGGCAGATAAAAAGATAGCCGAATCTGATTGTGGATCAGCTCTATCAGCAATAACTAATTTAATTTTATAAGAAACCCCGGCAGTCAATACAGCAGAAGCATTTAATACTGTTGTCTGTCCGTTGAAATTGATGGGAGCAGTAGCTGCATTGGAACCACCATTAAAGGATCCGAAAAATTGTGGATTAACTGAAGGACAAGAGGAATTGTATAAAAAGTCTCTAATAGTAACCACAGAAATTGGCGTTGTAGTGGAGGGAACAACAGCTAAATTGGTGGTTACTCCCGTAGCTAAATTGGTAAGCAAAAATGCAAAAGCATCTGAAAATTGACATTGAAAGTTGCCATACTCTTCTGAAGCAAATAAAAAGTCAAAATCAAAATGAGGTGATAAGGCTACAAAGTCAAATTCCAAAACTGTCGCATTTACTGAATTCATAGCAATGCCGGCTGAAGCCAAGACATTTTGTAAATCGGTATCACCCGGCCAATCATTTGAACCATCGTTTAACATGCTGTTGTTGGGACCTTGTGCATTCAACACATCACCTGTTGATAGGATGACACCACTTTGTAATGGAAAATTGGGATTGGTATTTTCAAAATATCCGATTCCGTTAACGGAACCAAAGTTAGTTCCCGTGCTCCAATTAATGTTACTCACTTGTAAACAAGGTGAGTTTACTAAAACATTAGTTACTAACTCGGGTACCGTATGACTGGTTGTAGAAACAGTAATACTTTGTGAAAAACCGGCAATTGAAGCAAGTAAAAGTAGGATTAGAAGTCTAGTTTTCATTGTGAATGATTTTGGGGTGAATAACATCACATTTTTTTTTATTGTTTTGACGTGACAAATAAATGCATAAAAATCGATTAAATGCAAAAAAAGTCGATGAAATGCATAAAAATGAATTAAAAGTAATTTAAGTAGTACAAGTTTGGTGCATTTTGTCGAATTTTTTATTTTCTTTTGTCTGAAAAATCATTAATTAGTATATAGTGTTTCTAATTCGTTGGTTCTAATTCAATTATATGGGTTGAAATTTTCCCGTTCATCATTCCAAACAGAACTTTTTTACGGTTTTTCCCCAATTAATCCATTTTTAGTAAATATCTAGTCTATCCTCTATTTTCCATTCTCTATTCTCAATATTCTAAATTCCATCACTCATCTCCAACTTCAAAAACTTCAACCATTATACATTGTAAGTTTTTGACTTAATGACTATATTTGCCACCCTTAAATAGACCATTATGAATGTTTCTGATATTTTAATTGAACCAATCAAAAAAGCAATAAGCGAATTGTTTGATACAACTATTGATAAAGTTGAATTTCAAGGAACACGCAAAGATTTTGAAGGGGACATTACAGTTGTTATTTTTCCTTTATTAAAAGTGATAAAAGGAAATCCAATGGAGATTGGAAATAAAATTGGCACTTACTTGGTCAATAATGTACCCATTGTTGAAAAATTCAATGTGGTTTCCGGATTTTTAAATGTGGTTATTCACGATGCCTTTTATGTACATTTTTTAAATGAAATTCGAACAGAAGAAAACTTCGGATGTAAAACCACAAATCCCAACGAGAAAGCTGTAATGGTGGAATATTCATCACCAAACACCAACAAACCACTCCATTTGGGGCATATTAGAAATAATTTATTGGGATATTCCGTTGCAGAAATTTTAAAAGCTTCCGGTAAAAAAGTATACAAAACACAAATTATAAACGACAGAGGGATACATATTTGTAAATCAATGTTGGCTTGGAAAAATAGTAGAAGTGGAGAAACGCCGGAATCTACTGGTTTAAAAGGCGATAAGTTAGTTGGAAATTATTATGTGGCTTTCGATAAAAAATACAAATCGGAAATCACGAAGCTAATGAGTGAAGGTCAAACTGAAGAAGAGGCGAAGAAAAATGCTCCTTCTATTCTTGAAGCCCAACAAATGCTTTTAGATTGGGAAGCAGGTAAACCGGATGTAATAGAACTTTGGAAGACCATGAACCAATGGGTGTATGACGGTTTTGAAACAACATACAAAAACTTAGGAGTTGATTTTGATAGTTACTATTACGAAAGTAATACGTATTTATTAGGGAAAGAAGTGGTGCAATACGGACTTGAAAAAGGGATTTTTGAAAAAGATCCCGATGGTTCGGTTTGGATTGATTTAACTGATGATGGATTAGATAGAAAAATTGTACTTCGTTCAGACGGTACAGCTGTCTATATGACACAAGATATTGGCACAGCAATTCAACGGGTTAAAGATTTTCCCGATGTTGGCGGAATGGTGTACACCGTCGGTAACGAACAAGATTACCATTTTAAAGTGCTGTTTTTAATTCTGAAAAAATTAGGTTTTGAATGGGCTTCTCATTTATATCACTTATCCTATGGAATGGTAGAATTACCTTCCGGAAAAATGAAATCAAGAGAGGGTACTGTCGTTGATGCCGATGATTTAATGGCGGAAATGACCGAAACAGCAGCAAAGATTTCACAAGAATTAGGAAAATTAGACGGCTATTCAGAAGAAGAAAAACAACGTTTATATAAAATTATAGGATTGGGAGCTTTAAAATATTTCATGCTGAAAGTAGACCCCAAGAAAAGCATGCTCTTTAATCCCGAAGAATCTGTTGATTTTGCCGGAAATACAGGACCGTTTATTCAATACACCTATGCCAGAATTCAATCAATATTGAGAAAAGCAGATTTTGATTATGCTGACTTTAGTTCAAACATTGTATTGCATCCCAAAGAAAAAGAATTACTAAAACTGATGGCCGCTTATCCTGACCTTATTCAAAGTGCAGCACAACAACACAGTCCGGCCTTGATTGCAAATTATACCTATGAGTTGGTGAAGGAATACAACTCTTTTTATCAATCCGTACCCATCCTTCCTGAAGAAGATTTGAAACTAAAAGTATTCAGAGTACAATTGTCGCAAAAAGTGGGAGAAATTATAAAATCAGCATTTAACTTATTAGGAATTGAAGTGCCTGAACGAATGTAAAAAAAATGTTAAAATCGGAATAACAATAAAAGCAATTTAGCGTTGTTGAAGTAATAGATTTATAGAACTTATAAATAACTTAAATTTAATTACAAACAACATGAAAAAATTAATTTTGTTTCCGCTTTTATGTAGCATTTTTTTGCTTAATGTGGCTTCAATGTGCAGCAGTGATGACGACAACAATTCGTCAAACAATCCCAATATTACTGACGTAAATAATAATGTGGTTAACGGTACCTGGAAAGTGACCTTGTTTTCAGAAGATGGTGCTAACCAAACGTCAAACTATGCGGGATATGATTTTACTTTTGCAGCAAACAATGTTTTAACAGCTGTAAATAGTAGTAATACAATGACAGGATCTTGGACAACCGGAACAGACGATAGTACACCGAAAATGGTTATAAATTTTACGGTTATAAATGGTCCTTTTGAAGAGATAAGTGAAGATTGGAGGATTCTAAGCAGCTCTTCCACAAAATTAGAACTCAAACACATCAGTGGTGGAGATGGAAGTGTTGATTTACTGACTTTTCAAAAAAACTAAAACTAATTGATAGAGTATTGAAAACCATCCCTAAAAAGGATGGTTTTTTTATTCAATTAACAGAGGTACATCCCGTTCTATTTCTTAAATTTGCACTTCATAAAATCAAAACTAGAATTATGTTCAGTAATTTAAGCGATAAACTCGACAAAGCCCTTCATATATTAAAAGGTCACGGAAAAATCACCGAAGTAAACGTTGCCGATACTTTAAAAGAAGTACGTCGTGCTCTGTTAGATGCCGACGTGAACTTTAAAATCGCAAAAGACTTTACTACTACGGTGAAAGAAAAAGCAATGGGTCAAAACGTGTTAACGTCATTGCAACCGGGTCAGTTAATGGTAAAATTGGTTAAAGATGAGTTAACCGAATTAATGGGGGGAGAGGAAGTTGGTATCAACCTTTCCGGAACACCAACAGTGATTTTAATGTCAGGTTTGCAAGGTTCCGGTAAAACTACTTTTTCAGGGAAACTAGCCAACTTTTTAAAAACAAAAAAAGGAAAGAAACCGCTTTTGGTAGCTTGTGATATTTATCGTCCTGCAGCTATCAATCAGTTGCATGTGGTTGGTGATCAAATTGGCGTTGAAGTATATTCTGAACCTGAAAATAAAGATGCGGTTGCTATTGCTCAAAATGCGATAAAACATGCTAAAGCTAACGGTTTTAATGTGGTAATTGTCGATACTGCCGGTCGTTTGGCTATTGACGAACAAATGATGAATGAGATTGCTAATGTTCACAAAGCAATCACACCACACGAAACCTTGTTTGTGGTTGATTCCATGACCGGACAAGATGCCGTTAATACAGCAAAAGCTTTTAACGACAGATTGAATTTTGATGGTGTAATTTTAACCAAATTAGACGGTGATACCCGAGGTGGAGCTGCTTTAACAATCAAATCGGTTGTAAACAAACCCATAAAATTTATCGGTACCGGTGAGAAAATGGAAGCTATTGATATCTTCTATCCTTCTCGTATGGCTGATAGAATATTGGGAATGGGTGACGTAGTATCGTTAGTTGAAAGAGCTCAAGAGCAATATGATGAAGAAGAAGCTCGCAAACTGCAAAAGAAGATTGCCAAAAACGAATTTGGTTTTGATGATTTCTTATCTCAAATTCAGCAAATAAAGAAAATGGGTAACATGAAAGACTTAGTCGGAATGATTCCCGGAGCCGGAAAAGCTCTAAAAGATGTGGAGATTGAAGATGATGCTTTCAAACATATCGAAGCTATCATTCACTCGATGACACCATTAGAAAGAACAAAACCAACTGTTATTGACGGAAAACGTAAAATAAGAATTGCCAAAGGTTCAGGAACAAAAGTGGAACAAGTGAATCAATTGATGAAACAATTTGACCAAATGAGCAAAATGATGAAGATGATGCAAGGCGGTGGTGGAAAAAACCTCGCCCGAATGATGGGTGGCATGAAAGGAATGAGATAATTTTCTACAATACAGACGCGATTTATCGCGTCTTATTTTTTTGACACAACTAAAACAACAGATACATGAAATTATTAGACGGAAAGAAAGTTTCGGAAGACATCAAGAATGAAATTGCTGCTGAGGTGCAGAAAATGAAAGATAATGGTGAAAAAGTACCTCATTTAGCGGCTGTGATTGTTGGAAATGATGGAGCAAGCTTAACCTATGTTGGTAGTAAAGTAAAAGCTTGCGAACGCGTGGGGTTTGAAAGTACTTTAATCAAAATGCCGAATACCACTTCTGAAACAGAACTGCTTAAAAAAATCAAAGAATTAAACGAAGACGATACTATTGATGGTTTTATAGTGCAATTGCCATTGCCAAAACAAATCGACACTCAAGAAGTGTTGATGGCCATTGACCCAAGTAAGGACGTTGACGGTTTTCATCCGGAAAATTTCGGTAAAATGGCTTTGGATATGAGTACTTTTATTCCGGCTACTCCATTCGGTATTTTAGAATTATTAGAACGTTATGGTGTTGAAACACAAGGAAAGCATACCGTAGTGATTGGAAGAAGTCACATAGTGGGTAGACCCATGAGTATTTTGATGGGAAGAAAAGGTTTTCCGGGAAATTCAACTGTTACTTTAACACATAGTTATACCAAAAATATTTCTCAAATCACCACTCAAGCTGATATTATTATTACAGCTCTTGGTGTTCCAAATTATTTGAAAGCAGAAATGGTTAAAGATGATGCAGTAGTTATTGATGTAGGAATTACTCGAGTTGCAGATGAAACCACCGAAAAAGGATACCGCATTACTGGAGATGTTGATTTTGATTTGGTCAGTAAAAAAGCTTCTTTTATTACTCCTGTTCCCGGTGGAGTGGGACCTATGACAATTGCGATGCTTCTCAAAAATACGTTATTAGCCAGAGAGCAAAAACGATTGAAGTTAAAATAAATAAAAAACCCAAGTGATGAGCTTGGGTTTGGTTTTTTTTAATACTAAATTAATTGATATTTATAGTTCCTGTTATGTTCATCTCTACCGGAATCGCTGTAAAATCTAATAGCTTTTTGAAATTACCATTATATTGAATAGTGTAGTTATTACCTCCATTTGAAATAATTTTTACAGTACCCGTAGGAGCATTTCCGCCTATTGAATTTTGAATATCCATTGATGAAGCTGACACTCCAGAAGTCCATCCCATGCATGCTCTTTGTTGGCTTAAAAGTATTTGTTCAAAATCAGAAGTAACATCTTCATTTTCATCAATAGAAATCTGATAATCACCTGCTATGGATTGACCTGGCAACATGAACAAATCAAAGGTTACTACTCCAACATTTGTTACGCCATTAAAACCATTGATTATAATTGAAACCCGGTCATAGGTGATTTCATCTATTTCAAAGGTGTTTGACATAGCTAAATATGTGATTCCTTGCGTTGGAGGTAGTGTATATGATACACCATTAATTTTGAATGTAGTAGAGTTTTGACTAGAATCACCATCACTACTACAGGAAACCAATCCAAAAAAGGCGGTTAAAAATAGACTTGCTAAAAAATTTTTTTTCATTGTGTTGTTTTTAAATTATTTGGTCCAAAAATATACTTTCCAAATAATATACAAAAATTCTTATTGTTTTTTTTACAAGTTTAACTTTTTGATTGGTCATTCAGTGTGCCCATAACTCTATCCCAAAACACAAAATAAAAACCAAAATTATGTCTTTGATTTTTTTGATGATGAATATCGTGATTAAAGGCATTGTTAAAAATTTGATTGAAATAATTTGATTGAAATAATTTGAAACCTAAATGAATTAAAATATTATACAAAGTCATAAAAGTAAAAAAAATAAGCAAAGCATAGGGATGAACTGGAATTAAGAAAACAACAATGGGAACAAAACCTATTGAAATGATTGCTTCAATCGGATGAAATGAAAAGGATGTCCAAGGTGTTGGATTGGTTGAAATATGATGTGTTTTGTGAAAATGATACAGCCATTTATGGGAGTGCATTAATCTGTGAGACCAATAAAAATAAGTGTCATGTATTACGATAATTAATAGAATACTGATCACAAAATAGATAATTCCATATTCTTCAAGGTCAGTATATATTTTTGTAAACCCTTTTTTATACCAATATATTAAGATGCCGGTTGATAAACCATAAATAAGCATTGCACAAATTGAGAATAGTATTTCGTGCTTTAGCTGTTTGAAATTCGGAAATTTATCTTGAATTTTTAAGGCTTTTAATTTCTTGAAAAAAAGGATGTAAAACACAAAATAAGCCAAACCTGCCAAAACAAAATACCTCAAGGCAAATGTCATTGCACCGATTAACCATTGATTGATATCAGAGTAAAACAAAATTTTAAGTTTTAATTTGTGTATAATTTGGACAACCTTTTGAAATCATGTCAGTAATACAATCATCAAAATTGTCATTAAATATTGATCCTGATTTCTGATGACAAAAAGGACAGGAATTAAAATCACCGTTAGCATCCAAATAAAAACTTCTATTTCCTGAAGCATAACAACCCTGTCTTCTTTGATAATAGCCATGATAGCTTATTAAAGGGAATGATTTATTATCAGAATTATAATTCATGTTAAAGTAAAAATCATCTAACAAAGCGGTTTTTTCATTTGATAGCACTACATTTTTATCAGTATAATGGCCAACTTCTTTTGGTTCTAATAATTGAATAAAAGAAACACCCCATTCTTTTGCTAGTTTTGCATAAGAAATTAAGTTTTCGGTAGATGTAAATTCATTAGTAACACAAATACTCAAAGCAACAACTAGGTTGTTATTTATTGCATTTTTGACACCTTCTTTTGCCCAATAAAAAGCATCTTTATAACCTCTGAATGTATTATGTTTTTCCGGATCAAAATGATCTAAACTTATAAAAACTCCGGTTAATCCACCGAGGTGTAGATTTTTGGCATTTTCATCAGTTAGTTTAAAGCCAGAAGTTAACACCCAAAAATCGGTGTTTTTTTTATCACAATGTTCTAAAATTTCTAAAATAGCAGCAATACGAAGTAAGGGTTCGCCGCCGGTTAAGTGTATTTGACTTACTCCCTTTTGTTGAATTTTTGTAATGTTTGACACAATTACTTCAGTAGAAAGATTGTCTTTAGTATTTAAATTTTCCCATTCATAACAATGTTCACATCGTAACGAACATTTTTTTGTAATAGAAACATAGGCATTAATAAATTGATTTACTTTTTTTTTCATTGGAATTATCCGGTTCATTTCCGAAGCAATAAAATTTTGAAAGGAATTGCCATTCCAACCCGGAGTATAAAGCCCCCAGTAATATCGATTATTTAAATGAATTAATTTAAAAAGGCGGTGTTCGCCAATTGCTTTTCTCCTTTTTTTGTCTAATCTAAGCGGTACATAAATCCAATGCCAAGGATTTCGATAGTTTTTTATTGCAATTTTAAAAATGGTTATTCGAAATAAAATTTCAATCCATTCTTTTTTTAAGCCGGTTATTATATTTCTGCTTTTTTTAATTGAGGCAATTTGGGGTTGATTCAAAATGGATTTTGTATCATTTTGAGTTAAAACAAGCTGATTGTATTTTGGATAGTTAATCATTTAAAGTAACCATTTGCTTTTGTTTTAAATTGTTTATGAAATGTAAATATTCGTTTTTTGAATAGATAGAAAGAGCTCCATCTTGTTTAAACTTTTTTAATTGCTTCACTTTAGGTTTGCCTTTATAATCTCTGATGTATTCATAGTAACCTCTATTTTTTAGAAAGACACTTTCTTTTTCCGATGTTGAGTTGCTTTCTTTGTCGAAAGTGACAATCACTTCATTTCCAATATTGGGTTGTATCAATCTTTGTTGATCTTCAAAAAGTAATAAATTTTTAACATCAATACCTTTTTCATCTATGGCAGAACTAGGGTTGTATTTTTTCACAATCAGATTTTCATTCTGACTGAAATCAATTGCTGCATAATCAACTTCCCAAAACATGAATCCACATTCTAATTTTATTTCAACTGTATTTTTTTCTAATTCATTTAAATCCAGCGGTACAATTATGTCCCGAAATGCCATCGGACCAACCGGATATATCCGATCAATTATTTTCCATTCATCATTAATTTTTATAGAAATTGTCAGCGGAATTCCTTGATTGTTCTGCCAAGAGATGTTTTTTTCAGCAGGAATTTTACTTTGACTTTTTTGAAATTTGTTATAATAAGAACCAAAATGTTCATTAAATTTTCCATAAATCAAATCAAGCCAATAAGTGTTTTTTGTAGTTATAAGTAACTTGGCTTTAGAACTGCTGGTGGTCTTATCAAATTTTAATTCTAGTGAATTAAATTCGGAATTAGAGTCATAATTATCAAAAGAAAAGCAAATGTTGTCTTTTTTAGTAAGTGTGTTTAAATCTATGTCTCTGCTGTCATTAATTAATTGAATAGGACTTTCTTTTTTTGAAACACTGTGAAGATTTCCATTTTGATCTATAAATACATCGATGTTGCTAGTGTGATTCACAACAATTAGTTCAACTAAATCAGTGTGTTGAATTTCCATCAATTCATTTGTAATTTTAATTACAAATTCATTTGAATTAGAACTATAATTGGGAAGTTTTATAAAGTCATCTCTTTCTAAAGTTGGCAAAATAGCACCGGGATATAACTCACCCACAAACTCAAAAGTTTCTCCGTTTTTGACATAAACAAATGGACATGAACTTTTTGTAGCTGCAATGATAATTGCAATAACGGCAATAGTTCCAAACGTAAATCCTAAAACGTTTAACAATGTTCTCCCACTATCCTTATCATATACTTCTACTTTTTCAATTTGATCGTAAGGAATTGTTATTGATTTACCAACTTCAAAAGGGATTTCTTGAGAAGTATAAAAATGTACCTCATTTGTTTTTATTACTTTCTTTTTATCATACTGATAGGCACTTTTCTTCTTGGTAGGGTTGTATAATAAATGCTTTTTTGAAATAGAATCTATTTCTCCCTCAATACTTTTATTATCTTCATTTAAAACGATATTCTTTAGGTGAAAATCATTGTTGTTTGTGTGCAATACAACATATTTTTCATTTTTGTTGATGGTGTTATAGTTTTCCGAGAAATTTTCAGAACTTGTTGGAAGGTTTTTGACGTTGTAATAGGAGCATGAAATAACTAAATTTAAAAAAATAATTACTTGAAACCATGCTACAATCTGATGGTGATTTTTAATTTTTTTTATCAGATTTTGATTTGTTGATATCTTTATATTTTTCATAAAATATTATTTTAAGTTTAAATAATGTGTTAAAAATAAAAGATTCGGAGTGATTAAATTTACAAAATATAATAATTCACCATGTCAATTTAATATAAATTATATAGAAATTGCTATTTTTTCAATCAATTTTGAGAATTATATTACCTTTTTTTTGGAGTAAATTTAAAGGTTTCCGGCTTCGTATTAATTTTAGGCAGACTCGCTTCTTCCGTTTTGCTTGAAGGTTCAATCAATTGATTTAGTTCATTAATTTCAGCTTCTGATAAATCACGATATCTTCCAACCGGAATATCTAAAGAAATATTGATAATTCGAATGCGTTTTAAAGCCGTAACTTCATATCCCAAATACTCACACATTCGTCTGATTTGTCGATTTAAACCTTGCGTTAAAACAATTTTAAAAACAAATTTACTAATCTGTTCTACTTTACATTTTCGAGTAACGGTATCTAAAATCGGTACGCCATTTCCCATTCGTTGGATGAATCTATCGGTTATGGGCTTGTCAACGGTGACAATATATTCTTTTTCGTGATTGTTTCTTGCACGAAGAATTTTATTTACAATATCACCATCATTTGTCATAAAAATCAAACCTTCACTGGCTTTATCCAGCCGTCCGATTGGAAAAATTCGTTCAGGATAATTGATATAATCAACTATATTATTTCGAACTGTTTGATTGGTGGTACATTCTATGCCGGCCGGTTTGTTAAAAGCCAAATAAACAGGTTTTTCTCTGTTTTCACGAATCAGTTTGCCATCTACTCTGATTTCATCAGCTTCGCTAATTTTTGTACCCATTTCAGGAACTATTCCATTGATGGTTACTCTTCCTTCTGAAATTAATTTGTCAGCTTCTCTTCGTGAACAATACCCCGATTCGGATAAAAATTTATTGATTCGTTTTCCTGAATTTTCCATGATGGCAAAGGTAACTTTTATTCATTAATTTATGAAAATCAATTTTTTAGATTGTGTTTATAAAATTATTAAATTGCAATGATTTTAAAATCAAAAAATTAATTCCGAATTGAATGATTAGGACTGCTTTTTTTATTGTTTTATTATTTTGGATTTCTGATTCGTTTGGTCAAAATCGAAAGGGACAATTTCATTTAAACCAATCAAGTGAAACGCACGAATTATTTGTGCGATTTTCAGCTTCGGTAGATTTTTCAAACGAAGATTATAATGCTATTGCAAAAAATCATATTCCGGGTTTCGAAACCTTGCAGAATGAATTTTCCATTTCTTTAGAAAAAGGAATTTTAATGGAAGAGGAGACACTTTACCGAATGGAACAAAATGCGTTACAGCTTAATAACGACGACGGTTCGATAAAAATTTTAAAAAATATTTTAAAGGTAAACATTTCAAACCCAACCAATGAGCGACTTCTGGAACTCGCTACAAAATTGGAAGAATTATCAAACGTTGACTATTGTAGTCTCATCTCACTCGAACCCATTCGACCACCTTTTGATATTATGCCGGTTACTCCAAATTTTGAAGCAAATCAAAATTATATTGCAGCAAATCCTGGAGTAAATATGCAACATGCTTGGAATTTGGGATTAATCGGAAGCGGTATCAAAATCAGAAATGTAGAATACGGATTCAATAAAAATCATGAAGAATTCCATCAGATTAATGCTTTTTTAGCTGCAGGAATGACGGTCAATTCGAATGCTTCTGTTGATTATACAGAACATGGTACTGCTGTTTTTGGAATTGTTTATGCTCATAAAGGCAATTATGGCGTTTCCGGAATGGCACATGGAGCAACTGAAATGATTTTGTTTCCGGAGTGGCAACAAACGGGTTATAATCGAATTTTTGCGATATCACAATCCATTCAAAACTCTTCGCCTGGAGATATTATTATTTTTGAAATGCAAACCGGCGGTCAAAACGATCAATTTGTTCCGGCAGAATATAACAATGTGGTTTGGGATTTAACATTGGCCGCCTCCAATAGTGGAATTATTATAGTTGCAGCAGCCGGTAACGGAAACCAAAATTTGAATTCAGCTTTTTATCAACCTTATATGAATCGTGGCGATAGTGGTGCCATAATTGTTGGAGCAGGAACTTCAACTTTGGCTCACAATAAATTGTGGTACAGTACTCATGGCACAAGAGTAGATGTTCAAGCTTGGGGTGAAAATGTTTATACAACAGGTTATGGCGATGCTGTGGTAATTGGAAATGATTTCAACCAGCGATATACCAATTTTGCAGGAACAAGCTCTGCAACTCCAATTGTTGCCTCTTGTGCGATTGTTTTACAATCTTATCATCATTCCTTAAATGGAAACTATTTGACCGGTCCGCAAATGAGGGAATTATTAAAAGTCACAGGAATCGCTCAGGGAAATCCGGGGGCTGGTGCTATTGGTCCGATTCCAAATATGCAAACCGCTATTCAAAAGATATACGATGATTATGTGTTGTTGAATTTAGATGCGAATGAACTAACCAATTTTTCAGTTTTTCCAAATCCCGCTTCTGATAAAATTACTTTGATGGTTTCAAATGATTTGACAAAAAATGCACAAATAGAAATTTTCAATTCATTAGGTCAGAAAGTGTATCAGTCGTTAGTGCCTGATTCAAGAGAAATCAATATTTCCGGATATAATTCAGGGGTTTATTTTTTGAAGATATCTGATGGAAAATACGCAACCGTTAAAAAAATTAGTAAGCATTAGATTCGTTATCAAATAGGTAGTTATAGATTTTTTGATACATTTTTTCATCGTGCATGCTATGACCCAAACCTTGGGTTTCAATGAAAATTGCATTTTTCCAACTGCTTATAATTTTCTGACTTTCTTTAAATGATACCACATCATCTTCTGTGTCATGAGCCACAATTCCTGATATTTCAATAGTTGAAGCCATTTTTGCACCACTAAAATCGATAATTTTCAATTTGAATTTTTCTTCAAAATAGTTTTCCAATTGTTTTGAAACACGGTTGTTTAAACCTAAAATTCTTTTAAAATTAAAAATCAAAACATCCAAATCAGAAGGAGAACCTATTAAAATTAATTTTTTTATTGATTCAGGTTTGTAAAAATGTTGGTGAAATAAACAGGCAGAACCACCAATGGAATGTCCGATTATAATAGAGGGTTCAAAATGTTTCACAACTACATCGATGAAAGAAGCATATTTTGGCACATTGAATTCCACTCCATTTGATAAACCGTGAGCCGGACCGTCAAGTGCAATTAAGGTGCTCCCTGATTTTTGCAAATGATGAATCAGAGGTTCCCAACGCGAAGCATTACTTTCCCAACCATGAACTAAAATAATTTTAGTAGCATTTCCCGCCCAAACATATACCGGAAATTTGTGATTTTCTAATTCAAAAAAATCAAAAGAAGCTTGTTTTAAAATGGTAGGCAAATTTTCATTTTGTAGTCTTCCGGCTCTTGGAGTACTAAAAAATGTATAGGCAATTTCTTTGGCTTTTTTGGGATAGATATAGCTCAAAAGATTTATAAAATTGCCAATGCAAAAAATAACGACCGAATTAAAAAATTGTTTCATAAAAAAAACCCCGATTGGGGTTTTAAAGATTATATGCTTTTAAATACGCTTTCCATTTTTTCTCTTTCCTCATTGGCTAAAGCAGCATCAACTAAAATTCTACCACTATGTTCGTCAGTGATAATTTTTTTTCTGGCAGCTATTTCAACTTGGGTTTGTGGTGGAATGGTAAAGAACGATCCGGCAGAAGCTCCTCTTTCTATAGAAACAACAGCTAATCCGTTTTTAACACTGCTTCTGATTCTGTTGTAAGCAGCTAAAATTCTTTCTTCAATTTTACCCTGATATTCCGCAGAAAGGTTCATTAAAAATTCTTCTTCCTTTTGAGTTTCAGACATGATATCGCCTAATTCTGCTTTTTTGTGTTCTAAATGATTTTGTTTAGAAGAAAGTTTTTCTGTTGCTTCAGCAATTTGAACTTTCTTAAATTCAGTAGAAGCTTTCATTTCTTTAATGTGCTTTTCTGCTAACTGAATTTCTAATTCTTGGTATTCAATTTCTTTTGTTAACGAATTGAATTCTCTGTTATTTCTAACGTTTTTTTGTTGCTCAGTATATTTTTTAATACCTTCTTTATGAGCTTCAATAGCATTTTTCTTTGCTTTAATTTGCTCGTCAATAGTATCTAAATCTACTTTTAATTTCTCTGAACGCGATTTCAAACCTGCAACTTCATCTTCTAAATCTTGCACTTCAAGAGGCAATTCTCCTCTGATATTTCTAATTTCGTCTATTCGCGAATCAATTAATTGCAAATCATAGAGTGCTCTTAACTTCTCTTCTACACTCATTTCTTTAACGTTTGTCATAACTTAAAAGTACTTAACTGGATTTGTATTTTCTTCTGATAAAATGATTGCAAAATTAGGAATTTTTTTGATAAGAAAATCAACAATATAATTTTTTGTGTAACGTTCGCTTTCATAATGTCCAATATCTGCTAAAAGTAACTGATTTTCAGCTTCATAGAATTGGTGGTATTTCAAATCAGCGGTTAAAAAAGCATTGGCTCCTTGTTTTAGGGCTTCTTTTATGGCAAAACTCCCTGAACCTCCTAAAACAGCTACTTTCTTTATGTTTTTATTTAAAAAAGTACTATGTCTAATGCTTCCACATTGCATTTTTTCTTTTACCAAATGCAAAAATTCTGATTCTGAAATTGCTGTTTCCATTTCGCCAATCATCCCTAAACCAATGTTTTGATGTTTGTTTTGCAGTTCATAAATTTCATAAGCTACTTCTTCATAACAATGATTTTGAAAGAGTGCCTTTAAAATTTTTGATTCCAAATGTTTTTCAAATGTAACTTCTATTTTAATTTCTTCGTTTTCAACAAATTCAAATCGTTCGCCAATTTCCGGATTGCTGTTCTCATTTCCTAAATAGGTGCCAATGCCTTTTGAATTAAAACTACAGTCTTCGTAGTTGCCAATGGTTCCTGCTCCGGCTTCAAAAAGTGCATTTCGCAATTCAATATGATTTTCAGGAATCGTATAGGTCACCAATTTTCGAATAAATTTTTCTTTAGGGACTAATATTTTAGTGTTTTTTAAACCTAAAGCATTGCAAATAATTTTATTCACTCCTTCTTTATGATTGTCTAAAGCAGTATGAACAGCATAGATGGCAATGTCATTTTTAATGGCTTTGATGAGGACTCTTTCCACATAATTTTTTCCGGTTATTTTTTTTAAACCGGAGAATAAAATGGGGTGAAAACAAACAATAAAGTTGCATTTTTTAGAAATGGCTTCATCAACAACATTTTCTAAGGCATCGTGACAAACCAGTATTCCGGAAATTTCTTGATTTTCATTTCCGGTTAATAAACCGACATTGTCAAAATCTTCTGCATAAGCCAAAGGAGCTAACTCTTCTAAAACTTGAATAATGTGGTTGAGTTTCATTGTGGTGTAATTGATGGATTAGTTTATTTCTTTCAAAGATAAAAATTACCTACTTTCGTACTATGATTTTAATTAGAAAATTACTTTTTCCATTTGCAATTTTATATGGTTTTGTGACAGCCATTAGAAATTTTTTATATGATAAAGCAGTTTTAAAGTCATTTTCATTCGATGTCCCGGTTATTGCTGTTGGTAATTTATCTGTTGGAGGAACTGGTAAAACACCCCAAATTGAATATTTAATCAGAATGTTGCAAGAAAACTATCAAGTTGCTACTTTAAGTCGGGGTTATAAACGCAAGTCTAAAGGATTTCTCTTAGCGAATTCCAAGTCAACTGTTTCAGATTTAGGTGATGAATCGTTCCAATATCATACAAAATTCCACAATTTACAAGTAGCTGTCGATGCCGATCGGGTAAATGGAATAAGTCAATTGTTGCATCAAACTATTCCACCTCAAGTGATTTTGTTAGATGATGCTTTTCAACACCGAAGAGTTAAAGCCGGATTTTATGTTTTATTGACCGCTTTTGACGATTTATATATTGATGATTTTATGTTGCCAACCGGTAATTTAAGAGAGTACCAATCCGGTGCAAAAAGAGCTTCGGTGGTAATTGTTACCAAATGTCCCATTGATTTGTCTGAAAAACAACGACTTGAAATCGAAAAAAAATTACAAGTAAAAAGCTATCAAAAACTTTTTTTTAGTAGTATTTCCTATGATGAATTTGTGTATTCTGAAACTACAAAAAAAGCAATTAAAGAAATTAAAGAATCAGAAAAACTTTTAGTTTCAGGAATTGCAAAACCAAAACCATTTTATGATTTTGTACAAAAGGACTCCGATGAAAAATTGACTTTCAATGATCATCATGATTTTACTGAAAGTGATATTGATTCGATTCGAAATAAATCCAAAGGAAAAATTATAGTGACTACCGAAAAAGATTATATGCGGTTAAAAGGAAAATTGAAACCGGAAAAATTATTCTATTTACCAATTAAAAGCACTTTTATTCAAAACGAATTAGAATTTATAAATACAATTAAAAATTATGTGGAACAAAGTACAAGAAACCGTTAGTTATCTCAAGAAAATAACAAATTTCACACCTGAATTTGGTGTGATTTTAGGTTCAGGATTGGGTTCGTTTACTCAAGATTTAGAAATAGAATTTACGATTCCTTATGCTGAAATTCCGAATTTTCCGGTATCGACAGTTCAAGGTCACAAAGGTGCTTTGGTTTTTGGGAAAATTGGTTCCAAGAAAGTAGTAGCAATGCAAGGAAGGTTTCATTATTATGAAGGTTATGATATGCAAACGGTTACATTTCCGGTTAGAGTGATGAAATATTTGGGTGTGACCAAACTTATTGTTTCCAATGCATCCGGTGGTGTAAATGCTAATTATGTAGTGGGTGATATTGTGGTGATAAAAGATCACATCAATATGTTTCCCGATCATCCGCTACGAGGTCAAAACGACGAGCGATTCGGACCGCGATTCGTGAATATGAGCGAGCCCTATTCGTTAGACATGATTAAACAATTGAAAACAATTGCAACGCAAAATGCAATAAGTTTGAAAGACGGAATTTATTTAGGACTTCAAGGGCCCACTTTTGAAACCTTGGCAGAATATAAAATGGTAAAAATTTTAGGTGCTGATTGTGTAGGAATGTCAACCGTTCCTGAAGTTATTGTTGCCCGACATATGAATGTAGATTGTCTTGGAATTTCGGTCATTACCGATATGGGGAATGAGGAATCAATTCATGAAGTAAACCATCAAGAAGTGTTAGAAGCTGCCCGAAAAGCAGAACCTAATGTTAGAAAATTAATTAAATTATTTATAGAAAATTCGATTTAAACTAGCTTAATTGTTGCGCAATTACTTTATAAAAATTGTCGGGATTAAATGGTTTTGTAATTACATCATTCATGCCAAAAGAAAGTAACATTTCTCTATTCTCATTTAACGAAATGGCAGTTAGAGCAATTATTGGGATTGTTTTGTTGAACGTTCTGATTTTCTCAGTTGCTGTCGTTCCGTTGATTCCGGGTAAGTGAACATCCATTAAAACTAAGTCGAAATTGTTGTTTTCCACTAGCGTGATTGCCTCTTCGCCATTGTCAACAATCTCACAAATCATCTCTTTGTTTTCAACCATTTTTTTGGTAATCATCTGATTGATTTTATTGTCTTCAACAACCAATACTTTTTTATTGCTAAAAACTGCAGAATCATATTGTTTTACAACTTCAACAAACGTTTGATGTCCAATTTTAAAATCTAAAGCAAACGAAAAACTGGAGCCAACATTTACGTCGCTTTTAAGTTTGATTTCGCCACCTAATAGATTTACCAATCGTTTTACAATTGCTAAACCTAGTCCGGTTCCGCCATATTTTCTATTTATTTCAACGGAGCCTTGTGAAAAACTTTCGAAGATAGCTTCTTGATTTTCAGGCGGGATTCCAATGCCGTTGTCATTTATATCAAAATAGATTCTGGTTAAATCCTCTTCATTTGTTTCTAAAGGAATTATTTTTGCACTAACACTTACAGTTCCGTTTTTAGTAAACTTTAAAGCATTATTAATTAAATTGATAAATATTTGTGATAATTTAGTCGGGTCGCCAATTAAGTTTTCAGGAATATTCTCGTCAATATCCAATACAAAATCATTGTTGTTTTTGCTGGCTAAATCTTTAAAAGAATTTTGTAAATCTTCCAGCAATTGCTTGATGTTTACATTGATGCTCTCAATTTCAATGTTTTCACTTTCAACACGGTTAATTTCCAGTATATCATTAATGAAGTTCAACAGATAATCACCTGAAAATTTAAGCGAAGTTAAATATTGTAATTGCGATTTTTTTGGTTTTTCCTCCAGCAGTAAATGTGAAATTCCGTTGATTGCATTTAGTGGAGTTCTTAACTCATGACTAACTGTTGATAAAAATTCTGCTCTGGCTTTTGAAGCTTTTTCTGCTTTGTCTTTGGCCAATTGAAGCTCGGTATTTTTATCTTGAAGCAATTTATTTGTTTGGCTTCTAATAATATTATTCTTGTATAAGGATAAACTTAGAAGTGATAAAATTGATATTAAAGCGATACTTAACAAACTAATTAATTTAGAAAATTTTGTAGCTTTTGCTTGTGCTTTGTTTTCTTTATCTAATTGTTCTATGGTTTTAAGTCGTTCAGTTTCTTTGAAACTCATGAAACCTTCTGCACCAATTTTTTTTTGATTAATTGCTAAAATACTGTCTTTAATTAAAACGTGATTTTTTAAAAAAGTATGCGATTTTGAAAGATCTAAAACGCGTTCATATGATTCACTTAATGCTTTATAAGTATTTGATTGTACTTCTAAGTTATTGTATTTTTTTGCTAATTCGATCGCACGATTCAAATAATTTAAAGCCAAATTATTTCGAGAATTTTCTAATTCGATGGCACCTAAAAGGTAATATGCTTCAGCTTTAGTTTTAAAAGTATCTTCTGCATCACTTTTAGAAACTATAGTATTTAAAATTTTAGTAGCCAGCTGAAATTCATTTTTAGCTTTATAAACTTTTCCTTTTTGTAAATTAATTAAATCTCTTGCTCCTTCAATTTTTAATTCATTATAAATTTGTTCTGCATCTCTAAAATAGTTCTCTGCTTTTGAAAATTCTTTTTTCTCAATATAACAAACCCCAAGATTATAAAAAGAGTAAGCCATTTCTGCCGAAGGCTCTAAAGTTTGATACAAACTAATGCTTTTATTAAATGTTTCAATGGCATCAGAATAGCGTTTTAATTCTAAATAAACATTTCCCAAAAGTGAATATGCCGCAGCTTTCGCTTGAACATTGGATGATTTATCTGCTTTTTCAATTGCGTTTTGTAAATTCTCTAACGTTAAACTGTAGTTGTTGTTTTTTAAATTAAAATTGGCCAAATCCATATAATAGGAAGTGCTATCATTTATAGAATTGATTTGTGCGAAAGATGAAATTGTAACAAATAAAAAGTAGAAAAGTAATTGTTTCATACTTTAAGAATTAAACTTATGTTTTATAAAATTAATTATTTATTTGAAATAAATAGGATTAAGTCAATAATTCTTGAAGAATATCCGGTTTCGTTGTCATACCATCCAACAACTTTCACCATTTTATCAATAACAGATGTCAATTGGGCATCAAATAAACACGAATTTTTATTTCCGATAATGTCAACAGAAACGATGGGATCTTCGGTATAAGCTAAAATGCCTTTCAATTCATTATCTGAGGCATTTTTAAAAGCTAAATTCAATTCTTCAATAGTTACGTTTCTTTTTACATAACAAGTTATATCCGTTAATGAACCGTTTGCAACAGGTACTCTAATGCCGCTTCCGCCAATTTTACCATTCATTTCAGGGAAAATTTTGGTTAGTGCTTTTGCCGCTCCTGTTGTTGTTGGAACTATAGATTGTGCAGCTCCTCGAGCTCTCCTTAAATCTTTATGTGGTTGATCATGTAGACTTTGATCTGTGGTATATGAATGAACGGTTGTGATATAAGCTTGTTCAATACCACAAAGCTTATTGATGATTTGAATCATGGGTGCCGCATTGTTGGTGGTGCAGCTTGCATTGGAAATGATTGTTTCGGAACCATCTAATAATGATTCGTTCACTCCCATAACAATTGTTTTGATGAAATCATCTTCGGGTGGTGCAGAAAGAATAACTTTTTTTGCACCGGAATCTAGGTGCTTTTGAGCTTCAACTTGGGTTTTGAATTTTCCTGTTGCTTCAATTACAAAGTCAATAGAATGTTTTTTCCAATCAATTTTTTCAATATTTTTTTCTTGAAGATAGGCATATTCTTTAGCGTCAATCAGTAATTGATTATTGGTTGCAGTTACCTCAAAAGGAAAAATGCCGTGAATACTGTCGTATTTTAACAAATGTGCCATTGTTTTAGCATCGGCAATATCATTAATTGCTACAACTTCAATGGCTTCATGTTGGTGTAGCAATCGAAACACATTTCTGCCTATTCTTCCAAAACCGTTTATTGCAACTCTAATTTTTGTCATCAGAACAAAAGAGGTTTAACAAAATTAAAGGATATGTTTTTGAGCATGGTAAGAAGATCTAACCAATGCACCACTTTCCACATGACGGAAACCCATTTCTTTTCCTAAGGTTTCATATTTTTTAAATTGTTCCGGAGTGATGAATTCTTTTACCGGCAAATGCTTTTTGCTTGGTTGCAAATATTGACCAATAGTAACAATATCAACATGCACAGAGCGAAGGTCCTTCATAGTTTGGATAACTTCTTCTTCGGTTTCGCCAAGTCCTAACATGATGCCCGATTTTGTTCTGTTGATGCCTTTTTCTTTCAAATAACGAAGCACTTCCAGGCTCCGATCATATTTTGCTTGAATCCGAACTTCGCGAGTTAATCTTCTTACAGTTTCCATGTTGTGAGAGACCACTTCAGGATTGGCTTCTATAATTCGATCAATATTTTTTTCGTTTCCTTGAAAATCAGGAATTAAAGTTTCTAATGTAGTGGTTGGCTTCATTCTTCGAATGGCCCAAATAGTTTCTTGCCAAATAATGGAACCCATATCTTTCAAATCATCACGGTCAACACTTGTGATAACAGCGTGTTTGATATTCATAATTTTGATAGAACGAGCCACTTTTTCAGGTTCATCCCAATCCACCGTTTCGGGTCTTCCGGTCTTTACACCACAAAAACCACAGGAACGTGTACAAATATTACCTAAAATCATGAAAGTAGCCGTGCCTTCTCCCCAACATTCTCCCATGTTTGGACAACTTCCCGAGGTGCAAATAGTGTTCAATTTGTATTTGTCTACTAACCCTCTAAGTTCTGTATATTTTTGTCCGGTAGGTAGTTTTACCCTTAACCATTTTGGTTTTCCAATTGGTGGTTGTACGCTATCTATAACAGTATTCATAGTGCAATTTTTTGAAATGCAAAGATAAGAAAAGAAAATTATCTAATGGTGCTTTTAAAGAAGTTGAGAATCAGAAAACGATTAAAAAATTATTTTCGTTCAATAATCTCTGCTAGTAGCTTTTTGGCTCTCAAAATTTTAACTTTTACATTATTTAAAGGTTCATTCAAGTGTTCCGAAATTTCCTGATAACTCATTTCCTGAAAATAACGAAGTTGAATAACTTCTTGATAATGCGGTTTTAATTCTTTGATAAATTGCAGTAATTGGGATAGATTTTGTTCTGTAATCAACGTGTCTTCAGCCGATGGAGAACTATCTGCAATGTTGTAAGCTTGTCTGTCTTCTTGGTCTGTGATGTCTAAATTTTGTTTTGATTTCTTTTTTCTAAGCAAATCAATATGAACATTTTTTGCAATTGCAATCAGCCAAGTGTTAAATTGAAAGGAATAGTTATAATTGGCTAATTTATCAAAGGCTTTCGAAAAAGTTTCTATGGTAATGTCTTCTGCATCTGTTTCATTTTCAGTTCTTTTTAACATAAATCCATAGACTTCATTCCAATACAAGTCAAGTAGCATTGTAAAAGCTAACTGATCACCATTTTTGGCTTTTTCTATGATTGGTTTTATTTCCAATGAACCGGTTTTGAAAAAAGATTAGTAAAAAATATATTCAATTGCGTAAAAATGAGTACCAGTTCTAAAAACGGATACCAATACATAACGTCAGATTCCTTCAATTTAGAAGCGGCATATCCTAAAGAAATCCAACTAAACAAATACCTTCCAACACAAATCGAGCCAACAGCTATCCAATTGTATTGAAAAGCGAATAAAAGTAGTGCTAAAATCAGAAAAGAAATTTGACTCAGATAAAAAACTGACAATTGAAAACGGTCAAAAAACTTATAATTTGTGGCTGTTGAAATATGCCTTCTTTTTTGGGTAAACCATTCCTTGAAAGAAGTTTTGGGTTTAGAATAGGTAAAACTATTTTTTGAAAAACAAATAGTGGTATTGCTATTGTTTGAAGCTTGATTGATAAACAAATCATCATCTCCCGACCTGATTTTCATGTGGTCAATAAAACCGTTTACTCTGAAAAACTCTTCTCTTTTATAGGCTAAATTTCTACCAACTCCCATATACGGTTTTCCAATTTTTGCCCAGCCAAAATATTGAGTTGCGGTTAGTAACGTCTCAAATCGAATTAGTTTATTGATAAACGAATTGGGTATTTTTTCATATGCTCCATAACCTAAAACAATGGTTTTTTTCATGGTGAAATGCGAACTCATTTCCTGAAGCCAGTTTTCAGTTTCAGGATAACAATCAGCATCTGTAAAAACCAAATATTCGTGTTTGGCCGCTTTTATGCCTAAAGTAAGTGCAAATTTTTTGTTGCCCCAAAAAGCTTCGTTGTTTTTTACTTTGACTAATTTTATATTGGAATTATTTTTTTCAAATTCTTCAAAAATATCCAAGGTGTTATCACTTGAGGAATCATCAATCAGCACAATTTCAAACTCCGGATACTTTTGATTTAAAAGTAAAGGAATGAATTTTGAAACATTTTCTGCTTCGTTTTTTGCACAAACAATTACAGAAACAGGTATTTTTTTTGGATTTGTTTCTTTTGAATGACTAAATGAAAACCGACCAAAAACTAGTGAATAATAGACAAGTTGAATAGCCACTACACCTATAAAAATATAGAAAAGCAGGTCTAACATAATAAAAAGTACAGATTAAGAATGGGTTGGTTCTGAACAGTCTTTCATTTCGTCAGGTGATTTTCCGCAGAAACTGCAGTTTTCACCATCTTTATTTAAAAACGGACTTTGACTCGCACAAGTTCCAGCAAATTTACCGTCTTTTTTCGCCCATATTTTTATGGCAATTCCCGCAAATGCTAAGGCTAAAAGACCTATGGTTAGTAATATCAATTTCATTTTTGATGCGTTTTTTTGTTCTGCAAAGATAAAAAAAATTCAATAGTAATTTAACATGTACGAGCAGTTAAATTATGTTGACCTCTACTTCAATTGTAATACCATACGTGTCAAATACACTTTTTTGAATGTTTTGAGCAACTTCCCAAATTTCTTTGCCTGTCGCACTTCCATAATTTACTAAAACTAAAGCTTGATTTTTATGTATTCCTGCATCACCAAAACGTTTGCCTTTAAATCCGGCTTGCTCAATTAGCCAACCTGCCGGAACTTTTACTTCTGTTTCCGAAACAACATAATGCGGCATTTCAGGAAATTTTTGTTGAATTTTATCAAAATCTGTTTTTGAAATAATCGGGTTTTTAAAAAAGCTGCCGCTGTTTCCTAATTCTTTGGGATCAGGCAATTTACTTTTTCTAATAGCAATCACCGCATTACTAACATCTTTTAAAGTTGGTTTTGTGCAATTTTGTAGCTGTAATTCGGTTTCAATTGCTCCATAGGAAGTAGTCAGTTTGTGATTTCTTTTTGTCAATTTGAAAACTACCGAAGTAATAATGAATTCCTCTTTTATTTCGTTTTTAAAAATACTTTCTCTGTAACCAAACTTGCATTTTGCATTATCAAAAACTAATAATTCTTGGGTTTCGATATGAATGGCTTCACACAAAACGAAGGTGTCTTTTATCTCAACACCATAAGCTCCAATGTTTTGGATTGGAGTTGTGCCAACATTTCCGGGGATTAAGGAAAGATTTTCTAAACCGCCAAAATTGTGCTCAATAGTCCACATCACAAACTCATGCCAGTTTTCACCGGCTTGACTTTCTACCCAAACAAAATCATCGTTTTCATCAATAATCTTAATGCCTTTTAAATTGACATGAATGACCAATGCATCAATGTTTTGAGTTAATAACATATTGCTGCCTCCACCTAAAATAAATTTTTTCTTATCAGGAAAAGAAGTTAAAACTTCAACTAATTCATCTACAGAATGAACAGTAACAAATAGTTTGGCTTTGGCATCAATGCCAAAAGTGTTGTAGTTTTTTAAACAAAAATCAGAATGAATCTTCATATGAAAATGACTATTGAAAAAGCAAAAGTAAATTAATTGGAACGATTTATTTGTTTTATTCGGTTTGTAAAGCTCGATTTAAAAACTCATTTAATGGCTTCAAAACAAGTAATTTTTGAGCAATGTTTTTTGAAAACTCAGGCTCAAAAAGTGCTGAATCAGCTATCTTATGGGTTGCTGTAAAGCTTTTCATTTTTAAAAACTCAATTGCCGGATGGTCTTTTTCAAAATCTTTAGGAGCTGTTTTTAAAAGTTGACTTGGGTCACGATCTAAATCTTTAAATTCCTTTTTAAAGGTTTTGTGATTGATTATTTCTTGAAGTTCATCATAAAAAAATGCAACTTCTTTTCTGATTTTTTTCAAATCAGAGGGTTCCGGACAATATAAACCTCCGGCAATAAAACTATTTCCTTTTTCAACATGAACATAATACCCTGGTGCATTTTTTAAGTTTTGATTGGTAGAAAACCAAATTCCCATGTGTGTTTTATAAGGTGATTTGTCTTTTGAAAATCGAATATCACGGTTGATTCTAAACGTACAGTTTTTAATTTCCAAATGCTGTAAACTTTCATCTTTTGGCTTCAAATGATCCAAAATAGAGGCTATTAAACTGTGATAGTTTTTTTTGTAATTTTCATAAGATGACTTTTGTGAAAGAAACCAATCTCTATTGTTGTTCTCTTTTAAATCTTCCAAAAATTGAATGGTGCTATTTGTAATCATGTTAAAAATGTTTTAACAAAGCTACAGCAAAACAACGTACTTTTCAAAATTGAAAGCAATAAGATTTAGAAAGTAATTCGTCAAGAATTATAGTTGTATAACTATAATAGGATTTATTTAATAATAGGTATAGTTATTTTATGACGGGTTACAGGACGGGTCAAAGCCATAGATACTCCATAGATAAGCCATAGATACTCCATAGATACTCCATAGATAAGCCATCAATGGTGACAGATTTAACAAACGTTATAACAGAGCGACTGCCACTAATTCATTACTTTTTTGGAATAATTATTCGATGTAAGTCGAATTTTCATCAAAGATGAACAAATTATGACGTTTGCTTAATTTAAAATTCGAGAAGTGACTTTATTTTAGCTAATCATTTTAAAAATAGTTGAATCAAAATTATTTTAAGCGAAAGATTTTATACTCTTGATGCGTCATTTTTACGATAGATTCCGTTCGATCCGGATGAGTGTCGCTAATAAATAATTGACCAAAAGAATCGTTGTTCACCATTTCAACAATTTTGCTAACACGAAGTTCGTCCAGTTTGTCAAAAATATCATCAAAAATAAGAATGGGTTTTTCACCGCTTTGTTTTTTTAAAAAATCAAATTGAGCCAATTTTAGTGCAATCAAATAGGACTTTTGTTGACCTTGCGAACCAAATTTCTTGATAGAATGGCCTTCAATTTCAAATGATAAATCATCTTTGTGAATCCCGGAAGAGGTGAATTGCAGCAATTTGTCTTTTTGAATTGTGTCCTCAAAAAGTTTACTGAGACTGGTGTCATAAAGTTGACTTTCATAAATCAATTGCACTTTTTCGGCACCATCAGTTATGGTTTGATGATGCAATTGAAAAATAGGAGAGAAGTCGGTTATAAATTGTTTTCTTTTCTCAAAAATTGAATGAGCCAACGGTTCCAATTGTTCGTCATAAACAGCAAGAGTGTCTTTTTCAAAAGTGCGGTTTGAAGCAAAATATTTCAAAAGTGCATTTCGTTGACTTAAGATTTTTTGATATTTAATCAAATCAGCTAAATAAGAAGCATCCGATTGCGAAATAACACTGTCCATGAATTTTCTTCTGGTTTCGCTTCCTTCTGTTATTAAATCACGGTCTGCGGGAGAAATTATTACCAATGGAATAAAACCAACATGATCTGAAAATTTCTCATAAACTTTGCCGTTTCGTTTCAAAATTTTCTTTTGTCCTTTTTTTAAACTGCAAGCAATTAATTCAGAACGATCATTTTTTGTGAAATCACCTTCAATTACAAAAAACTCTTCATCGTGTTTGATGTTTTGAACAGCTTGCGGATTAAAATAGCTTTTTCCGTAAGCCAAATGATAAATTGCATCAAGAATATTGGTTTTTCCAATACCGTTTTTACCTACAAAACAATTAATAGTGTTTTCAAACTCATATTGAGCTTCAGAAAAATTTTTATAATTTACTAATGTAATTCGTTTTAAAAACAATGGGATACCAATTAAACGTTGACTTTTTTGGATTTTTGAAGTTATTATTACTGATAATTTTAGAGCTTCAAATTCCAGTGGTGCAAATTATTCAAAAATATCCAAAAAAAGGGCTTTTAAATTTCAATAAAAATTTTATTTTTGCGGCTCATTAAATTTAAAATAAATGGCAACTTATAATAAAAGAGGATTTAAAGTACCTAAACCAAAAGACATTGAAGATATTGAAAACAATGTTGATGTTGATGTACAAAACAGTACAACTGCTGAAGTTTTCAGTACGTTAGATGATAACGCATCAAAAGCGGAGGAATGGGTAGCCAAAAACCAAAAAATTATTTTTGGAGTTGTTGCTGCTATTGCATTGTTAACTGTTGGTTATTTGTTATACGGTAAGTTTGTAACTGAACCTAAAGAGATAGAAGCAGCAGAAGAAATGTTTGTTGCTCAACAAAATTATCAACAAGCGGTTGATGCTACTACAGGTCAAGATAGTTTGTTTACACTAGCATTAAACGGAGCCGATGGAAAATATGGTTTTATAAAAATTGCTGATGAGTTTTCGGGAACTGATGCCGGAAATTTAGCTAATTTCTATGCCGGAATGGCTTATTTATACACAGGAAAAAACACAGAAGCAATTGCTTATTTAGATAAATTCAGTTCTAAAGATATTGTTTTAAGTGCTTTGGCAAAAGGAGCTATTGGTGATGCATTTGCACAAAGAAATCAGTTAAAAGATGCTCTAGAATATTATGAAAAAGCAGCTCGTATGAATCCTAATGATTTAACTACGCCACGTTTTTTATATAAAGCGGGACAAACAGCTTTGACTTTAGGTCAAAAACAAGAGGCTTTAAAATATTTTACTGAAATAAAAGAAAGCTATGAAGCTGCTCCGGAAGCTAGAAATATAGATGGTCTTATTGGTCTTTCAAAATAAAGAATGGCAACAGAAAATAAAAACTTATCTCAATACGATAAAAGCACGCTCCCAAACGTTAGTCAACTTTCGTTTGGGATTGTTGTTTCTGAATGGAATGAATCCATTACAGAAGGACTTTTTAAAGGAGCTTTTGACACATTAACTGATTTTAATGTTAAACCTGAAAATATTATCAGGTGGAATGTTCCCGGAAGTTTTGAACTCATTTACGGTTGCAAAAAAATGATGGAAACCTATCCAAATTTGGCCGGGATTATTGCTATAGGAAGCGTGATAAAAGGTGAAACCCAACATTTTGATTTTGTTTGTGAAGGCGTAACACAAGGCATAAAAGATTTGAATTTAGCCGGTAAAATGCCGGTGATATTTTGTGTGCTAACAGATAATAACCTTCAGCAATCCATTGATAGAAGTGGTGGAAAGCATGGAAATAAAGGTGTTGAAGCAGCTGTTGCGGCAATCAAAATGACAGTTTTTAAATAAAAAATAGTATCCTGAATTAAAAAGTAAGCCAAATCCATTTGATTTGGCTTTTTTTATGGTTAAAAAAATTCAGATGTTAACAATTTTTAACCTAACAATATGGGCATTGTTTTTGATTTTGAGTACCTTTGAAAACAGTTATAATTATGGGAGCATTTAGCAAAAGAACAAACAAAAAATTCAGTTATCAACCTCGTTATTATCAAAGTGATAGTGAGGGGAGTCCTTTTCGTATTGAACCAAAGTTCGATAAATTCCGAAAAACAGTTGGCGATCAAGGCGGTTTGAAATCAAAGTTTATTTCTGCTTATGATGATTTTAAAACAAATTCGGATTCAAAAACAAATAAAACTATATTGATAATTATAACCATTTTATTACTCTTATTTTTATTCATAATCGATTTCGATTTATCCCTATTTACTCGTAAATAATGTCAAGTGTCATTCAATTACTTCCGGATCATGTAGCCAATCAAATTGCAGCCGGAGAGGTGGTGCAACGCCCTGCTTCAGTGGTAAAAGAATTACTTGAAAATGCCGTTGATGCAAAAGCAACGCAAATAAAGTTGGTCGTTAAAGATGCCGGAAAATCATTAATTCAAGTCATTGATAATGGTGTTGGAATGGGTGTGACTGATGCCCGACTTTGTTTTGAAAGACATGCTACCTCCAAAATTCGTCATGCCGAAGATTTATTTGCCATTCACACAAAAGGCTTTAGGGGCGAGGCTCTAGCTTCAATAGCTGCGATTGCTCATGTGGAACTTAAAACCAAACAAGAAGGAGAAGAGTTAGGGACTCATATCATAATTGAAGGAACCAAAGTAAACTCGCAAGATCCTGCGGTTGTGCCGAAAGGGACTTCTTTTTCAGTAAAAAATTTATTTTATAATATTCCTGCCCGACGCAATTTTTTAAAATCAGAAACGGTAGAATTCAGACATATAGTTGATGAATTTCAACGTGTGGTTTTGGCCCATCCGGCTATCCAATTTTCTTTGATTCACAACGGAAGTGAATTATATAATTTGACTTCATCTAATTTAAGACAGCGAATTGTTGGTGTTTTTTCGGGTAAGACAAATGAAAAATTAGTTCCCATAAGCGAAGAAACGGAGTTGGTAACGGTTCAAGGTTTTGTATCTAAACCCGAATATGCTAAAAAAAGTAGAGGAGAACAATTCTTTTTTGTAAATGATAGGTTTATCAAAAGTGGTTATTTGCATCATGCTGTGATGGCTGCTTATGAAGGTTTACTCAAAGATGGATTGCAACCTTCCTATTTTATTTATTTAAATGTACCGCCAAATAGTATTGATATAAATATTCATCCCACAAAAACCGAAATCAAGTTTGATGATGAACATGCTTTGTATGCCATTTTGCGTTCAACAGTTAAACATAGTTTGGGCATGTTTAATGTGGCACCGGTTTTAGATTTTGAACGCGATCCAAACCTTGATACGCCTTATCAAATTCAAAATAAAGAAGCTAATTATCCAACAATACAGGTAGATTCCAATTATAACCCCTTTTCTGAGGATAGTAAACCCAAAAATTTTGGACGTTCAAGTTACAGAGAACATCAAACCGATACTGCTTCTTGGGAAAGTTTGTATGTCAATTTAAAAACAGATAGTCAAGAAATTGCTTCACATAGTTTTGAAACAGATATTGTGAGCGGTTCTCTTTTTATTGAAAATGAAAATGAAATTGAAGAAACGTCAACAAGAACGTATCAAATTCAAAAAAAATATATTGTTACTCCAATCAAATCAGGATTGATTGTTATTGATCAAAAACGAGCCCATCAACGGATTTTGTATGAGCAATTTTTAAAAAATATGACGGTGGCCAATGCTTCCAGTCAAAAATTATTATTTCCTGTTTCGCTACAATTTTCTCAAAACGAAATTAATTTAATTCATGAGTTAAAAGGTGCGTTAGAAAATATGGGGTTCATTTTTGATTCCATTTCTAAAGATGTTGTTTTGATTTCAGGTATTCCAATAAATAGCAATGAAAGTCAAGTTGCTGCAATTATTGAAGCAGTTATTAATGATTTGAGCAATGGCACATCAGACCATAATTTCAGTCAAAATGACACCATCGCGAAATCTTTGGCTCGAAGTATGGCTGTGAAAAACGGCTCATTTTTAGCACAAAAAGAACAAGAAAATATAGTAAATGGTTTGTTTGCTTGCAAAGAACCGGCTACTTCTCCATTTAATAAACCTACTTTTATCACGTTATCAGTTGATGATATAGAAAAACGATTTATGTTATGATGCGAATGACCGAAACCGTAAAGCAATTATTGATTATAAACATCTTATTTTATATTGGTTCAGCGATGACTGCACCCATGTCGTATGAGTTGTTTTCGTTGTATTTTCCTTTGAATGATAAGTTTGAATGGTGGCAACCCATCACTCATATGTTTATGCACGCACAAATGCCAAATTTGATGCATATTTTCTTCAATATGTTTGGTTTAGTAATGTTTGGTTCTGCTTTGGAACATTTTTGGGGTTGGAAAAAGTTTTTGTTTTTCTATATTTCTTGTGGATTGGGTGCAGCTTTAATTCACATAGGAATGCAGTATTATGAATTTCAGAAAATAATGGAATTAGCGGCAGATTTGCAATTGTCTTCCGAAACAATTCATCGGATTATTAATGTCCCATTTATAGAAGGAAATATGTACAAAGGTGAATTATTTGATAAAAATATTAAATCAATTCTCGAACCGCTTGGCAAATATCATTTGTTGAATGAAACTAATTTTAAAGCACTTTTTGATGCTTCTATAGCTGCAGATGGAAGAGCAGTTGGAGCTTCCGGAGCTTTATATGGAATTTTAGTGGCTTTTGCGTTTATGTTTCCAAATGCCGAATTAATGTTGTTGTTTATTCCTGTTCCAATAAAAGCAAAATATTTTGTTCCCGGTTTAGTGGCTATCGATTTATATATGGGAATCACGGGTTCATCGCTGTTTGGTGGCGGTGGTATTGCTCATTTTGCTCACGTTGGTGGTGCACTTTTCGGATTTTTGATGATGTGGTATTGGAAGAAATCGCAGTTCGACAAGAATCGTTGGGATTAAACTGGAGTGATAATAAGTAATGGGTAATTGGTAAAAAGTAAGGTTTTATGAATATTTTTAACGAAATCAAGCAGCAATATACTATGGGTGGCGTAACTGAAAAGTTAATCTACTGGAATGTTGCCTTGTTTGTAATTCCTTTTGCTGTTTTGGGTATTTTATCTTTATTTGGAATCGATTTTTCTTTTTCTAAATATATTAGTTTATCCTCAAATCCGGCAGATTTGTTATGGAAACCTTGGTCAATCATTTCTTATGCTTTTTTCCACATTGGTTTTTTGCACATTATCTTCAACCTTATTATTTTGTATTTTGTTGGAAGACTTTTTTTAACATTCTTTACTCAAAAACAGCAGTTGAGTCTGTATTTGTTGGGAGGTATTTTTGCAGGGTTTATCTATATTTTAAGTTACTTATTATTTCCGGCATTGATTAATAAGAATGCCGAACTTGTTGGAGCTTCAGGAGCTGTAATGACAATTATGTTTGGTGTTGCAACTTATGCTCCTCACATGCAAGTTAGGTTGCCATTGATTGGAAATATAAAACTTTGGCACATAGCCATGTTCTATCTAATTATTGATTTAATAAGTTTATCTACAGCAAATACCGGTGGACATATTGCTCATTTGGGAGGAGCATTGTTTGGATTTTTATTCAGTAGTCAGTTAAAAAAAGGAACCGATATTACGAAATGGTTCTCAGGTTTCTTAGATTATTGCACCAATTTATTTTCAGCAAAAAAAACAACGCCGTTTAGAAAAGTACATAAAAATGAATCGTATTCAAAGCCAAAACCAGTTGTTAAAGATAAATCGCAACAACAAATTGATGAGATTTTGGATAAAATCAGCAAATCAGGTTATGAAAGTTTAACTAAAGAAGAAAAAGAATTTTTATTTAGAGCCGGAAAAGAGTAAGTTACCATACATGAAAAAATTAAGTAGGTTCAATAAGTTTATATTTATTTGCAATTTTTTTGTGTTGCTTGTGACTTTTGTCGCTTATTTTTTGCCGTTTCTTGCTCCAAGATTATTTCCTATTTTATCGGTTTTGAGTCTTTTTCTACCGCTGATTTTAATTATTAATTTGCTTTTTTTTATCTATTGGTTTTTGCAATTCAAAAGGCAGATGTTGCTTTCAGGTATTGTTTTGCTTTTGGGAATTACATTCATCAATAAGTTTTATAAACTTTATGGGAATGAAGCCGAAAGCGATAAAAGCGATCTTGTGATTATGAGTTATAATGTACGTTTGTTTAATTTGTATGATTGGATTAAAAACGAAGATGTAAGTGCCAATATTTCTGAATTTATAAAGGAAAACAATCCAGATGTGTTGTGTATTCAAGAATTTTCAAACACAAACACAATTGATTTTTCTAAATATCCTTACCAACATATTTTTATTGAAGGCAAAAACACCAAACTTGGACAAGCCATTTTTTCTAAATTTCCAATAGTTGATAGAGGTGTTTTGAATTTTCCGAATTCTACTAACAATGCTGTTTTTGTTGATTTAAGAAAAGATACCACAGTTTTTAGAGTTTACAGTATTCATCTTCAATCGATAAAAATCACTCCTGATGTTCACGAGATTGACGAAAATATACAGGAAGGTGTCACCAAGTCCAGATCAAAACGAATTTTTGCCAGAACTAGTGCTGCTTTTAGAGAACAACAAAATCAAGCTGAAATTGTAAAGAAACACAAAATGGGCTGCAGTTATCCGGTTATAATTTGTGGTGACATGAACAATAGTGCTTTTTCTTTTGTTTACAGAAGTGTTAAAGGTGATTTGAAAGATACCTTTGAAGAAGCCGGAAGTGGTTTTGGGAAAACCTATAGTTTTAAATATTATCCTGCTCGAATAGATTATATTTTTACCGACAAACAATTTGAAGTGAAAAGCCACAAAAGCTTTTCTGATTTCAAAAATTCAGATCACTTTCCGATTGTTTCTAGGGTTTCGATTATGCCAAAGGTGAATTAAATCTCTTGTCTTTTCAAATAATCTACAGCATATCTTCCTTCATTGAAAAGTAAATCAAGAATACTTAAGTTATTCAAAAATCCATTTTTTTCTTCAAAAACTTGCGTATAAAACTCAAATGTAGCTCCGTCTTTTTTGCCGTTGGCAAGACTTCTAAAATCCGAAATATCGTTTACTTCATGAAAGTATTCCACTGTTTTTTCAAATGGTATAGAAACGCCCAAACAATTGCAAACTACAGCTATTGATTCCAAATTTAAATCCATTAAGAAAGTATGTTTCTTGTTGAAAATGGGTTGAAGATCATCTTCAAAATATTCAAAAAAGGGTGAGGCTCGATAAGCCGCTTCTAACGATTTCAAATGTTGCTTTTGCCAATTGAAAGCGGTTTCCAAACGCACATCTTTTGTTTTTTGATGTGGAATAGTTGAATGTTTAATTGGGATATTCAAAAGTTGAACTCCGTTCGGACTGTGGATGTACATCCGATTTCTGTTGGTTTGTTTCTGAAAATTATCTTCCATTTCAAAAACAACAGTTTCAGCATTTATCATCGCAACAAAATGACTTATTGACGGAAAATAGGTTGGATGAAGTAAACTAGTCATAGTAATAATTAAGCAGCTTCTTTTTTCTTTTTTCTCTTGCGATAAAAATCAAAGCCAAACCATCCGGCCATAATCAATAAGAAATATTTAAAGTAAGAAACCGGTTCACCGTCACCACCAACTGTAGTGAACATTCTTTCCCATCTGATTTTGTCAAATAATTTACCCCAAGGCGTGTTTTGATCTAAACTCATCCAAATAAATACAGGTTTACCAACAATGTGATCAGCTGGAACATACCCCCAAAAACGACTGTCTTCTGAATTGTGACGGTTGTCTCCCATCATCCAATAATAATCTTGTTGAAAGGTATATGAAGTAGCGATTTCACCATTAATACTAATTTCATCACCATTTATCTTTAAATCATTTTTTTCATATTCCTTTATAATCATTTCATAAAAAGGAATCGTTTCTTTATTTAAAGCTACCGTTTTTCCGGCTTCAGGAATATAAATGGGTCCAAAATTATCTACGTTCCAGTTTTTAGTATGAGGAAATATTTGAGTATAACCTTCTTTTTCTTCAATTTTTGTGACACTTTGAACAACGGGATTGTTTCGCAATCTAGCAGCAGTTTCTTCGGTTAAGGCTTTGAAATAGAATCGAGTAGGAGAAAGTTGAGGGGCTGGATCGGTTATTTTTAATTCTTTAATTATATAGTCATAACTAAAGCCTGAACCATCTGTTACAACTTCATAGGAATATTGCAATTTTTGACGATCATGAAGCGGTAATATTTTACCATTAACATATACATCTCCATTTTTTATTTCAAGACTATCTCCGGCAATTCCAACACATCTTTTTACATAATTAGATTTTTTGTCAATTGGTTTTCTGATGCCAACACTTCTTTTGTCTCCAAAAAATTTAACGGTATCGGTTGGCCAATTAAAAACAACAATTTCATTGCGTTCAATTTTCTGTAAAGCCGGAAATCTGAAATACGGTAACTGTGGAAAATTAAAATACGATTTTTTCTTAAGCAAAGGAATGGTATCATGAACCATCGGAAAAGCTACAGCGGTTGAAGGTGTTCTGGCTCCATAATGAAATTTACTAACAAACAAAAAGTCGCCAACAAGCAAAGATTTTTCTAAGGATGAAGTCGGAATTGTATACGGTTGCATCACATAGGTGTGAACCGTTGTTGCGACTACAATGGCAAACAAAATAGAACTTATAAAATCAGCTGTTGCATTTTTTGGATGTAATGAACGTTCTTTTATATGTTGAACATCTTGTGTGTAATTGATAAAATAAATATACAAACCAAAAGTAACCACACCTAAAATGGTGTCAAGAGTTGAATTTTTTCCAAAACTTCGAAGTGTTTCCACCCAAACTACAGGAAACATAATCAGATTTATTATCGGAATAAATAATAGAAAAGTCCACCACCAAGGACGGTTTATAATTTTCATTAAAATTATGGCATTATAAACCGGAACGGCAGCTTCCCATGATTTTCTACCGGCTTTTTGATATAATTTCCAAGTTCCTAAATAATGTATAATTTGTACAATCAGAAAAAGTATAAACCATTGATATAGCGTCATTGTAGTCTTTTTTTAAGTGATTCGAATATCCAATTTGATTTCGAAGAATAATTGTATTAGTCTGTAAATTTATCTAAATGTTTCTAATTTTTGCTATTTATTTCAAACCCAAAACATCTTTCATGGTGAAAACACCTTTTTTTTCCACTAACCATTCTGCAGCAATCACTGCTCCAAAGGCAAAACCTTCTCTGTTGTGAGCAGTGTGTTTAATTTCTATAGTATCTACTTCTGAAGTATAAAAAACACTGTGAGTCCCGGGAATATTGTCAATTCGCTTTGCATCAATCAAGAGTTCATCTTCTTTTGGATTTTCTAAAGTCCAACTGTTATAAGCGGTATTATTTATAATTCCATTCGCTAAAGAAATAGCAGTTCCGCTTGGAGCATCCAATTTTTGAGTGTGATGAATTTCTTCCATCGAAACTTTATATTGATCAAATTTCGACATTAGTTGAGCTAAATGGTTGTTGAGTTCAAAAAATAAATTTACTCCCAAACTAAAATTGGAACCATAAATAAAAGCCGCATTTTTCTCTTCACAAAGTGAAACCATAGAATGATAATCTTCTAACCATCCTGTAGTTCCTGAAACAACTGGAATTCCTGCATTTAAACTGGCAGAAATATTTTCAACAGCAGCACTCGGAACACTGAAATCAATAGTTACATCGGCATTTGTTAAACCTTCAAAATTCACATCTTTTGACTTGCGTAACACAATTTCATGACCTCTTTCTAAAGCAATTCGTTCTATTACTTTACCCATTTTTCCGTAGCCTAATAATGCAATTTTCATTTAAAAGAATAATTTAGTGTGAGTCCAATGTTGTATTTATAGGTCATATCGTCTTGTCTTAAATCAGGTTTCAATGATAAATTATTGTTAACATTAAATTGAATCAAATGTGCGTCAACATTGGCGTCAACAATATTCAATACATAAATTCCTAAAGTTACCAAGAGTGATATACTTCTGTTTCTTTGAAAAGTTCGTTGAGCATTAATAATCACATTATCTGAATAAATACCAAAATATTCATCATCAGTAAAACCTTCCAATCGTCTTTTGTAGATATCCCTAAATTCGTTGTACTTTTTGTTGTTATCAGCATAAAAATAAATTCCGGTAGCCAAACCTCCGTAAACAATTGGAATTTTCCAATATTTTTTGTTGTAAGCTTGACCTAATCCGGGAAGAATAGCAGAATAAAAAGCAGCTTTTGAAGGAGCTAAAGGATCGATTGCTTTGTAAACAACAGAATCTTTTGCTATCAAAACTTCTTCTATTTCAATTTTTTGAGCAAAAACAGCTTGGTTAACAAAAACAAAGAAAAGTATAACGATTAATCCTCTCACTTACTTTTTGATTAAATTTAATATCCGTTGAAAATCCGCTTCAGATTTAAACGGAATGGTAATCTTTCCTTTTCCTTTTGCGTCAATTTTGATGTCAATTTTTGAACCTAAAACAGTGGCTATTTCTTTTTTTTCTGATTCAGAAATAATAAATGGCAAAGCAGTTTTTGAAGTGGTTTTTCCTGTTTTTGGTTTTAAATTATCTTGATAATTTTTAACTAAAGTTTCGGTTTCTCTAACAGAAAGATTTTGACTTATAATTTTATGATAAATATCCGATTGGGCATCTTCATCTTCGATTGTAATTAAAGCACGACCGTGTCCCATAGAAATAAAGCCATCTCTAATTCCGGTTTGGATAATTGGATCCAGTTTTAAAAGTCGAAGATAATTGGCAATTGTAGAGCGTTTTTTTCCAACTTTATCACTCATTTGTTCTTGAGTAAGTTGCACTTCATCAATTAATCGTTGGTAAGAAAGTGCAATTTCAATTGGATCTAAATCATGACGTTGGATGTTTTCCACCAAAGCCATAACAAGCGATTCGTTGTCATTGGCAATACGAATATAAGCCGGAATAACACTTAATCCTGCGATTTTAGAAGCTCTTAACCTTCTTTCTCCTGAAATTAATTGGTATTTATTGAATTCTAATTTTCTAACCGTAATGGGTTGAATAACGCCTAATTCTTTAATGGAAGTAGCCAATTCCTGAAGCGTTTCTTCATTAAAATTGCTTCGGGGTTGAAACGGATTTATTTCAATGGCATCAATTTCAAGCTCAATGATATTACCTACAACTTTGTCTGCATTTTTATCATTAACTGATTTAATATCATTATCCGGGTCTTTCAGTAAAGCTGATAAACCTCTTCCAAGAGCTTGTTTTTTAGCGGCTTGTGTCATAAAATCCTAACTATTTTTTTTAATAATTTCTTCAGCTAAACTCAAATAATTGTTAGCTCCTTTGCTTGTTGCATCAAAGTTAATGATACTTTCTCCAAAACTAGGTGCTTCGCTCAATTTCACATTTCGTTGTATGATGGTTTTGAAAACCATATCGTTAAAATGTTTTTGAACTTCTTCAACCACTTGATTTGACAATCGCAAACGAGAGTCATACATGGTTAACAACAATCCTTCAATGTCTAATTCGGGATTATGTAATTTTTGAACACTTTTGATGGTATTCAACAATTTTCCTAATCCTTCTAAGGCAAAGTACTCACATTGAATCGGGATAACAACACTATCTGCAGCGGTTAAAGCATTCAAAGTAAGTAGTCCTAAAGAAGGGGCACAATCAATTAAAATATAATCATATTGATCACGAACAGACTCAAGAGCCTGTTTTAACATATATTCTCTGTTTTCTTTGTCAACCAATTCAATTTCAATAGCCACCAAATCGATATGTGCCGGAATGACATCAACGTTAGGAGCCGAACAAGAAACGATTGCGGCTGATGGAGGGTGACTGTGTTCCAGAACTTGATAAGAACCAATACTCACACTATCAACATCAATTCCCAAACCGGAACTTGCATTGGCTTGAGGATCGGCGTCAATTAATAACACTTTTTTTTCTAAAACACCTAAAGAGGCCGCAAGATTAACTGTTGTAGTTGTTTTTCCTACGCCACCTTTTTGATTCGCAATTGCAATTATTTTGCCCATTGAGTAGATTAAATTTGAGCCGTAAAATTACGATTATTTATGGTTTTTTCAACTTCAAGTTGTTAACAAAAGTTAATAGTTTTACTCACAAATACTTAATTAATTTATAAAACAATTTCACTTTTTTTTATTTGTCCTTTTTTGCTTTAATCATGGCTTCTAACATGTCCCACATTTGTTCGGGAATTTGTTCAAGCAAATTAAACTGTCCGGCACCTTTTAACCATTCTCCGCCGTCAATTGTAATCACTTCCCCATTTACATAAGCAGAAAAATCGGAAACTAAATAAGCGGCAATATTTGCTAATTCCTGATGATCTCCAACACGTTTTAACGGAACTTTTTTAGCCATATCAAACTTTTCGGCCAAATCTCCAGGTAATAATCTGTCCCAAGCACCTTTTGTTGGAAATGGTCCGGGAGCGATTGCATTGCTTCTGATTCCATATTTTGCCCATTCTACCGCTAAACTTCTCGTCATAGCTAAAACACCAGCTTTTGCTGTAGCACTTGGCACTACATAAGCCGAACCAGTCCAAGCATAAGTGGTGACAATATTCAAAATTACCGAACTTTCTTGTTTGGTGTCAATCCAATGTTTTCCGAAGGCTAAGGTGCAGTTTTTGGAACCTTTCAACACAATATCGATAATGGTATCAAATGCATTTGCAGATAGTCTTTCTGTTGGCGAAATGAAATTTCCTGCTGCATTGTTTAATAAGACATCTACTTTTCCGAAAGTTTTTAAAACTTCTTGAAGCATTGCTTCCACTTGGTCATAATGCCGAACATCACATTGCAATGGTAAACATTTTCCGCCGGTTTCATTTTCTAGTTCTGTAGCAGTATTTTTTAGCTTATCTAAATCTCTGGAAGTAATGGCCACTTTGGCTCCTAATTCTAAGAAATATTTTGTCATGGCTTTACCAAGACCACTTCCACCACCGGTTACCACAATTACTTTGCCTTCTAAGGCATTATCACGAAGCATTTTTGCTGAAAAATTCATAATTATATGTTTTAGGTAAAGATACTATTTAAGGGTAATTTTTGATAAATTTTAGCATTAAACTAACAAAATTCTAAATGACAAAGTTATTAGTTCTTATAATTTTTGTAATCGTTCCGCGGCTTTAGTAATTGTTTCATCATCTTTGGCAAAGCAAAATCGGATTCTTTTCAAATCAGTTCCGTCACCATAAAAAATGGATAACGGAATTGTTGCCACGCCAAATTCGGTGACTAATCGTTTGGTAAAATCCAAATCATTTTCTTTAGAAAAATGTTTATAAGAAGCCACCTGAAAATAGGTGCCATCACAAGGCAACAATTCAAAAGGAGTGTCTTTCATTAAATTAGCAAAAAAATCTCTTTTTGATTGATATAGTTTTGAAACGGATTCAATTTCAAAACTATCCAAATACAGATTTATGGCAGCTTGCGATAAACTATTGACGCTAAAAACTAAAAATTGATGTACTTTTTTGATTTCTTTCATCAAATGTTCGGGTGCAATTACATAACCAATTTTCCATCCCGTGAGGTGCAATGTTTTACCAAAAGAAGAAGTAATAATACTTTTATCTCGTAACTTTTTACGTGTATTTACGGAGATGTGTTGGTTTTCAAAAGCGATGTATTCATAAACTTCATCACTCAAAATTAAAAGATTGGGGTAACTTTCCAGTAAGTTTTCCAATTGTATAAAATCATTTTCCTGCCACATCTTTCCTGATGGATTGTGTGGATTATTGAGAATAAGTAACCTGGTTTTATGTGAAATATGTTGAGCGATTCGTTCAAAATTTGGTGTATAATCTTCATTTAAAGAAACTCTCACCGGTTTTGCGTTGCTCAATAAAATGGGCGTTTCATAGCAATCATAGCTCGGATCTAAAATAAGCACTTCGTCACCTGAACGTACCAAAGCTTGTAAAGCTGCAAAAATTGCTTCTGTAGCACCAGCGGTAATCAAGAGTTCTGTGTTTTGATTGATAACTCTATTGTATGACTTTAATGTTAGCACGCCTATTTTTTCCATCAAAGGCGGGTAACCTGCCATTGGTGTGTATTGATGTACATCCGCTTTTGCTAAATCCATAATGATGTCAGCCATTCGTTCATCAATTGGAAAGTTTGGAAAACCCTGAGATAGATTGATCGCATTATGATCTACTGCCATTTTTGACATGATGGTAAAAATACTGGTAGTTAAATGGGGTAATTTAGACATGAAAATTAGGTTTTTTTATTTGCCTTTAAAGTGATTAACATAGTATGACTTGCTGTATAAATTTAGTAATTTTTCTTTATAAAATTTCTTTTTAAAAGGGAATAGATAACCGAATCTAAAAACTTGCCGTTCCAATATTCATTTTCTAAAAAGTGAGCTTCTTTTACAAAGCCGTTTTTTTCTACTACTTTGGCTGAAACATGGTTTTCCGGATCAATAACTGCTTCAACAGAATGAAAATTGAGCACATTGAAACCATAATCTAACACTAAATTGATAGCCTCGCTTGTAATGCCTTGGTTTTGATATTCGGGCAACAACATATAGCCGATTTCTGAACGGTAATTTTCAGGTTTGATTCGGTAATGACCAATAACACCTAATAATTTTGAATTTCCTTTTAACGTAATTGCCCAATTGATTCCGGTGTTGTTCTCAATTTTTTCAATTATCATTCCAATGTGTTCTAATGCCATTTCAGGTGAAGTAACCAACGGTCGCGGAATGAATTTCATCGTTTCCGGATTGCCGCGAAGTTCCATTATTTCATTGACATCATCAACAGTAACCGCTCGTAATAACAATCGATTGGATTCGAGTATGGGGAAGGGAGTGAAGGAGAGGTTGAGCATTTTTTTGTTTTTTTGTAAATATAAAAAAAACACCAACCTCTCAGTTAGTGTTTTTTTAGTATATTATAAGATATTAACTAATCTTCAAGTAAAACCTCCAAAATACTAATCGCTGCTTCACTAATTTTCGTTCCAGGGCCAAAAACGGCAACCGCTCCGGCATCAAACAAAAATTGGTAATCTTGTGCGGGAATTACGCCGCCTACAATGACCATAATGTCTTCGCGACCGTATTTTTTAAGTTCTTCAATCACTTGTGGCACCAAGGTTTTGTGTCCTGCAGCTAAGGAAGAGACGCCTAAAATATGTACGTCGTTTTCAACGGCTTGTTTGGCAGCTTCGGCAGGTGTTTGAAAAAGTGGGCCAATGTCTACATCAAAACCAACATCGGCATAACCGGTTGCGACCACTTTTGCTCCTCGATCGTGACCGTCTTGTCCCATTTTTGCAATCATAATGCGGGGACGACGACCGTCTTTTTTGGCAAAAGCATCGGCTAATTGTTTCGCTTTTTCAAAGCTTTCGTCATTTTTAATTTCTTTACTATACACGCCGCTAAAGGTTCTAATTTGTGCTTTATAACGTCCGAAAACTTCTTCTAAGGCATCACTGATTTCGCCAAGAGTTGCTCTGTTTCGGGCTGCTTCTACGGCTAAAGATACTAAATTTTCCTGACCTGATTTTGCAGCTTCCGTCAATTTTGCCAAACTGGCTTTTACTTTTTCCGTATCGCGAGACGCTTTTATTTGAGCCAATCGTTCCAATTGTTGTTTGCGAACCATTTCATTATCCACGTCCAAAATCATCAACGGATCTTCTTTCTCCAAACGGTATTTGTTGACGCCAACAATAATGTCTTGTCCGCTGTCAATTCTGGCTTGCTTTCGAGCTGCGGCTTCTTCAATTCGCAATTTCGGAATTCCGGCTTCAATGGCTTTAGTCATTCCACCTAATTCTTCTACTTCTTCTATTAAAGTCCACGCTTTTTGAGCAATTTCATTTGTCAAACTTTCCACATAATAACTTCCTGCCCAAGGATCAACCGTTTTACAAATTTTAGTTTCTTCCTGCAAAAAGATTTGTGTATTTCGGGCAATTCGAGCAGAGAAATCGGTGGGTAATGCAATTGCTTCATCCAAGGCATTGGTGTGCAGCGATTGTGTTCCGCCAAAGGCAGCTGCGGCTGCTTCAATACACGTTCGAGCCACATTATTAAACGGATCTTGTTCGGTTAAACTCCAACCCGAAGTCTGACAATGCGTACGCAAAGCCAATGATTTTTCATCTTTCGGATTGAATTGTTTGAGCAATTTTGCCCATAGCATTCTTCCGGCACGCATTTTAGCGATTTCCATAAAATGATTCATCCCAATTGCCCAGAAAAAAGAGAGGCGAGGAGCGAAAGTGTCAATGTCCATTCCGGCTGCTAATCCGGTTCGGATGTACTCTAAACCATCGGCTAAGGTATAAGCCAATTCAATATCTGCGGTTGCTCCGGCTTCTTGCATATGATAACCCGAAATCGAAATCGAATTGAATTTAGGCATATTTTTGCTCGTATATTCAAAAATATCGGCAATAATTTTCATCGAAGGAGTAGGCGGGTAGATGTAGGTGTTTCGCACCATAAACTCTTTCAAAATATCATTCTGAATAGTTCCCGAAAGTAAATGCGGAGCCACACCTTGTTCTTCGGCTGCTACAATATAAAAAGCCATAATCGGTAAAACCGCACCATTCATTGTCATCGAAACCGACATTTCGTCTAGAGGAATTTGGTCAAACAAAATCTTCATGTCTTCCACCGAATCGATGGCAACACCTGCTTTTCCAACATCACCCACGACACGTTCGTGATCGGAATCATAACCTCTGTGGGTTGCTAAATCAAACGCTACTGAAAGTCCTTTTTGACCAGCAGCCAAATTTCTTCGGTAAAAAGCATTACTTTCTTCGGCAGTGGAAAATCCGGCATATTGGCGAACTGTCCAAGGTCTGCGAACATACATTGTGGCATAAGGACCACGAAGATTTGGAGCAAATCCGGCACCAAATTCAATATGTTCTAACTCTTTGATTTCATCTTTAGAATAGAAGGGTTTTAATTCAATACTTTCAGCCGTTAGAAAATTATCTTTTTCTGAATTTTCTACTTTCTGAATGCTACCTTTTAATTTAATATGTTGGATGTTTTTTCTTTTCATCATAAAATGCGTATTTTTTCTAAGAAAGGATCAAAATCAACCGGGAAACCTGTTTCCAATGATAAGGCAAAACTTTTTTTGTTAAAACTGACAAAATAGACTTGCTTAAAATATTCTTGTTCTATTTCAGGCATTTTTAATACATATATTGCTTTAAAAATTTGAGCTTCTCTAGTTTCAAAAAATCGTGCTTCTTGTTTTTTAAAACTTAATCCGGTAGCATGACTAATTTCGTCATGATTTGATTTAATTTGGTTTAGAAGCATTTGAGCATCAGCTTTGTTGAATTTGAAATATTTTGTTGGTATCAAACTTAATATTGATCCGGACTCCAAGTGTTGAAATAAATAAATATCATGACCGGATAAATACAGATTTCTTAGTCTTTTATTTTCAAAACTTATTACAGTTGAATCTTCAGATTTTTCAATTAACTTTAGATAATCTGTTTTTGAAAGACTTTTAAATTCTTTTGGAAGAAAAAGTTTAATGCCTTGACTTTCAATAGGAAAAAATTTTCCAATCAGTTCCGGTTTCTGACTTTCTTTAATTATTTTTTGAGATTCTTTAACGGCTTCAACACAAGATGTCATTGATGAAACTATAAAAATTAATCCAATAAAAATTACTATTTTTTTAACCATTTTTTTCTTCTTTCAGTCGTTCTTGTTCCAATTTCTCTGCCAATCTTCTTTTAATAATCGGCGTAACCAATGTTTTTCTGGGATTATTTTTCACAAAAGGAAATAATTCTAATTCATTCGCCATTCTATCATTTTTGTTGGGATATTTATTAGTTCCTAACAATACTTCTTTTCCGGAATCAAATAAATCTTGTTCTTTTTGAGCACTTTCGTTTATTTTTCGTTGAATCGTGCCTTCAATCAATTGGGTGATCAATCCGCCATTCGCTTCAATATCTTTGAACAATTCTAATGCTTTTTCAGCTAATTGTTCGGTTAGGGTTTCAATGTAGTAGGCTCCATCAGATGGATTACTTACTTTGTCAAAATAACTTTCGTTTTTTAAAATCAATAATTGGTTACGTGCAATACGATCACCAAATTCATTGTCTTTGTGATAAATCGCATCATAAGCCAAATTGGAAATGGCATCGGCTCCACCCAAAATCGCACTCATGCATTCAGTTGTGGTGCGAAGCATGTTTACATTGTAATCGTATAATGTTTTGTTTCGTTTTGTTGGAGTGGCAATAATATGACATTCAAAATCATGATTGTATTCTTTGGCTAACGAATTAAATAGCAAACGCAAAGCTCTTAATTTTGCAATTTCAAAGAAATAATTTGTGCCAACTGCCACTTCAAAAGTAATTGGCGATGCTATAGTTTCAATTCGATTGAAATATTCATTCACATGAGCTAACGAATAAGCCAATTGCTGAACGATATTCGCTCCTGCATTTTGATACAAATCCATTTTGCAACTTAAAAAAGGAATTTCTACATCCGAAATTAATTTCAATTCACTAAAATCTTTTTCTAACGAAGAAAACCAGTTGCCATCATTGGCTAATTGACCCACAGTATCTTGTAAAACAATTATTTTGAATTGATTTTTAGTGGCAAAAGTTGTTATTTTCTTCAAAAAATCAGCAGAAAGAAATAACAAGTTAAAATAATAAATAACCTTTTCCTTAGGAAGATTTTTTAGTAATTCCTCTAATGAAATCGCTTCATTTTCAATTGTAAAACGAATGGATTCTGCTCCTCGATTTAATGAATCTAAGGCTCTTTCATTTGATTTTTTTACATCATAAACATAGATGTTTTGTGTGATTGAAAACCCGTTTGAAGTTGGAACTTCATGTTTTATTTCCGTTTCGTCAAAATGATAAAAAGGTTTCACTTTAATGCCTTCCGGACTTTCCCAAACGAGCGTTTCGTTATAGTCAGCTCCTTTTAACTCAAACTGAATTTGTTGTTTCCATTGTTTGCCGGAAACAGGATTGAAACTTGAAAATAATTTTTTTTGCATGCTGTTTTTTTTATGGCATTACTCTTTTATAGAATTCTTTTCAAATTCTATAATGTAAACATCTTCACTATCTCGCTTCATGTAATATTTTTCGCGAGCATATTTTTCTATATAATCAAGATTTTTTAAGCGTTTAATTTCTAAACAGTCTTTTTTAATTTCTTCTTGATAGTATTTTTTATTGGTTTCTAATTCATACAAATCCCGGTTTAAGATTCGATGTTCCAAATAAGAATAATTGTCTAAAAAAATCATCCATACGGCAAAAAAAATGAGAGCTAATACATATCGATTTCCAATGAATCGAAACCAAGGGTATTTCTCTTTTAAGCGTTGGATAAATTTCATAATTAAAGAATTCGTTGATTGATTACAGCACGAACAACGTCAATGGCTACGGTATTGTATTTGTCATTTGGAATAATAATATCAGCAAAAGCTTTTGTAGGCTCGATAAATTGTTGGTGCATTGGTTTTAGCGTTGTTTGGTATCGATTCAACACTTCATCCATATCTCTACCACGTTCTGCAATGTCTCGTTTTAATCGGCGGATTAATCGTTCGTCAGAATCGGCATGAACATAAACTTTTATATCAAACATGTCTCTTAATTCGGAATTGGCTAAAATCAGAATTCCTTCAACAATCATTACTTTTCTTGGATGTGTCACAATGGTATCATCCGTACGATTGTGTGTTACAAAGGAATAAACGGGTTGTTCTATCGTATTTCCTTTTTTTAATTCTTTAAGATGTTCTGTCAAAAGGTCAAAATCGATTGCTCTGGGATGGTCAAAATTAATTTTTGTACGTTCGTCATAACTTAAATTATGCGTTTCCTTGTAATAGGAATCTTGTGAAATAATTCCAACTTCAGTTTCCGGAAGTTCATTCATTATTTGGTGAACCACTGTAGTTTTTCCACTTCCTGTTCCCCCTGCAATTCCGATGATTAGCATTTTGTAAAATTGATTGTTTAGGTTCAACAAAAATAGAAATTATAAACGGAGGATGGAATTTTTTTGGTTTTTAATTTTCGGATGAATTATCATTCTTTTTTGTACGTTTCCATACCAAATAGAGCACTATAATTACTATCGGAATAATAATATAAATGATGACATCACTTTTTGAACTGAGGGATATAGTTCCTGTATCACCGGGAATTCCGGAAGGTCTTTGTGCAAAAAGTAGTGTTGCAAAAAGAATGGATAAAATCGTAATTACTTTTTTCATAGCTGTAAAATTGACTACAATTTACAAATTTTAAAATTGAAAATCAATTAATTAAGAAAAGCATAAGATTTTGAAGCAAGAGTTGCAGGATTATTTCATGATCCTGAATTAAGGAAATGTTGCTCACCAAAATCCTTTGAGCTTCGCTCTGAGTTTTTTTTTTTTTTGGTTTCAATCCTTACAAGCAAGCTTGACGGCTTTAAACCAAAAAATCCCTCCCACTTGCATGGAAAGGATTTTGGTGGTCGGGGTGGCAGGATTCGAACCTGCGGCCTCCTGCTCCCAAAGCAGGCGCGATAACCGGGCTACGCTACACCCCGCAAAAGAAAATAAATTTTCTCTCTTAGAGGGTGCAAATATAGAACTAAAATTAGTTTTACCAAATCAAATTTTCAAATAAAATACTTCTATTTGAAAATTATTAAAACTAATCAACAATTAAGAAATAATTTTTATTAAAAAGTTACATTTGCATCACAAATTTGAAAACTAGCATTATGTCTGATACAATAGAAAAAGTAAAATGTTTAATTATAGGTTCCGGTCCTGCGGGATATACGGCTGCAATATATGCAGCGAGAGCCAATATGTTTCCAGTGTTATATCAAGGAACACAACCCGGTGGTCAATTGACTACAACTAATGAAGTAGAAAATTTTCCTGGGTATCCTGACGGTGTTACCGGACCGGAGATGATGGTTCAATTGCAAGAACAAGCCAAACGTTTTGGGACGGATATTCGTGACGGCTGGGCCACTAAAGTAGATTTTTCAGGTCCTATTCACAAAGTATGGGTAAATGACACGAAAGAAATTCATTGTGAAACAGTTATTATTTCTACTGGAGCTTCAGCTAAATATTTAGGATTGCCATCGGAGCAGCATTATTTGCAAATGGGTGGTGGTGTTTCTGCTTGTGCGGTTTGTGACGGATTTTTCTACAGAAATCAAGAAGTTGTAATTGTTGGAGCAGGAGATTCGGCTTGTGAAGAAGCTCACTACTTATCTAAACTTTGCAGAAAAGTTACGATGTTGGTTAGAAGCGAAAAATTCCGTGCCTCAAAAATAATGGAAGCCAGAGTTCGCAAAACCGAAAACATTGAAATTTTATTAAATACAGAAACCGTTGAGGTTAAAGGAGACGGACAAGTGGTTAGTTCTGTTTTAGTAAAAGAAAGAACAACCGGAATTGAAACTGAAATTCCGGCTACCGGATTTTTCGTTGCTATTGGTCATAAACCAAATACTGATATTTTTGCTGATTATTTAAACCTAGATGAAACGGGATATATTCTCAATGTTCCGGGAAGAACTTTGACAAATGTTGAAGGTGTATTTGTTGCAGGTGATGCCGCAGATCATGTTTATCGTCAAGCTATTACAGCTGCCGGAACCGGTTGTATGGCCGCATTGGATGCCGAACGATATTTAGCAAGTAAAGAGTAACAAAAATCCCGGTCAAAGCCGGGATTTTTTATTTTATTTTTTTATTGATACTGGCTTCATCGCTAAATCGTTTTACTTCCAATTTGCCTTCACCAAAGAAGTTAAATTCTGATTTTCCTGATGCTTCTAAAATTAAACGAGTTGCCACATTGAGACTGCTTTTTGAAGATCCTTCTAAAATTAATGAAGCATTTTTGGCGACTAAATTTTTGCCTGTAAAGTTAGCATTGTTATCTAATCGCAATTTTATGTCTTCAACATCACCTTCAATTGCAACTGATGATTTTTGATACATATCACATTTTAGTTTGTTTGACGCAATCAATGCTTTTACAGAGGAATTTTTATTGAATTCTAAAACCGCATCTTGTGATTTTAAATTTAATTCTACTTTCGATTTATCATTGGTGATTAATGTAAAGTTGGGTATGTCCGCATTTAAAAACAATTTGGAATCATCATAACTTTTGAATGTCATTTCGTTTACTTTAACTTCTGATAAAGCAGTTAAACTTACTTTATCACGCAAAACTACCATTTTAAAATTATCGGTATATGTAATTCGTAGGCTGGTTTTTTTTGCTCCTGAAATATCTTTTGTAGTTCGTAAGCGTAAGGTGTTGTTTTTTAAATCTACTTCAATAGCATCATGTAAATTATCATCGGCTTCTACTTCTACAGCACACTTATTACCTTTAACTAAGAAAACTTCTAAATTGTCATACACTTCTAAATTGTCGAATTCTCCAATTTCAACTTGTTCAATGGATACTATTTTTGAACCTTTTATTTTTTCCTTCTTTTGACTGTAGGTTGAAGAAATAATAAAAAAGAACGCCAGTAGGATTAGCTTTTTATTCATTTTAGAATTGGATTTAAATACAAATATAAAAAAAACATCCCAACTATTAGTCAGGATGTTTGTAAGATTGCGATTAAAAGCTTTCTAATAAGTTAGATTATTTAGATTTTACACTTCCTCCGGAAGTTGCTTTTTTAATTATTGAATTGGGTTCTTTATAATATAAAATTGAACCGCCACTTGAAGCTTTTGCATTTAAACTCAAAATTGGATATACTTGAATGGAGCTTCCACTTGACGCAGTTGTGATTACGTTGTTTGTTAAAAGTTCTTTCGCTTTTATATCACTACCACTTGAAGTTGAAGCGTCTAGATTTATAGCTTTTCCGGATAAGATGATAGTACTTCCGCTACTGGCTTTACAACTTATGTTTTCAGATTCTACTTTAATATCAATTTCACTTCCGCTACTTGATTTTAAATCTAGTGTAGGGACTATTAAGTTGTTTTTACTTACGACAAAAGAGCCACTCGAAGTGCTGATTGCTTCTAATTCTTTAAAAGTAACTTTAACTTTTTTTTCTTCAGCTCTTTTTATGTTTTTTGTGGTTGTAATTTTTAATTTTCCGTTCTCAACAGAAGTTTTAATATACTCATGTAAATTTTCATCTGCTTCAATGGTTATTGCGTTTTCGTTACCTTGATAAATTTCTACATCAAGTCCTCTGCTTGCTTGAATTTTGGTAAATGATTCAGAAGTAGATCTGGTTGAAGTAATCACATTTTTATTACCACTAACAGAATGTAAACCATCAATTTTGATTTCACAAGAAGTGGCCAATAATGCTACTACAACTGAAATAACTATTTTTACAAAATTCAGAATAAATTTTATCATAATTTCTTAGTTTTTAATAATTACACCGTCTTCATTTATTTGTAATCCTTTAAAATCATTGGAGTTTCCTTCTTCGATTTGTATGCCACTTTTGTTAATTGTTACAGTTGTTGTTGTGGAATCATTTTCTTCTGATAGGTCTTCTTCTTTGCAATTCACACATTTCAATTTTTTATCTTTTACAAAATAGGTTTTGTTATCAAATCCATTTTCGAAGTTCATATCGCTACCGTACCATTCGATACTAGTGTTCAAGGTTTGATCCGGTTTAATGTAGTAGCCGTCAGGAATATACAATCTAACGGTAACACGCTGATCTCTGTATTTTTGTTTGATGTCAGTGAAAAAATAGTTGTTTAAAATTAAGGTATTATTTTCAAATAGTAGCTTATAATCTATTTTTTCTGCACGTTTTTTTGCATTGCTCAATGAATTCCCATCAGCTTTTTTATCAATGATGTAATACGGTTTGCTTTCTGACGTGTGATTGATTTGAAAACGCACGTTGTTTGAAAACATTTTTTCTTCGCCATTTTCATCTTCCACAAATGTAAAATCATATTTTCTTGAAACAGAGCTGGTGAAATTTTCATTGTTTTGAAATTTCACAAACAAGGTGTCACTTTGATTCATTTCAAAAAACTCTTTTTGTGTACTATTTGCATCAAAAGCACTTTCTGAGGCTTGACGAACTCCAAAGGTTATTAATAATGCAATTGCAATAATCCATATGGCTAACAAGCTGTATTTTGCAATATTACCAATAGATTTCATGTTTGTAATTAAAAGCTTTAAACCTAAAATCAGCAAAAAGAAAAACGGAATTCCTATGGCAAAAAAGCAAATCAAACCTAAAACCCAAACCGGAACTTCGCTTGTAATAACAGCATTCACATATTCCTGCCAAGGTTGTCCGAAAATGGTTCCAATGAAAACACTAACAATTAAACCTGCTAAAGTTGATATGGATACAATTACAATTAAAGCACCTAAAAACTTAGCAAATACATTAAAAATGGCTAAAAATATTTTGCCAATTGTTGAGCCAATTTCTTCGGCACCAGATTTAACTTGGTTTCCCATTTTTTCATAATCTGCATTTTCTACTTTTTCTGAAAACGAGGCAAATTCTTCACGAACTTTTTTTTCGATGTTTGAAAGATTAGCCGGTTCTCCGGTCATTTCTAATTTTTCAACTGTAGTAATAGCTTTTGGAATTAAAACCCAAAGTAAAATGTAAACAAAAATCATAGTTCCTGCACTAGCAAATAGCAACAATATTAAGGCTAATCGCAACCACAAAGCATCAACACCTAAATAATGACCAAATCCGGCAGCAACACCACCTAAAATGTTTTTGTCAATATCACGATATAATTTTTTTGATGTTTTTGATGAAGCGAATGATTGCGTTGGCTCACCATTTTCTTCTTCTAATCTATAGTCTTCCGGCTGACCCATAATGGCTATCATGGCATCAACATCTTTAATGGTGATTACATTTTTATCTGATTTTTTATTTTCGGTAAAAATTTCAGAGATTCGTACTTCAATGTCTTTCATTATCTCGTCCTGACCACTTGCATTGGATAAAGAACGCTTGATGGCATCGAAATAACGACTTATTTTTTGAAAAGCGTCTTCGTCTATATGAAAAAAGAGACCGCCTAAATTTATATTAACTGTTTTGTTCATGACTGTTAGTTTTGAATGGTTATTGTGTTTACAGCATTTGACAATTCACTCCAAGTGGTGTTCAATTCTGTTAAAAATTGTTTTCCTATTTCTGTAAGACCGTAATATTTTCTTGGCGGTCCTGAGGTTGATTCTTCCCAACGATAGTTGAGTAATCCGTCGTTTTTTAATCGGGTCAGAAGCGGATATACCGTGCCTTCTACCACTAACAATTTTGCTTCTTTAAGGGTGTCTAATATTTCAGATGTATAGGCTTCTTTTTCTTTGAGAACTGAAAGAATGCAAAACTCTAAAACCCCTTTTCGCATCTGGGCTTTTGTGTTTTCAATGTTCATAATTCATGTTTAAATTTTTAGTTACTATTCGTTTTTTTGATTGATGATTGTCACTCCTTAATTAATTATGACAAATTGATGATTGATGATTGATGATTGATGAATTTTTTATTTTAAAAAAGGGATAGTTATTGGGTATTTATAAACTTCGCCATTTCCAGCTTTAATAGTCCCAATTAAAATCAAAATAAACTCGGTTATTGACCAAACTATCAGAACTAATCCTGTGATAATGGCAACAGTAATTAATTTGACCGGCGTTACATCTATTCCTTGATCTTCATAATGGATTAACTCCACAATTGAATCAATGAAAAAGATTCCAAAGATTATGGCAATAATAATACTGTAGACTAATAAACTTAAATTAAAGTTTATAACCGATTTGCCATTCTCATCTACAAATTGCGATTCATTTTTTTTGCTCTGCCAAATTATTATTGGAACAATAATTCCCGCAAACGGAATTAAATATTTAGCTAATGAACTTAAATGAATAGCTACAGCGGTGTTTTTTTCGTTTTGTGTTGTCATAATTAAAAGTATATAATAATATCTTATACAAATATATGTCTAAAAGAAGGTATTGTGTTACGCATAGTACTAATATTTAACATAAAATTAACATATTGTTATTTCATAAATTAATGCTATTTTTACTCAAAATTCACTATTCATGCAGTTTACAGCCCGAAAACTAAATACTTTTTTATTTTTTAAATTACCTTCCGCTTTTTGGTGTGGAGTTCGTGTAAAGGTCATAGATAGAAGTCATTGTGTTGTCACCGTGAAACACAGATGGTTCAATCAAAACCCTTTTAAATCAATGTATTTTGCAGTTCAAGCAATGGCTGCCGAACTTACAACCGGAGCTTTGGTGATGTTACAAATTAAGAAAAGCGGCAAAAATATTTCGATGTTAGTGGCAAACAATAAAGGTAATTTTACCAAAAAAGCTACTGGAAGAATTACTTTTACTTGTAACGATGGTCATTTAATAGATGAAGCGATTCAACGAACCATTGCTACAGGTGAAGGTCAAACCTTTTGGATGAAATCAATAGGAGTAGATGAAAAAGGGGATCAAGTTTCTGAAATGAATTTTGAATGGAGCATTCGTATTAAGTAATTCACTGAGGAAAAAGAAATTAAACAATTCCCAATTAACTTTTCTTTTGAAGCTTTAGCCTTTAATTTTGTAGAAAAATAACAAAATGACACTATTAGTAACAGGTGCAACGGGATTAATTGGAAATGAAATTGTTTCATTGTTATTACAAAATGGAGAAACGGTACATTATTTAACAACTTCCAAATCGAAGATAGTAGATCAACCCAACTATAAAGGTTTTTATTGGGATCCGAAGCAAGGTATTTTGGATGAAAAATGTTTGTTTGGAGTAGAGTCCATCATCCATTTAGCCGGAGCTACTGTATCAAAAAGATGGACAAACGCTTACAAACAAGAAATTATTGAAAGCAGAATTGATACCTCTAATTTATTATTTAAAGCCTTAAAACAACATCCAAATCAAGTAAAACAAATAGTTTCGGCTTCTGCAATTGGAATTTATCAAAATAGTTTGACCACATTATATACTGAAGATTCAAAACAATTAGGTGACGATTTTTTGGCCAATGTAGTGTTGAAATGGGAGGAGAGTGTTGATAAATTCAGTCTATTACATTTAAAAGTTTGTAAATTAAGAATTGGTTTAGTTTTGTCTGATAAAGGAGGAGCTTTATCAGAAATGATAAAACCTATCAAGTTAGGATTAGGTTCTCATTTTGGTTCGGGAATGCAAATGCAATCATGGATTCATATAAAAGATCTAGCCAACCTATTTTATTTTGCCACACAAAATCAACTCGACGAAGTTTACAACGCTGTAGCTCCAAATCCGGTTTCTAATAAAGTTTTAGTAAAAACAATTGCTACTGTTCTACAAAAGCCATTGTTTTTTCCTCCTGTTCCTAAATTGGTTATGAAATTGATTTTAGGCGAAATGCATGAGCTGCTTTTTTCAAGTCAATTGGTTAGTTCCCAAAAAATAGTAGATAAAAATTTTCAATTTCAATTTCAAGAAGTAGCACCTGCACTTTCTAATTTATTGCGAAAATAAAATTTTGATTGCAATTTTAGGAGCAGTTAATCCTAAACAATTGCTAATTTTTTCAATCAAAATCAATAAGTTGAAATTTTAAAATATATTTGAAGATTATAACTAATCTATCAACTATGTTAAAAAGACTATTTTTTGTTTCAACATTATTATTTCTTTTTTCAACAACCGATGCTTTGGCTCAAAGAAAGAAAAAAGATTCAAAAAAAACTACCACCACAACTACCACCACTCCGGCAGATGCTAAAAAACCGGATGTTAAGAAACCCAAGCCTTATAATAAAGTAATTGATTCCACTGCTATTACTCAAAAAGGATTAATTGATGTCCATAAAGTAGGCGACAAATATCTTTTTGAAGTTGCTGATTCTTTGCTTGGAAAAGAAATAATGTCAATTACAAGATATTCAAAAACTCCGGCAGGAGGTGGAATATTTGGTGGAGAAGAAGTGAACAGACAAGTTATTAAGTTTGAAAAAGGTATTGGAGATAATATCTTATTACGCTCCGTAACCTATGTTATTACTACTCCAAACGAAGATTCTCCAATAACGAAAGCAGTAGAAAACTCAAGTGCCGATCCAATTATTGGTAATTTTGATGTAATGGCTTATAACAAAGATGGAAAAAACATCAAAGGCTATGTGTTTGATGTAACCCCTCTTTTTGATGCCGATTTACAGGCCTTTTCTTTGGATCCTATTAGAAAGCAACTGTTAAACATTACTGCTTTTCAAAAAGATAAATCGTTCATACAAACAATGAAATCATTTCCGGTTAATACCGAAATTCGTTCTGTAAAAACCTTTTCTACAAAACCACCACAAATTACACCTACACCAACTCCAAGAATTGGTACTAATTTCCCATCGGGATTAGATGCTGGTGTTGTTACTTTTGAGTTGAATACTTCCCTGATTTTATTACCACAGAAACCGATGAGAAAAAGAGCTTTTGACAAGCGAGTTGGTTATTTTGCAAACGGTTATAGTGTTTTTGAAGAAAACTCATTAAAGGCAGAAAGAGATGTTTTTGCTGTTCGTTGGCGTTTAGAACCAAAAAATGACGAAGATGCAGAAAAACAAAAAAGAGGCGAATTAATTGAACCAAAAAAACCTTTGGTATATTATATAGATCCTGCCACTCCTGATAAATGGAAACCTTATATAAAAGCAGGTATTGATGATTGGCAAGAAGCTTTTGAATTCGCCGGATGGAAAAATGCCATTCGTGGCGAATATTGGCCTGAAAATGATCCAACGATGAGTTTGGAAGATGCTCGTTTTTCAGTTTTAAGATATTTTGCAGCCGATATTCAAAATGCTTACGGACCAAATGTTCATGATCCAAGAACTGGAGAAATTTTAGAAAGTCATATCGGTTGGTACCACAATATTATGAGTTTGTTGCGGGATTGGTATTTGATTCAAACAGCAGCAGTTGATCCTCAAGCTCGAACCATTAAATTCAATGATAAGTTGATGGGAGAACTGATTCGATTTGTTGCCGCTCACGAAGTTGGTCACACTTTAGGTTTGCGTCATAATATGGGAGCCAGTCATGCCACTCCGGTTGAAATGTTGCGTGATAAAGAATTCCAAAAACAATTTGGACACACGTCATCCATCATGGATTATGCTCGATTTAATTATGTGGCACAGCCAGAAGATGGTGTGACTGATTTGTTTCCAAAAATTGGTGATTATGATAAATGGGCCATCAGATGGGGTTATGCGTATTTTCCGGATGCCAAAGATGAAAAGGAAGAAAAAGCATTGTTAAACACCATGACAAAAGAAGCTTACAAAGATAAACGCTTACATTTTGGTACAGAAACCAGTCCTTTTGATCCTAGATTTCAAACCGAAGATTTGGGTGATAATGCTATGAAAGCTTCGGAATATGGAATAAAAAATCTGAAAAGAATTTTACCTCAATTAATTACTTGGAGTAAGGAAGACGGTGAAGATTATTCAGAACTTGACGGACTTTATAATTCACTTACCGGACAATTTAGACGTTATATGGGTCATGTTACCAAAAATGTAGGTGGTATTTATGAAGATCCAAAAACTGCAGATATGGAAGGTGATTTGTATGAAGTTGTGCCGTCAAGTATTCAAAAAGAAGCTGTTGCGTTTTTGAACGAACAATTATTTAAAACACCGGTTTGGTTATTAGATCAAAATATTTTAAACAAAATCAAACCTGAAAGTGGTGTTGAAGCCATGAAATCATTACAAGGCGGAACTTTGAACAGTTTGTTTTCAGGTGATCGTTTGATTCGTTTGATTGAAACTTCTTCACTTAATAAAAAGAATTATACGGTAGATGAATTATTTAGTGACATCAGAAAAGGTGTTTTTTCTGAATTACGAATCAATGCTCCAATTGATGTTTATCGAAGAAATCTTCAAAAACTGTTTGTAAACAATCTTATTGAAGCTTTAGATAACGATGGAAAGAAAACCGCAATGGGATTGAACAGAAGACCAGTAAAATATAGTGAAACTGACATTCCATCAATTGCCAGAGGACAATTAACAGAATTGAAAAACCAGCTGAAATTAGGTGCAGCTTCATCCACTGACAGATTAAGTAAATTTCATTTAGCAGATTTAGTTTCAAAAATAGATACCGCTTTGAACCCAAGGTAAGTATTCAAAATAGTAAAAAAAAACGCTGATGAAAATTCAGCGTTTTTAGTTTCTAGTAAGATGAGTAAAAATTATTTTGAAGCTTTAACCGAAATTTTCAATTCGATAGCATCGTTTATGAATTTATCTCCTAAGTTATCAAAGATAGATTTTGAACCATAATTTACATTCCAATCTGTTCTGTTAATTGTAAATGTTTCTGTAGTTAACATTAAACTATCACCATCAAGAGCTAAAGTTGCAGGGAATTTTACACTTTTTGTAATTTCTTTAAGCGTTAAATTACCTTCAATTGTAGTTTGTCCGTCAACTGTATTTACAGAAGTAATTTCGAACACCCCTTCAGGATATTTATTTGTGTTGAAAAAATGATCAGCATCTTCTGGCTTTCCTAAACCTTTTAAATGGCCTTCTAAATCCTCTTTACCATCTCCGGCTGCTAAATCTAAAACAGTAATTGAAGTCATATCAATCGTAAATTTACCACTTTCAACTTTACCGTTGTTTAAATAAACCTCACCCGCAGAAATTGCAATAGTTCCATTGTGATTTCCTGTTGGTTTTGACCCAACCCATTCTATTGTAGAGTTTGCAGTATCCACAACATAACCTTTAGAGTCATCTGAAGTTGTTGCAACTTCTTGAGCGTCACCGGCTTCAGTTTTGTCGTTTTTACAAGAATTTAATGTTAGTAATCCACCAACGAAAGCGAAAATTAATAAAGATTTTTTCATAATGTATTTGATTTTTTGTTGAGTCAAAATTAAATTCTTTCAAACAAATCCTTCTTAAATTTATACTAAAATTTATTTGAACAATAGAAAATGGACTTTTTACAAAAGTGGAATTATTGTAATTCAGAAAATTTTATAATTAAAAAATCACAATATTTTGCTGACAATTTGACATTTTTAAACAAATGGCAGTACTTTTGCAATCCAAAATCAAACAATAAATGTTCAAAAAATTTTTTAAGAATATGAACCAGGAGTCTACAGAAAATATAGAAAAGGAAATCATTGAAAATGAAGCAACAATAGAGCAGAATCAAGAAAATGCAGAAGCTCCAACTGTTGAGATATCCAATGAAGAAAAGTTAGAAGAGGATTTAGCAAAAGAAAAGGATAAATTTTTACGTTTATTTGCTGAGTTTGAAAATTACAAAAAGCGTACATCCAAAGAGCGAATTGATTTATTTAAAACAGCAAATCAAGAAGTTTTACAAGCGATGCTTCCTATTTTAGATGATTTTGACCGAGCAATGATTGAAATTTCTAAAACTGACGATGAGAATTTGATTACCGGTGTCAACTTAATTCATGAAAAGCTAAAAAACACTTTAGTTTCAAAAGGATTAGAGCAAGTAGAAATAAATCCAGGGGATGATTTTAATGCAGATTTTGCAGAAGCAATCACACAAATTCCGGCTCCATCGGCTGATTTGAAAGGTAAAATTGTGGATGTAATAGAAAAAGGATACAAGTTAGGCGATAAAATAATCCGCTTTCCAAAAGTTATAATTGGAAATTAAAAGTTTATGAAAAAAGATTTTTACGAAATATTAGGCATTTCAAAAAATGCTACTGCCGAAGAAATTAAGAAAGCCTATCGCAAGAAAGCAATCGAATTTCACCCCGACAAAAACCCCGGAAATAAGGAAGCAGAAGAAAACTTCAAAAAAGCTGCTGAAGCTTATGAAGTATTGAGCGACCCAAATAAAAAAGCCAAGTATGATCAATATGGTCATGCTGCTTTTGATGGAAATGGCGGTTTTGGTGGCGGTGGCGGAATGAATATGGATGACATCTTCAGTCAATTTGGCGACATTTTTGGTGGCGGAGGATTTGGTGGTTTTGGAGGATTTGGCGGTGGCGGAGGTCAACGCAGAATGAAAGGGAGCAATCTTCGTATAAAAGTGAAACTTACTTTGGAGGAAATTGCCAATGGTGTAGAGAAAAAGGTTAAAGTAAAACGCAAGGTTCAAGCTGCAGGCGTGAGCTATAAAACTTGTGGAACTTGTAATGGTTCCGGTCAGGTTTTGCGAGTTACAAATACCATTTTGGGAAGAATGCAAACGGCAACAACTTGTCCAACTTGTGGTGGTGCGGGCCAATCTATTAGTTCCAAACCAAATAATGCCGATGCCCAAGGTATGATTTTAGAAGATGAAACCGTTTCTATCAAAATTCCTGCAGGTGTTGTTGATGGCATGCAATTGAAAGTTTCCGGAAAAGGAAATGATGCACCGGGAAATGGAATTCCGGGTGATTTGATTGTAGCTATTGAAGAAGTAGAACATGAGTTTTTAAAACGCGAAGGTGAAAACCTTCATTATGATTTATATATAAGTGTTGCAGAAGCCGCTTTAGGAGTTTCAAAAGACATTGAAGCCATTGGCGGAAAACTTAGAATAAAGCTGGATGAAGGTATACAATCAGGTAAAATCTTACGTCTAAAAGGAAAAGGAATTCCTAACATAAATTCCTATGGAAATGGCGACTTATTGGTTCATATTAATGTCTGGACACCCAAGAAATTAGACAGAGAACAAAAGGAATTTTTTGAAAAAATGCTTACTAACGAAAACTTTATTCCTAACCCTGAGAAATCAGATAAATCTTTTTTTGAAAAAGTTAAAGATATGTTTTCATAGTTTATAAAATTTTTTTACATTTGAATCATACTAGGCAACTAGTATATTCTTTTTCATAGCAATTTTTCCCATCCTTGTGTAACTATAAGGGTGGGTTTTTTTTGTAACAAATTTCTAAAACCACTACCAATTGGCTATATTTACGTTTTTATAAAAATCTATGAGTACAATTCTTCAAATAAATGATTTAGTTAAGCAATATGGAAATTTTACGGCTTTAAACAAAGTGTCTTTAAGTGTTCCAACAGGAAGTATTTATGGACTTTTAGGTCCAAATGGAGCCGGAAAAACTTCGTTAATTCGTATTATCAATCAAATTACAATGCCCGATAGTGGTAGTGTATTTCTTGATGGTGAAAAATTAAAACCCGATCACATTGCTCACATAGGTTATATGCCGGAAGAACGCGGTTTATATAAATCAATGAAAGTTGGTGAACAAGCGTTGTATTTGGCTCAATTGAAAGGTTTAAGTAAAAAAGAAGCCAAAATTCAATTGGATTATTGGTTTCAAAAATTAGAAATTGAAGGTTGGTGGGACAAAAAAATTGAAGAACTTTCAAAAGGGATGGCACAAAAAGTGCAGTTTGTTGTTACCGTTTTACACAAACCTAAATTATTAATTTTTGATGAACCTTTTTCAGGATTTGATCCCGTGAATGCCAACATTATCAAAGATGAAATTTTAGAATTACAAAAAAATGGAGCAACCATAATTTTTTCAACCCATAGAATGGAAAGTGTTGAAGAGCTTTGTGACCATATTGCATTACTTCATCAATCAAATAAATTAATTGAAGGTAAATTATCTGATGTAAAAAGACAGTTTCGAACAAACACCTATAAAGTTGGAATTTTAACTCAAGATGTAGAAGGTTTAATGGTTCAATTGACTCAAAAATATACAATTGCTCAAACTAATTTTAAATCGTTAAACGATGATTTAAAGTTTGAAGTTTCCTTGGGAGAAAGTTCACCAAATGAGCTCCTTCAGTTATTACTTCAAAAAGGTCAAGTTACCCATTTTGAAGAAAATATTCCAAGTGTAAATGACATTTTTATTAAATCAGTAAGTCAATAATTTTCAATACAGAATCAAATTATGAGTGTAGTTTCATTAATTATTAAAAGAGAATTTATTGCAAAAGTTCGCAACAAATCATTTATAGTGATGACTTTTTTAAGTCCGTTACTGTTTGTTGCTATTGCTGCTTTAGTTGGTTATTTGGCTTCAATGAAAGCCGATACCAAAAAAATTGCCATACATGATGAAAGTGGAAATTTCATTTCAGTCTTTAAAAATTCGGATGCTTATTCCTATCATGATTTATCAGCAATTGATTTGCAATTTGTAAAAGACAGCATCTTAAATACAAAATATGAAGGATTGTTATACTTTCCTAAAGTAGCTAGTTTACGTGATTATGAATCAAAAATTCAGTACATTTCTAATGAAAGTCCGAGTATGAATTTCATTGGAACTATTGAAAGTTTAATTGGAAAAAAAATCACTGAGCAAAATTACATCGTTGCCGGTTTAGATACTTTAGCTATTAAAAATTCAGTTTCAAAAGTCAGTGTCAATTTAGCAAAATCTTCCGGTGAAGAAACTGTAAAAGGTTTAAACGAAATAAAAATTGCCATTGGAGGAGCGTTTGGCTATTTGATTATGATGTTCATTATAATTTATGGAAATTTAGTAATGCGAAGCGTCATTGAAGAGAAAACCAATCGAATTATTGAAATTATTATTTCTTCAGTGAAACCCTTTCAATTGATGATGGGCAAAATCATTGGTACTTCTTTAGCCGGAATTTTACAATTTTTAATTTGGGCCATAATCGGGTTTATTTTGTTTTTTGGAATTTCTACTTATTTTGGTGTTCAAATGGGAGCCACTCCCGCACTTGATGCCGGAATGATTGAAGCCGGTCAAGCGGAAATGGGTTCAAAAATGCAACTCTACATCAAAGAATTTTTAACCTTACCAATAGGAACTTTATTGGTTTCATTTGTATTATATTTTATTGGAGGTTACTTTTTATACAGTTCATTTTATGCTGCAATTGGTGCTGCTGTTGATAATGAAACCGATTCACAACAATTTTTGTTACCTATAATTATGCCTTTGGTTTTAGGGGTCTATATTGGTTTCTTTACGGTGTTGAATGATCCACACGGAACAGTAGCGACTGTTTTTTCCATCATTCCATTAACTTCACCAATCGTGATGTTAATGCGAATTCCGTTTGGCGTTCCAATTTGGCAACTGGTTTTATCAATTGTATTGTTGTTTTCTACTTTCTTCTTGGTCGTTTGGTTTGCTTCAAAAATATACAGAGTCGGGATTTTAATGTATGGAAAGAAACCAACTTGGAGAGAATTGTTTAAATGGATGAAATATTAGCCTATGGAAATTATTGAAAAATTAAAAGACATTTTAGGACTAAGTCTAATAAAAACTGAAGATGTTAATCTGACATTAGGAGCTATTATTGCATTGATAGTAGCCTTTTTAATTACAAGTTACTTACTAAAATTTATTAGAAAAGTTATAACAAGGAATCTTCCGGATGAAGATAAAAACAAGTTTGTCAGTATTTTTCAATTTGTTCAATATTTAGTTTATCTTTTTGTTATCATGTTTACGCTCAATGCATCGGGAGTAAATATTAGTGTGTTATTAACCGCATCTGCAGCCATCTTTTTAGGATTAGGATTTGCCTTGCAACAACTTTTTCAAGATTTAATATCCGGAATTTTAATAATTTTAGATCAATCATTACGAGTGGGTGATATCATTGAAATAGATGGAAAAGTTTGTAAAGTTGAAAAAATAAGCCTTCGTTCTACCAAAGCGGTTACTAGAAATCAGCGTGTAATGGTGATTCCCAATCATAAATTTTTAACCGATATTTTGTTCAATTGGACGCAAAACAGCAACATCATTCGCGAAAATATTGAAGTTGGAGTGGCTTATGGCTCCGATACGGAATTGGTAAAACAAATCTTGATTGCTTGTGCGACTAAACATGAAAGTGTTTTAAAAATTCCTGAACCTGTTGTGATGTTTGAAGATTTTGGCGATTCGTCATTAGATTTTGCGGTTTACTTTTTTGTAGATGATGCCTTCACAGTTCCAAGAGTTAAAAGCGAACTCCGATTTGAAATTGACAAACAATTTAGAGCCAATAAAGTTTCTATTCCGTTTCCGCAACGCGATGTTCATTTATTTCAACCCAAATTTTAAAATAAAAACAGAATTATGCCAAAAATATTAATTATTGAAGACGAAGCAGCCATTCGAAGAGTGTTAATCAAAATTCTTTCGGAAGAAAATGATACGTATCAAGTAGAAGAAGCCGAAGACGGACTTTCGGGTATTGAAAAAATTAAAAATGAAGACTACGATTTAGTGCTTTGCGACATCAAAATGCCTAAAATGGATGGGGTAGAAGTGCTCGAAGCCGTTAAAAAAATTAAACCTGAAATTCCGATGGTCATGATTTCCGGTCATGGTGATTTGGAAACGGCAGTCAATACGATGCGATTGGGAGCGTTTGATTATATCTCAAAACCACCGGATTTGAATCGATTATTAAATACAGTTCGAAATGCATTAGACCGAAAACAACTGGTTGTTGAGAATAAAATTCTAAAAAAGAAAGTCAGCAAAAATTATGAGATGATTGGTCAATCACAGCCAATTAATCATATTAAAGAGATGATTGAAAAAGTGGCTCCAACAGAAGCCCGTGTTTTGATTACCGGCCCAAACGGAACAGGAAAAGAGTTGGTTGCTCATCAATTGCATGAAAAGAGTGAACGTGCTTCTTTTCCAATTGTGGAAGTGAACTGTGCGGCCATTCCTTCTGAATTAATCGAAAGTGAATTATTTGGTCATGTAAAAGGAGCCTTTACTTCTGCGGTTAAAGACCGTGCCGGAAAATTTGAAGCTGCTGATGGCGGAACGATTTTTTTGGATGAAATTGGTGATATGAGTTTAGCCGCTCAAGCGAAAGTATTGCGAGCTTTACAGGAAAATTTAGTGCAAAGAGTCGGAGCTGATAAAGACATAAAAGTAAATGTTCGTGTCATTGCTGCAACGAACAAAGATTTACAAAAAGAAATTGCAGAAGGTCGTTTTCGTGAAGATTTGTATCATCGTTTGGCGGTTATTTTAATTAAAGTTCCGGCTTTAAACGAAAGACGAGATGACATTCCGTTATTGATTGAGCATTTTGCTTATAAAATTTCAGAAGAACAAGGCAACACGGCAAAACAATTCACTACAGCTGCAATTAAATTATTGCAAGAATACGATTGGACGGGAAATATTCGCGAACTTCGCAACGTGGTAGAACGTTTGATTATTCTTGGCGGAAGTGAAATTTCGGAGAATGATGTGAAGATGTTTGCCAGTAAGTAAAAATGGTAAAAGGTAATTGGTGATAGGTGAAAAGAGATCCCATTACCCATTACCCATCACTCATCACCTTTTAAAAAATATGCAACTAAAAAAAATAAACCCAAAACTTCAGCAAGCTCTTATCGAATGCGGTTTGACTGAAGCGAATGAAATTCAACAAGAAACATTTTCTACTTTAAAAAGTGGAGCAGATGCGGTTATTCAATCGCCTGCCGGAAGTGGAAAAACAACTACTTTAGTACTTAATGTTATTCAACGATTGGAAAAAGCAGTCGGCGAAAGTACAAGAGCTTTAATTGTTGTAGAAAACCGAGATAAAGTAACCGAAATGGTTGATTTATTTGAAAAATTTGGTGACTTTTTAGATTTACGTGTCATTGGTGTTCATGAAAGAGGTGATATTGATTTTGATAAAAATCAAATTTCTTTGGGAATGGATGTCTTGATTGGAACACCCACTAAGATTAACGATATGTTTGCATCTGCCGGATTCAATATGAATACCATTAAAATATTTGTGGTGGATGATGCCGAAGTGATGTTTAGAAATCGAATGGATGCTATCATTCTTAGACTTTCATTAAGTGTAGAAAAAACACAACGGGTTTTCTTCTGTTCAACCATAACCGAAAGAGTAGAAGTTCTCGCTGATAAAATCATGATAGAACCCGTTTTTTTCGAAGCAGAATAAACCTTTTACCAATTACCTATAACCCTTAACCTTTTTAAAAATGGGCATGATGAAAATATTTTCCGGAAGTCAAATTTTAGCTTCCGCATTAAAAGAAAAAATAGAAGAAATTGGCGTAGAAGTACTCCAAAAAGATAATATTCAATCTGCTCGTTTGGGTGGTTTTGGCAACTTAGATTTAGCTGTAGAATTGTTTATTGATGAACGACACTTTGGTAAAGTAGCAGAAGTTGTGGAGAAGTTTAGGATGAGTATTTAAAATTTACTTTTGGACCTGACAGGTTTAAATTAAAAAGTAATTCCTTTGAATAGTTTCTTAAAGAACCTTAATTTCAATGGTTTAAATTTATATCACCTAAAAATCTTCAAATAATAAGCTAAAACAGAAATAAACACGCCAAAAACTCCAATAAAAGCAAACGAATACCTCAAGCTGGTCAGTTCAGCAATATGACCGATAATGGGTGGTCCCATTAAAAATCCTAAGAAACTAATTCCGGTTACAATGGTTAAAGCTTCGCTTGTTGGTAATGTTGTAATTCGTCCTGTTGTGCTGTAAACGATTGGAATGACATTCGAAACGCCAAACCCAACCATCATAAATGCAATGGTACTCGGAATCAAAAATGGAAAAGCAACAGCAGTATACAATCCCAAGGAAATAGTGATTCCACTGACAAGGAGTATTTTTTGTGCCCCGTATTTTTTAACTAAAATATCACTCAAAAATCTTCCGGAAGCCATTGTAATCATAAATGAAGTATAACCTAAAATAACCAAAGACCCGGGTGCTTTTACTACATCTTTGAAATAAACACCGCTCCAGTCAAACATAATTCCTTCACTAGCTAAACAACAAAAACCAATTACACCAAGCCAAATCAACGATTTATCCGGCATTTTGAATTTTGGTTTTGCAATATCAATTGCTTGTTGAACTGCTTTCACCTTAATTAAAAAACGATAATTGATAAAAATGATTAAACCCACAACTCCAAAAACAATAATGAAATGTTGATACGGAGAAAGTTCAAAAGCCATCATCACCAAACCAACTAACGCTCCAAAAAAACCGGCTAAACTCCATGAACCGTGAAACGAACCCATAATTGGCTTTCTGAAAATTTGTTCTGTATAAACACCTTGTGTGTTGATGGAAATATTACTGAAATTTCCGCAAACTCCAAACAAATACAACCCCAATGCTAATTGCCAAGTTTCTTCTGCCAAACCAATATTGGTTAAACAAAATGCATAAAATGGTAAGGCAAACAACAATACTTTTCTACTTCCAAAACGCGTAACTATTTTTCCTGAAAAAGGCATAGCTGTTAATTGTCCGATTGGAAGAGCAAATAGAATAGTACCTAATTCTCCTTCACTTAAATCCAAAAATGATTTTATATCCGGAATTCTACTTGCCCAAGAAGCAAAGCAAAATCCCATACCAAAATAAAAAAAAGACATCGCCAAACGAATTCTGTTCAAATAAGTTTGTTTTGCTTTCCGATAGCTTTTTTTATGCTTTTGTTGCGGAATAATCTTCCCTAGAAAACTGTAGTCAAATAAAGGCATAGGTTTATTGGCTGATTGAGACCGTAAAATTAAATAAAAAAACAAGGTCTGAGCTTGATTATGATTACATTGGCTTACTTATTATCTATTTTTCAAGAATAGTTCAAGCAATTTATCAATACCAAAAATAATTGTCTTACTAATTATCATTTTCAAACTTCAAGATTCCACAAATCGATTATATTTGCACCTTGAAAATTTGAACATTCGAAAATCCAAAAATCGATTCCGATAATTATCGGAACTAAAAATCCAACACTCTAAAATGATTACAGTAAACGATATCTCCGTTCACTTTGGCGGAACCACTTTGTTCAGCGATGTTTCTTTTGCCATCAATGAAAACGACAAAATTGCCTTGATGGGAAAAAACGGTGCCGGCAAATCGACACTTTTAAAGATAATTGCAGGAGAAAGCAAACCGTCCACCGGAAATGTTTCTGTACCAAGAGATGCCGTGGTTGCCTATTTGCCTCAGCATTTGTTAACGCAAGATGGTTCAACTGTCATGGAAGAAGCTTCAAAAGCATTTGGAGAAATCTTCAAAATGAAAGCTGAAATCGATGAAATCAATGAGCAGTTAACCATCCGAACCGATTATGAAAGTGATGATTACATGAAGTTAATTGAACGAGTTTCCGACTTGAGCGAGAAATTTTATGCCATTGAAGAGATCAATTATGAAGCCGAAGTTGAAAAAATATTAACCGGATTAGGATTCGAAAGAAGTGATTTTACCCGTCAAACTTCCGAATTTTCCGGAGGTTGGCGAATGCGAATTGAGTTAGCCAAAATCCTTCTACGCAAACCCGATTTGATTCTTCTCGATGAACCAACGAACCATATGGATATCGAAAGCATTCAATGGTTAGAAGAGTTTTTAATCAATTCAGCCAAGGCAGTTGTGGTCATTTCACACGATAGAGCTTTTGTAGATAACATCACCAATCGAACCATTGAAGTTACAATGGGACGTATTTATGACTACAAAGCAAAATACACCCATTATTTAGAACTTAGAAAAGACAGAAGAATTCATCAACAAAAAGCCTACGACGAACAGCAAAAAATGATTGCCGATAATCAAACGTTTATCGATCGTTTCAAAGGAACATTCTCTAAAACAGATGCCGTTCAATCCCGAGTAAAGATGCTTGAAAAACTTGTTTTGGTTCAAGTAGATGAAGTCGATACCTCGGCATTAAAATTGAAGTTTCCGCCAGCTATTCGTTCGGGTCAATATCCCGTAATCGTTAAAGATTTAGAAAAATCGTATGGCGATAAACTGATTTTTAAAGATGCCAACATCGTTATTGAAAGAGGCGACAAAGTTGCTTTTGTTGGTAAAAATGGCGAAGGAAAATCAACCATGATCAAAGCCATTATGAAAGAAATCGAAATCAACGGTGGAAGCGTAGAAATCGGTCACAACGCACAAATTGGTTATTTTGCTCAAAATCAAGCGTCGTTATTAGACGAAAATGCAACCATTTTTGAAACCATCGACGACATTGCCGTGGGCGACGTTCGAACGCAAATAAAAAACATACTTGGAGCTTTTATGTTCCATGGAGACGATATCACCAAAAAAGTAAAAGTGCTTTCCGGTGGCGAAAAAACCCGTTTGGCCATGATAAAATTATTGCTCGAACCAGTGAATTTGCTCATTCTTGATGAGCCGTCCAACCACTTAGATATGAAAACCAAAGATATCATTAAAGATGCGTTGCGAGATTTTGATGGTACGTTGATTCTCGTTTCACACGACCGTGATTTTCTTGATGGCTTGGCGACCAAAGTCTTTGAATTTGGCAACAAACGCGTCAAAGAACATTTTGAAGACATCAAAGGATTCTTGGCCATGAAAAAAATGGAAAACCTTCGAGAAATTGAAAAATAATTTCCGGAATTAAATTATAAAACTGTCATCATTTTTAATGTTGGCAGTTTTTTTATTGATGTAATGTCAGTTTGTAAATAGTAGATTCTAATACATCCGAATCGTTATCTTCACAAAGCAAAAATTCTAAAATGGTATCTTGTTTTCTAAAAAATGTAATACCTTCAAATTTGTGAGTATCTGAAATTTTTTGAGTAAAATTAATTTCTAAACTCTCGGGGGTTAAGCTCCCGATAATGCTTCCCATAACTTCACCATCGTCAAAAGTGGAATTTGAATTTTCTGCCGAAGCTAAAAAATAAATAGTATTTGAAACCAAAACAGCATCAGTAAAGGTAGCTGCAACACCATTAATTTTTGGCAAATCAATTTGTTGATAACGGACCTCTTTTTTTTGTTCATCCAAAATAAACACACCGTTTTTTCCTCCTTTACCATTTCCACGCTGAAAAAGTAAGGTTTTGTTTTGATGATAAACAACGCCTTCAATATTGAAATCTTCTGCCGAAATTCCCGATTTAATTTTCAAACTATCGTGTTGAATTTTAATATTTCGTTCTTTAACGGTTTCGTTTTTCAGATTATAAATATAAAGTGCGTTGCGATTTTCACTCGATCCCGAACCAAAAATATAAAGTTGATTGTTGAATAAAGTGATTGACTCAAAATCAGGTTTTTCTTTTTTGGGTATATTTTCTGAAGCATTTTCTATCAAAGCAATTTTATTAAGTTTCTCATCTTCAAAGGAATAATTGTATAAATAAGAACTACTGTCTGAGATTAAAAAAAGTTCGTTTTGAGTAAAAACTAAACCTGAAGCGGCTCCAATTCCTATAATATGTAAAAAAACTTCTAACTGAAAGTTCTGCATAATTTTTCGTATTTTGGTATAAATTTAAACATTATAATTTGTTTTACTATGAAAAGCATTAATCCGGACCAATTTAAAGTTGCGGCACCCATACATCTCAAAGACGTTCCAACCTTTTTTAATGTTGAAACCTCTGAAAAGAAAAAAGAAAAAGAAATTCAAAAAGTGCGTGAAAAGTTGAGTAAACTTCAAGACATAATGTATGCTCACAATCGCTATGGTGTTTTGATTTGCTTGCAAGGAATGGATACTGCCGGAAAAGACAGTTTGATTCGCGAAGTTTTCAAAGAAATCAATGCCAGAGGTGTTGTGGTTCACAGTTTTAAAACACCTCATTCCACAGAGTTAGAACACGATTTTTTGTGGCGGCATTATTTGGCTTTGCCCGAAAAAGGAAAGTTTTCAGTTTTTAACAGAACCCATTATGAAAATGTTTTAGTGACGCGAGTGCATCCCTATTATATTATGAATGAAAATATTCCGGGTATCGAATCGGTAGACGACATAACTCCTGAATTTTGGGAGAAAAGATTTGAAAGCATCAATGATTTTGAAAAACACATTACCAGAAATGGCGTTGTGATATTGAAGTTTTTTTTACATTTAAGCAAAGAAGAACAGCGTGAACGATTGATTCGAAGATTAGAAACCGAGAAGCACAATTGGAAATTTTCGCCCGGTGATTTGAAAGAAAGAGCTCTTTGGGATGACTACCAAAAATGTTATGAAGAAGCCATCAACAAAACCTCAAAATCACATGCTCCTTGGTACATTGTTCCTGCCGATAACAAAGAAACAGCCCGATATATTGTAGCAAAAACAATTCTTGATGAATTATCAAAAATAACAGACATCAAAGAACCTGAATTAGACGATAAAGTCAAAGAAAATATTGCCATGTATCGTGATATGTTGAAGGCTGAAAAGTAATTTTTTTTGGCCGCACAACCGGGCTTTCCGCTACAATTCCTCAAGCCAAAACACAAAAAACTAAGTCCCAAAAAGAGCTTCCTCCGGTCGCTTTTTTGAGCCAAGTTTTTTTGTGTTTTGGCTCTCCGGGATTTTCGCTGCTATCCCTGGCGGAAATCGTGCCATTAACATTTTTCAGTAGACAAGAAATTCTATAACAAAACATTATAATTCTATAAACATTTATACTTTCAGAAAACTATCTTTGTTAGGTGTTTGGTTTTTTCTAATAGAAAATTTCATCAAAAAACATCTTTAACCAAATCGGCAAATTTTGAAAAAGAATTTTAGAAAAGTACTAAAAATATTCCTTTGGATACTGGGTTCCATTGTGTTTGTTTTTTTGCTTTTGGTGATTTTGCTTCAAGTTCCTGCTGTGCAAAATTTTGTTAAAGAAAAAGCGGTTTCCTACCTTGAAGAAAAAATTCAAACCAAAGTTTCCATTGATAAAATTGAAATCGGTTTACCAAAAAACGTAATCGTAGAAGGAATCTATCTTCAAGACCAACAAAAAGATACACTTTTATATGGTGAAAAAGTATTGGTCAACATTAGTTTATTCAAACTCATCCGTAGCAAAGTTGAAATTGAAAATATTGAACTAACAGGCATCGTTTCCAACATCAATCGAAATGAAAAAGGGGAATTCAATTTTGATTACATCATCAATGCTTTCGCTACTGAAGAACCTAAAGAAGAATCAAAATCAACTGAAATTCTTTTAGATAAAATTGATTTGAATAACATTCAGTTCAGTTTCAAAGATGCGTTAACAAAAAACGATTTCAACCTTACATTAGGTCATTTTGATACAAGAGTTAAATCTTTTGATTTAGAAAATTTGGATTTTGAAGTGCCAAAAATAGTGGTTGAAAACTTAAACTTAAAGTTGAAACAAGGTGTCGGCCAAGTGCTTCAAAACACTAAAGAAGTGGCCGAAGATGCAAAAAAAGAACCCAACCTAAAATTAAGAATAGGCGAAGTCGATTTAAGAAAAATCGATATTCGTTTTGAGAATGAATCCAATTATCTGGAAACCGGATTAGCTTTTGAAAAATTACTGATCAAATTCAACGAAATTGATTTAAAAAAACAATTTATCGATATCGCTTCGTTCGATTTAAAGCAAACAAAAGCCAACCTTGTTTTTGGAAAAATTGAGGAACAAGTGACAAAAGAATCAGTAACTGAAAACACTCCCAACAATTGGAAATTGAAACTGGATAAAATTTTAATTGAAAAATTAGACTTTCAATTCGACGACGAAAAATCAATACCAATCGCAAAAGGAATCGATTATAGGCATCTTCATCTTCAAAATCTAAATCTAGATGCTTCAAAGCTAAGCTATGCCACCGAAGACATGGCTGCTACTATTCATTCGTTTCAAGTAAATGATAAAAGCGGTCTAGAAATTCAATCGTTTTCAACTGATTTCAAGATGACGCCAACCGGTATTTCACTTGAAAAATTGTTCATCAAAACACCACAAACCGAAATTAAAAATAAGTTGGTTTTAGGTTTTACATCGCTGGAATCAATGGCTGAAAACCCGAGTGAGATTGCGATAGGTGCCAAACTGTTACAAACCAAAATAGCCTTTCAAGATTTATTGCTTTTTGCTCCGCAATTGGCTCAGGATAATCCGTTTAAAAGTCATCCAAATGCTATTTTGTTATTAAATACCGAACTTTCAGGAAAAGTTGGCAATCTACAAATTCCCTTTTTTCAAATCAGCGGAATTGGTCAAACCAATGCATCACTTTCCGGAAGCATTATCGGTTTACCCGATATTGAAAAAACGTATTTTGATCTTTCAATTGATCAATTTCAGTCTACTTCCAATGATGTTTTAACGTTTGTTCCGTCAAATACAATTCCTACCAACATTCAGCTACCTTCAACTTTCAATCTAAATGGGAATTTCAAAGGATTAATCAATGATTTTGAAACCAATTTAAATTTGAAAAGTAGTTTTGGTGATGCAAAAGTGGTCGCACTTTTCGATCAATCCCAAAAAGGAAACGAAAAATATGATGCTCAAATTGATTTAACAGAATTTGATTTAGGGAAGTTGATTAAAAATGATTCCATCGGAAAGCTGACTTTAAAAGCCGATGTAAAAGGAGTTGGTTTAGAACCCAAAATCGCTTCAGCTGATGCGAATTTAGAAGTAATCAAAGCGACTTTCAATTCTTATACGTACCAAAATGTTTCATTAAAAGGAGCAATCCAAAATGGGGATTTTGAAATTACAACTGCCAGTCAAGATCCAAATATCACCTTTGACGGAATTGCTTCAGGAAGTTTTAAAACCGAATATCCAACCGGAAAATTAACGTTAAATTTAGAAATGGTCGATTTGCAAAAACTTAATTTCATGGATAAACCATTCCGATTCAAAGGAATTGTTGAAGCCGATATGGCATCGACCGACATTGATTTTTTGAATGGCGATGTTGTTTTGCATGAATTTGTTTTGGCCAACGAAAAGGAGCAATTTACATTAGACTCTATCAAAATTTCGGCAACATCAACCGCTGAAAACAATAGTATACAAGTCGAATCTCAATTTTTGGATGCCGCCATTTTAGGTAAATACAAATTATCAAAAATAGGAACATCTCTTTCAAATTCTATTCAAAAATATTATAATTCACCGGAAACTGTAACAGTAAACAATACGGAAGAACAACATTTTGCCTTTAATGTAGCCGTAAAAAACACACCAATACTGCAAAAAATAATTCCCGATTTAACCGGTTTAGAACCTATTTCTATCGATGGAAGATACAACACAGTGAATGATTCCATTGTCATGAAAGGAAAAATTCCATTGATTAAATATGGAAAAATTACAATTACAAATGCTGTAATCGATTTGAATACCCTAGAAAATGCACTAGTTTATAGCGTGATTGTGGATGATATTCAAAATGAACAATTTCAAATTCCACATACCAGTTTAACCGGAAAGGCAGAAAATAATGTAATAGAATATGCTTTACAATTGCAAGATGATAAAGGAAAGGAACGTTATTTTGTAGCCGGAACATTGGAAGCTAAAAACGGTTTAAATGAAGTGAGTTTAGATTCAGAAAAACTTGTTTTAAATTACAACGAATGGCAAATGGCGGCGGATAATCTTATTCGTTTTGGACAACAAGGCATTAATGCCTCCAACTTTGATCTTTCAAAAGGTGAAAACAAACTAACTATTCAATCGGAAACGAGTAATTTGAATGCTCCAATTGCGATTGATTTTGATAATTTTGAGATAGAAACGTTAACTAGTTTTGCTCAAAGAAGTCAGTTAGAAATGACCGGAAAAATTAATGGAAATGCCAATATTAGAAACATTAATTCAACCCCAATTTTTACTTCCGATTTAACTGTAGAAAATTTCACTTTCAAAAAAGATACAGTTGGTGATGTTAAATTAAAAGTGAATAACGAAACCGCTGCTACTTTCAACGCTGAAGTATCAATTACCAGCCAAGATAACAAAGTGGATTTGAATGGTTTTTATCGCACGAGCGACAGTAGTTTTGATATGAAATTAGCCATTGATAAATTGAATTTAAAAAGTATTCAAGGATTTACAATGGGAAATTTGACGAATGGAAAAGGTTTCTTTACAGGAAATTTCGATATTTCAGGAACAGTTGATAAGCCCAAAGTAATAGGAACATTAGACTTTAATGAAATCGGATTTAAAGTCACCTCACTTAATTCCAGTTTTAAATCCATTACTGATCAAATCAAATTTACCGGTGAATCCATCGTGTTTGACAATTTTGAAATTAAAGATGAAAAAGACAATGATTTGAATATCAATGGTAGCATTCTAACTTCAACCTATCGTGATTTTCGATTTGATTTAGCAGTTATTGCCGATAATTTTAAAGCTATAAATTCTACGGCTAAAGACAGTGATTTATATTATGGTGAATTGTATGTTGACACTAGATTAAACATTCGTGGCGACATGAATAGTCCGGTAGTGAATGGAACTTTGAGGGTAAATGAAGACACAAAATTTACGGTTGTTTTACCACAATCGGATCCTTCCATTGCTGATCGTGAAGGAATTGTGGAATTCATTGATCCAAATACGGTGAAATTATTTGATGATTCTTTAGCCTTGAGAGATTCATTAAATACAAGTTCCATTCGTGGAATTTTAGCTTCAGTTAACATCGAAATTGATAAAGAAGCTGAGTTTTCTATCATTATTGATAAAGCAAATGGAGATTTTTTAAAGTTAAAGGGCGAAGCTCAATTAAGTGGTGGAATTGATCCTTCGGGAAAAACAACTTTGACAGGAAGATATGAGTTTACTGAAGGTAGTTATGAAATGAGTTTTAATTTAATCAGACGAAAGTTTGATATAAAAAGTGGTAGTTATATACTTTGGACAGGTGAACCAACTTCGGCGAATATTAATATTACGGCAATTTATAAAACTGAAACTTCGCCTTTAGATTTGGTGAGTGATCAATTGGGAGCGGTTACAGCCGATGTTAGAAATCGTTACATGCAACGAATTCCGTTTGAAACGGAACTAATAATGACCGGAGATTTAATGAAACCTGATATTGCATTTAACATTGTGCTTCCGGAAGGAAACAACAATGTTTCAACCGACATTATAAATATGACGCAAACCAGATTGGCTCAACTTCGTCAGCAACCTGATGAAATGAACAAACAGGTTTTTGCATTACTTTTATTGAACCGTTTTGTTGGAGAAAATCCGTTTGCCTTATCAGGTGGTCCAACTGCTTCTTCGTTAGCAAGAGAGAGTGCAAGTAAAATTTTATCGCAACAACTGAACAATTTAGCCGGAGATATTATCAAAGGTTTTGAATTGGAATTTGATTTAGATTCCTCCGACGATTTTACCACCGGACAACGCGAAACCCGAACCGATTTGAATGTGGCACTTTCTAAAAAATTATTAGACGATCGCTTAAAAATTACAGTAGGAAGCAGTTTCGGATTAGAAGGACCACAACAAGAAAATCAAGATGCTTCAAATATTGCAGGCGATATTTCAGCAGAATATCAATTGTCAAAAGATGGACGTTATCGTGTCAGAGCTTATCGAAGAAACCTTTATCAAGTGGCACTTTTAGGTGAAGTGGTTGAAACCGGTGTGGCATTTATTGTCACCATTGATTATAATAAATTCAAAGAAATTTTCAGTAAGAAAAAAGAAGAGCACTCAAAAAAGTAATCCGATGAACAATTTCAAAAACATAGTTATTCTATTCACAATTGCATTTTTTGCTTCTTGTAGCAATACCCGTTTTTTGCCCGATGGTGAATTATTATACACCGGTGGAAAAGTAAAAATTGAAGGAGACAGTATTTCAAGAAATGAGAAAAAAGAATTAAAAGATCAATTAGAAGACTTACTTCGCCCCAAACCCAATTCGTCCATTTTAGGTTTAAAACCAAAATTGTATTTTTATAATCTTGCCGGCGAACCAAAAAAAGAAAAAGGATTTCGTCACTGGTTGAGAAACACAGTTGGAGAAGCACCGGTTTTGTTTAGTCAAGTGGATCGACAATATAACCAAGATGTTTTGCAGAATTATGTTGAAAACAGTGGCTATTTTAATGCTCAAACTGCTTCCGATTCTACTAGAAGAAATAAAAAAGCAAGCGTAGTTTATACGGTTACACCCAAAAAGAAATACATCATTAGAAATGTAACTTTTCCGGATGATTCTACACAATTGGCAAAAGATATTAGAGATGTAACCAGACGAAGTAGATTACGCCCAAAACAAGGCTATAGTTTAGAAACCATAAAAGAAGAGCGAATTCGTATTGATACCCGTTTAAAAGAAAAAGGATATTATTATTTTAACGCTGATTATTTATTAGTTCAAGCCGACACAACTGTGGCACCACATCAAGTAGATTTATTTTTGAAGATAAAAGAGGAAACACCTGATTTAGCTAAAAAGCAATTTCGGATAAAAGACATTGTGGTTTATCCCAATTATACCATTCAAAATGATAGTGTTCGAATTACCTCGGATTCAATCGTTAAACATAATGATTTTACTATAATCGATTCAGAGAATTTATTTAAACCTCGCATTTTTGACCGGACTTTGTATTTCAAAAAGAATGATTTGTATAACAGAACAGATCACAATTTGTCATTGAATCGTTTGGTAAGTATGGGAACTTTTAAGTTTGTGAAAAACGAATTTAAAGTAGCAGATACCACCGGGAATTATCTGAATACTTTTTATTATTTAACACCGATGCCTAAAAAATCCATTCGAACAGAATTGTTGGCTAAAACCAATTCAGCCAATTACACCGGAACGGAATTAAATATTAATTGGAGTAACAGAAATACTTTCAGAGGTGCAGAATTGTTAACTATCTCTGCCTTTGGCGGGATGGAAGTACAAGTTTCAGGACAAAATAATGGTTTCAATGTTTATCGTGTAGGAACTGAAGCCAGTTTGGTTTGGCCAAGAATTATTGCACCGTTTAAATTTGTTTCATCAAGTGGATTTGTGCCTAGAACAAAAGCAACCATTGGTTATGAATATCAAGAACGAAGAAAATTGTATGCTCTTCAAACGTTCAAAGGTTCTTTTGGTTATTTATGGAAAGAAAATGAGCGAAAAGAACACCAACTTATGGTGTCGGACATAACCTATACGAGTCCACAAAATGTCACACAATTGTATCGGGATCAAATTGATTTAAATCCGTCGTTAGAACGAATTATCGAGAAACAATTGATTTTTGGACCCACTTATTCTTACACTTATACCAACACCATGCAAAGAAGAAAAAAGAATACTTTTTACTTTAAGGGAAGTGTTGATTTTTCAGGAAATATTACCGGTTTACTTACAGGAGCCGATGTCAAAAACGATAAACAAGTTGAAATTTTTAATGTTCCATTTAGTCAATTTGTCAAAATTGAAAATGAATTTCGTCATTATTTAAAACTAGGAAAAGAATCACAATTGGCCAGCCGAATCATTGTTGGAGCCGGATTTGCATACGGAAATTCGGAAGAAATGCCATTTATTAAACAATTTTTTATTGGCGGGACTAACAGTATTCGTGCTTTCCGGGCTCGTTCTATTGGTCCGGGAACTTACGACACTTCTACAAATACAGGTGTTTTTTTACCGGATGAATCAGGTGATATGAAATTGGAATTCAATACAGAATACCGGGCTCAAATTTATAATTTCATAAAAGGTGCGGTGTTTGTTGATGCCGGAAATATTTGGTTGATGAATGACAATCCTAACAAACCGGGTGCCACGTTTTCGAAAGATTTTTTAAACGAAATTGCGGTTGGAACAGGAGTTGGACTTCGATTTGATTTTTCATTTTTAGTACTGCGAACCGACTTTGCTTTTCCTATCCGAAAACCCTATTTGCCAGACGGTCAACGTTGGGTTTTGGATGATATCAATTTTGGAAGCAGTAGCTGGCGAAAAGAAAATTTGATATTTAATTTAGCCATTGGTTATCCGTTCTAATTTCAATTTTAGCTTAATTTTAGGACATGTTCTTTGCGTTTTTATGTACTTTTAAAAAAAATAATTATGATACGACCACTTATTTTACTGCTACTTTTTACACTTTTCAGTTGTAAAGCTCAAGAAAAAGCAAATGATGTTGTTCTGCAACCCGAAGAAATAAATTATACTTTTGAAACAATAGCAACCGATATTTCCATTCCTTGGGGAATGACCTGGTTACCTGACGGATCGATGTTGGTGACTGAAAAATCAGGAGCAATTTATCACATCAAAGACAAAACAAAAACAGAAATTTCAAATGTACCAACAGTGGTTGCAAGAGGTCAAGGCGGATTGTTAGATATCACCGTTCATCCCAATTATGATAAAAACGGATGGATTTATATCACTTACTCTTCGGAAGAAGGTGAAGAAAAAGGAGCACACACTCAACTTGTTCGTGCCAAACTAGAAGGGCAAAGCTTAACTCAAATTCAAACACTTTACAAAGCAACACCAAATACAACTAGAGGTCATCATTTTGGTTCAAGAATCACTTTTGACAATGAAGGTTATCTTTATTTCACAATTGGAGATCGCGGTAATCATCCGGAAAATCCACAAGATATTACTCGCGATGCCGGGAAAGTGTATCGTTTGCATGATGATGGCAGAATTCCGGCAGACAATCCGTTTGTTGGACAAAAAGGGGCAAAAGAAGCTGTTTTTTCTTATGGTCACAGAAATCCACAAGGTATGACAAAGCATCCCGTTACCGGAAAAATTTGGACACATGAACACGGACCAAGAGGAGGCGATGAAATCAATATTATAAAAAAAGCGGCAAATTATGGTTGGCCGGTTATCACTTACGGAATTGATTATAACGGTTCAATTATTTCCAATCTAACTGAAAAAGAAGGAATGGAACAACCAATTTATTATTGGATTCCTTCTATTGCTCCGAGCGGTATGACATTTGTTACAGGTGATATTTATCCAAATTGGAAAGGACACTTATTAGTGGGTTCTTTAGTTTTTCAATATTTGGAATTGGTTAAATTAGATGGCGAAAAGGTGATTGGACGTCAAAAAATAGGAACTGATATTGGCAGATTGCGTGATGTAAAACAAGGTCCGGATGGTTACATTTATATGGCTGTGGAAGGAAAAGGAATTATCAAAATTGTACCAAAAAAATAATGAAAGGATTTTATATAGTAATTGTAACCATTGGAATTTTGATTTTTGGAGATGAAAATTCATCGTATCAACCATTAAATCAATCAAATAATGAGTTGACAAAAAGCATTCAACGCGGTAACGAAGTTTATGCCGATTTTTGCATTCAATGCCATCTTGGTAATGGGAAAGGCAGCGAAACGGTTCCGCCTTTAGCAGCTTCAGATTGGTTGTTGAATAAGCGTAAAGAAAGTATTCACGCGGTAAAATACGGTCAATCAGGTCCTATAAAAGTAAACGGAAAAAATTATAACGGCATGATGTCACCCATGGGTTTGACCGATGAGGAAGTGGCAGATGTGATGAATTATATCATGAATTCGTGGGGGAATAAACAAACCAAAATGGTAACAGTTTCAGAAGTTCAAGCGGTTAAAAAGTAATTATTGAAACTGATACGTTAGATTTATTCCGCCATAATAATTTCTCGGATTTCCCGGATAAAAATACCTTGGAAGTGCATTTCCAAAACCAACAGCATTTGGTAAAATGCTAGCGGCATATTTTTCATTCAAACTATTTTGAACTCCAAAGAAAGTTTCCATTTTTAAATTTTTCACAACCTCAAAAGAATAATTCGTTTTACAATCTAAAATTTTATATCGTTCTGTAGCGATTGAATTTTCATCGTTTAGATAAATTCCTCCAACGCTTCTAAAACTTGAAGTAAAACTAAATCCGGTTGCTGTAGTAAAATCCAGTCCGACATTCCATTGAAAATTTGCAACTCCGGGTAAGTAGTTATTTGAAAAATCATTGTCATTATCTATAAAATCAATAAATTTAAAATGATTGATTGTTCCTGAAAAAGAAGTGTTTATCTGAGCTTTATCTGATGATAACAATCGATATTTAATCAAATATTCAATCCCCTGATGTTTGCTTTTTCCTGCATTGATTCCAACATACTGATCTTCTGCAATTCGCTGTGCCACTAATAGATTTTTGATAGAAGTAGTATAAATAGCTATTTCTGTATATAATTTATTTTGCAAAAAATTTCCTTTAAAACCAATTTCATAGTTAATTCCAATTTCAGGCAAGAGTGACGTATTTATTTCTCCCTCAGGAGTTAATGTCTCGGCAACCGAAGCAAGTGAAAACCCTTTGCTAATGGAAGCATATATATTTTGTCCTTTTTTTAATTGATAAGATGTTCCAATTCTCGGAGACCATGTGGTTGGAAAATTATAGATTTCACGTTCCATTTCTTGCTGATTGAATGAATCTTTTTGTGAATAATTAGTACTATTGAATGCGATTCCTGATTCCAATTGCAGTTTTTCTGAGAGTTGCATTTCCATTTGAAAGAAAACATCAGCATAATTTCTTTTTTGAGAAATGCCACTAAATTTTTCTCCTAGAATGCTTCCTTGTCCCGGCTGCGATTGGTATAGGTTTTCAAATAATGAAAAGGAATAATTTTCTATCATAAATTCACTTCCAAGACTAAACTTTGTTGGAAATTGTAATAATTGTGTAGTAAAATTTAATTTTGATCGAATTCCGAAATTAGTGTTTTTATCCTTTAAAATATCAAACGGACGAGGTTCAAAAGCATCTTTTAAAGTTGAAAAAACACTTGTGTTCCATGTCCATTTTTTCGAAAAATCATGTTGGTATCCCAAACCTAAAAGTAATTTATCATACGATTCAAAACCTTGTGCTGCTTTCCAGTTGGATGCTGCAACTTCAGGATTGTTTTCAAAATCGGTTTCATTAATTGAACTCGGAATATAAGCTTTTAATTTTGTGGCAATTCCGATAAAATTCATAGTACCTTTTTGTGAAATTTGATATGTTCCAAATAGGTTTAAAGATTGACGGTCATAGTTACTGTTTTCTCTAAAACCGTCACTTTTTAGATGGGTATAATTGGTATATAAATTTAATTTCGAATCATTTATTCCGCCGGAAATTGTTTGTTTTTGCATACCAAAACTTCCAATTGTTGAGGTGATTTTTGCAAAAGACACAGCAGGAGTTTGTTTACCAAAAAGACTAATCACGCCGCCTAAACCGGCTCCAAAACTTGTAGAATTTGGACCTTTACTGATTTCAATTCGTTGCATTGTTTCTAATTCGATATCTTCAATGACCGATTCTCCTTCTGCAGATGTTAGCGGAATTTCTTCAAAGTATGCCTTAATTCTATTGGTGCTAAATTGCGATCGAGCTCCAATTCCTCTTATTGTTATTCTGTTGGTATTCAACGCTCCTTGTTGCATGTAAATTCCCGGAATACTATTCAAAATTGGGGTTAAAATCACACCATCATTTTGATTGATGTCTTTTTGGGTTAAAACCGAAACTGAATGGGCTGTTTTTTGAACAGAATTTTTTATTGGTGAAGCCAAAAGAATCACTTCAGAAAGAGCCGTTGTATCTTTTGAAATTTGTGCTTTTGATGAAAATGAAGCCAAAAGGATTAGAAGAATAGGTAAAAAAGGGAAAACAGTTTTTTTCAAAAAAATAGTGTTATTATATTAGTCAGTTAAAAGTAACCTTTTTTTGATGCTTTTTAAATTATGTTTTCTTAATTTTTTCTTTTAAGTATATCTTTTCAAATTACGTACTTTTGCCCTCGAAAATAAAAGAAATGAATTTCAGCACCTACACCAAAGAGTTTAATTATAACCTTAGACTGGCTTATCCCATCATTATTGGAATGTTGGGCCATACAGTTGTTGGTATTGTAGATAACGCCATGGTGGGACAATTAGGGCCAAAAGAATTAGCGGCTGTTTCATTAGGTAACAGTTTTGTTTTTATTGCAATGTCACTCGGAATTGGTTTTTCTACGGCCATAACTCCAATTGTTGCCGAAGCTGATGGTGAAAACTCCATAGAAAAGGGGAAGAGTGCTTTTCACAACGGTTTGTTTTTGTGTACATTATTAGGCGTTATTTTGTTTTTACTTATCTTTTTCTCTAAACCTATTATTAGTTTTATGGGACAGCCGGAAGAAGTGGTAAACTTAGCAAAACCCTATTTAGATATTGTTGCTTTTTCACTAATTCCGTTGATTATGTTTCAGGCTTACAAACAATTTGCCGATGGAAAAAGTGAAACAAAATATTCGATGTGGGCCACAATTTTAGGCAATATCGTCAATGTTGTAATTAATTATTTTTTAATCTTCGGAATTTGGATTTTCCCTGAACTGGGAATTGTTGGTGCCGCTATCGGAACAATTACTTCGCGAATTGTAATGCTTGGATTTATGCATTATATGATGATAAAGAAGCCAAAATTCCATCCTTATTTTGAAAAATTTAGTTGGGATGAAATCTCTAAATCGATGATAAAAAAAATCATCAATCTGGGAACACCTTCTGCTTTACAAATGTTTTTTGAAGTGGCTTTGTTTACAGGTGCCATTTGGTTGTGTGGTATTATCGGAACAACAAGTCAAGCGGCCAATCAAATTGCATTGAGTTTGGCTTCTTTGACATTTATGTTTGCCATGGGATTAAGTGTTGCAGCTATGATTCGAGTTGGTAATCAAAAAGGGTTACAAGATTATAAAAAACTACGAATTGTTGCCGTTTCCATCTTTTTATTGGCAATGCTTTTAGAAGTTTTATTTGCTTTGATATTTGTGGTTTTTCACAAGTTATTGCCTTTGCCTTTCTTAGATTTAGATCAAGCCATATATTTGAAAGATAACCTTGAAGTGGTAGCAATTGCTTCCAATTTATTGTTAGTTGCTGCATTGTTCCAAATTTCAGATGGTTTGCAAGTAGTTGTTTTGGGAGCTTTGCGTGGATTACAAGATGTAAAGATTCCAATGTATATCACTTTTGTAGCTTATTGGATTATTGGTTTTCCGATTTCAATTTATCTCGGACTTTACACTGAATTAAAAGCTGTTGGAGTTTGGTTAGGTTTATTGGCCGGGTTAACCGCTGCCGCATTGTTTTTATTTTATCGATTTAATACTATTACAAAAAAACTCATTCAACAAAATAACTAATTATGGAACTAAAACCTAAATTCGGATTTGAGCAACTTCTTTTTGGTATGAAGCAAAAAGATGTAGAAAAAGTGTATGGAAAACCGGATGTAGTTTTTAAAGATGAAGATGGCAATCAAATTGCTTTGTATTTTAAATTAAAAGCACGTTTGACATTTTATGAAGATGAAGATTTCAAATTAGGTTATTGCATAATTTCTAATCAGAATCTAACCTTATTTGACGAAAAAATTATTGGGAGACCAACTTCCGAGGTGATTTCATTTTTAACTTCAAAAGGGTTTAAAACATTTGAACAAGAAACTTTTGATAGTGTAACCAACTATTTTAATGAAGATAACTGGTTAATTATTCAATCAGAATTTGACGAAGTAATAAAAGTTGAAATGGGAGCAATTGTAAAAAATCAAGACGAATTCGACTGGAAATTTTAAATAAAAAAAACCGAAGCTATTCAAACTTCGGTTTTTTTATGAATTGTATTTGTTTTTAATCAGGTTGCGTTTCCAGCAATTCTAATTCAAAAATTAAATTGGCATCAGGAGGAATTACACCACCAAAACCTGAAGGACCATAACCTAAATTTGATGGAATAAAAATCAAATATTTATCACCAATATTCATCATATTTAAAGCTTCTAAAAACCCTGCAATTAAGCCACCTTTGCTTCCATATTGAAAAGGGAATGGTCTGTAGCCTTTAGCATTTGATTTTTGTTGATTGAATTTTCCAAATGTTTTGCTCACCTCTTCGTAGCTACTGTCAAATAACTCAGCATCTTCAAAAAACCCTGCATAATGAACATATACTTTTGTACCATCTTCCGGTTTAACACCGCTTCCTTTAGTAATGATTTTATATTGCAATCCACTTGGAGTAGTTACTGCGTCTTTCTTGCTATTAGCAAAATAAGCCAATTTAGCATCCATGTCTTTTTTGAAAGGAGCAAGGGCAATTTTTTTCTTTTCGGCATCTAACGCCGCTTTTTTTGCTTTAAATTCTGCAAAATAAGTGTCTCGAGAAGCGAATATCTTTGGAGCATCAAATTTCTTTGCTTTACTTCCTTTTCGAATGATAGTTATTGTTTCTATTACATCATCTTTCAAAGTGGCATTAACAACATCTTGGCCTTTTATTACCTTGCCAAATACAGTATGCTTACCATCTAAATGTGGTGTTGGAATATGAGTGATAAAAAATTGCGATCCGTTAGTTGCAGGACCTGAATTTGCCATTGATAAAATTCCGGGAACATCATGTTTTAAGTCGGTTATTTCATCTTCAAATTTATATCCCGGTCCACCCGAACCTGTTCCGGTTGGGTCGCCACCTTGGATCATAAAATCATTGGCATCACCATTTGTTTTAGAAATTACGCGGTGGAATTTTAACCCATCAAAATAAGGTTTTTTCTTAAATTTCTCCTCAACTTGTGGGTTTGTTCCTTCTGCAAGTGAAATAAAATTGGCTACCGTTACCGGAGTTTTTTCATATTCCAATTGAATTAAAATAACACCTCTTTTTGTTTTTATTTCTGCAAAAATACCTTCTTCATTTTGAGCAAATAAACTCAAGGTAAGAAATAGTGAAACTACTAAGACTATTTTTTTCATAACTATAAAATTAAATTATTGTGGTGCTTTTTCAAGCATTTCAATTTCAAAAATCAGGTTTGAATTTGATGGGATTGCTTCGCCCATTCCGGCTTCACCATAACCTAAATAAGATGGAATAAATAAGATAGCTTTATCATTAAGATTCATTTTTTCAGCACCTTCCAAGAATCCGGGAATCAATCCGGTTTTTTGTCCATATTCAAACGGGAAAGGTTGATAGCCATTCATATCAGCTTGACGTTGGTCAAACTTCCCGAAGGCTTTAGCTACTTCAGCAATACTGGTTTGAACCAATTCACCATTTTCTAAAAATAAAGTATAATTAAAAAATACGGTAGAACCAATAGTAGGTTTTTTTGAACTTCCTTTTTCAGTTATTTTATAAACTAATCCGGATTGTGTTTTGGATGCCGTCTTTTTTGTTTCTTCAAAGAATTTCAATTTGGCATCGATTGTTTCTTTGAATTCGGCTAAAAAAGCTTCTTTTTTGATTCGTTCTTCTTCAGCTAGTTTGCTTTGAAGTTCTGCCTCATTTTTAAAATCTTCTGTAAAAATTTTAACGGCATCAAACTTTTTAGCCACTTCACCATTTCTAATAATTGTCACCGTTTCAATGGTATCTCCTTGAACAATGCTGTTAACCACTTCCATTCCTTCAATAACATGACCAAAAACGGTATGCTTTCCATCTAAATGTGGCGTTGCAATGTGTGTGATAAAAAATTGCGAACCGTTAGTTGCAGGACCTGAATTCGCCATCGATAAAATTCCGCCTTTATCATGCAATAAGTCGGTTATTTCATCTTTAAATTTATAACCGGGGCCACCTGAGCCGTTTCCTTCAGGGTCGCCACCTTGAATCATAAAACTTGGGATTACTCTATGAAAAGTTAAACCGTTATAAAATGGTTTTCCTTTTTTTGCTTCGTCAGTAACCATGGTGTTTTTACCTTCGGCTAAAGTTATAAAATTGGCAACCGTTACAGGTGCTTTTTCATGTTCTAATTGAAGAATGATACTTCCTTTATTTGTTTTAATTTCTGCAAACAAACCATCTCCTAATTGATCATATTTAGAAGAACAAGAAACCAGTAGCGTGGAAATTAACAATCCACAGATTAATTTTAAATTCATCGTTTTTAGTTATAGTTATTCATTTTTTTTAAAATCTTTCAACAAAACTGTGCATCGCAAAGGAACATTTGGTCCTATTCGATTTTTATCACCTAAATAGCCGTAAGCTATGTGAGAAGGAAATAAAAAGGTAACTTTTTCATTTTTACGCATTAATTTTATGCCATATCTAAGTCCCATCATGATATCTTGTTCGTCAACAAAATAGGTTTGAGGTCTAAGTTCCAATTCGGTATAAATTACATTGTTGTATAAATCGTTAATTTCATAATCAAAATAAGCAACATCTCCTTTTTTTGGAGTCAATGTGTCTTTTTCGTTTCTCGTTTCATAAAAATACCAAAATCCTTTTGTGGAACTGTAGTATTTAATTTCTGGAGTACTTTTTATGATAGAATCAATAATTTTCTCTTCATTTCCAACTAACTTTTTGTTTCGTTGAACCGATTCTTTTATAAAAGTTCCACCCGATCTCGAAACAGGTCGTCGAGCTTCATTTTCTTTACAGCCTATTACTAAAAGTGTGCCAACAACAAATAAAATGGAAAATGTTTTTCGCATTAGTTTTTTAATTGAGGAATTGTGTTTATAATTTTGATAAACTTATTGATGGTGTTGGTCATGTTTTCATAGGATTTTCCACCTGCTGCATTGATATGTCCACCGCCATTAAAATTGTTTCTGGCAAATTGATTTACATCAAAATCGCCTTGTGATCTAAAAGAAATTTTAATAATATTTTCTTCTTTATTTTCAATAAAAATGGCTGTAAATATAATTCCTTTTAATGATAACCCATAATTTACAATGCCTTCTGTGTCACCTTTAACATAGTTGAATTCGTCCAATTCTTTTTGAGATAAAGTGATATAGGATGTTTTAAGCTCCGGTATGATTTTCATATTCTGAAGAGCTCTTCCTAATAATTGTAAGCTGTTGTATGAATTGTTGTCAAATAATAAATTGTGTACTTCGTAGTTTTTTACTCCTTTTTCTAAAAGTTCAGCCACAATTCGATGTGTTGCTGGAGTGGTTTTAGGAAAACGATACGAACCTGAATCTGTTGTAATTCCGGTATATAAGCAAGTGGCTACATCTAAATTAATTTTGTCTTTTGCGTCTAAAAAAAGAATAAAATTGTAAATCATTTCACAGGTTGAACCAAATGAAGTATCAGAATATGTAACTGTTGCATAATCTGATGGAGCTTCATGATGGTCTATCATGATAAATGGAGCTGAGAGTTTTTCTAAAACCTGCCCCATTTCGCCGGTTCTGTGTAGAGCATTAAAATCTAAGGTGAATAGCAACTCAGCTTCTTCTAATTTTTTTAAATTACTTTCTTTATCATTTTCATAAATCAAAACTTGTTCCGATGCAGGAAGAAATGCCAAATTGGATGGAAAATCATTGGGAGCCATCACAAAAACATCATGATTTTGTTGTTTTAAAAAATGATACAATGCTAAAGTAGATCCCATTGCATCGCCATCAGGATTGCGATGAGGAATGATAGCAATTTTTTTTGGGTTTTCCAGAAGACTTTTGGTCTGTTCAATTTGATTTTTATTCATAGGATGCGAAGTTACATTTTTTTAATAAAATGAACTCATTTCATGATAAAAAGTCCAAGCCAAACCGCTGCTAAACCAAACAGTATGCTTGAGCCAATGTAAACAAAAGCTATGGCTGTGTTTTGAGTTTGCAATAAATTAAAATTTTCAATTCCAAAAGCAGAAAAAGTAGTATAACCTCCACAAAATCCTGTGATAAATAAATATTTTAAATCAGAATTAAGTCCGTGTTTTTTTTCAAGAAACCCAACAAATAATCCAATTAAAAAACACCCTAAAATATTGGTGATGAAAGTAGCATACGGAATTATTCCCGTGTAGAATTTTTGTACAAATAGGGAAGTAGCATATCGAAATACGCTACCAATACCGCCACCTAAAAAAATAAGAAGTAAAGTCTTCATTAAATGAATTCTTGATTTAGGTTCAAAAATAATCAAAAATTAACTTTGAAATAAAAAAACCTCCTCAATCTGAGAAGGTTCTGTATTATTTCATCAATTTTTTTTTAATTGATGATTATTTTTTTAGTTATATATTGATTGTTCGATTTTACTTTCAACAAATAAAAACCTGATGGTATTGAGTTGATTTGCAATTGGTTTGCTGTTATATTTTCTTTTTGAATCACTTGCAATAATTGACCATTAATAGAAATTAATTGAATTTCATCAAGTTCGATACTACTTTCTATTGATATCGTTTGATTGTTTGATGGATTTGGGTAAACGGTAATTGCGTTTTCAAAGTTGATTTCTGGAACAGATAACGTACAGTTTGACACATTCCATATATTACAAACATAATCCGGATTGTCAACAAAAGGATTTCTGTTTCCTTGATATGCATAAATTGCATTATTTCTGTTGATTTCTTTTTGAGAAACCGGGTCGTTGATATGCCAAGAATACAGAATTCCCAAAAAAGGATCTGAAAGAACTTTGTTAGAACTGCCATCAAACATTGGATAAGAAGACCAGCTTGAAATTAAATTTTCATAACGAGTTACAAAATAAAAATAGATTCTTGCTACATCTCCTTTGAACTCATCAATAGGTTCAAAAACAACTCCACTATATCCTGCTGCAACTCCTGTATTTATATTGTTTCCTGCTTTCGAACCATTTTGAGTTGGATTTGAGATACCTGATTGAGAAATTAAGCTTTGACCAACAATTCCAAAAGGATAATTACCTCTAAATCCATTAACTCTTCCGTCAGTAGGTAATAAATGATGTGCATCACCTCTCATTGGTGAGTTTGAACTAAAAACAGATTGAGGAATGATGTGTTCTTTATTAAAACAATCACCTTCACCACTGTAATTTCCACAAGCGTTAAATAAAAAAAAATTATATGGATCAGGGCCATTAGGATTTTCAGAATAAATATCTAAAATGGTATTATCATTTTCATAATAAACATCTAAATCAGCTAAAGGGAAAAAATTATCAATTGAGTTATATCCTTGATCAGTATGATTGTTAATAATATTATAGAGTTGTGTCTTTAATGTATAACCAGTTCCTGTTGCCGAGTTATAATAACCTGCCGGAGGTTGAGCAAATGCAACTACTGTTGAAAAAACAAATAAAAAGGTAATTTTAAATTTCATAATTATTATAATTTTCGTTCTAATAAGGCCATATAAAACCCATCAAAACCAGATTCTGAGGCTAGAATTTTTTTATCTTGTACAAAGGTAAAGTTTTTTCCGTTTTCTGTTGTTAAAAAATGCTTTACTTGTTCTTGATTTTCAGAGGGTAAGACCGAACAAGTAGCATAAACTAACTTTCCGCCTGGCTTTACAATTCTGGAATAATTTTCCAAAACTTCGGCTTGAACTTTTCGGATATTGTCGATAAATTCAGGTTGTAATTTCCATTTACTGTCCGGATTTCGTTTTAAAACACCTAAACCACTACAAGGAGCATCAATTAAAACTCGGTCTGCTTTGTCGTATAATTTTTTGATCACTTTCGTAGAATCAATAATTCTGTATTCAATGTTGAAAGCACCATTTCGTTTGGCTCGAAGTTTCAATTGCTTTAATTTACTTTCATATAAATCCATTGCAATCAGCAAGCCTTTGTTTTCCATTAGCGACGCCATGTGTAATGTTTTTCCACCGGCTCCGGCACATGTATCTACCACTTTCATTCCGGGTTTTACATCTAAAAAGGCGGCAACTAATTGTGAATTAGCATCTTGTACTTCAAAAAAACCATCTTTAAACGCATCAGTCAAAAACACGTTAGCTCTTTCTTTTAAAACCAAAGCATCGGGTTGACTTTCCAAATAATCCGTTTCGATGTTTAAATCCATCAAAATGGCACGCAACTTTTGTTTGGTGGTTTTTAATGTATTTACTCGTAAAATTACTTGTGCTTGTTGGTTTTGAGCGGCAATTTCTTTAGACCAAAGTTCTTCGCCTAATTCTTTTACACCCAATTCATCCATCCAATCGGGAATAGATTCACGGTATTTTCTGATTTTGGATAATTCGTCAAAACGACCTTTGATTTTGCGTTGTGGTGTTCCTTCCAATTGTCTCCAATCCGGAATGGTGTAGCCACGTAGAACTGCCCAAACGGCAAACATTCGCCATAAATCATCACGATCATAGGGTTCTTTTACTTCGGCAATTTCGGCGTATAAACGCTTCCATCTTACAATTTCGTAGATGGTTTCTGCAACAAACTTTCTGTCAGAACTTCCCCAACGTTTGTCCTTTTTTAAAGCTCTTGCCACCACTTTATCTGCATATTCTCCTTCATTAAATATGGCATTCAACGAATCAATAGTGGTGTAAACTAAATTTCTGTGTAATCTCATTATTTTTTTAATAGCCCGCAAAGGTATTACTTATTTGTGATTTATGGGAGTAGAAGGGTTAATTTTAAGTTATTTATAAACAAAACCCAACACAAATGTGTCGGGTTCTGAATAATTAAGGTTTGAGTTGAGCTATGCTAAAACAGTTTCTAAAGTAGGTCCTGCATAAACCAAACGTTTGCCTTCTTCTGTGTTTGTATATTGTTCAAAATTTTTGATGTAACGAGCCGTTAAATCTTTAGCTTTCACTTCCCATTCTTCCTCTGTTTTATAAGTATCTCTTGGGTCCAAAATTGCTTTGTCAACATTTGGAAGTTCAACAGGAATCGTTAAATTTAAGAAGGGAATGTGTTTGGTTTCCATTTGATCTATTTCACCACTAATGATGGCATCGATGATGGCACGGGTGTTTTTCAGTGAAATTCGTTTTCCGGTTCCGTTCCAACCTGTGTTCACCAAATAGGCTTTGGCTCCGTGTTCTTTCATTTTTCCAATTAAGGTTTTAGAATACATCGTTGGATGTAAAGTTAAAAACGCTTCACCAAAGGCAGGAGAGAAGGATGGTTGTGGCTCGGTAATTCCTCGTTCTGTTCCGGCTAATTTTGATGTATAACCGCATAAGAAATGGTATTGAGCTTGGTCTTCATCTAAGATAGAAACCGGAGGCAACACCCCAAATGCATCGGCAGACAAATAAATAATTTTCTTAGCGTGACCCGCTTTAGAAGGAAGAACTATTTTGTTGATATGATAAATTGGATAAGAAACTCTTGAATTTTCGGTGATGGAATGATCGTAATAATCTACTTCGCCATACTCATTCACAACCACATTTTCTAACAAAGCATCTCGTTTAATAGCTCTCCAAATATCAGGTTCGTTTTCTTCACTTAAATCGATTACTTTGGCATAACATCCGCCTTCATAGTTAAAAACACCATTATTATCCCAACCGTGTTCATCATCACCAATTAGATAACGTTTTGGATCGGCAGACAATGTGGTTTTACCTGTTCCGGATAAACCAAAGAAAACAGCAACATCACCTTCTTCACCCACATTAGCAGAACAATGCATAGAGGCCATTCCTTTTAAAGGAAGATAATAGTTCATCATAGCAAACATTCCTTTTTTCATTTCGCCGCCATACCAGGTTCCGCCAATAATTTGAATTTTTTCTGTTAAATTGAACACCACGAAATTCTCAGAATTTAAACCGTGTTCCTTCCAATTTGGATTGGTTGTTTTTGAACCATTCATCACAATAAAATCGGGTTCACCAAAATTTTCTAATTCATAAATGGACGGTCTGATAAACATATTGGTTACAAAATGAGCTTGCCAAGCCACTTCCATTACAAAACGAACTTTTAGTCTTGTATCAGGGTTTGTTCCACAAAAAGCATCAACAACATATAGTTTTTTGGAAGTAGAAAGTTGTTTTAAAACCAATGATTTCAATTCACTATAAACTGCTTGCGTGGTAGGAAAGTTTACTTTATCATCCCAATAAATGGTGTCTTTTGTAATTTCATCTTTAACGATATATCTGTCTTTAGGAGAGCGTCCGGTAAAAATACCTGTTTTCACAGCCACTGCTCCAGTATCGGTTAGAGCACCTTTTTCATAACCTTTTCTCATGTGAGAAGTTTCGGCTTGAAACAATTCTTCGTAAGAAGGATTATAAACCACTTCATGATAGCCCGTGATGCCTAAATCATGTAATTCTCGAATGACTTTAATGTTTTTCATAATGATGGATATTTAAAGATTGTAATTTCATTTATCTATGTATCAAATTTCCGATTTATCACTCAAAATAAACCTGATAAATATCACTTTCCCTATAAATCTACGAAAACGTTTTCATTGTTAATTATTGATTTTCAAGTCATTGACAAGGCATTGATTTATCTCTATTAATTTAGCTAAAGTTTAATAAGTTAATGCATTAAAGTCCTCTAAAACTTTCGTAATTTTGCAATCGTTTAACTGATTTTCAACTACTAAATAATAATATATGAGTCAATTTGATGTGGCCATTATCGGTTCAGGACCAGGCGGTTATGTTGCAGCCATCCGTTGTGCACAATTAGGATTTAAAACTGCTATTATCGAAAAATATTCGGTTTTAGGCGGAACATGTCTAAATGTTGGTTGTATTCCTTCTAAAGCTTTGCTTGCTTCTTCCCATCATTACCACGATGCATTAGCTCACTTTGAAGAGCACGGAATCGAAGTAGGAAAAGTGAAACTTAACCTTGAAAAAATGATAGGTCGAAAACAAGCTGTGGTGGATCAAACTACCGGAGGAATCAAGTTTTTGATGGATAAAAATAAAATCACTGTTTTTGAAGGAATTGGTTCCTTTGAAGATGCTACTCACGTGAAAGTGACCAAAAACGATGGTTCTTCTGAAACGATTGAAGCAAAATATTCCATTATTGCTACGGGTTCAAAACCATCAAATTTGCCATTTATTACATTAGATAAAGAACGCGTAATTACTTCTACTGAAGCATTAAAATTAAATGAAGTTCCGAAACATTTAGTTATTATAGGTGGTGGTGTAATTGGAATTGAATTAGGTCAAGTGTACCTTCGATTAGGTGCACAAGTTTCTGTAGTGGAATTTATGGACAGAATTATTCCCGGAATGGATGCTTCATTATCTAAAGAATTGACCAAAGTGTTGAAAAAGCAAGGCATGAAATTCTACACTTCACACAAAGTAAAATCGGTTAACCGAAAAGGGAAAGCCGTTACTGTTGAAGCGGAAACGCCAAAAGGAGAAATTTTATCTTTGGAAGGCGATTATTGCTTAGTTTCTGTGGGAAGACGACCTTATACCGATGGTTTGAATGCCGATAAAGCAGGTGTAAAAGTTACCGATAGAGGTCAGATTGAAGTGAACGATCATTTGCAAACAACAGCCTCAAACATTTATGCTATTGGTGATGTGGTTCGTGGTGCGATGTTAGCTCACAAAGCTGAAGAAGAAGGCGTAATGGTTGCCGAAATTTTAGCCGGACAAAAACCGCATATTGATTATAATTTGATTCCGGGTGTGGTTTACACTTGGCCGGAGGTTGCCGCTGTCGGAAAAACAGAAGAGCAATTAAAAGAAGAAGGCGTAGCATTTAAATCAGGAAGTTTTCCATTCAAAGCACTTGGAAGGGCAAGAGCCGGTGGCGACACAGACGGATTTGTAAAAATCTTAGCCGATGCCAAAACTGATGAAGTTTTAGGTGTTCACATGATTGGTCCGCGTTGTGCCGACTTAATTGCAGAAGCCGTTACAGCAATGGAATTTAGAGCCAGTGCCGAAGATATTTCGAGAATGAGTCATGCTCATCCAACGTTTGCAGAAGCAATTAAAGAAGCGGCTTTAGCGGCTACGGATAATAGAGCTTTGCATGTGTAAACAATAATTTTTTTATAAATAAACCCCGAGAAGTTTACTTTTCGGGGTTTTTTGTGAATTCAAAAGTTTTAAATTGGAATCCAAAATTTCTTCAGTAATTTTACAAAAAAAATATTGTCTATGTCAACCATCCTTGCCTTCGCAGGAAGTAATTCCTCCACTTCAATAAATCATCAGTTAGTAACGTATTTAACTACTCAATTAAAAGAAACTTCATTTGAATTGTTCAAATTATCCGATATGGACTTGGTAATTTACAGTGAAGATGAAGAAAGAGATAATGGTTTTCCAACTTCTATAAGTCAAATTTATAAACATATTCAGGCTTCTGAAGGATTGATTATTTCTGTTAATGAGCATAACAGTAATCCGTCAGCTTTTTTTAAAAATGTGTTGGATTGGTTATCCCGATTGGATCGAAAATTTTTAGAAGGAAAGAAACTATTTTTATTGAGTTCATCAAACGGAGCTCGCGGTGGAATGGGTTCTTTGGAAGTAACTAAAAATATGCTTCCTCGCTTTGGTGCAGAAATAGTTGATACGTTTTCTTTTCCGTCATTCAAAGAAAATTTTTCTGTGGAAGAAGCAAAAATTTCCAACAATGAAATTAAAAATGAAATTTTAGAAAAGCTTCATAAATTTGAAATAGCATTAAAATAATTTTTGTCTAAAAATGCTCAGAGTAAAAAAAGTCTTTTCAATTGAAAATCCTGAAATCTTCAAACAAAAATTGTTGGTTTGGGCTAATCAGTTTAGAGAAGTTGTTTTTTTGGATACGAATAATTATCATCAAAAGTATTCCAATTATGATGCAGTTTTGGCTGTGGATGCTTTTACTTCCATCAAAACCGATTATTACAATGCTTTTGAAGATTTACATCAATACCAAACCCATACCAAAGATTGGTTGTTTGGCTATTTGTCGTATGATTTAAAAAATGATACAGAAGTTTTAAAATCTAAAAATTTCGACGGATTAGAATTTCCCGATTTGTTTTTCTTCCAACCTAAAAAGTTGTTTTTTTTGAAAGATAATCAAGTGGAATTACAGTATCTCAAATTATGCGATGATGAAATGGATGATGATTTTTCAGAAATTCTGAAAGAGGGAAGTTTGAAGATGGAAGATGGAAAAGAAATTAAAATTCAACAACGAATTTCAAAAGAAGCGTATCTCCAAAAAGTGTCAAAAATGCTTGAATACATTCATCATGGCGACATTTATGAAGCCAATTTTTGTATGGAATTTTTTGCGAAAGAAGCAACGATTGATCCCATCGAAATTTATCAAAAGCTCAACGCCATTTCGCAACCACCTTTTGCTGTTTATTTCAAGAATAATTATCAGTTTTTGCTTTCCGCTTCACCGGAACGTTATTTAAAAAAAGAAGGAACTAAAATTATTTCCCAACCCATCAAAGGAACAGCTCGACGAGTTTTTGATATTGAATTAGATGAACAATCCAAAGCAGAATTAGCACTTAATCCGAAGGAACGTGCCGAAAACATTATGATTGTTGATTTGGTTCGAAATGATTTATCTAAAACTGCCATAAAAGGTTCTGTTGAAGTGGAAGAATTATGCCAAATTTATACGTTTAAACAAGTCCATCAACTAATTTCTACAGTTATTTCTCAAGTGGAAAATACGACTTCTCCTGTTGAAATTATCAAAACTACTTTCCCGATGGGAAGCATGACCGGTGCTCCCAAAATTTCTGCAATGAAAATCATCGAAGATTTAGAAGAAACCAAACGAGGTTTATATAGCGGAGCAATCGGCTATTTTTCTCCCGATGGTAATTTCGATTTCAATGTCGTGATTCGCAGTATTTTATACAATTCTAAAAATCAATATTTGTCTTTTTCCGTGGGAAGTGCCATTACTTCCGAAGCAACTCCCGAAGGCGAATATGAAGAATGTTTATTGAAAGCGAAGGCAATGTTTGAGGTGTTGAATTAGTTATGCCCACATTATTTCATTCTCACAAAAATCCTTACTTTTGAAAATGTTTTTGAAATTCCAAAACCACATTTCGTCTCATTTTCCTTTTCTTCAAAAGGCAAAAGTTCTAATCGCAGTAAGTGGTGGTTTGGACAGTATGGTTTTGTTAGATTTAATTTCAAAAACGAGTATAGAATTTGCTGTTGCTCATTGCAATTTTCAACTTCGCAAAGACGAAAGTAATGAAGATGAAGATTTTGTGAAATCCTTTTGCCAAGAAAATTCCATTCAAGGTTTTTTTCAAAAATTTGATACCAAGCAATTTGCCGAAGACGAAAAATTATCGATTCAAGTCGCCGCCCGAAAGTTGCGATACGAATGGTTTTATGAATTGTTAGCAAGTGAAAAGTTTGATTTTGTTGCAACCGCTCATCATTTAGACGATCAACTGGAAACATTTTTAATCAATTTTTCGCGAGGAACCGGTTTAGATGGATTATGTGGAATTCCATCCCAAAATGATAAAATAATTCGTCCGTTATTGATTTTTTCCAGAGCAGAAATTGAAATTTTTGCAAAAGAAAATCAGTTGAAATGGAGAGAAGATTCCAGTAATGCTTCTGATAAATATATTCGGAATAAAATCCGTCATCACGTTGTTCCAATTTTAAAAGAATTAAATCCGAGTTTTTTAGAATCGTTTGAAAATACCATTCAAAACCTCAATCAAGCTCAATCGTTGGTAGATGATGCTTCGCGAATTGTGTATAGAAAAATAGTTCAAGATGTTGATAATCAAAAGATTATTAATCTAAATGAATTGTTGCAACTTCCTAATTATCAAGCGTATTTGTATCAATGGTTGATGCCTTTCGGATTTTCAGCTTGGCAAGACATTTATGATTTGGTGGAAGCTCAATCCGGAAAACAAATTTTTTCGGAGCATTTCAGATTAGTGAAAGATAGAGAAACACTGATTATTGAACCAAAATCGGATAAAATTTCTGATGAATATTGTATTAATATAAATCAATCAGAACTTAATTTTCCCTTAAAGTTGACGTTTTGTAACACAAGTGACATTACTATATCCGATGCAAAAACTATCTTTGTGGATGTAGATGCGTTAAAGTTTCCTTTAAAACTTCGTAAATGGCAAGAAGGTGATTATTTTTACCCTTTTGGAATGAACGGAAAAAAGAAGTTGAGTAAATTTTTTAAAGATGAAAAATTTTCCATCATTGATAAAGAAAATACATGGCTTTTATGCTCTGATAATCAAATCGTTTGGCTTGTTGGCAAACGTATGGACGACAGATTTAAAGTAACCGAAAACACACAAACTATTTTAAAAATAGAAGTAATATAATGAAGAATTTAATTTTTACACTCCTTACCCTTTTTGCTTTTACTTTTTCGCAAGCTCAAATTTTAGATCCGGTAAAATGGAAAACTTCCATTGAACAAAAATCGGAAACTGAATTTCTTTTAAAATTTGATGCTACCATTCAAAAGGATTGGCATATTTTTTCACAATTTACACCGGAAGGTGGCTCGCTTCCAACCATTTTCATTTACGAAAATTCTAAAGGTAATTATCAATTGGTAGGTAAAACAACTGAAAGTAAGTATAAAGTAAAATTTGAAGAAGTTTTTGGAGTTGATGAGTACTTGTTTGAAGGTTCTGCACAATTTCAGCAGTTAGTAAAAGTGACAAATCCTGCTTTAAAATCAATCAAAGTAGAGGTTGAATACCAGGCTTGTTTGGAACAATGTATTCAACAATTTAAGAATTTTGAATTTCAATTACCACAAAAAGAAAGTGTTATAATCACGACTCAAACAGAAGATACAATAACATCTGTAAAAGATGATATTCAAGAAAAATTGGAAAAAAAATTGGTTAAGGCCAAAAGTAATAAAGTAGAGAAAGAAGAAGAAAAGAAAGGTCTTTGGACAATATTTATCATCGCTTTTTTCTCCGGTTTTGCAGCATTATTGACTCCTTGTGTGTTTCCAATGATTCCTATGACGGTGAGTTATTTTACCAAACAAAGTAAGGACAGAGCCAAAGGAATCAAAAATGCAATTTTCTACGGACTTTCCATTATCGTCATTTATGTAACGTTGGGTTCTGCCATAACAGCAATTTTTGGTGCAGATTCCTTAAATGAATTATCAACAAGTGTTGCTTTTAATGTCATTTTCTTTGCATTACTAGTCTTTTTTGCTGCGTCATTTTTAGGAGCATTTGAAATTGTTTTACCTAATTCTTGGGCAAATAAAGTAGATCGTCAAGCGGATAGAGGCGGAATCATCGGCATCTTTTTTATGGCATTAGCGTTAGCAATTGTTTCGTTTTCATGTACCGGACCAATTGTAGGAACGTTGATTGTTGAAGCAGCATCGAAAGGCGGAATTGCTCCAATCGTTGGTATGTTAGGCTTTTCATCTGCTATTGCTTTACCATTTATGTTATTTGCTTTATTTCCGGGATGGATGAATTCCTTGCCAAAATCAGGTGGATGGTTAAACACCGTAAAAGTTTCATTAGGATTTTTAGAATTAGCTTTTGCGTTTAAATTTTTATCAAATGCCGATTTGGTTTTACAATTACATTGGTTTGAAAGGGAAACCTTTTTAGCGATTTGGATTGCTGTTTTTGGAGCTTGGGCGTTGTATTTATTTGGTAAATTATCGTTGCCACACGATAGTCCGCTTACTCATATTTCCGTAGGAAGATTATTTATGGGATTGTTTGTGTTGAGTTTCACGATTTATATGGTTCCCGGACTTTGGGGAGCACCGTTAAAGATAATTTCCGGTTTTCCTCCACCATTGCATTATAGCGAAAGTCCAAATGGTGTTGGTGGTAGCGGAAGTACATTAGAATTAGGAGCCTTACCCAAAGGAGCTCATTCCGGACCGCACGGTATAATGGCTTTTCACGATTATAAATATGGGTTGGCTTACGCAAAAGAAGTAAATAAACCTATTTTACTTGATTTTACCGGCTATGCTTGTGTGAATTGTCGTAAAATGGAAGATTATGTTTGGTCTGATCCCAAGATTCTTTCTATTTTAAAGAATGAAGTAGTTTTAATTTCTTTATATGTAGATGATAAAAAAGAATTGGCCGAAAATGAGAAGTATGTTTCTAAAGAAACAGGAAAAAAAATAAAAACCATAGGAAACAAATGGAGCGATTTTCAAATTACCAAATATAAAGCCAATGCTCAGCCGTATTATTTAATTTTGGATACGGATGGAAATACCATTTCTGATGACCCGGCAAGTTATGACCCGGACATCGATTTATATGAAAAATGGTTAAGAAGCGGAATTGACAAGTTTGTAAAATAACAGAAAGGAGCCTAAAAAGCTCCTTTTTTTTATTCCACAATTTTTTCAATGTAATCAGAATTCAAAAGTTGTAAAGCTCCCATATATCTTACTTTAAAAGATACCAAGTCACCAACAGAATAGTGATTTTCTGAATTAGAAATATCAACTACTAACATATCCGAACTTGCATCCACGATCGTGATATTTTCATCTTCAGTCTCCAAATATTGAGGTTGCATATCTAACAAACCAATGTCTAAAATGGCTCGAAGTGAAGTTCCACTCAAGTCTTCAATATTAGAAATAGAAAATGAATTTCCAGCCACATTTTCGCCTAATTCACCATCAGGAATATTCGGTTTTTGAGTGATTTCAATGATTTCGGCATATAATTTAAAAACATCGTTATGCATGTTTTCAATGGTATCTCCCGTAAATAAATCTTTACCAAAAAACAAAGCTTCACCAATTCGAAAATGATTTACGGCCATCGGTCGTGCATTCTTTAAAATCAAAGGAACCGCCACCGAAGTTCCGCCCGAAACCCAAGGAATAGAAACGTTGAATTTTGCTTCAATCAATTGTTTGTATAAACTCAATTGAATCAATTTGTCTTGCGTTGGCATTACGCCACTCAAACAATTTAAATTCGTACCAATTCCGCGAACTTCTATGTTTGGTAGTTGTAAAACTTCGCCATAAAATTGAATTAATTCTTCTCCCATCACACCTTCACGCAAATCGCCCATTTCAATCATAATGATGATTTTATGGATTTTATTTTGTCTAATCGCTTCTTCTGAAAGAAGTTTGATTGTGAAAATTTCAGTATTAAAACTCACATCGGCAAATTCAACAATTCGTTTGATGCTCAACTTTGCCGGCGGTTTGATGTAAACAGTTTGAATAGCCGGATTAAGTTTTTTTACTTTTTTTAAATTGCTGATTCTGGAATCATGAATTTCAGTTGCACCAAGAGCAATTAACTCTTTCAAGTAGATTACATTTCCGCATAATAATTTAGAAACAACACCCCATTCTATATTTCTGGATTTGAATAAATCGTCCAGAAAACTATAATTTTCTTGAAGTTTTGATCGATATAATTTGATAAATGCCATTAGATTAAAATTTTTCTGGGAATTGATTTTGAAATTCTCGTGAGTAATTCATAATTTAATTGATTACTGTTTTCGCTAAACGAAGCTACCGAAACATCAATTTTTTCTTGGCTTCCGATGAGAATTACTTCATCGCCAATTTGAATGGAAGGAATATCCGAAACATCCACCAACATCATATTCATGTTAACCGTTCCCACCACCATACATCGATGTTGATTGATGATCACTCGACCTTTATTGCTAAGCGAACGACTGTAACCGTGAGCATAACCAATTGGAATAGTAGCAATTTTCATTTTTTCTTTCGCCATAAAACTCGTTCCGTAACCAATGAATTCGCACGCATCAATTTTTTTAATACTCATCACCTGACTTTTCCACGAGATTACTCTTTTTAACGGATCAATTTTCTTCTTTTTGGAGGAAATATAACTGGCAAAAACTTCAGGACTTGGCCATAATCCATATTGCATAATTCCGATGCGAACCATATCCATTCTGGTTTCAGGAAACATAATTGAAGCGGCTGAACAAGCGGAATGTTTCATTTTCGGGATTAAATTTTTCACACAGAAATAAGCATATATTTTTTCAAATCGCTCAATTTGTTGTTTGACTCTAAAGTAATTTGACATACTTTCTGCTCCTGCAAAATGAGTGCATAATCCTTTGAATTCGATATAATTTTCTTCTTTTTTTAGAAGAGAAATTAAACTGTTTAATTCATTTTGAACAAAACCGGTTCGATTCATACCGGTCTCCACTTCAATGTGAACGATGGCTTTTTTGTTTAACTTTTTACTGATTTTAATGGCTGAGTCTATCCTTTTTTTATCAAATACAAAAAATTCAATGTCATTTTGAATAACCCATTCCATTAATTCATCCGAAACAAATCCCATAATCAAAATGGTAACTTTTTTAGGAAGTTGTTTTTTAACGAGTTGAGCTTCGGCAACATCAAAAACAGAAAAATGTGAAACACCAGATTTGTGAGCCATTGTGACAAATTCTTCAATGCCGTGACCATACGCATTTCCTTTTACAACAGAAGAAAGAATGACGTTTTTGCCATACATTTTCTTAAGAAAAAGTAAGTTATTTTGATATGAATCGGGATTAAGCTCGATAACCGAATTAGTGTGCATGATTAATTTCCTTACTGATTTGATGAAATAATTTTACGCCGGTTGAGATAATTTCATCCGGAAAATCATAATCCGAATGATGCAAAGCCGGAGAATCTTTTCCAGCTCCAAGTCCAAACATTGCTCCATTGTAAAGCTGTGTGAACAATCCAAAATCTTCACCCCAACTAAAAGGAGTATCTTTTTCAAGTACATTTAATCCTAAAATTTTTGAAGCATTTTTGATGAAATTGTTCGCATCAGCATTATTTTCATTGGCTTGAAAAGATTCTGTCCATTTAATTTTAAATTCTAATTGATACTTTTTTGCTATTTCTTCTGTCAAGTTTTCCAATTTTTTTGAAAGTCTTTCCATTTCTTTATTGGTTTGACAACGAATAGTAAAATGAACTTCACCTTTGCCTGCCGAAACTCCATATGCTTTTTCACCTAACGAAATGTAAATAGGAGTAAGGATTGAGAAGTTAGGTTTTGTTTTATCTACTTGATTTTTTTTATCAAATTGTTGAATAATTGATGCAATTGCTAATGCCGGATTAATGCCATTTTCAGGTTCGGCAGCGTGAGCAATTTTACCTTGCAATCGGATAATCATACTTTTTACAGCACACGAAAAAGTACCGTCTTTCACAACAATTTGATTTTTTGTAAAACCGGGTAAGTTGTGCAAAGCAAAAACATAATCGGGTTTGTAGTTTTTAAAATTGTCATCATTGGCTACTTTTTCTGCACCGGAACCATTTTCTTCGGCAGGTTGAAATAATAAAATTACGTTTCCTTTTTCCGGTCGTTGATGATGTAATTCGCTCGCCAATCCGCACAAAATAGCCATATGACCATCGTGTCCGCACTTATGTGAAATAGTATTTTTTACTGATTTATGTTCAAACGAATTTGTTTCTTTTATTGGTAAAGCATCCAATTCACATCGAAATAAAATTGATTTTCCTTCTTCAGCACCTTTGTAAACAGCGATAATTCCGGTTCCGCCAACATTGGTTTGCATTTCATCGGGTGGATATTGTTCGAAAAATGAAACAATTCTTTTTGCAGTTTCTATCTCTTTTCCTGACAATTCAGGATTTTTATGTAGTTCTTTTCGAAAACGAATGAGTGATTCCAGTCGTTGGTTTAAATTTTCCATAACGATTATTTGGTTAACCTCATTTCTAAATATTTGTTGGTAAAACCCAACTTTTTATACAAATGAAAAGCCGGATTATCGGGTTCAACGTGCAGTGCAATGGAACCACTAGTGGAATCAATTGCTTTTTGCATTAATTTTTTTCCGTAACCTTTTCCGCGTAGCGAATTATCAACAGCGATGTAAACCAAAATATTTTCAGGAATATAATCTTTCATACCGGTGTTGTTCAAAATAACGACACCAACAATTTTATTTTCATCCAAACCAACAACGATAGTGCCGCCTTTGGACGGATTCATCACATAGTCGATGCATTTCAAAATATCTTCGGTTTTATCGCCATATTGTTCCAAATGAGTGAATAAAAATTCAGCAATTACTTTTGGAGAATAAGTTGGATGATTTCCTGTTTGAGCGGTAATGAGTATAAATTCCATAATTCATTTCTATTAAAAATTCAAAGACAAATTGTCTTTTTTATTTTTTTTAAATTTGATTATTTATGCCGTAATTGGGATTTTCCCAAGGCAGATGAACAGTTAAAACTGTTGCTTGATTTTAAGAAGATTTCCTTTGTTGGAAATCAAAAATTTGGATTAGTAGAATGAATGAAAATATCAATGAGTTAATCCAAACAAATCAATTTGACGGTTGCAAAGGTACGAAATTAAAAAGGAATGATATTTTTTGACTAAAATCAATCAGGAATAATTACTCTGTTGGATTGTTTTTTTTAGTTAAATCAAAATTATGAAATACCAACAATTGAAGGTTGTGATTCATTCTAAAGCTAAATTCGGTATTCGATTCAATGAGTTGATTCATATAGGCTAATTGAAATGTCATGTTCTTTGTTTGATAGCCAAAACCAAGCGAAATTCTGTTTTGGTCCAATCGGAAATTGTTTTTAATTTCATGTCCGGCATTAAACAAAATTTCATCAGAAGCAACCGCAAACCAGTTACCGGGCTTGTCTGTCGTAAAGAAATAGCGTGATTGAAATAAATATCGAAATCTATAATTAAAGTTGAATTCATTTTGTAAAAAATCATCAACTATTACACCTCTAAATCTGGCTTCGTATCGTATTCTATGAAAGAAATTAAACGAATTTTTTTTGTGACTAAAAGTTGATTGTCCAAAAATACGGTGTTCAGGTCTATAGGTGTCATTTCCTTCAGAAGGATAAAACCAAGCATGAGCATAACCAAGCGTAGTTGTAGTTTTAAATTTGTTGTCAAAATGATAAGTCAATCCGGTTCTTGCAATAAAAAAACTTTCAGGAACCCAATGAAAATCATTCCAAATTGAGATTGGTTTTGAGATTTTAGTTTGCGTTAAATATCCTATCCAATATTGTCTTTTTTCAGTTGTAATTTTTTGTGAAAAAACAATTTGTGAAGTAAATAATACAATCGTGAAAATTGAAATTTTATAAAATTTCATGATTTAGTTAAAAATATTTTTTAAAAATACTTCATTTCTATCAATGAATTTGTGATATTTGTCATAGATAAATTTATACGCCATGTTAGTTAAAGTATTTGGAAGTGCCGTTTTTGGTGTGGAAGCCACAACCATTACCGTAGAAGTAAACATTGATAAAGGAGTGGGTTACCACTTGGTAGGATTACCTGATAATGCCATCAAAGAAAGCAGTTATCGCATTGCTGCAGCTCTCAAAAACAACGGATATTATTTACCCGGAAAAAAAATTACCATCAACATGGCTCCGGCCGATTTACGAAAAGAAGGTTCTGCTTATGACCTTACTTTGGCTGTTGGTATTTTGGTGGCTTCAAGTCAAATAAAAGTTGAAGAATTAGACCGTTATGTCATAATGGGTGAACTCTCATTAGATGGAGGTTTACAACCAATTAAAGGTGCTTTGTCAATTGCTATAAAAGCGAAAGAAGAAGGTTTCAAAGGATTTATTCTTCCCATTCAAAATGTAAAAGAAGCCGCTATTGTAGAAGGTTTAGATGTTTATGGTGTTGAAAATGTTTTGCAAGTCATTGATTTTTTTGAAGGAAGAGGTAATTTGCAACCCACAATTATTGATACACAAACCGAATTTTCTCGTACGCTAGAATTTCCTGAATTTGATTTTTCGGATGTAAAAGGACAAGAAAGTATTAAGAGATGTATGGAAATTGCCGCTGCAGGTGGACACAATATTATTCTCATTGGTCCGCCGGGTTCGGGGAAAACAATGCTAGCGAAAAGATTACCAAGTATTTTGCCACCTATGACAATGAAAGAAGCTTTGGAAACCACAAAGATTCATTCGGTTGCAGGAAAAACAAAAGAAGCCGGATTGATGAGTCAGCGACCGTTCCGGAGTCCGCATCACACAGCTTCAAGTGTTTCCTTAGTTGGTGGTGGTAGTTATCCACAACCTGGCGAAATTTCATTGGCACATAATGGTGTTTTATTTCTGGATGAATTGCCTGAATTCAAAAGAGAAGTTTTGGAAGTGATGCGTCAACCGTTAGAGGATAGAGAAGTGACCATCTCCAGAGCTAAATTTACAATTACATATCCTTCATCGTTTATGTTGGTTGCCAGTATGAATCCAAGTCCGGGAGGTTATTTTAATGATCCGGATGCTCCGGTGAGTTCATCTCCGGCTGAAATGCAACGCTATTTAAGTAAAATTTCAGGACCCCTATTAGATCGAATTGATATTCATATTGAAGTTAATCCGGTTCCTTTTGAAAAGTTAACTGAAAAGCAAAAAGCAGAGAGTAGTGTAGAAATTAGAAAACGGGTTACACATGCCAGAGAAATACAATCGCAACGCTTTGAAAATTTGGAAAATCTTCATTACAATGCTCAAATGGGAAGCAAACACATCAGAGAATTTTGTGTGTTGGATGATGCTTCATTAAGCTTGTTAAAAACAGCTATGGAGCGGTTGAATTTATCAGCCAGAGCGTATGACCGAATTCTGAAAGTGGCACGAACTATTGCAGATTTAGAAGCTTCGGAGCCTATTAAACCGAATCATATTGCTGAAGCAATTCAATACAGGAGTTTGGATAGAGAAGGGTGGTTGGGGTAGTTTACTTTACATATTCATAATACCTTGCTCCAACCAAAACAGGATTATCTCTTTCAATCGATTTTAAAACAAATTCATTTTTTGGTTCTAAAACAGAATGTTGTACTTCTTTTTTATGCAGTTTTTCATAAGTTTCAAAATCTATAGAATGACATCGTTCTAAAGTTTCAAAAAAAAGAGTTTGGTTGATGACTGATTTCCAGTTTTCGCCCATTGTAGCTTCAAATACTTTTGATTTAGAACCGCTACCATAGGCTATGAAACCCACTTTTTTATTTGCAATATCATTATTTTGTTGATAATGATAGCATAAGGTTGAAAGTAATCCAATAAAAATGGAACCGGTATAACAATTGCCAATTTGACCCGAAGCTATTTCTGAAGGGTAGATTTTTTGGTTGATGAGTTCCAAATATTCAGGACTTTTAGTCAAGTTTTTTAATTTGTCTTTTATAGTTTCACCGATTTGATTGTTTAGCAATTCAGGATTTTCTTTAGCAAAAATTTCAATAAAAGTTCTTCTACCTTGAAAACAGTAAGGGAGATGCATCAGGATTGCTGCCCAGTTTTCATAAACTTTACCGGATTGTTGACTTTCTTTTTTAAAGTGATTGTAAGCTTCGGTAATTCGATTGATGTAACATTGGTTTGAATACTGTCCGTCAAAAACAGGTTGTTCTTTGTAGATTGAAACTTCATTTTCTAAAACACCAAACCATTCCGGGTTTTCGGTTGAATTGGTAATTTCAGCTTTTGAAAAAGTTCTTCTGGGTTTAAAAAAGTCAAAAACACCTTCTGTTGAAACACCAACGTTATTAGAAAAATTTAAAATTCTTGGATTTGAAGTAATTAACATGGCAACAGCACCGGCTCCTTGCGTATATTCTCCTGTTGATTCTAAATCATATTTGGCATTATCGGAAGCAATAACAATTGCCTTTTTGTTTGGGTTTAATCGAATATAATCCAAGCAATTTTGCAACGCATCCACACCACCAATACACGCAAAAGTTAAATCTACAACGTCACAATTTCGAAAAGAACCTTCACCTAATTTACTTTCCAATAACGATAAAACATAAGAGGCAATTGGTTTAGAACTATCCACGCCACTTTCTGAGCCAATATAAATTCGAGCAATTTCTGAAGGATTGATGTTTTCCTGTTGAATTAATTTCAGGCCTGCATTGGCAGCAAAAGTCACCACATCTTGGTACTTGTCGGGAAAACTCATTTTATGCAATCCCAAACCTTTAATTAATTTATCGGGTTCAATATTTCTATGGATTGCAAGTGTTGATATAGGTAAGTATATTTTAGGAATATCAAAAGAAATGCTATCGATGCCAACGTTCATTTTTTATGTTTTAGGAAAACAAATGTATAAAAGTGATCTCCAATATGATATGAACATTTCATAAAAAATCCCTCAAATAAAACGAATTATGAATGTTTTATAAAAGGGAACTTTTAATTTAAAAAAAGATATTTTTTTATTGAAATACTGAATTTAATTCAACGCTGCAAATGTATCACCTTGTCTGATGTCTCCGGTTTTGAAACCTTTTCCAAACCATTTTACACGTTGTTCTGAAGTCCCGTGTGTAAATGAATCCGGAACTACGTGACCTTGCATTTTCTTTTGAATCGCATCATCTCCAACAGCTTGAGCGGCACTTAAAGCTTCTTCAATGTCACCTTCTTCGAGATATTTACTGTTGTAATGCGTCCAAAGTCCGGCATAAAAATCAGCTTGTAATTCTAATGCTACTGAAAGTTTATTTCCTTCCGTTTTACTCAAATTTTGTTGTAACTGTCTTACTTTACCTGAAGTACCTAAAAGTGTTTGCACATGATGGCCAACTTCGTGAGCTATAACATAAGCAATAGCATAATCACCACCTTGAGCTCCAAAACGAGTCTGTAATTCATCAAAAAAATCTAAATCCATGTAAATTTTTTGATCTGCCGGACAATAGAATGGACCGGAAGCTGAAGTGGCTCCGCCACAAGCTGATTGAACAGAACCTCTAAATAAAACCATTGAAGGTTCTTTATAGGTCATTCCGTTTTCTTTAAAAATTTTATGCCAAACATCTTCGGTATCTGCTAAAACAGTGGCAACAAACATTCCCATTTTTTCATCTTCTTTGCTCAGAGGTTGAGCCGGAGCACTTGTAGATTGTTGCTGTTGTAATTGTTCTAATATAGGTGTTAAATTTTGAGCACTTTCTCCTCCAAAAAGATTCAGTAGAAGTACAATTATACCAATTAAACCACCGCCTGCTACAACTTTGCCTGTTGTTCCCATGCCTCTTCTGTCTTCCATATTGGAACTTTGTCTTCTACCTTCCCATTTCATAATTGAAGTTTTTAAGAATTGTTTTATAAAGATAATAAAAAAATTATTTTACCCAAGTAGAAATAATATGTTCTAACGAACCTTTTATGATTGGTTTAGACAAATAATCATTCATTCCCATTTCTAAACATTTTTCTTTCTCTCCAATTACGGTTCCTGCAGTTAGGGCAATTATGGGAACAGATTGATAATTTTCAATTTTTCTGATTTCCATTGTTGCTTCATAACCATTCATAACCGGCATTTGAATGTCCATGAAAATAATATCAAAAGTGTTATTTTGGCAATTTTCAATGGCTTCAATTCCGTTTGAAGCTACATGGATTTTGCTGTTTGGTATTATTTTTTTGATTAACGTTTTTGCAAGAAGTGCGTTAATGTTATTGTCTTCAACAATCAAAACGTTGGCATCTTTATCGGAAACAAAAATGATTTCTTCGCCTTCAACGATTCTAAAATTGATATCCGGATTGTCTTTTGAAGACGATTGCACTACTAAATCAAAAAAGAAAGTGCTTCCTTGATTTGGTAAACTTGTCAATTGTAGTTTACTGTTCATTAAAGCCAATATTTTATTGGAAATACTCAATCCCAAACCTGTTCCTCCAAATTGTCTTGTTGTTGAGCTGTCTTCTTGTGAAAATGCTTCAAATATTTTGGCTTGGTTTTCTTCTTTAATTCCAATTCCGGTATCAATTACTGAAAATCTTACTACCGATTGATGTGTGTCAATTTTATTTAAGGTAGTGATTTTTAATTTGATTTTTCCGGTAGCCGTAAATTTTACTGCATTTCCTAACAAGTTTATTAATACTTGTTTTATCCTGATAGGGTCAATCCAAATTCGAATAGGAACATCGGCATTAAGATGTAAATCTACGTCGAGTTTTTTCTGAATGGCTTCATATTTTACAGTATCAATCACTTCATTTGTTAAATCAGATAATTTTACTTCTTCAACATTTAGTTCAAGATTACCTGATTCAATTTTAGAAAAATCAAGAATATCGTTTATTAAACCCATCAGCGATTTTGCAGACTGGCTAACGGTTTTCATGTATTTGTTTTGTCGCTTATTCAATTCAGAATGCATCAAAAGCTCTGTAAATCCAATAATTCCGTTTAGTGGCGTTCTGATTTCATGACTCATGTTAGCTAAAAACTCAGATTTAGCTTTGTTTGCTGCAATCGCCATTTCCTTTTCTTTGATTGCATCTTCTTTGAGTTTTTGTTCTGTAATGTCAATAAAAATTCCTTCAATGAAATCAATTTCATCTCCTTTTTTAACGATGTCACCAAACTCTTCAACCCAAGCTATTTCTCCGTTTTTCTTTATGATTCTATATTCTTGATGAATTTTTTGACCTTTTTCTAACGCTCTTTTTTGGTCATAAATCACTTTTACTCTGTCATCAGGATGAATTAAATTTATAAATAGAATTTCATTACTTAGGAATTCCTCTTTAGAATAACCGGTTAAATTTTTAACTTCATCATTGATATAGAGTTTTGTCCATTTTTCATCGTTTTTTGATAAATAGACGGTTCCCGGAATGTTTTCTGCCAGCAATCTAAATCGTTCTTGACTTTCATGAATGATTGCTTCGTTTTGCATTCTTTCAATTGAAGATGAAATATAATTGACTAAGGTTTGTAAAATTGAAATTTCATCATCAGACCATACTCGTTCGGTTGTACAATCATCAAAACCAATAAATCCGATAGTTTTGTTTTGAACTTGGAGCGGAATTATCAAAACCGATAGTATATCTTGTGATTTTAATAATTCTTTATAGTCACATTCATAAATATCTTTAACTAGTTTTTTGTATAATTTTTTCGCTTTTAGAGGAACAATTATATCTAATACTAATTCATAAGGAACATTTTGTAAATTTTGATTGCCAATTTGAGGGGCGATGTTTTCATTTACCCATTCAAATTTTTGATTGGTTGTTCTGGTAGTTTCATTATTTTCAAAATAGTAAATTCTGTCAATGTTTGTGACTTTACCTATTGCTTCAAAAATGTCATCAAACTCATTGTAGATATTTTTTGAAATTAAAATTTTCTCAGAAATTTTACTAACTACAGTCAAGAATTCACTCTTGTATTTTAAATTAAATTCAATTTCTTTTCTTTTTAAAGTTTCAAGACCTATTGAGATTATTTCTGAGATGGAACGAGCAAAGTTAATATCTTCATTATCCCAAAAACGAATTGAATCTGTGATTTCCATACACAAAATACCATAGAGTTTTCCTTCAATAAAAACAGGATAATCTAATAAAGATTTAATGTTGTGCTTGTTGAAATAGGTTTTGCTAAATTCTATTGTTTCAAAGTGATTTATGGCATCTGAAGCAATAATCATTTTTTCTTTTTCAATACTCTCAAAATAGATAGGATAGTCCTTTTTATATATAATGGTTTCTTCTTGTTGTTGAATTAGATTTAAAGTATGCAAATGAATACACTTTAAATAATCATCATTATATTCCCAAAAACTGATTCGATTACAATTTGAAGATTTTGCTGCATTTTCTAAAACGATTTGAAGCAAAGTAAGCGTTGTATCAAATTTTGAAAATTTTAAAACCGATAATTTTGTAGTAACATCATTATATTTTTTAATTTTTTCCTGACGTTGAATATTTTCAATTTCAATTGTTTTTACCAAGGTAATATCTCGGCTGATTCCTGAGTATCCAATTATTTCATTATTGTCATTTCTTTTGACAGAAATTTTTTGAGAAATCCATACAATTTCCCCGTTTTTCTTATAAATTGGAAATTCAACGATTGATAGATTTTTCAGGTTTTTAATATCATCGGTATAGTAGGCAACAATTTTATTTTTATAATCTTCATGAATTAATTCGCCAAAATAAATCTCTTTTAATTCCTCAACTTCATAACCTAATAATTCACTGGTAAAACTATTTATGTATATAAATTTACCATCAGAATCTGTTTCAAAAATAATATCTCTGGCAGATTCAATCAGGTTTTGGTATTGATTTTCAAGATTGATTTTTTCGGTTACATCATGACCAATTCCAACAAATAAATTTTCACCAAATTGTTTGTCAACCCATTGAATGTATTTATAATCACCATTTTTACATTTTAATTTTCTGGTATACAATCGATCTCTGACAAATGTTGTATGATATGATTCTCCAATAAATTCAGGGTCTTCTGTTAATTCCCAAAATTTCATACCTAAAACTTCTTCACTTGTATAACCTAAAATTGAAGTAATTGTTTCGCTACAAAACACTACATTTCCTTTTTTTTCAGTAGCAATAATCAATGAATTTCCTTTATTTACAATTTCATTTGTAAACAAAAATTTATCTTTTCTTCTTATAGATGAAATAAATCGGGTGTAGTTAACAGACAGAATTACTAAACTAAAAACAACAAAGATAATGGTTACTTTTTGTGGTAAATAGTCTAAAAAATAACCCAAAATTATAGCTAAAGTTGCTAGAAAAACATAAACGAGATAATGGTAGAAATTTTTAAAAACGATGTATGCTAAAAATAATGTGGTAATGAATCCTGTAAAAGTTACCAATTCAAATTCTCTTAAAAATAGGTTTTTCAGAACTGATAAATTGAATAAAATGAAACCAAAAATAAATATTTCATAGATGTATTTATTAACCCAATTAACAGTTAAACTCAAGTAGTAAATTGATAAAAGAGCAATTCCCATTAAACAACTTTGAAAAAAAATAGAATGACTTCTTACTTCAAAAATCTCGAAGAAAAAATCAGCAAAGGGAATAATAATTCCCAAGAAGAGAAAGTATAATTTATAATGTTCTCTGTTTAAGTAATTCTCAGAATAATAACTTAAAATGGATTTGTTAAACGTAACAATTTTCAAATAAATTAAATAGAAAAACAAAGAGAAGAGAGCAAAGAGAATAAGTATCAACCACCATTTCTCTAAAAAGATGTTTAAGAACAGGGAAGCCAACCCGTTTTTAGAAACTAAAATTGTTTGAAAATTGTCTATCCTTAAATCATAATTTAATTGAAATACAACCCGTAAAATAAAATCGAATAAATGTTGCATTAATTGGTGTAATTGAGATGTGAGGTTTTTAGTTATATAAAAATATATTAATAGGATTGGATTTGGTTAATTGGATCTTCTTCTTCAGTCGAATCCGGTAAAATGGCATCATAAATCATATAAATCATCGAATAATAAAAGGGCAGTGTGAAAAATATACCAATACAAATAGCTATCAATCCTACCATGCTAAAAATTATTGAAACAATTAACAATCCTAGTATAATCAAGGGTTGTTTAATGACCAATTGTATGCTGTAATGAATGGCATCTGTGCCACTTAAATTAGAAAAAACAATGAGAGGAATGGTTAAAAAGGTGAAAAGACTTAATAATAATGAAAATATAGTTCCATAGATTTTAACTCCATTATACTCCAGTAAGGTAGTTACTCCAATGCCAATAAATGATAGTATAAAAGCAGCTGCAAAAAGTTGGAGAAAGTGATTTGTTTTGTAATAATCAAAAGCATTACCAATTGAAAAAGGCTTGTTTTTTTCTGCTAAATGAATAATTTTAAATAAACCTGCAGTTATTGGACTTGCTAATCCTGAAATTAGGCTGATTCCAAAAATATAAATAAGTATACTTATAGTAGATTCATATATAGGATTAGATTCTATTGTCATATTTTCAAGATCATCAAATTCAACGAACATAGACATAGTTGATAGAGCCGCAATAGCTGCAATAACTGTAATTATAATAAACAAAAAACCTCCGGTAACAGCAATTTTTTTATAATTTTCAAAAGCTTTTTCTATCAGCTTACCAAAATCAAGTTCGTAGCCATTTTCTAAAATTTTATCAATTGAATTTTTATGATTATACATGCTTTTATAGTGTGATTTTTAAGTAAGCCAAGATATAACTTTTTTAATAAAATTTGATTTTTTGTTATAAGGTGCATATCGTATCGGATTGTCACCCCAATTGGGTCGTTTTACTATGGTTTTTTTATGAGAAAAAGTGTCAAAACCTAACTTGCCATGGTAAGCTCCGATACCACTATTTCCAACTCCGCCAAAGGGTAATCTTTTATTGGCAAAGTGAACCATACAGTCGTTCACACATCCACCTCCAAATGAAAACTCAGTTATCATTTTTTCGGCAAATTTTTTATTATTTGAAAAAACGTAAAGAGCGAGTGGTTTTTCAAATTTATGGATAATTGATTGCAGTTCATGTTCGGTAGAATAAGAAATAATTGGCAATATCGGACCAAAAATTTCATCTTTCATCAACTCACTTCTCATCTCAGGTTCGTCAATAAGTGTTGGACTAATATACTTATCGTTTTCTATAGTAATTCCACCAAAAATCACTTTTGAAGGTTCAATTAAATCGGAAAGTCGTTTCCAATGTTTACTCGAAATTATTCGAGGAAAATCCTTTGATTCTTCTTGATTTTCGCCATAAGCTACGATGATTTCTTTTTTTACTAATTCTATAAAATCGTATTTTTCTTTCGCTTGAATTAAAATATAATCGGGAGCGATACAGGTTTGACCTGCATTGACAAATTTACCCCAAACTATTCGTTTTGCGGCGACTTCCAAATTAGCTCCTTCATCAATTATGCAAGGGTTTTTCCCACCTAGTTCTAAAGTTACGGGTGTTAAATGTTTGGCTGCAGCTTGTGCTACAATTTTACCAACGGCAACACTTCCTGTAAAAAAAATGTAGTCCCATTTCTTTTCAAGAAGCGATTGTGCGAATTCCGGACCGCCATGAACTACCACAGCTTCTTTAACATCAAAAACTTCTTCTACAATTTTTGTAATAATTTGAGAAGTTTGAAATGACAATTCAGAAGGTTTTAAAACAACCGTGTTTCCTGCAGAAATGGCAGCTATCAAAGGACTAAATGCCAATTGAAACGGGTAATTCCACGGAGCAATTATTAAAACTCTTCCATAAGGTTCAGAATAAATAAAATCTGACGAAGGAATTGTCATAATTGAAGGCCAAACACGTTTTGGTTTTGTCCATTTTTCTATGTTTGAAATGGCATATTTTAAATCGGATACCACATAGTTGAACTCTGTCAAAAAGGTTTCAAATGACGATTTTTTAAAATCTTTGTACAAGGCATCCGTTACTTCATTTTCATACTTTTTGAGGGTAATCAAAAGCTTTTTAAGTAGTAACTTTCTTTTATTTACAGGAATAATTGAGCTCATTTTTCTCGGCTTGAATGTATTCAAATGTAGTGAGAAAAATTAACTTTTTCCAATTCCAAATCGAAATCCAAAATAAAAATCGGCATGTTTACTATCGTTAATCAATGTAGTAATCACTGAACCAGAACCAACAAAGAATCCACCGGCTCTGAAACCGATACCGCCATTAAAACCTGAAATTTCATTTTGAGTCCATGGTGAAAAAACTTCAAAATTTTTGAGGGAAAATCGAGGTGTAACAGTAAATGTGTTTTGAGTGGTAACCTGATCATTCAAATTGTCATCATTCAATTTTTGTTGCCAAAAAAGCGAAACATAAAGGGTTGGAATAAGTCGAACATCAGCATATGCATTTAAAACAGTTGGCAATTTTACTTTAAAATCGCTATTTGAAGAGGTTGAAGTTAAAAACCCACTATCAATTAAAATTTGCTCCACTTCTTGTAAACTATCAACACCATCAAATTGGCCCAAGTCTAAACTTTCATTTCCTTGAATTACGAGAGCATAATTTGTAGAAGAATTGTTGTCATCTTTGAATGTCATGCTTCCAATATTTCTAACTGACAATCCGGAATTGAATTTATAACCTTTATCAGGATCACTATCTTTTATACTGAAATTAGCTCCAAAATCTACTCCAATTCCATTTAAACCACCAAAAACAGAATCACTATAACTATCAAAATCTGAAAAACTATTTCCTAAATTACCAGAATAAGCAATATTAAGAGTAGCATTTGTATTTGATAAATAGGAACTTCCGGCAACGGTTGTGATGGTTCCGTTCATTTGATCGGCACCAAAATTGGCATACGAACCAGGAAATAATAATTTAATTGTTGCCCCTCCGTTTAATTTGTAATTTTCAGTTTCCCAAAGATTTCTTCCTGCCGAAAAACCAAGTTCACCATAGGTTGTTCCGTTTAAACGTTGGTTGTAATTTCCGTTTAAAGTAGTAGAATTTAGCAATGAATTAAGTCCACCATTACTGATTGCATCTCCAATATTTACATCAATATCTACTAAGTTTAATTTCCCATAGGCTTTTGAACTTACGGCAAATCCCCAATTTTTATATCGAAAAGCGGCACTTGGACCCAAAATTTCCACATCAAGTCGAAGGTTTGCCGGTTCAGAACCCACAAAAATGAGTTCTTCGAGATTGGTGTCACCTGTTAAATCACTAAATCCAATTTTATTGTTAGCAACTGTTGTGCTTAATGCAAAAACGTGCACTTCAACTTTTGAAGTCAAATTTGCCAATTCTGCCGGATTGATTGTTCCATTTAATACCCCAATTCGTTTGGAAGTACTAATTCCTGAGAAATGATCTTGAGCAAAAAAAGCAGTAGAGTTCAGTAGTAAGAATAGAAAAATTATTTTTTTCATAATCATTGAGTTTTTAAGTAACAAGTGAAATGGTTTTTTACTTCAAATACATAAACGAAAATTATGTGATTTTAGTTTTTAAATAGAATTCCAAATTACATCATCGGGTAGTGGTGCAATCAAATTAATTTTTTCTTTAGAAACAGGATGTATGAATGCTAAATTTCTGGCATGTAAATGAATACCACCGTCGGGGTTACTTCTGTCAAATCCATATTTTAAATCGCCTTTGATAGGACAGCCGATAGCTTGTAATTGTGCTCTGATTTGATGGTGTCTTCCGGTATGTAACGCAACTTCTAGAACATAATAGGTGTTTAAAGTTGCAATTATTTTATAGTTTAAACTTGCTTTTTTGCTATCAGGAACTTCTTTACTATGAGCTTTGGAAGTGTTGTTTTGTTGGTTTCTTTTGATAAAATGAACTAATGTATCTTCTTCTTTAGGCGGTTTGTTTTTAACCACAGCCCAATAGGTTTTTTGCGTTTCACGTGAACTGAACAAATCGTTCATTCGAGTTAATGCTTTACTAGTTTTGGCAAAAACGACGATTCCAGTTGTAGGTCGGTCAAGCCGATGAACCACACCTAAAAAAACATCCCCGGGTTTGTTGTATTTTTCTTTGAGGTATTCCTTCACAATATCAGGCAGTGGTTTATCTCCGGAAGTATCGCCTTGTGCAATATCTCCAACTCTTTTGTTTACCACAATCAGATGATTATCCTCGTGAAGAATCTGTAAATTATCTTTAGTAGTAACTATTTTCATCTTCAAAATTGACTCATTGACTCATTGATAAATTGCCGCATTAATACTGTTCGTTCGCATTAGGAAAATCTACCGATTTTACATCCGTTACATATTGTCCGATGGCTTTGGTCATGTCTTCGTATAAATTCATGTATCGTCGCAAGAATCGAGGACTAAATTCGTGCGTCATTCCAATCATATCGTGTAAAACCAATACTTGACCATCAACTCCATTTCCGGCACCAATTCCAATTACCGGAATCGAAATACTTTCTGCCACTTTTTGAGCTAATTTGGCGGGAATTTTTTCTAAAACTAAGGCAAAACAGCCAATTCGTTCTAATAATTTGGCATCTTCTACTAATTTCTCAGCTTCAGCTTCTTCTTTGGCTCTAACTGTGTAGGTTCCAAATTTATAGATGGATTGTGGTGTTAATCCCAAATGTCCCATCACAGGAATTCCGGCATTCAATATTTTTTTAATCGAATCTTTAATTTCACTTCCGCCTTCTAATTTTACGGCATGTCCGCCACTTTCTTTCATAATTCGAATGGAAGAACGCAAGGCTTCTTTTGGATCGGATTGATAGGTTCCAAAGGGTAAATCAACCACAACCAAAGCACGTTCACAAGCTCGAACAACTCCACTGGCGTGATAAATCATTTGATCTAACGTTATAGGCAAGGTAGTTTCATGTCCGGCCATTACATTACTGGCAGAATCACCCACTAAAATGACATCAACACCAGAAGCATCAACAATTTTTGCCATAGTAAAATCATAAGCTGTAAGCATAGATATTTTCTCGCCATTGGCTTTCATATCAAAAAGTGACTTGGTTGTAATGCGTTTGTAATCTTTTTTTGCTGTTGACATAATTATAAATTTATTGGAACGAAATACAAATGTAAGCAATGTTTATTTGTGACTTAAAATATTTTGGATAAAGATGTTTTCGGTTACAAAAACTTACTACTTTAGCTAAGGATTTTTAATCTTATAGAAATGACTTCAATCCTTTTGGCTATTGCAATTTTAGGATATCTATCGATTATTTTTGAATCGCCAATCCGAATCAACAAAACAATTACATCCATTCTAACAGGTTCTTTGTGTTGGATTGTTTATGCATTATTGTACACGGGTGATAAAACTGATGTTTCAGAAAAATTAATTCTTCATTTTGGAGAAATTTCAGGATTGTTAATTTTCCTTTTGGGTGCGATGACAATTGTTGAATTAATTGATATTCACAAAGGTTTTTCAGTTATTACGAATCGTATTCGAACAAAATCTGTTTTAAAATTGTTGTGGATTGTAGGCGGAATTACCTTTTTTATGTCAGCGTTATTAGACAATTTAGCCACAGCAATTATAATGATTACGTTGTTGCGAAAATTGATGCCCAAAAGTGAAACTCGAATGATTTTAGCCGGAATTGTAGTCATTTCTGCCAATGCCGGTGGAGCTTTTAGTCCCATTGGAGATATTACCACCACTTTACTTTGGATTGGCGGACAAGTCAGTGCTTTTGGAATTGTGAAAGTGCTTTTTCTTCCTTCTGTGATGTGTATTTTGGTTCCACTAATAATTGCCAGTTATCGAATGAAAGGATTTACGATGCTAAGAGTTCAACTTTCTATGGATGAAGTGATTAAGGAAGAAAAAATGCGAGGCAGTTTAAGTGTGTTTTTAGCCGGTGTTTTTGGATTGGTAATGGTTCCGGTCATCAAATCAATTACAGGATTGCCACCGTTTATTGGTGTTTTAATGGCTTTGGCATTTGTTTCATTGGTTTCGATAATCTATCATCGTAATAAACCACAAGAAGTGAAAGAAAAATATTCGGTTGCGTATGCGTTGTCAAAAGTGGATGTGAGTTCGATCCTTTATTTTATGGGGATTTTACTTTTGGTTTACGTTTTGCAAGAAGTTCAAATTTTGAGTAAGTTATCTGTCTTTTTACAAGAAAGTTTACCTAATAATAATGTGATGGTTATTGCCATTGGCGTTTTATCGTCCATCGTTGATAATGGAAGTTTAGTTGCCGCTACGCAAGGAATGTTTTCACTTACCGATTATCCGATGGATGATTCACTTTGGGAATTCATCGCTCTTTGTGCAGGAACAGGTGGAAGTATGTTGATTATCGGTTCAGCGGCCGGAATTGCCATTATGGAAAAAGAAAAAATGACATTTTTGTGGTATTTAAAGAAAATCACACCGTTAGCCATTGCCGGATATGCGGCCGGAATTGTAACGTATTTGATTTTAAACCTACTAATTCATTAAACTATTGACTTATGAAAAAAGGTTTACTTTTCATTTTAGTATTATTTTCTCAAATTTCTTTCGCTCAAGAAAGTGAAATTCAAATGACAATTGGAAATTTTTTTAATGCTTTTCATCAACGAGATTCAATCGCTTTAAAGAAGGTCTGTTCCGAAAATTTGGTTTTACATTCTATTTCTGAATCGGAAAAAGGACCTAAATTTTCAATTCAAAAAGCGTCGGATTTTTATAAATCCATCGCAACAATTCCTTTATCTATGAAATTTGAAGAGAAAATTCTAACCTTCAAAGTTCAAATTGATGGTTCAATGGCTCACGTTTGGACACCGTACGAATTTTATGTGAATGATAAATTGAGTCATTCCGGAGTGAATTCTTTTCAATTATATAAAGACAATGAGGGTTGGAAAGTAGTTTATATCATTGATACGAGGCGGAAATAAATTTGTTGTTTATTTTTTCTAATTTTTTCGACTAAGAATTATAAAAATGAAGAAGATTTGGCAGTTTAGTTTACCGTTACTATTAGTTTTTTCTTTTACAGGAAAAGCCCAAACAATTGATTCATTGAAAATTGATTTTTCAGGATTTATAGAAAGTTACTATGCGTATGATTTTAATCAACCGTCAGAAAATCAGAAGATTCCTTTTCTATACAATTACAATCGACATAACGAATTCAACATCAATAATGCGTTGTTTCGTGTGAAGGCAAATTATGAAAATATCTATGCTTCTTTCGCTCTTCACGCTGGTTCATACGTTGAAGATAATTATGCTTCCGAAGATATAAAATTGATCAGTGAAGCCATTGTTGGAATTTATTTAGATGATAAAAGAAAGCACGCCATTGAAATGGGAATTATGCCAAGTTTCATCGGTTTTGAAACAGCTACTTCATCTTCCAATTTGACATTGACTCGATCGATGTTGGCTGAAAATTCACCTTATTTTATAACAGGGATAAAATACCAATTTCAACCTTCTGAAAAATGGACTTTCGCCACACTTTTAACCAATGGTTGGCAACGAATTTCTAAACCTGACAAATCAGCTCTTCCGGCTTTTGGTTCGCAAATTACATTTAAACCAACAGTAAATGCAACATTAAATTGGAGTACTTTTATTGGAGATGAACCAACTGAATTTGGTCTAAGAACACGTTATTTCAGTAATTTATATTTTGATTATCGTTGGAATGAAAGTTGGCGAACCATTGCCGGTTTTGATGTTGGAATGCAAAAATCAAGTGTTGGCGAAAATTATGAAAATTGGTTCAGCCCGGTTTTTATCGCTCAATATTCTTTCAATTCTAAATGGCAAACCGCTTTTCGAACAGAATATTATCAAGATGAAAATAATGTAATAATTAATGTAAATGATATGGCCTTCAAAACTTTTGGAAATTCGCTCAATGTAGATTTTTTACCTTCTGCTAAAGTAAAAATCCGAATGGAAGCTCGTTGGTTGAAATCGCAAGAACCTATTTTTATTAGAAACAATCAGTTGGTTGACGATAATTTCTTTATCACTGCAAGTATGAGTTTTGAGTTTTAATTAACAATCTGCCAAATTCACTCCAACCGCCAATCCACCTTCACTGGTTTCTTTGTATTTGGAGTTCATATCTTTGGCGGTTTCCCACATGGTGTTGATTACTTTATCTAACGGAACTTTTGCATTATTGGCGTCTGTTTCTAAGGCTAATTCTGCCGCATTAATTGCTTTTATCGCACCCATCGTATTGCGTTCGATACACGGAATTTGAACCAAACCTCCAATTGGGTCACACGTCATTCCTAAATGATGTTCCATCGCAATTTCGGCAGCCATCGTCACTTGAGCAGGAGTTCCGCCCATCAATTCACATAATGCTGCTGCAGCCATGGCACTTGATACGCCAATTTCGGCTTGACAACCACCCATTGCGGCAGAAATGGTAGCTCCTTTTTTGAAAATACTGCCAATTTCTCCTGCTACAAGTAAAAATTGTTTGATTTCTTTTTCACCAGCTTCGTGGTTTTCAATTACTAAATAATACATCAAAACAGCAGGAATAACACCGGCACTACCATTGGTTGGAGCAGTGACAACCCGACCTAAAGCGGCATTCACTTCATTGACGGCCAATGCAAAACAACTTACCCATTTTAGAATTTGACGAAACTTAACTTCTGTTTTTCTGATGGTTTCCAACCATTCCTGCGGATTGGAATAAGGAAGATTTCCTTTCAAACCTTCGTGCATATCAAATGCTCTTCGTCGAACGTTTAATCCGCCGGGCAAAATTCCTTCGGAATGACAACCGATATAAATGCATTCTAACATTGTATCCCAAATTCGCATCAACTCGTGGTTAATTTCTTCTTCGGAACGCATCGATTTTTCGTTTTCATACACAATTTCAGAAATCGATTTGTTTTCTTTTTTACAATAGTCTAATAATTCATCTGCTTTTTGAATAGGATAGGGGAAAGCACATTTTATTTCTAATTTCTTCTTCGCATTGGTTCGTTCTTCTTTTACCACAAATCCGCCACCAATAGAAAAATAGGTTTCACTAAATTCTTTATCAGATGTGAACAAAGTAAAAGTCAATCCATTAGCATGAAAAGGGAGGAAATTTCTATTGAAAACAATATCTTTTTCAAAATCAAAATCAACCAGGATTTCATTTCCTAAATTGATTTTATGAGAAGATTTTACGGTTTGAACAATCCCATCAATGTCAGCAATCGGAATAGTTTCCGGATCTTGTCCACTTAATCCTAATAATATTGCTAAGTCGGTGGCGTGTCCTTTTCCCGTTAAGGAAAGCGAACCATATAAGTCTGTTTTTATTCTAACAGCTTGATTCAGCATATTTCCTGCTCTACATTCGGCCAAAAAACGTTCGGCCGCCCTCCACGGTCCGAGCGTGTGCGAACTCGATGGTCCAACACCAATTTTAAGCATATCAAAAACAGAAATACATTCTTCCATAACGCAAACGATTTAGTAGAGCAAATATAGTATTTAGTTTGTACTAAAACTAAGGGATGTAAAGTTGAAATTACAAATCGCTTTAGTTCTATGGTTTAGAAAATACCTTATATTTGGGTTCTAAAATTTTAATTATGAATAGAATTCTGTCTATACTTTTGCTATTGGTTTGTACTTCAGTGTTTTCTCAATTGCAATCGCCAACAGATTATTTGCCAAATTATGGGAAGCAAGTAACTTTTTATCACCAAGTTGAAGATTATTTTACGCATTTAACTAAAAATTCAGATTGGATAAAACATCAAAAGTATGGTCAGACTACTCAAGAGCGTAATTTGAATGCCTATTTTATTTCTACTCCTGAAAATTTAAAGAATTTAGAAACCATTCGAAAAAATCATTTGAATGAAATAGGTTTGTTTCCTTCAAAATCATCCGGCTACAAAGAAGTTAATGTAATTTGGTTAAGTTTTAATGTTCATGGCAATGAAATCGGAGCTATTGAAAGTTCGCTTGCCATTGCATTCGAATTGATTAACCCAAATAATGCAACTACAAAAAAATGGTTAGAAGACACCGTTGTCATATTAGATCCGTGTTTGAATCCCGATGGTTTTTCGCGATATGCCAATTGGCTTCGTGATATTTCAGGTAAAAAAACACATCCCGGATTAACCGATCGTGAACATATGGAACCTTGGCCTGGCGGTCGACAAAATCATTATGTGTATGATTTAAATAGAGATTGGGCTTGGCAAACACAGTTAGAGACGCAATTGCGAATGAATTTGTATCACGAATGGATGCCAATGGTTCATGTTGATGTGCACGAAATGGGATTCAATGAGCCTTACTTTTTTCCACCGGCAGCCGAACCTTTTCATGAACAAATTACACCGTTTCAAAGAGATTTTCATAAAAAAATAGGGGAGTTGACTTCCAAAAAATTTGATAAAGAAGGCTGGATGTATTATTCCGGAGAACGATTTGATTTGTTTTATCCGAGTTATGGCGACACCTATCCAAGTTTTAACGGAGCCATCGGAATGACCTATGAACAAGGAGGTATTGGAGCAGGCAGAGCTGTTTCGCTTAAAAATGGCGATATTTTGACCATTCAAGATAGAATTGATCATCACAAAACAGCCATTTTAGCAGCAGTAGAGTTATCGTATGTATTGAAAGAAACGTTGCGAAAAGAATTTAGAAATTATTTTAAAGACAGTCGTTCAAAACCTAAAGGAAAATACCAAACCTATGTAATTAAAAATAATTCGAAGAATTATGAATTACTAACATTATTAAATAGAAACAGAATTGAAAGCACTTTTGCCGATGAAACCCGAAAAGTATCAGGTTATCATTATCAATCCAACAAAGAGAAAGCATTTACTATTGAGCCCAATGATATAATTGTTTCTGTAAATCAACCTCGTGCTGTTTTAACTCAAGTTTTGTTTGAACCACATCACAAATTGTCCGATAGTTTGTCGTATGATATTACCGCTTGGGCACTTCCTTTGGCATACGGAGTTGAGAGTTATGCATTAAAAACACCTTTGTCTTTAAAGACTAAAAGTAAGATTGATATAAAATCTAAAGAACCAAAAACTTCTGTTTATGCGTTTTATGTGCCATGGAATGATAGAATATCGGCTAGAGTTTTGAGTCAATTGCATCAAAATAAAATTAAAGTACGTTATGCCAAAAAAGACATTTTATTTGGAAATCAAAAAATTGAAAGAGGCGGACTAATTATTACCAAAGGCGATAATTCTAAAGTTGAAAATTTTGATAGTGTTGTTGCAAAATTAATACAAGAAAAATCAGATTATGCCTTGTTGGAAAGTGGTTTTGGAGAAAAAGGAGGTGACCTTGGAGGCGAAAATTATCCTTTGTTAAATGCACCGAAAGTTTTGGTTTTAGGAGGAACTGGTGTTAGCAATATTGATTTTGGACAAGTTTGGTTTTATATGGATCAAGTGGTGGAATATCCGTTGAGTATTGTTGAGGTAGCTAATTTTAATAGAATTAATTTAGCTGATTATACCACTTTAATTATGCCTGATGGTTGGTATAATTTAACAGATACTCAGAAAAAACGAATTGATGATTTTGTGGATAGAGGCGGCAAAGTAATTGCTATTGATGGAGCTTTGAACTTTTTTGAAGATAGAGAAGGTTATGGTTTGACGGCTTTTGCAACAGAGGATGAAAAAACAGCAGCTCAAAAAGCCAAAGAAGAGGAACAATTAAAAAACCGTTATTTAGATTTTGAAGGTTATGAAAGAAGGTCTATTTCTAGTTTTATTCCGGGTGCCATTATTGAAAACATATTGGATAAAACACATCCTTTGGCATTTGGATTAGGAGATAATTATTTTAGTTTGAAAACTTCCTATAGAAATTTCAAATTATTAAAAAATGCTCAAAATGTGATTTATGTTCCTAAAAACTACTTGAGTTTTGGTTTTATTGGAAACAAGCTAAAAAAATCGATTGAAGATTCAGTCACATTTGCCATTGATTATAAAGGTTCCGGAAAAGTAATTTATATGATAGACAATCCTTTGTTTAGAGGATTCTGGGAAAATGGAAATTTATTATTTAGTAATGCGTTGTTTTTAGTGGATTAATTTTAATCTAAAATTTATGAGAAAGAAAACACTATGTTCTTTAGGATGCTTTTTTTTGTTTTTATTCGGATTTTCGCAAACCGTTCAAGAGAGAATAGATCAAGGTGTTGCTCTGCACGAAGAAGGTAAATATAAAGAAGCCATACAAGTTTATGAGAGCATCTTAAAGGATGATTCCAAAAATGCTGATGCAAATTATGAAATAGCTTTAACTTATTCATCAATAAAAGAATATGAGAAAGCAATTAAACATTGTGATGTTGTTATAAAATCCAAGTCTGAAATAAGTCATTTAGCATATTTGGTTAAGGGAGCTTGTGAAGATTACCTCGGTAAACCGGAAAAAGCAATAAAAACTTTTCAACAAGGAATAAAGTTCAATTCTGATTATCATCAACTATATTATAGTTTAGCTCTGACATCCTATAACCTTCGAAAATTTGACGATGCGGAATTGGCATTAATAAGCGGAATAAAAGTAAATCCTTTTCATTCCAGTAGTCACATGTTACTGGGTTATTTGAAAAATGATCAAAAAGAAATAAGTACATCGTTACTTTCCTTATTTTACTTTTTGATTTTAGAGCCAACGGGTAATAGAGCTGAACAGGTATTTAAACTGATTAAACAACAACAAAATCGAACTATTCGCAGAGAAGACAGTAAAAACATTACTATAAATATCAATTCTAATTTTGATAAAAATGATTTTGGAACTGCAGAAATGATGTTGTCCTTATTAGAAGCAGCCAAAACAACAGAAGTCAATGAAAATAAGTCTGAATTTGAAATTTTTTCGGATTCAAATGCTTCTTTTTTTAAAATTTTAGGCGAGCAACGCAAAGATAAAAAAGGGTTCTATTGGGATTTTTATGTAGATTTTTTCTACGAGTTAGTTCAAGATAAACCGATGTATGAAGCATTTTCAAATCAAATTTATCAAACTAAAAATGATCCTGATAACAAACAATGGTTGATTGATAATCCAATTCAAATTGAAAAATTATATTTTTGGTTGAAAACATATAAAGTGAAGATTTGATTATTTGATTACTCGTTGAGTTGTCAATTTTTACATCCAAAAAAATGTCATAATGTCATATTTTTTCTGATGCGTCAGTTAAAATATGACATTTGTTTTTGATTTCCGTAGTTGGCACAATCCTTGTCGTTTAGCAAAACAAGTTGTAAAAAACGAATTAAAAAAAGACATCAAATAAAAAAATTATGAGTAAAATAATTGGAATCGATTTAGGAACTACCAACTCTTGTGTATCCGTTATGGAAGGTGGAGAACCGGTAGTAATTGCAAATGCTGAAGGTAAAAGAACAACCCCGTCAGTTATTGCATTTGTGGAAGGTGGCGAAATTAAAGTAGGAGATCCTGCAAAAAGACAAGCGGTGACTAATCCAACCAAAACCATTGCGTCTATCAAACGTTTTATGGGTAATAAATATTCTGAAAGTGCAAAAGAAGCCGGAAACGTTGCTTACAAAGTAGTTAAAGGTGACAATGATACACCACGTGTTGATATTGACGGCCGTTTGTATACGCCACAAGAATTGTCAGCCATGACACTTCAAAAAATGAAAAAAACAGCTGAGGATTATTTAGGTCAAACAGTAACCGAAGCGGTTATTACTGTTCCTGCTTATTTTAATGATGCTCAACGTCAAGCTACAAAAGAAGCAGGTGAAATTGCAGGCTTAAAAGTTATGCGTATTATCAACGAACCAACAGCTGCTGCGTTAGCTTATGGTTTGGATAAAGCTGGTAAAGATCAAAAAATTGCAGTTTACGATTTAGGTGGAGGTACATTTGATATTTCTGTACTTGAATTAGGTGATGGCGTTTTTGAAGTATTATCAACAAATGGAGATACTCATTTAGGTGGTGACGATTTTGACCAAGTAATCATCGATTGGTTGGCAAATGATTTCAACAGCGAAGAAGGTGTTGATTTACGTAAAGACCCAATGGCATTGCAACGTTTGAAAGAAGCAGCTGAAAAAGCTAAGATTGAATTATCATCTTCTACGCAAACAGAAATCAACTTGCCGTATGTTACGGCTACAGCAAGCGGACCAAAACACTTAGTAAAAACATTAACCAGAGCTAAATTTGAGCAATTGGCTGAAACTTTAGTAAGACGTTCTATGGAACCTGTTGCTAAAGCATTGAAAGATGCAGGTTTGTCAACATCAGATATTGATGAAGTAATCCTTGTAGGTGGTTCAACAAGAATGCCGGTTATTCAAGAACAAGTTGAAAAATTCTTCGGAAAAAAACCATCAAAAGGTGTAAATCCTGATGAGGTGGTTGCAGTTGGTGCAGCTATTCAAGGTGGTGTTTTAACCGGTGATGTAAAAGATGTATTGTTGTTAGACGTTACACCTTTATCATTAGGAATTGAAACAATGGGAAGTGTAATGACCAAATTAATTGAGTCGAATACAACTATTCCAACCAAAAAATCACAAGTTTTCTCTACAGCGGCTGATAACCAACCATCGGTTGAAATTCACGTGTTGCAAGGAGAAAGACCAATGGCAAATGACAACAAAACAATTGGTCGTTTCCATTTAGACGGAATTCCGCCAGCTCCAAGAGGTGTTCCGCAAATTGAAGTAACGTTTGACATTGATGCCAATGGTATCATCAAAGTTTCAGCAACAGACAAAGGAACCGGAAAATCACACGATATTCGTATTGAAGCTTCTTCAGGATTAACTCCGGAAGAAATCGAAAGAATGAAAAAAGAAGCGGAAATTAATGCAGAAGCAGATAAAATCGCTAAAGAAAAAGTGGATAAATTGAACGAAGCAGACGGAATGATTTTCCAAACTGAAAGTCAATTAAAAGAATACGGAGATAAATTGTCAGATGCTAACAAGCAATCAATCGAAGCAGCTTTAAACGAGTTGAAAGCAGCTTATGAGACAAAAGAAATTACCATGATTCAACCAGCTTTAGACAAAATCAACGAAGCTTGGAAAAATGCTTCAGAAGAAATTTATAAAACACAAGATGCTCAAGGAGCTCAGCAAGCTGAACCGGCAAATGCAGGTGGTGATCAAACACAAGATGTTGACTTCGAAGAAGTGAAATAATTTCTCTATTATAAAGACAAAAAAGCGAACTAATTTAGTTCGCTTTTTTTGTTTTTAAACATTGTCACAATCACCCAAACATGCGGAAAAGTGATGGCTGCTAAAATTGAAAAAAATAAAGCATCAAAAAAGTAGTCGTTTCTAAAAATAAAGTATAGTGTAAAAATTCCTGCAATTGAAATAATCCAATATACGAATGCAGACTTTAAATAGGCTTTAAAATTCTCAAATGAAAAAGAGCCATACAGAAAATCAATTTGATCTTTCATCGATGGAATGCTATGCCATAATATAAAGTACAACGTAAATCCCCAGATAAGTGTCGATGTTTTAAAAATGATAGCAAAAACTAATAAGAACAATAATTCTTGCAATATAGTCTTTTGAAATTTTTTTAAACTTATAAATTTCACAATGCATAGTGTTAGAAAGCAACCTAATGAAAAATAAAAAAAGCTTGTGATGAATTCATGAGGAATAGTTATGTTAGAAATAGCAGAAACAATTCTTTGGACTTCATTGATGTGAAAAATGAATAACATACTTAATATGAGTAATCCATAGAAAAGATGAAATAATAAGTTAATAGGTTTGTTCCCATCAGACAATTCAATTTGCCAATGTTGCTCTCCAAAATGATAACCACTAACTAAAATGAATAAGAGCAAAGCTATGATTGGGATAAAATAAAATAATAGGGCACCAATCAAAACTACAATTGCATAATATGACAAAATTTTATAGAAAGTAACACCATTATTTCTTGATTTTGATTTGTTAATAAGTAGTATGTCATTAGCTCCATGAAGTATCCCAAATGAAAAAATTAAAATAAATCCTATAATTATTTGAATTCGATTATCAAAAAATGAATTTATCCATAATCCCAAAAAGCTTGCAACAATTGAGAAATTAGTAATTTTTGACATAGTTATTAAATTTTGTTTAAAATTAATCAAAAAAAATTAAACAAAAAGTATTATTATTTGTTTAATGTTTTATAAATTTGTTTAAACAAAATTAAAAAACAAAATTCTATGAAAAATTTTATGTTAGTTGCGGACTTAGTTCCGAAGTTGGACCCTACTGATTATGTGGGCTTTACTTTTTTTGTTGGCTGTATGGCTATGATGGCTGCATCAGCTTTTTTCTTTCTGTCATTGAGTCAATTTGACAAAAAATGGCGTACTTCAGTTTTAGTTTCCGGCTTGATTACATTCATTGCCGCAGTTCATTATTTTTATATGAGAGATTATTGGGCAGCACACATGGAATCTCCTACATTTTTTAGATATGTAGATTGGGTGTTAACTGTGCCATTAATGTGTCTTGAGTTTTATTTAATTCTAAAAATTGCAGGAGCTAAACAATCTTTATTATGGCGAATGATTGGTTTTTCAATCATTATGTTAGTAACAGGTTATTTTGGTGAAGCAGTAGATAGAGACAATGCAGCTCTTTGGGGATTCATCTCAGGTGTGGCTTACTTTGTAATTGTATATGATATTTGGTTAGGTTCTGCTGCCAAATTAGCCAAAGAAGCCGGAGGAGATGTTTTAGCAGCTCATAAGATTTTATGTTGGTTTGTATTAGTAGGATGGTCTATTTATCCATTGGGATATATGCTAGGAACAGACGGTTGGTATAGCGGTTTACATGGTTTAAATTTAAATATTGATGTAGTTTACAACATTGCCGATGCCATCAATAAAATTGGTTTTGGTTTGGTAATTTATTCACTTGCAGTTAAATCAAGTAAGTAACTAACAATTTTATCGTTTGAAAAACCGAGTTATTCTGTAACTCGGTTTTTTTATTCCTATTTATTTTTAATATAATTATTAAAAATTTTATAACTTTATTGTGAAAAATAAAGGAAATGAATAAAGATAAAATCCTTTTACAACTTTTTTTGATTGTTGCTTTGATAGAAATCACAGCAGAATATTTTAGGATTTTACCTTTAATTTATATTTTCAAGCCTGCAATCTCTATTATCATAATTTTACTTTATTGGAAGAATTCTCAAAAAAGAGAACTACTCTTTTTTCTAACAATTGGAACTTCTTTAGTTACTAATGTGTTATTCATTCCCAATCAATACAATTTGATTTTTATAGCTTTAGTTGTTTTTGTGCTGCATCGAATAATTACTATTTATTACATCCTAAAAGTTAAAGCAATAAAAGATTATGTTCCAATTATTTTGGCATCAATACCTTTTATGTTTCTGTTTTTTTATATTTTTTTTGATACCGAATTAGTTTCTAAAAAAATATACATCATTCTCATAATTCACAATATTTTAATATCTCTTTTGGGAGGCATCGCTCTTGCTGATTATATTATGAATCATTCCACATTTAGTTATTGGTTGCTAATATGCGTTATTTCATTTGTAACGCTTCATTTTATTATATTTTTGGAGAAATTTTACATTGATCTTTTGATATTCAGGCCAATAGCTATGTCGTTGAATATCTTTGCTTATTTTGCTTTTTATAAATTTATTATTGATATAGAAAAATCAGAATCTATATATTTAAAAGGATAATATTTTGCCTAAAAAATCAAATAATTATTGATTTTCCATTACTGGTTTTCGTGTCGTTATTTAAATGAAAATCAATTCGTCCTAAATTGATTCCATAACAACCTACTTGATTTACCAGTACTTTTTCTCCATTTAAATTGTCAAAAACAGAAGGTTTGTCCAAAAATGTATGTGTATGGCCGCCAATAATTAAGTCAATATCTTTTGTTTTTTGAGCCAATAAAGCATCACAAATTTTATTGGGTTCATTTTTATATTGATAGCCAATATGAGAAAGGCAAATTACAATGTCGCACTTCTCTTGGTTTTTTAAAATGGAAACCATGTCTTGAGAAATTTCAACAGGATCATTATATATGGTTTCTTTGTATAGTTTTTTATCAACCAAACCTGCCAATTCCACTCCTAATCCAAAAACGCCTACTTTAATTCCGTTTTTATGAAACACGTGATAGGGTTTCACAAAACCGTCCATTATAGTGTTTTTAAAATCATAATTAGCAGAGATAAATTTAAAATTGGCATGCGGAACTTGAGCTGCTAAGCCTTCAATGCCATTGTCAAATTCGTGGTTGCCAATTGTTGTAGCATCATATCCCATCCGACTCATGAGTTTAAATTCTAATTCGCCACCAAAATAATTGTAGTAAGGTGTTCCTTGAAAACTATCACCGGCATCCAGTAACAATACATTCGGATTTTCTTTTCGGATGTTTTCAATCAAAGCAGATCTTCGGGCAACGCCACCCATATTCGGATTTTTAGGATGATCCGCCGGAAATGGATCGATGTGACTATGAACATCATTGGTGTGAAGTATAGTGAGGTGTTTCGATTTTAAAGAATCAAAACTGCATAAACTTGGTCCTGCAATACTAACCAATGCTGAACTTGCAATTGTGTTTTTTAGGAATGTTCTTCTTTTCATAGCCAATTTTAATTAATGATAATTCTGTTTTCAGATGAAACTTTAAGCGTGTCAACTTCTTTAAAATAATCAATCAAAATATTTCTGATTTTATAATCCAAGTCATAAACGTCTTCGTTTTTTTGAAAAAAGGCCATATTATCTCCACCATTAGATAAATAATCAGATGTTGCAACATAATAAATTGCGGATTTATCAAGAGGTTTATTTTGAATTAAAATTCGTTGTATCAAATTGTCTGAATCAATATAAATTTTGACTCCTGAAATGGGATGTGGTTTTTTTTCTGAAATAAAATAAGAAGCCATTTCTTCAATTTGCTCGCCTTTTAGAGCAATAACAACTATGCTGTTTTCAAAAGGCATTACTTCAAAAGCTGTTCTGGTTGTGATTTTTCCTTTTGGAATTATAGACCGAATGCCACCATGATTTAATAAACAGACATTCAGTTTTTTTTGATGTCTTTTTTCAAATAATAAGGCTGCTTTTTCAAAACAAATATCAGCCATAAAATTGCCAATATTGGTTTGCCATTGTCCTTTGCTTTTGTCTAAAGTTTCTGAAGAATAGGCCAAAACACTATCCAAATCTTTATTGATATGATCACGATAAGGTTTTATATAGTCGTCATAAGATGAAATAGTTGTAATTTTATCGTTGATTTCAATTTTGCTGCCTTCAATTTTTGAAACTTTATAAGAAGAAGAACTACAAGAAATTAGCACTATAAATGTTATAAATAACACAAAATGTTTTATTTTCATAGTATTGTTTTTTATTTTTACAGTCGAAAAACAAGTTAATTTAAATAAATTTGTAACCAAGTAAAGATACTATGTTTTTAAAGGATTTCAAGAATTTTTATGCAAAAAGAATCATTAAAAAAAGGCTAGATAATTGTGATTCGGAAGTTCCAAACACAAAAATTACTACCATTGGATTATTGGTTGATGAGACTGATTTTGCATTTAAAGATAACTTAATAAAAGCATTACTTAGTAAAGGATTTGAATCTCAAAACATTAAAGTGTTGTCTTTTAAAAACAGCTATAAAAAGAAAGAAGAAATTCAATATCCCCATTTTAGTAAAAAGGATATCAGCTGGATTGGTTCAGTCGAAAATAAAATTGTAAAAGAGTTTAAACAAGAGCCTTTTGATTTGTTGATTAGTTATTATGACCAAAAGAAAGCACCTTTGGTTGTGGTTTCTAATAATTCAAAAGCAAAATTCAAAGTTGGATTTTCAAATATAGATAAAAGATTATTTCATTTGATGATCGACACGCCAATGGAGAATTATGTTGTTTTTATTGATGAATTAGAAAAATACCTTAAAATACTTAATAAAATTTAAATATGCAGTCATTAATTGGAACCGGTGTTGCACTGGTTACTCCCTTTAAAAACGATTTTTCAGTTGATGTAGAAGCTCTGAAAAGAATTGTAAATTTTCAAATTGAAAACGGCATTGATTATCTTGTTGTTTTAGGAACAACAGGCGAACCGGCAACGTTAACTTCCGAAGAAAAAGAAGTAGTTATTGAAACTGTTATTACAACAAACAACGGCAGACTTCCACTGGTTCTTGGAGTAGGAGGGAACAATACACATCAAGTTGTTGAAGAATTAAAAACCAGAGATTTAACAGCATTTGCAGCAGTATTATCAGTTTCACCTTATTATAATAAACCTACGCAAGAAGGAATTTATCAGCATTTTAAAGCAATTGCTGAAGCTTCGCCGTTGCCAATCATATTATATAACGTTCCAGGAAGAACAGCTAGCAATATGTTGCCATCAACTGTAATTCGATTGGCTAATGATTTCAAAAACATTGTTGCCATTAAGGAAGCAGCAGGTGACATTGTTCAAGCCTTGACTATTATTCAAAACAAACCCAAAGACTTTTTGGTTATTTCAGGTGATGATATGGTAACATTACCAATGGTGTTGGCTGGTGGAGCAGGAGTTATTTCTGTAATTGGCGAAGGGTTTCCTAAACAATTTTCCACGATGGTTCGTTTGGGATTAGAACGTAAAGTTGATGAAGCGTATCAATTGCATTATCAATTGGCAGCTATTATTGATATGATTTTTGAACAAGGAAATCCAGCTGGAATTAAAGAAGTTTTCAAAGCATTAGGTTTAGCTGACAACAATGTAAGATTGCCATTGGTTGCTGTTAACGAAGATTTAGCAAATAGAATTAAAAAATTTGTAGATAAAATTGTAATTTAGCTGAATAATTCAGAAAATTTATACTATGTTATCAACAAAAGTTTTAGACGCGTTAAATAAGCAAATTCAAATGGAAGGCGATTCGTCGCAAGTATATTTAGCAATGGCTTCATGGGCAGAAGTTCAAGGTTATGAAGGAATATCTACCTTTATGTATAACCAATCTGATGAAGAAAGATTGCACATGTTAAAGTTAATTAAATATGTAAATCAAAGAGGCGGACAAGCAAAAGTTTCTGCAACTGTTGAACCTTCTTTAGATTTAACACATTATAAAACCTTGTTCAAACAATTGTTAGAACACGAAATTAAAGTATCAGAGAGTATCAATAATCTAGTTGGAATCACTTTAGATGAAAGAGATTTTGCAACACACAACTTCCTTCAGTGGTATGTTGCAGAGCAAATTGAGGAAGAAGCAAACGCCCGTTATATTTTAGATAAAGTAAATCTAATTGGAGATGATAAAGGCGGATTGTATCTTTTTGACAACGAAATGAAAAACTTTGTGAGTCCAATACCACAAGATAAATAATAAATGATGTTAATCATTACTTAAAAGATGCGAAGTTATTCGCATCTTTTTTGTTTTTTTGACCTAGAAATCGAACAATTCCCAAAAATGTTTTGTAGTCTGCTATTTATGACTAAATTTGCAGTTCGATTTTTAGAGAAATAATACCTTAAAAATCAGACAATCTGTAGAATAAAATGAATAGATTTATTGCGTTAGTATTACTTGTTTTTCTTGCTTCTTGTAGCGAATATCAAAAAGCATTAAAAAATGAAGATGTTGCTGTTAAATATCCAATGGCTGAAGCCAAATATGAAGCCGGAAAATATAACAAAGCAATTCGTTTATTTGAACAAATAGCTCCAAGTTACAGAGGTAAACCTCAAGCTGAAAAGATGTTTTATATGTATTCTCAAAGTTTATATAAAACAAAACAGTATTATTTGGCAGGCTATCAGTTTGAAAGTTTTACATCTTCTTATCCTAAAAGTGAAAAAGTTGAAGAAGCTGCATATCTAGGAGCATTTTGTTATGCACAATTATCTCCGGTTTACAGCTTAGATCAAACAGACACTAACAAAGCGATTGATAAATTACAGGCTTTTATTGATAATTATCCTAATTCTGACTATTTACCTAAAGCAAATGAATTGGCAAAAGAGTTAAGAGAAAAGTTAGAAAAAAAAGCATTTGAAGTAGCAAAACAATACAATACTATTCGTGATTATAAAGCTGCATTAGTAGTTTTGGAAAATTTTATTAATGATTATCCGGGTACGCCTTTTAAAGAAGATGCTTTGTACTACAAATTTGATTCAGCCTATTATTTGGCAATTAACAGTATCGAATCAAAAATGAAAGAACGCATTGAAGTGGCTAAAGAAGCTCATGATAAGTTGATGAAATTCAATAGTAATACAAAATATAAAAAAGAAGCCGACGAAATGTTGAGCCGATTAAATACTGATTTAACACAATTTTCAAAATAAAGAAGCGAACATGGATTTAAAGAAAACCAATGCAACTGTAAATACAATCACTTACGACAAAAGTGCAATTGAAGCTCCAACTGGAAATGTTTATGAAGCTATTACAATAATGGCAAAAAGAGCCAATCAAATTAATTCTGAAATTAAAAAAGAACTAATTGAAAAATTGGAAGAGTTTGCAACATATAACGATAGTTTAGAAGAAATTTTTGAAAATAAAGAACAAATCGAAGTTTCGAAATTCTACGAAAAATTACCAAAACCTCACGCTCTAGCGGTTCAAGAATGGATGGACGGTAAAATTTATTTTAGAGATACTACACAAGACTAAATTTATGTCAGTTTTAAAAGGGAAAAAAATACTACTAGGTGTTTCTGGTGGAATTGCCGCCTATAAAACTGCATTTTTAGTTCGATTGCTTATAAAATCAGAGGCAGAAGTCAAAGTAATAATGACTCCTGCCTCTAAAGATTTTGTAACACCCCTAACGTTGGCAACACTGTCAAAAAATCCTGTTCATTCTGAATTTTTAAATGAAGAAGAAGATGGAAATCCTTCCTGGAATAACCATGTGGATTTAGCTCTTTGGGCCGATTTAATGCTTATTGCTCCTGCAACTGCAAATACTTTGTCCAAAATGGCTAATGGTAATTGCGATAATTTGTTAATTGCAACTTATTTATCAGCAAAATGTCCGGTTTATTTTGCTCCTGCAATGGACTTGGATATGTACAAACATCCATCAACGCTTTCCAGTTTCTCTAAGTTGAAATTATTTGGAAATGCTATGATTCCTGCCGAATCAGGCGAATTGGCAAGTGGCTTATCAGGCGAAGGTAGAATGGCTGAACCTGAGAATATTGTTGCCTTTCTTGAAAAGGATTTGTCTGAAAAATTGCCATTGAAAGGAAAAAAAATACTAATTACTGCAGGTCCAACATACGAAGCAATAGATCCGGTGCGTTTTATAGGAAATCATGCAACCGGAAAAATGGGTTTTGATATTGCAAATGAAGCTTCAAAGTTAGGTGCTGAGGTTGTTTTGGTATCAGGACCAACATCGTTGAAGCCAAAGTATCAAAACATTAATTTGATAGCTGTGACTTCTTCATCTGAAATGTTTGAAGCTTCAAAAAAACATTTTGACAATTCAGATGTTTTTATTGCAGCTGCAGCGGTAGCAGATTATAAACCAAAAGTGGTAGCCAATCAAAAAATAAAAAAATCAGATGTTACTTTTGTTATTGAATTAGAAAAGACAACTGATATATTGGCAACTTTAAGTTTGAATAAGAAAAAGCAATTGGTAATTGGATTTGCATTAGAAACAGAAAATGAAATTGAAAATGCTAAATTGAAAATACAGAAAAAAAACTTAGATTTGATAGTTTTAAATTCGTTAAATGATGAAGGAGCCGGTTTTGGTAAGCCAACCAATAAAGTTACATTCATAGATAAGAATTTTACTATTGAGCCAATGCCACTCAAATCAAAAGAAGACGTTGCAAAAGATATTTTAAATAAAATAATACAATTGTTCTATGTATAAAGTTTTAGTAGTTTTTTTATGTACTTGTTTCATCGCAGTTTCTGCACAGGAATTGAATTGCGAAATAAAAGTTAATTCTGATAGAGTTACATCTGCCAATCAGCAGATTTTTAAAACTTTAGAAACTTCATTGAATGAATTTGTCAACAAAACAAAATGGACAAATTTAACGCTAAAGCAAAATGAACGTGTAGAATGCTCTATGTTTATAAATGTATCGGAATTTAATGCAAATTCATTTACTGCAACAATTCAAGTCCAAGCTTCGAGACCGGTTTACAACAGTTTGTATTCTACTCCAACTTTTAATTTTAATGATAAAGATTTTAGTTTTAGATATGTAGAATTTGAAAATTTATTTTTTAATCCCAATTCTTTTGATTCTAATTTAGTTTCTGTTTTGGCCTATTATGTTTATGTGATTTTAGGGATTGATGCTGATACCTATTCTTCAAAAGGAGGAACCAATTATTTTGAACAAGCCGAAGCAATTGTTACTGTTGCTCAGACAGGAGGTTACAAAGGCTGGAGTCAGTCGGATGGATTTCAAAACCGCTATTTTTTAGTTAATGATTTATTATCTAATACTTTTGATCCAATACGTGAATCAATGTTTCAGTATCACGTAAATGGATTAGACATAATGGCTGATAATTTAAAATCGGGTAAAGACGCTATAAAAGAGTCATTAATGAATTTAAATGAAATTCATAATGTTAGACCTAATGCGTTTTTGACACGTGTTTTCTTTGACACCAAATCAGATGAAATTGTTTCCGTTTTTTCGGGTGGTCCGAATGTTACAATCGCAGATTTGGTGGATAATTTAAATCGAATATCACCACTCAATTCTTCAAAATGGACCAATATCAAGTTTTAAAACTTGTTCATACAATCTTGATTTTTAAGTTATTTTTTTGATAGATTTTAAGTACATTGCATTTTATTTATTGAATAAAAAATGAAATGCTAAATGCTTTATCTATAAAGAATTATGCCTTAATTGAAAAATTAGCTATTGATTTTTCAAACGGATTTACTATTATCACCGGAGAAACCGGAGCAGGTAAGTCCATCCTTTTAGGAGCTTTAGGTTTAGTGTTAGGAAAACGTGCCGACTTAAATTCCCTTAAAAACAAAGAAGAGAAATGCATCATTGAGGCTAGTTTTCAAATTGAGAAGTATAATTTAGAAGCTTTTTTTGCTGAAAATGATATCGATTTTGAACAGCAAACTATTATAAGAAGAGAGATTCTACCAAATGGAAAATCGAGAGCTTTTATAAACGATAGTCCGGTTTCATTACAGCAAGTAACTGAATTGGGAATCTTTTTGATTGATATTCATTCGCAACATCAAACCCTTGAAATAACAGAGTCAAAATACCAATTTGAAATGATTGATGCGTTGTCTAATCAACGTGAAGCGGTTGCTGCGTTTTATTCAAAATTACAAGGATTAAAAAATCTGGAATCTACTTTAGAACAACTTAAATCATCACTTCAAAACCAAGTTAAAGAACAAGATTATACCACTTTTTTATATGAAGAATTAGTAGCTTCCAATCTTCAAATTGGCATTCAGGAAGAACTTGAAGAAGAGTTGTCCAAATTATCAAATGTTGAATTAATCAGAGAACAACTTGAAAAAGCAATAACGCTATCTGATAATGAACAATTCGGAATTTTACAAAATCTTAAAGAAGTAAAAAATCTTATTTTTAAAATTAGCACCATTTCAAATCAATATGCACAAATTCATGAACGCTTAGAATCCATTCAAATTGAATTTAAAGATATTTTAAACGAAATGAATGGATTGGCTGATACCCTTGTTTTTGAACCGGAACAATTAGAAGTAATCAATTCAAGATTACAAATCATTTATAATTTACAGAAAAAGCATCAAGTACTATCTATTGAAGAGTTATTGGATATTCAAAATTCATTAGAGGATAAAGTTGATTCTATTGTGAATATTGAAAATGAAATTGGCAAATTAGAAGTAGAAATTTCTAAACTCAACGAAGTTTTGACTTTAATGTCACAAGAATTTAGAGCCAATCGCTTGATGAATATTCCAAAACTCGAAACGCAATTAATTGAAGTTTTGAAACTTTTAGGAATGCCGGATGCACAAATCAAAATTGCTTTAAATCCAACTTCACTTTTCAATGCGTATGGTCAAGATGAAATTCAGTTTTTATTTTCGGCAAATAAAGGATCTGATTTAGGATTACTAAAAAAAGTGGCTTCGGGAGGCGAAATGTCGAGACTAATGTTAGCTGTTAAAGCAGTCTTGTCTAATTATTCTCAATTGCCAACCATACTCTTTGATGAAATTGACACTGGTGTTTCGGGTGAAATTGCTGATAAAATGGGCGAAATTATGAAAGATATGAGTAAAAACATGCAAGTTTTTTCCATTACTCATTTACCGCAAATTGCAGCAAAAGGAGACGAGCATTTTAAAGTGTTTAAAACAAATATAAACGAGGTGACTCAAACGCAAATTGAACAATTATCATCTGAAAATAGAATTATAGAAATTGCACAAATGTTATCGGGTTCTTCGGTTTCAGATTCTGCCATAAATCATGCAAAAGCATTATTAAATTAAAATAGTAAAATACAAAAAACCTTAAAAATTTATACAAATGATTATAGAACCAAGAATGCGAGGATTTATATGTTTAACAGCTCACCCGGATGGATGTGCTCAAAACATAAAAAATCAAATAGACTATGTAAAATCAAAAGGGAAAATAGAAGGAGCAAAACGAGTATTGGTTATTGGAGCATCAACCGGATTTGGTTTGGCTTCAAGAATAACCAGTGCATTTGGTTGTGACGCGGCAACTATTGGTGTATTTTTTGAAAAGGCACCGGCTCCGGGAAAAACTGCAACTCCGGGTTGGTATAATTCTGCTGCTTTTGAAAAAGAAGCACATCAAGTTGGATTGTATGCAAAAAGTATTAATGGCGATGCTTTTTCGGATGAAATTAAACAACAAACTTTGGATTTGATAAATGCAGATTTGGGTCAAATTGATTTAGTAATTTACAGTTTGGCTTCACCTGTTCGTTTGCACCCAAAAACTGGCGTGTTGCATCGTTCTGTTTTAAAACCAATTGGGCAAACATTTACTAACAAAACAGTAGATTTTCATACCGGAAATGTGACACAAGTTTCAATTGAACCGGCCAACCAAGATGATATAGATAATACGGTTGTAGTAATGGGTGGTGAAGATTGGGCAATGTGGATGGATGCTTTGGCAGAAGCAAATTTATTAGCTGAAGGAGCTACAACTTTAGCCTATTCTTACATTGGGCCATCAGTAACCGAAGCTGTTTATAGAAAAGGAACAATTGGTAGAGCAAAAGATGATTTAGAAGCTACTGCATTTAAAATTACTGAAAAGTTGAGTGCATTAAATGGAAAAGCTTATGTCTCTGTTAATAAAGCATTGGTGACGCAAGCAAGTTCGGCAATTCCTGTAATACCTTTATATATATCATTGTTATATAAAATCATGAAAGCCGAAGGTATTCACGAAGGTTGTATTGAGCAAATTCAACGTTTATATAGTGATAGATTATATCAAGGTAATGAAATTCCAACAGATGAACAAGGAAGAATCCGAATTGATGATTGGGAAATGCGTGAAGATGTTCAAAGTCAAATAGCAGCTTTGTGGGTAGAATCCACTACAGAAAATTTGACTGCCATAGGAGATCTTGCAGGATATAAACAAGATTTTTTGAATCTTTTTGGATTTGGATTTGATGGAGTAGATTATTTGAAAGATTCGGATGAAATGGTTTTGATTCCTAGTATAAAAGATTAGATTGCTTTCAAAACTGTAACAAACAGGACCTGTATTTATAGATATTGCTCTTTTTTGTAAAATTTATTAACAAAACTCACTTTTTTTAAGTGAGTTTTGTTGTTTATAATATTTTATTGATACATTTATGAGGTTATTTAAAATTATATAAATATGAAAAAAACTTACTTTTGTTTACTTTTCTTATTTGCGATAGTGCAAGTATTTTCTCAAACTACGTATTATTCTAAAAGTGCTGCAACAGATTTTAATGATGTAGCCACTTGGAGTGATACTAGTGATGGAACTGGAGCATCTCCAGCTTCAATTAGTAGTGCTGACAATTTTATTGTAGCCAATGGTTCTTTGCTTACTCTAACCAGTAATGCAAGTGTTAGAAACCTAACAATTAGTGCTGGGAGTTTAACAATTTCATCAAACCAATTAAATGTTGAAATTCCCTCTCAAAGAAATGCTTCTTTTGTAGTTAATACGGGTGGTTCATTTATTATTTCTAACGGTAACCTTAATGTTAATGGGAATGTATACTTTGCTGATTCCTCGAGTTTTACTCAAAGTGGGGGAATTATTACAGTTGATGGAAATGATACAGGGAATGCTGCAACGAGTGTTCCTGCGTCGTTGGACATTTTTGCTATTGGAAGAAATTCAACAAACCCATTTATCGGAACAGTAAATGTAACTGGTGGAACTATAATTATTGTTGACCCACACGTGCATACTGCTGTTGGAGGAGGTGCTACAAATTCAGGAACTACACCAGGCGGAAATGCATTTTACTATTTTGGTTCTGCACAAGTATCTTTTGGTGTTAACCATAATCTAAAATTTGGAGACGGAGTTTCAACAGACGCTGGTGGAAATGCGGCTTACGGTTTTAGTCATAATATTTTTCCTAGTGGAGGTAGATTGTTATGTGGAAATATAATTATTGATGCAGGAATAGGTACAAATAGATTTGTTAGACCCTTTTATACTGGGGGAGTTAGAGGCGATTTAAATATTATTTCAGGGGAATTTAGAATGCAAACCGCTTTTCATATTGCCGGTAATGTAATTAATAATGGATTATTGACCAATACAAGTACTTTAACATTAGGAACATTTGTAAATGCCATTGCAGGAACATCTTCTTCGGTACAATCTATTTCTGGTTCTGGTCAATTCAGTAATTCACTAACTTCAGCAACTGCAAATACAACCAGTTTGACCATAAATAATTCAAATCCTGCTGGCGTAAGTATTTCAGGTTATAGTTCAATTATACCACAGCCTAGTAATTCCTTTTCGGTTAGTGGTACTTTAACAATTACTAATGGAAGAGTTGCAATGGATTCAAATGCAACATTTGTAGTTGGAATTGCAACACCAACAGCAGGGACATTAAACATTACAAATGGTGGTTTTGTTAGTGGCACTACGTTAGCTAGATGGTGGACTAATGGTGGAACCGGAACCGCAACTACTGCTGGAACTGATCCATCAACACAAGCAGGTAGATATCCATTTTTAAATGCAGCGAATGAATTTAGAAATGCATTCTTGTTAAGAACAACACCTAGTGCCGGAGGCTTAATTGCAGTTACATATAATGAAACAGCTGGAACAAGTAATGTGTCATTTCTTGATGACGCTTATAACGTCAATTTAAGAACCAATGATAATTGGAGTGTTTCTGCGTTATCAGGAACACCTGCTGCTGCTTCACATGTGCTGTCTTTAATAGCCCCAAATGCTTTTGGTTTTCCTATTGCTAGTCCATCTAATGCTAGAATTGTTCGTGCTTCTTCAATTGTTGGCACACATCAACAAGGCACAACTACTCCTGGGGCTCAAAGAATTATAAGTTCATTTAGTGATTTAACCTCAGAACCTTTTTATTTAGGAATTAATGATAGTGAATTATTAACTGACTTGCCTGATTATGTTTCTTTACAATTCCCTTCTAATGGGACATTAGATTTTGGGGAAACTTTGACGGTTTATGGTCAAGTGTATGAAGCCGGGTTGACTGATGTGGCACCAAATATTGCTGGTCAAGCTCCTGGTATTCAAATGTGGGTAGGTTTAAGTCCTTTAGGTCAAAATACAAATCCAAATACATGGACGACATGGGTTCCCGCAACATGGAATTCAGGGCACGTAAGTAATAATGATGAATATCAAGCTCAAATTGGTTTTGCTCTTCCATCAGGCACCTATTATTATGCAACTCGTTTCAGTTTGAATGGTGGTAATTTTGTTTATGGAGGGATTGATTCAAATGGACAAGGTAATTTTTGGAATGGAACAACTTATATGAGTGGTGTTTTAACAGTTAATCCATTAGTAAATGATGAATGCTCTGGAGCTGTTGCATTGACCGTTAATTCAGATTTTAGTTGTACATCTATGACTCAAGGAACAATTGCAGGAGCAACCGCATCACCGGTTGATGCAGCTGCTTGTGGGGGAACTGAAAACGATGATGTTTGGTTTTCTTTTGTTGCAACGAATACAACTCATAAAATAGATTTGTTAAATATAACAGGAAGTACCACTGATTTGTATCACTCAGTTTGGACCGGTGCAGATTGTAATTCATTAACATTAGTTCCAGGCACTTGCTCTGATCCAAACACGAGTAATCCAACAGGATTAGTTCCAGGGCAAACTTATTATTTAAGAATTTATTCTTGGGCAAATGCTGTTCATAACAGTGTATTTGATGTTTGTATAGGTACTCCACCTCCACCACCTGCTAATGATGAGTGTTTAAATACAGTGTCATTATCTGTTGGGCAAACCGTAACATCAAATTTAGTATCTTCCACCAACTTAGGAGCTACCCTCAGTCCAGATACTCCTGCACCTTCTTGCGGTAGTTTAAATTTTACAACTACTGGTAAAGATGTTTGGTATAGTGTAGTAATACCTGCTTCTGGTAACGTAATAATTGAAACTTCAGCAATCATTGGAGGTCTTACAGATAGTGTTATGCAGGTTTATTCAGGTACCTGTGGCTCTTTAAGTGCCATAACTTGTAATGACGACATTGGAGGTGGAAATAATCTCTCAAGAGTAACTTTAACAGGAAGAACACCTGGAGAGATTGTGATAGTTAGAGTGTTTGGTTACAATGGTACACAAGGAAATTATAATATTTCTGCTTATGACTGTCCTTCAAACACACCAGCTCCAACAGGAGATGCAACACAAGAATTTTGTAATTCAGCAACAGTAGCAGATTTAGAAGCTACAGGAACAGCAATTAAATGGTATACTACTTCAGCTGGTGGTACTGCTTTATTAGCTACAGATGCTTTAGTTGATGGTCAAGTGTATCATGCTTCTCAAACTTTAACATGTGAGAGTTTTGCCAGATTAGCGGTAACAGTAACAATCACAAATACAGCAGCTCCAACCGGAGATGCTACACAAGATTTTTGTGATGATACTTTGGCTGATTTAGTTGTTGTTGGAACCAATGTAATATGGTATGATCTAGCAACTGGTGGAAATGTATTGCCTGATACTACCGCATTGGTAGATGGTACAACTTATTATGCTTCTCAAACAGTTGATGGTTGTGAAAGTACTTCAAGATTAGCAGTTACAGTTAATGAGGATTGTCCATTAGTTGGATGTTTAACAGGAACTTTATATCCATCTGCGACTTACACTCCAGCAACTTGTGACGGAGTAACATCAAACACTGTTGCACCAGATTCTTGGGCTGGAGAATATTCAAATATTTCTGTTATTTTAGGAGAAACATATACTTTCTCAAGCTCAGTCTCAACAGACTTTGTAACAATTTCTGATGCAACAGGAGTAACGGTATTGGCATCTGGAACTCAAGGTTTAACGTGGGTGTCAGATTTAACAGGAACGATAAGATTTTATCTACACACAGACAGTGCTTGTGGTACTCAAAATGTAAATCGAATAAAATCAATAATATGTGGTGTCGCTTCAACAGACGCACCTGATTATGTGAGCTTACAATGGCCACCGGTATTGAACATCGCTCAAGGAGGTTCAGGTACAGTTTACGGACAAGTTTATGAAGCCGGTCTAACAGATGTAGCACCAAATATTGTTGGTCAAGCACCTGGAATTACTGCATGGGTAGGTATTAGTCCGGTTGGACAAAACACCAATCCAAATACTTGGACAACTTGGGTTCCTGCAACATGGAATTCTGGACATGTGAGTAATAATGATGAATATGAAGCAACAATTGGAGCAACATTAGCACCAGGTACTTATTATTACGCTACACGTTTTAGATTAAATACAGGTCCATTTGTTTACGGAGGTATTGATTCAAACAATCAAGGTAATTTCTGGGATGGAACAGTTTATGTTAGCGGTGTATTAACAGTAAATCCACCACCAGCACCAGCTAATGATTTGTGTTCAGGAGCCGCATCATTAACAGTAGGAGTAGACTTTGCAGCAAATGCAACAGCTGGAACAATTTTGGGTGCAACTACAACATCAGGATTAACACCTAGTTGTCAGTCAAATTCTACTTTTGAGGTTTGGTATTCAGTTGTTGTGCCATCATCTGGTAATTTAACCATTGAAACAAGAAGTGCAACAGCAAATGGAATGACCGACTCTGTTGTAACAGTTTACACAGGAGCTTGTGGTACATTAACACAAATTGGTTGTGATGATGATGGTGGAAATGGATTCATGTCATTGTTGAATCTCACAGGATTAACGCCGGGAGATGTATTGTATATTGCAGTATGGAAATTTGGAGCAGCAGCTCCAACACCAACTGACAGTAACTTCTTAGTTGCTGCTTATGATGCAAATTTAAGTGTAGGTGGTTTTGATACTTCTAGTTTCAAATATTATCCTAATCCTGTTTCTGATGTATTGAATTTAAGTTATTCTCAAACAATTAATGAAGTAACAGTGTTCAATTTTTTAGGACAACAAATTATCACAAAACAAAATAATGATTTGCAAGCTCAGGTTTTAATGAGTGATCTTCCAAATGGAACCTATTTAGTTAAGGTTACTACCGAAAATGGAGAACATATTGTTAAAGTGGTAAAAAATTAATACATAATAAATACAGTTTTTAGTAACCGCTTGAGAAATCAAGCGGTTTTTTTTAACAAAAATTGTTTGAAATGTTGAATTATTTCAATTGTCGGGTTGTTTATTTTCTTACATTAGCATTCTAACACAAACTAAATATTTTATGAAAAAAATTACATTTTTTAAGGTAAAAAAGTGGTATTTGCTCTTTTTACTTGCAAGTATTTCTTATTTTTCTAATGGGCAATGTGTAAATACTATTCCCTATTTAACGGAAACTTCAAATAATTCTGGGAATGTTCAGAATATTTCAAGTTGTACTTATTCTACAGAATATAATACAATTAATGGATTAGTTATTGGCGAGAATTATATTTTTACAGCAACTTCAGATGGTGTTGATAAATATGTTTCGATAACAGATACAGATAATGTTACAATTGCACATGGTTCTTCACCATTAGTTGTTAATAGTATAACAGTAACAGCAGTGCGTTTGCATGTAACCAATAGTGCAGCTTGTGATGGTGGAAGTATTTGTCATGTCACTACAATTCAATTGTTAGCCGATTGTCCGGCACCTGTGTCTTTAGATGTGATTGGTTTGTCAACAACAGGAGCGACTTTGTTTTGGACACCTATCGGAACAGAAACAGCATGGGACTTACAATATGGTTTGACTGGATTTGATTTAGGAACTGGAACATTTCAAAATAATCTAGCTTCAGCTAATTTTGATGCTATAAACTTATTGCCAGGAACAACCTATCAGTTTTATGTTCGTGCAAAATGCTCAACTGAAGATAGTCTTTGGGCGGGTCCCTTTAGTTTTACAACGGTTTGTCTAGCTGTAACTGAGTTTGCAGAAAATTTTGATAGTAACCAAGGAGGCTTTAACAGTCAGTTACCTAACTGTTGGGAAAAAGGTGGAAATGGTACTATTTATTTAGAGAGTTTTGGAGTTAGTACCCCGTTTTCTGCTCCAAATGCCATATATATGTATTCTAGTGATTTTGATGGTCAATCATTTATTTCTTATGCGTTAATGCCATTAACCTCAAACTTACAAGCAAATACACATAGACTAAGATTTAAAGCTTACAGTACTACAGGAACAGATAGATTTTTGGAAGTAGGATATTTAACTAATGCATCAGATGTAGGTTCATTTGTTTCAATGGAAGAGATTTCGTTACCTGGAACTTCTCAAGCAAGTGCACAACAGTTTATTGTAATCCCTAACAATTTACCAGTTGGAGCTGTTAGATTAGCAATAATGAATTCTGGTTATCCTGGTAATTCAACAACAATTTTTATTGATGATGTATTCTGGGAAGCTATTCCAACATGTATAGAACCATCTGATGTTTCTGCTTCCAATGTTTTAGCAACAACTGCAACAATTAATTGGGATGCTGCATCAGTACCGCCAGCTAATGGATATGAGTACTATATTTCGGATAGTTCAACAGCACCAACAGGTGCAACAACTCCATCAGGATCGGTTGGTGCTGGAATAACTTCAGCTAATGTTATAAATCTAACTCCTGTTACTCAATACTTTGTTTGGGTAAGATCAGTTTGTGCCGTTGGAGATTACAGCTATTGGACATCAATAGCAACATTCACAACGCCATGTGCAGCATTTACACCGTACTATGGACAAGATTTTTCAACTTTTGATTTTAATCCTGATTCTTTACCTTGTTGGGAAAGATATGGTCAAGGTGATTTAACAACAGGTCCAACAGGTGATACGAATTCAGGTTCTTGGTTTTCTGACGGTTGGTTAAACAATGGGTTTTCAGGTGCTGCAAAAATAAATATTTTTTCTGATTTTATCAGGGGTTGGTTAGTGACACCGGTTTTTGATTTAACGATAGGTGGTTATCAGGTAAAATATGATGTAGGAGCAACGCAATGGGGACAAACAGGTCCAATTAGTGCAGGTGGTGTTCTAGGGTCAGATGACTTTGTTTACTTTGTCATGTCAACAGATGGAGGGACAACATGGACAACCTTAGAAACTTATAGTGCTACAAATACACCTTCAAATTTAGGGACCACAAAAGTGTATAATATTCCTGCTACAACTTCAGCTACAGTAAAATTTGCTTTTTACGGAACTAGCGGAGATGTAGCTGATGATGCAGATGTTGACTTTTTTGTAGATAATTTTATTGTTCAAGCTATTCCTCTAACTGCTCCGGATTGTGCAACAAATGTTGAAGCTGATATTGATTCAAGTTGTGGTAATTTTGAAACAGAGTTATCATGGGATGTTGTTTCAGGTAGTGATGGTTATAAATTAACTATTGGAACCACTTCAGGAGGTAACGAAATAGTAGATAACTTAATTTTAAACGCAACATCCTATAGTTTTGTCGGAAATTTTAATACTACTTATTATTTTAAAGTGGTTCCTTTTAATGCTATTGGTGATGCAGTAGGTTGTGCAGAAGTTTCTTTTACAACTGCGGTTAATGGTTGCTATTGTGTTCCGGAATACGAAACAGGAGTTGCTTTTAATGATTTAATGTCAAATTTTGTAATAAACGGAACTTCATTATCTCATAATTCCGGGACTAGTACGACAGCTCCTAGCTATAATTATTATACTGGACAACCTAATTTCACTGCGACTTTAGTGGAAGGAACAACCTACACAATTACTCCAACAGTTGGATTTAATAATCAAGCATTTTCTATTTGGATAGATTTTAATGATAATCTAACTTTTGAAGAATCAGAACGAGTAGGTTTTACTGCTTCTGACTCAAATATTAATACTACTGGCGGTGGTACATTTACAATAACAATTCCTTGTAACGCTGCTATTGGATTGCATAGAATGCGTGTAAGGATGGTTTATGCTGCTGATGGAAACACTATTGATCCTTGTAGTATCTATTTTTATGGTGAAGTAGAAGATTATGATATTACTATTGCTGAATTATCAGCTCCTACTGGCGATGCTGTTCAAACTATAAATGTTTCGTTGCCAGCAGAAGCAACCATAGAAGATTTAATTGTAATTGGAACAGGAATTAAATGGTTTGCTTCAGAAGCAGATGCTATAGCGAATATAAACCAATTACCTGTAGGGACTGCTTTGGTTGATGGAACAACTTATTATGCCGTAAGCTCTGCAGGCTCATGTAATAGTGATGCATTTGCTGTTACTGCTTTTGTAACGTTGAGTGTAGGTGGATTTGATTCATCCAACTTCAGTTACTATCCAAATCCTGTTAAAGATATCTTCTCTTTTTCATACAATAATGTAATATCTGATGTAAAAGTGTTTAATCTTTTAGGACAACAAGTGATTGACGCTATGATTAATGCAACTCAAGGTCAGATTGATGTGTCAGGATTGTCAAATGGAGCTTATTTGGTTAGATTTACTTGTGATAATCAAGTTAAAACAATAAAGATTATTAAAAATTAAATAGGTTTAGCTGATAAATTTATTAAAACCACCTGATTTTTCAGGTGGTTTTTTGTTATTTACTAATTTTAAAATTTTAATATATTCAATGTTAATTATCTGTTAATTAATCATAAGAATTAGTATATTTACTGCTTAATTTCCAAAATTATAACTTTATGAAAAAAATTACACTTCTATTGTTTTTGTTTACAATAGTATTTAGTTCAAAAGCCCAACTTGGGGTTTATGAATTTACGCAGTCTACAAGCACCTATACTGAAATTACAGGGGGTACCTTGCTTGGTACAGAGACTACTGATGATCAAAGGTTTCTTAATCCTGATGTTTTAGCTGGGGGTTTTGATTTAACGGGACCTGGTTTTCCTATTGGATTTGACTTTACATTTAACGGAGAGGTTTATGACCGATTTGCAGTAAATGCAAATGGTTGGATTTCGCTAGGTAAATCAGCTCTAACACCTTCTGTTAACAACGGTAGCTCAAGTGCTTACACACCAATTAACTCTGTAGCAGTTATTACACCGGAAGATTTAACAGCTAGGATAGCTGGCTTAGGGAAAGATATTCAAGCACAAGTGGGTGCAACTTTGCGTATTGAAACCATCGGAACTGCTCCTAATAGAGAATTAGTGGTTCAATGGAAAAATTACAAAAAATTTGGGACAAATGGTGAAGGCGATAATTTTAATTTTCAAATTCGTTTGATAGAAACTTCTAATGAAGTAAAAATTATTTACGGCTCATTTGTGAGTAACGCGAATCTCGCTCAAACTTTTCAAGTAGGATTACGTGGAGCTCCATCAAACTTAGCCACTAATTTTAATTCTCGATCTTCATCAACAGACTGGTCTGCCACAAATCAAAGTGTTGATGCCGCAGGTTCAATTTTGATGAATAATCTAATTTTTCCCTCTAATGGATTAACCTATACATTTTCAATTCCTGACTGTCCTCCGCCAAGTGGTCTTGTGACTACTAATTTAACTACAAATTCTGCTACAATTAATTGGAATCCATTAACACCCACACCAACTACGTATGAATATTTTGTTTCAACATCAAATGCAAGTCCGGTTGGTTCAGGAACAACTACAACGGATACCAATGCTGCAATCATTAGTTTATCTCAAAATACAACCTATTATGTGTTTTTAAGATCTAATTGTGCTTCAGAAACGAGTCAGTGGTACTTAGCAGGGACTTTTAAAACATTATGTGATGGGGTTGCTGATTACATTCAGACATTTGAAGGAATTCCGACTGGAGTTGGAACATTACCAGATTGTTGGTCAAGAGCAGGGACTTCGGCAAACGTTTACAATACAACTGCAAGTGTGGCTCCTATGTCGCCTCCTAATCGTTTGTATATGAATATATCTGCAACAACAACTGCTTATGCTATAGTTGCACCTTTCTCAAACTTACAGGCTGATACACACAGATTTAAATTTAAAGCTTATGCTACAGCAGCAGGTAAAATTCTTCAAGTAGGTTATTTTACCAATCCTGCTGATGTGTCTACATTTGTTTCTTTAGAAGATTATCAAATGCCAAGCACGACCGCAGCTACTGCAACAGAATTTACTTTAGTTCCCACCAACGTGCCGGTCGGAGTTTCACAATTGGTATTTACAATTTTCCCCGGAACTGCAACAACTATTTATATTGACGATATCAAATGGGAGGTTAATTCAACATGTGTTGAACCAACAGCATTAAGTGCTGTTTCAATATCAAATACAAGTGCTAATCTAACTTGGACTCCTGGGGGTTCTGAAACAAGTTGGGATATTCAATGGGGATTACAAAATTTTACATTAGGTTCAGGAACAATTGTTTCAGGTGTTTCAAATCCTCATACTCTAATTAATCTAACTGAGAATACGTCTTATAAATATTATGTAAGAGCAGTTTGTGATGGAAATGTTTTAAGCCCATGGGCAGGTCCATTCATTTTTAAAACACAATGTGATGATAAAACAGAATGGGAAGAAAATTTTGATAGCTATCCATCAGGAACTAATAGTTTACCAGACTGTTGGGCTAGAGGAGGTTCTTCAATTTTGACGTATGTTACTACAGGAAGTGTGCTTCCTGGATCTCCTGCAAATAGACTGTTTATGTCTGCAAATGGATCAGGTGCAACACCTACAGAAACATATGCTATGTTGCCTTTAGTTTCAAATTTACAAGCGAACACACATAGACTTAGATTTAAAGCATACAGTACATCTGGGACTGACCGTTTTGTTGAATTAGGTTATTTAACTGATCCTAGTGATGTAAATACGTTCTTCTTTTTAGAAGAGATTTCCTTACCTGGAAATACTGCAGCAAGTGCTCAGCAATTCATATACACTCCAACAGGAATTCCTGCCGGCGTAAAACGGTTAGCTCTTAAAAATCCGGGACACCCAAGCGGAACAACTGTAGCTTATATTGATGATGTTTTTTGGGAAGTAATTCCAACCTGTATCGAGCCATCTGCGGTTGTTGTAGGAAGTGTTTTAGCTGAATCTGCTTCAATTTCTTGGACAGCTCCTTCAACTGCACCCGCTGAAGGTTATGAATATTATTTATCAACAAGTAATGTACAGCCTGCAAATGATGCCTTTGCAACAGGTTCAGTTGGAGCAGGAGTTACTACCGCAAACTTAACTGGATTAAATCCAACGACAGTTTATTATGTTTGGGTTAGATCAGTTTGTAGTACTTCTGATAAAAGTAACTGGACTGTGATTGCTTCATTTACAACGCCATGTGCATCATTTACCCCATATTACATACAAAACTTTACAACCTATACAAATAATGCAGCCTTAGAAGCTCTTTGTTGGGCTAGATTTGGTACCGGTGATCAAACAACAGGGCCAACAGGAGGGACCAATTCAGGAAGTTGGACTTCAGATAGCTGGTTAAATGGGCCAGGATCTACTGGAGCTGCTCGTATTAATATCTACACAACAACAATTAGAGGTTGGTTAGTGACACCAATATTTGATTTAACTACAGGTGGCTATCAAGTGAAATATAAAGTGGGAGCAACTCAATTTGCAAGTACTGGTCCTATTTCGTCTGGCCCTACTTCAACTATGGGTTCTGATGATTTTGTTTATTTCATGATGTCAACAGATGGTGGAGGTACATGGACTATTTTAGAAACGTATAGTGCTACAAATACACCATCTCACCTAGGTGAATCTAAAACCTACAATATTCCTTCAGTAAATACTAATGCTGTTAAATTTGCATTTTATGGTACAAGTGGAACGGTAACTGAAAATCAAGATTTAGATTTCTTTATTGATGATTTTGAAGTGCAAACTATTCCGGTTTCTGCTCCCGATTGTGCTACTAATGTGACAGCAACCATAAATGCCAACTGTGGTAATGAAGGAACAACTATTTCATGGGATGCTTCTTCTGGTTCTGATGGGTATAAATTAAGTATTGGAACTACACCGGGCGGCTCAGAAGTTTTAGAAAATTTTGTTGTAGGTGGTCTTACCTACAATCATATTGGTAATTTTAATACAACCTACTATTTTAGAGTAGTACCATTTAATGCTAATGGTGATGCAATTGGTTGTGTGGATCAATCCTATACAACTGCAGTAAATGGCTGTTATTGTGTTTCTGCTCCTCCAAACAATGACGGACTTGGAATTACAAATGTACTGTTAGGAACTACAAATTTCCCAACCACAGATGTTACTTATTTTGATCATTCAGCTACCCAAGTTAACTTAATCCAAGGTTCTACAGCGAATTTACAAGTTACTTTTGCTACTGGTTATGCCTACAATACATTTGTTTGGATTGATTTTAATGATAACTTAACTTTTGATGCTAATGAATTGGTGTTTTCAGGAGTTTCTTTAGCTACCAACCCTACTGTATATGACGCATCTTTTTTAATACCTGCTGATGCAACTTTAGGTGTTCACAAAATGCGTATGTCTACAGGTGATGCTAATTTTAATACAACACCTAATCCATGCTATAATGGAAATTGGGGGGTTACTTTAGACTTTGCAGTGAACATTGAAGAAGACTTAAGTACTGGTTCTTTTGATTCATCAAATTTCAGTGCTTATCCTAATCCTGTAAAAGATGTATTCAATTTTGCATACAGCAACACGATTTCTGATTTAGTAATCTACAACCTTTTAGGTCAACAAGTTTTAGCTACAAAACCAAATACTACGCAAGGTCAAGTTAATATGTCAAGTTTACCTATTGGAACATATTTGGTTAAAGTAACATCAGAAAACCAAACGAAGACTATCAAAGTGATAAAAAATTAATTTAAAAATCACTTTTTCTTACAAAACCGCCAATAAAATGGGCGGTTTTTTTATATTCCTAACATTTTCAAGCAATTTTTTGATAATACTTCAAACAATATGGTTTGTGTTTTATAAACTTTACATTTACACTAATAATTAAACTATTTATTATGAAGAAAATTACTTTTTTAATCGCATTTTTATTGATGAGTGTCTCGTCAATACATGCTCAATTGTACTCAGTCCCAAGTTGTAGCACCTTAGGAAGCACCCTGTATGGACCAATGTACAGTGCGGCTTCTGCTAACGCTACAAATAGATATGCTGTGATTTATCCTGCATCGCAGTTGAGTGGTATTGCCGGTCAAATTGTAAGTGGAATGTATTTTAACAGATCTACAGCAACAGGAAGCATGGCAGGAACTCCAAACTTTAAGATTTATGTTAAAGAAATAGCGGCTATAGATTTTGGTGAAGGAGCTCTTGATTGGGCTACGGCAACTGTTGGTACAACATTAGTTTACGATTCGAATCCGGCAACAATTGTTGGAGATAGTGCTGGTTGGAAATTATTTCCTTTAGCTACAAATTTTACGTACTCGGGTACACAGAATTTAGCAGTATTTTTTGAATATACAAATTCAACAGCTTCTGCATCAATTTCTTGGTTTTATGAATATCTTGTGGCATGCATAGATACCGGAAATAGTAATACTTCAAAATATACAAATAATACTACTGGTACACTTCCAACTTCTTTAACTAGTTCAAATTTTAGAAGACCATTCATTGGATTCGATTATCTTGTAAGTTGTAATGCACCTAATTCAGTTATAGCTTCAGATGTAACCACAACAACTGCTACAATCAGCTGGGTTCCTTTTGCAACTGCTCCAAGTGAAGGTCATGAATATTTTTTATCTACTTCAGATACGCCTCCGGCTCCTACCGATACTCCTACAGGGACTATTCCAACAGGTAGTACATTAAATTTAACTGATTTGATTCCAAATACACAGTATTATATTTGGGTACGAGCAAATTGCGGAGTCGTTGATGGAGTTAGTGCTCTAGCATCTGGGTCTTTTAGGACTGGATGTATAGATGTGACTGAATTTACAGAAGTTTTTGAAGGATTACCTACTGGAGCATCTACTCCCATGCCGCCATGTTGGGCGAAAGCCGGGACAGGAGCCGTTTATGTAACAACAGGTAGTGTAGCCCCAATGTCTGGACCAAACAGATTATATATGACAGCTAGTGGAACTACACCTACTGAAAGCTATGCTATATTACCTTCCGTTTCTAATTTACAAGCCAATACGCATAGATTAAGATTCAAAGCTTATTCCACTTCCGGAACCGATCGAACTATGGAAATTGGTTATGTTACTAATCCGGAGGATATAGCTACCTATGTGTATTTGCAAGATATTAATCTACCGGGAACGGCAGCGGCAAGTGCACAAGAATTCATTATTTATCCGGGAGCATTACCTGCTGGAGTTAAAAATTTGGTATTTAAAAATCCGGGACATCCTGGAGGTGTTAATACTTTATACATTGATGATGTTATTTGGCAACAATCTCCATCTTGTTTGGAAGTTTCTAATGTTACCACAACTTTGATTACTGAAAATTCAGCTCAAATAAATTGGACAAATGTTGGCACCGAAACTGCTTGGGATATTGAATATGGAGTACCAGGATTTACACTTGGTGATGGTACTATGATTTCAGGTATAACTACAAATCCTTATGTTTTAACGAATTTAACTTCAAATACAAATTATCAATATTATATTAGAGCTTCTTGTTCAGTTTCTGATCAAAGTGCATGGATGGGGCCTTATGATTTTAAAACGCTTTGCAGTACAGTTACGGATTATATTGTAACTTTTGAAGGCTTGCCAACTGGTACTGGAAATTTACCTGATTGTTGGTCTAAATTAGGGACTTCTAATAACGTTTACACAACAACCGCAAGTGTAGCTCCTATGTCTCCACCTAATCGGTTATATATGAATATTTCTACAACCACTACTGCTTATGCTTTAATGACTCCGGTTTCTAATTTACAAGCTAATACCCATAAATTAAGATTTAAAGTCTATGCTACATCAGCTAATAAGATTTTGCAAGTGGGATATTTTACAGATCCAACGGATGTATCAACATTTGTGTCATTAGAAGATTATCAAATGCCTAGTACAACGGCTGCTACTGCACAAGAATTTCAATTGATACCAACAACAGTTCCGGCTGGTGTTACACAATTAGCTTTTGGTTTGGTTTCGGGCAGTACTACTACAGTTTATATTGATGATGTAATTTGGGAAGTAAACTCAACGTGCCAACAGCCTACCAGTTTAAATGCGAGCGATATTACTTTTGAAAGTGCAATTTTGAATTGGGCAAATGGAGGAGATGAAACTATTTGGGATATCGAATACGGTGTTCAAGGATTCCAATTAGGAACAGGAACACAAATTTTAGGTACTAATTCAAATCCATATTCTTTAACTGGATTGATACCTGCAACTAATTACCAATATTATGTAAGAGCAATTTGTACAGGGAATATACCAAGTGCTTGGTCAGGTCCGTTTGCGTTTAAAACTGCTTGTACCGATTTTGATGTGTATTCAACAGATTTTTCTGGTCTAGCTACCGGAACAGCTGCTCCTATGCCAGATTGTTGGAGTAAATTAGGAAATGGATCAGTGTATCCTACTACGGGAAGTGTGGCGCCAATGTCACCTACAATTCGTTTGTATATGTTTTCAAGTAGTACGGCTACTCCTACTACAGAAGGGTACGCAGTTTTACCTGCATTTTCTAATTTAAGTGCTAATACTCACCGTTTACGCTTTAAAGGTTATGCAACTTTAGCAGGTAGATTTTTAGAATTTGGATATTTTACAGATCCGTCTGATATAAGTACATTTGTATATTTACAAGAAATAAATTTGCCGGGTACAGTTGCTGCCTCTGCTTTAGAATTTGTAATTTCACCGGGAGCATTACCGGCTGGAGTAAAACATCTGGCACTTAAAAACCCAGGTTTTCCCGGAGGTAGTTCTACAGTATACCTAGATGACTTTATTTGGGAACCTATTCCTTCATGTTTAGAACCATCCAATTTATTTGCTTCGCAACTAGCTCAAACTTCTGTTTCTTTAAGTTGGAATGCTAGTGGTTCAAACGAAACTGTATGGGATATTGAATATGGTGCACCTGGCTTTACACCTGGTGATGGAACTTTAATTTCCGGAGTTACAACTAATCCTTATACATTAGGTGGTTTAACTGAAAATACTTCCTATGAATTTTATGTTAGAGCGGTATGTGGTGTGTCTGATTCTAGTGTTTGGATTGGGCCACATGCGTTTAAAACATTGTGTTCACCGGTTACTGAATATACAATGAACTTTGAAGGCCAAACTACTGGTGTAGGCAATTTACCGGATTGTTGGTCAAGAGCAGGATCTTCAAATAATGTTTATACAGCAACGTCTAGTGTTGCTCCAATGTCTCCGCCAAATCGTTTGTACATGAATAGTGCTACAACAACCGAAGCGTATGCAGTGCTACCTCCGTTCTCAAATATACAAGCAAATACGCACCGTTTAAAATTTAAGGCTTATGCTACCTCAGTAAATAAAGTATTACAAGTAGGATATTTTACAAATACTCCTGATGTAAATACATTTGTGGCTATTGATGATATTCAATTACCATCAACTGCTGCTTCAACTGCTCTTGAATTTGTTGTGGTTCCTAACAACGTTCCAGTCGGTGTTTCTCAACTTGTATTAAAGCTTGTACAAACAACAACAGCAACGACAGCTTATATGGATGATTTTGTTTGGGAACCTATTCCAACCGTCGTTCCATCATGTGCTACAAATATAGTAGCTGTTCCTGATGCAGCGTGTGGTAACTTTGCTACCCAAATTACATGGACCGCTGCAGCTGATGCAGATGCTTATAGAATGACAATGGGAACTACCCCAGGAGGTACAGATGTTTTAGATAATGTTAATGTTGGTCCAGTCACAACTTATTCACATATAGGGAATCCAAATACAACATATTATTATACAATCACACCTTATAATACATTTGCTCCTGCTGTTGGTTGTGTGGAACAATCTTTTACTACAGCTGTAAATCCTTGTGCATGTACACCAGTTTATACAACAGGTGTAGGTTCAAATGATATGATGTCTAATGTTGTAATAATTGGAACTACACTTTCAAATAATACTGGTAATAGTACTACAGCTCCATCATATAATTATTATTCTGGACAACCAAATTATACTGCAACATTAGTTGAGGCAACAAATTATAATATGGATGTGACAGTTGGTAGTGGTGGTGCGCAAGGTGTTTCTGTTTGGATTGATTTTAATGACAACTTAACTTTTGAAGAATCTGAAAAAGTTGGATTTACAACTACTAATATTGCTGCCAGTACAACTGGTACTATTCAATTGGTAATTCCTTGTAATGCTAATCCAGGTTTACATAGAATGCGTGTTAGAAACGTATATAACACCGCTGGAAACACTATAGATCCTTGTTCAAGTTACACTTGGGGAGAAGCAGAAGACTATGATATAACAATTGCTGAAATTGCAATACCAACAGGTGATGCAATCCAAACCGTTAACGTTCCAACTGCTTCTGATGCTACAATTCAAAATTTAGTTGTTGCCGGTTCTGGTATTAAATGGTTTGCTTCTGAAGCGGATGCTTTGGCTAATGTGAATGAGTTACCTGTTGGCACAATTATTACGGATGGAACTACTTATTATGCCGTAAGTTCTGTTGGCACATGTAATAGTGAAGCATTAGCTGTAACAGTGGTTGTTACTTTGGGTGTAAATGGATTTGATTCTTCAAATTTCAAGTACTATCCTAACCCGGTAACTAATAGTTTGACAATTTCATATACTTATTCTATTTCTGAAGTAGTTGTTTCAAATTTATTAGGACAACAAATTAGTGCAGTTAAACCTAATGTAACTCAAACAGACATTGATATGTCTTCATTGCCAAATGGAACCTATTTGGTAAAAGTTACATCCGATAACCAATCGAAAACTATTAAAGTAATTAAACAATAAGTAACCCATTTGTTTTGTTCGAAAAGCCACGCTTCATGCGTGGCTTTTTGTTTTTGAAAATGTATCTTTGTTAAAAAATAAGTAATGCTTTTTTCAATAATTATACCTGTTTATAATAGACCTGATGAAGTTCATGAATTACTGGAAAGTCTTTCAGTTCAAGATTTCAATCAATCTTTTGAAATAGTTATTGTTGAGGATGGATCGACTATTTCATGCAAAACCATTGTTGATTTGTATACTGACAAACTGGATATATCCTATTTTTTTAAAGAAAACTCAGGTCCGGGAGATTCTAGAAATTTTGGAATGAGAAATGCAAAAGGTAATTATTATTTGATTTTTGATTCCGATTGTATTATTCCCAGTCACTATTTAACAACTGTTTATCAATCTTTACATCTTGATTTTACAGATTGTTTTGGCGGACCCGATAAAGCTTTGGATTCTTTTTCTTCCATTCAAAAGGCTATTAATTTTTCTATGACTTCTTTTTTAACGACAGGAGGAATTAGAGGTGGTTCTGAAAAAATTAATCAATTTCAACCTCGAAGTTTCAACATGGGACTTTCCAAAAAAGCTTTTGAAGCCAGTGGTGGATTTGGAACTATTCACCCGGGAGAAGATCCGGATTTGACAATTCGGTTATGGAAATTGGGATTCAAAACGAAACTTATTTCTGAAGCTTTTGTATACCATAAAAGAAGAATCGATTGGAATAAGTTTTATACTCAAGTGAATAAATTTGGAAAAGCACGACCAATTCTAAACAGTTGGCATCCTGAATATGCCAAACCTTCTTATTTGTTTCCGACCTTGTTTATTATAGGTTTAGATTGTGCAATTGTGCTACTAATTTTTGGAATTTATTCCCCAATTTTACTCTATGTAATTTATTTTATGTTACTTTTTATATTTTCAATTTTTAGTAACAAAAGTGTTAAAATAGCGTCTTTATCAATAGTGGCAACAGTGATTCAATTCTATGGTTATGGATTGGGCTTTCTGAAATCATTTATTGCAATTCAAGTATTGAAGAAAGATCCAAAAAAACAATTTCCTGAATTATTCTTTAAATTAAAATGACAAAATTAATTGGATTAACGGGTGGAATTGGAAGCGGAAAAACAACGCTTGCCAATTATATTGCCTCCAAAGGAATTCCGGTTTATATTGCTGATATGGAAGCAAAGAAATTATTAGAAAAGCCAAAAGTGGTGGCCGAGCTAATTGCATCTTTTGGTGAAACAATAAAAGATGAAAATGGAATCAGCAAAGAAAAATTATCAAAATTAGTATTTGATTTTCCGGAAAAATTAAAACAATTGAACGCAATCATCCATCCAAAAGTAGCTAAACATTTTAAAAAATGGTTGAGTTCAAATCAAAACCATCCCATTGTAGTAAAGGAAGCTGCCATTCTATTTGAATCGGGAGCTTATAAAGATTGTGATATAATTATAACCATAATTGCACCTGAAAAAATTAGAATTCAACGAGTTATTGAGAGAGATAAAACTTCGGAAGAGTTAGTGAAAAGTCGAATAAAAAACCAATGGAGTGACGAACAGAAAATGGCTTTAAGTACTTATGTGGTTTTGAATGAAAACTTAATCGAAGCTAAAAAGCACATCGATGAAATTTTAGTTGAAATTATAGAATCATAAAATGAATTTCATGTTAATTTTTGGTTAATCTAGCAACAGAACAAATGTTAAAATGTTAAATTTGTATCGATGAATAAATTGCTATTTAGGTTGCTCGTCGTATTAATGAGCATTTCACTTATCGGTATTATTGTTGTTCAAGTTTATTGGTTTAACTCATCGTTACAAAACAATCAAGAACAGTTTGGGTTTCATGTTAAACAAGTTATTGGCAATGTTGCTGCTAAATTGAAAGAACAGGAAATCATGTCTTTTGTTGAAAAAATTAATCAATATAAAGACAGCACAGGGAGTGATAAAGTGGATACAGATTTTTTGGAATTTGGCTATTACCAACGTAATTCCCAAACCAATGAAACCATAATTTACTCCAATAGCATTATTTCGGATGATTTTAGTATATCACCTTCGTTCTTTGATACAAATTATGACAGTTTACGTGTAAAAAGTTTTTCTTCAAAAAGCAAAACAGAAGTTTACTCAAGAGGATTAGATAGAAATAATTTACAACACAAAACCCTGCCCGATTTAAAAATCGAAAAATCAGGAAAATTGGATGTATTAAAAAAATTGCAATATGAAATATCGTATAATGATATTGCATTAACCTATCCAATTCAGAGAAGAATTTCTGTAGAAAAACTACAAGAATTATTGAATAAAGAACTCAAAGAATACGGTGTAGGAACCCCATTTGAATTTGGAATTTACAGCAACGGTTTTGCAACAAAAGTTCGTTCAGAGCAGTTTAAATTTGATAAAGATAATACCTATAGTGTTCCAATTTTTACAGACAATGAAGGAGTTAGTAAATACCAGTTAATGCTTAGTTTTCCTGAGAAAAAGAAATTTTTATTCTCAAATTTAATAGGAATTACACTATTATCACTGGTTTTTACGTTAATAATAGTAATAGCATACACAAGTGCACTTAATCAATTAATAAAGCAACGTCAGATTTCTGAAATTAAAACGGATTTCATTAACAATATGACGCACGAATTCAAAACTCCAATTGCAACAATCAATTTGGCACTTGATGCAATTAAGAATCCGAAAGTAATTGATGATTCAGAAAAAGTGAAGCGTTATTTACAAATGATTCGAGATGAAAATAAACGAATGCACGCTCAAGTTGAAAATGTTTTGAGAATTTCAAAACTGGAAAAGAAAGAATTAGAAATAAACAAAGAAGCATTAGATATTAATGAGATTATCAATGATGCCATTGAACACGTTAGCTTAATAATTGAAAACAGAGAAGGAACGATTGAAACACATTTTGATGCAAAAAGAACCAATGTGTTGTTGAATGATGTACATTTTACCAATGTATTTGTAAATATTTTAGACAATGCCATAAAATATTCACCCGAAAAACCGGTGATTAAAATTTTTACAGAAAACATTAAAGATTTTATAATAATTAAAATAAAAGATCAAGGTGCCGGAATGAGTAAAGTAGCTCAAAAAAGAATTTTTGAAAAATTTTATAGAGAACACACCGGAGATATTCACAATGTAAAAGGACACGGATTGGGCTTGGCCTACGTAAAAAGAATTGTAGAAGAGCACAATGGCGAGATTTTTGTAGAAAGTGAAAAAGGAAAAGGAAGTACGTTTAGTATAAAGATACCACTAATCAATTAAATACCACTAAAATTAATTAACCTATGGAAGTAGAAAACAAAAAAATTCTTTTAGTTGAAGATGATCCAAATTTTGGAGCCATACTAAAAGATTACTTAATGCTAAATGATTTTGATGTCGTTTTGGCAAAAAATGGAATGGAAGGATTTGAAAAATTCAAAAAAGACACTTATGATTTGTGTATTTTGGATGTCATGATGCCTTATAAAGATGGTTACACTTTGGCGAAAGAAATTCGTGAAAAAAATAAAGAAGTGCCTTTGATTTTCCTGACGGCAAAATCAATGAAAGAAGATGTTTTAAAAGGTTACAAAGTAGGAGCAGACGATTATCTTAACAAACCTTTTGATTCAGAAGTGTTATTGATGAAGATCAAAGCAATCATGCAACGCAAACAATCGGAATCGAAAACGGATAACTTAAAATTTGAATTCCAAATTGGTAGATTTCATTTAAATTCTAAATTGCGATTCTTAACCTTTGGAAGTGATGAACCAATAAAATTATCTCCAAAAGAAAATGAATTATTGAAAATGTTAGCTCTTCATGAAAACGATTTAATGCCGCGTGAATTAGCTTTAACAAAAATATGGAGAGATGATAATTATTTTACATCTAGAAGTATGGATGTTTATATTGCCAAACTACGTAAATATTTGAAATTGGATGAGGATGTAGAAATTCTTAATATCCACGGAGAAGGTTTCCGTTTGGTAGTTAAAAATAAAGTAGTTTAAAATTAAAAAGTCTCAGAAATGAGACTTTTTTTTTGAAAAATAATTATTCTAATTCAAGTGCAAAGCAAATTTTTCCGTTTTTTATAACGGTAAATTGTTTCGGATTTTCTAGTGTAGAGGCATTTATAGAAATTTGATCTTGCCAATGCAATTCTCGCAAATAATTCATTTCAAAAGCTTTGATTTTATTTTTTAAGATTAGGTTTGGATCAACACAATCCAAGCACCACTCCAAATATTTTACATTATTAGCGTGGTTGACAATATCCAAATCAGAAAGTAAGACGGTTTTGTTTTTTAAAAATACCATTTCTGTATTCAAATTTATTTTTTCAAATAATTTTGAAGTGGGAAGTTTATTAGGAAACAATTCAAAATGATCAAATGGCAAAGCCAAGGTTTGTGGTTTTCTTAGTTGGGTATTTAAAACAACCCAAAAGGTGAGAGCTCCTACTAATTTTTTATCCCCAACATAAAGTTCTAAAGCTCGTATTGACTTAGAATCTTTCATTTCAACAATCCAGGTTTTAACGGTTACAACATCACGCCATTTTGGTAAACCTGAAACTTCAACACGCATTCTACTCAATACCCAAGCTTGATGGAATTCTTGCATATCGCTAAAACTCAATCCACCCAATTCGGCATGAAAACCTGCGGTTAATTGCAAAAGATTACATAATTCTGTATATTTCAATTGACCGTTTGGATAGCATTGAATAAAGCTAATTTCCCATTCTTGGGAATAAATTGAGGTGAAATTTGGAGTTATTGGCATTGCTTTTCAATTTCAGATTTCAAATAATTGATGATAGTGTCGCTTTCTGTTTCATAATCAAACCATGCAACATTTTCTGTTCGTTTAAACCAAGTTAATTGACGCTTTGCAAAACGACGCGTATTTTTTTTGATTTCTTCAACAGCAAAATCTAAAGTTGTTTTTTTGTCAAAATAATCAAATAGTTCACGATAACCAACCGTTTGCAGAGCATTCAGATGTTTGTTTGGATGTATATTTTTAGCTTCTTCCAACAAACCATCGTTTAGCATTATGTCAACTCTACGATTAATTCGATCATACATAATTTCTCTTTCAGCTTCCAAGCCAATTACAATCGGAACAAAATTTCTTCTATTTTTTTTCTGATTTAAAAAAGAAGAATATGGTTTTCCGGTGCCGAAACAAACTTCTACAAACCGCATCATTCGTTGTGGGTTTTGTAACGTTTGCGGATTTTCGATACTTATTTTTTCAAAATAAATAGGATCTAATTCTTTTAATTTTTTTTGTAAAAATGCTAAACCACTTGCTTCAAATTCTCGTTTAATTTCTTCCCTGATTTTTGGTTCAATTTCAGGAAAATCATCAAAACCTTTCAAAATAGCATCCACATACAATCCCGATCCACCAACCATGATTTGAATGTTGTTCTTTTGAAATAATTCATCCAATTTCAAAATGGCTTCACGTTCAAAATCACCAACAGAATAGTTTTCAAAAATCGATTTTGTTTGAATAAAATGATGCGTTGCAGCGTTCAATTCTTCATTAGAAGGAACAGCTGTTCCAATTCTCATTTCTTTATAAAATTGTCTGCTGTCACAAGAAATAATTTCACATTTGAAATGATTGGCTAAAGCGATGCTTAAAGCTGTTTTTCCGATGGCGGTTGGGCCAATAATAGTAATAAGAAAATTTGAATTTGTCAAACTATAAGAATTATGAATGTTCGTCTAATTCATCCCCACAATTATAGCAAAATTTTGATTCTTCACTGTGATCATCTTTTCCGCAATTCATACAATGATGTCTTTTTGACTCTCTACCACGCTTATATTCTGAGCGTGCAATTTCTGCAGTAACAATTCCTGTAGGAACCGCAATAATTCCATATCCCATAATCATTACTAGCGAGGCAATAAATTGACCTAATGGAGTTATAGGGGTTATATCTCCAAACCCCACAGTTGTCAGCGTAACAATGCACCAATATATACTGATAGGAATGCTTGTAAAACCTGATTCTTCTCCCTCAACAACATACATTAAAGAACCTATTAGTATACAACTGATTAAAACAAAATACATAAAAGCCACAATTTTTCCTCGGCTGGCAATAAGTGACTTTCTAAGTTGTTGTGATTGTCCGGAAAAATGGGGATGATTCATTATCTTAAACAGTCGGAGTAATCGTAATGCTCTAATGATAACAAACATGTGAGTATCTAAAAAGAACAACGATAAATACATAGGTAAAATAGCAATCAAATCTATGATACCATAAAAACTTAAAATATAGCGAAACGGTTTATTTATAGAGATTATTCGAAGAATGTATTCTATACTAAAGAAGATAGTAATTACCCACTCTAAGAAAATTAATTGATCATGGTATTTAATGTCAAAACCAGCAACAGTTTCTAACATAACCAATAGAACACTCAAGAAAATCAGACCTAATAAAATTAAATCAAATAATCTTCCGGCAAAAGTATTTGTACCATAAATGATAATATGAGTTTTCTGTCTGAAAATTTCAAATTGACTTTTTTTAGATTTCATTTTACCCTTTTAATAGTATGGCTAAGATACTTTAAAATTTTATAATTTTCATTACTCGGTTTTTTCTCAAAAATCCTTGAATAATATTTCGAGTATCCCGATTGTTTTGCATTGGAATAAGAATGTTTTTTAAAACTTCAATATTTGTGATTTGATAATTTAAATCATAAAAACAATAGCCTTTATAAATGCCATTTTCAATCAAAACTGCTGAACGTTCTTGTAAACTTCTACCGCGGTCAATAATAACCATGTTTTCATTTTCAAACAAATTGGATTCGATGAATTCTTGAACTCGATCATTGTATTCTTCTGGTGAAACTTCACCAATACAAGCTCCATCACATTCTTTTATCTTATATTTAAAACAAGCATTTTTGGTGTCATACAAGCCATTAATTTTCTGGCATAAATTAAACTGATCGGTAATTTTAAACAAAGAATTTTTTCCTTCTTGAAGTGAGGTATAGGAAGTTATTTCCTTTTTTCGGCCATCTGCTTTTTGAATTAAAAGACTCAAGTAGCCATTTTCATCTTTAACAGGATACAAAGCCCATTGAAACAATGTTTTTCGTTGCGAACGGTTGTAAATAGGTTTGTTGATTTTAATTTCTTCACTTTCTTTTAATAAAGCAATCAATTCGCTACCGGTTTCTTCAAAAGTTACAGCATAAACTTCCAATTGCATTTTTTTACATTTATTTGTTGTTCCTGTAAAATGCTGATTTACTCGTTTTTTGATGTTTTTACTTTTACCTATGTAAATTAAGTCACCTTTTTCATTATGGATATAATAAATTCCGGTTTTTGATGGTAGATTTTCTACAATATCCAATAATTTGGGAGACATACCGGATTTAATTTCCGTTTTTACCAAACTTATTACAATTTCTTTTTCAACATCCTGAGCCAAAAGCATTTTGAATAATTTCACCGTAGCCATTGCATCGCCGGTTGCACGATGTCTGTCGGCCATTGGAATTCCTAAAGCTCTAACCAATTTTCCTAAACTATACGAAGCATGTCCGGGTAATAATTTTTTGGATAATTCAACGGTGCAAAGTGTTTGTTTTTGAAATTTAAAACCCAATCGTCTGAATTCAGTTTGCAAAATTCGGTAATCAAACGAAGCGTTGTGAGCAACAACAATGCAACCTTCGGTAATTTCAATAATGCGTTTGGCAACTTCGTAAAATTTAGGTGCCGAACGAAGCATCGCATTATTAATTCCGGTTAATTTGACTACAAACGGTTGTATTGGTTTTTCAGGATTTACCAAACTGATGAATTGATCAACCACCTCATGACCATCAAATTTATAGATGGCGATTTCGGTTATTCCTTCTTCGTTATATTGACCTCCCGTGGTTTCTATGTCTAAAATTGCGTACAAAGTAGTATTCAGTTTTTAGTATTCAGTCTATTCTCTATTTTCTATTTTCTTTTATCTTGAACCAAAAATACTACTTCCAATTCGAACCATGGTACTTCCGCATTCGATAGCGAGTTGATAATCGCCGCTCATTCCCATGGATAAAGTGGTCAGTTGGCAGTTATCAGTTGTCAGTTGTTTGTGTTGATCAAAAATCGATTTTAAATGTAAAAATTCACGTTTAATTTGTTCTTGATTTTCGGTAAAAGTAGCCATTCCCATCAAACCGACAATGCGAATGTTATTGAATGACGCATTGTCATTCTGAACTTGTTTCAGAATCTCATCCAATTCTTTTTCATCCAAACCAAATTTGGTATCTTCTTCGGCTATATGAATTTGCAATAAACAATCTACTTTTTTACGCCATTTTGTGGCTAAACGATTAATTTCTTTCAGTAATTTCAAACTATCCACACCATGAATTAAACTCACATACGGAATCATATATTTCACTTTATTCGACTGAACGTGACCAATCATATGCCATTGAATGTCTTTCGGCATTTGTTCCCACTTTTCAGTCATTTCCTGAATTTTATTTTCACCAAAAATACGTTGTCCGGCGTTGTAAGCTTCCATTAAATCCGCAACGGGTTTGGTTTTAGAAACGGCAACTAGGGTTACGTGGGGTGGAAGGGAGGATTTTATGTTTTGTAAATTGTTTTTTATTGACATTTTTTGATTTTTATCAGAACACAGATTTAAGAAATTTTCAAAATTTTCAAAATTTCTTAAATCTGTGTTCTTAAATGTTTATCTAAATTATAATTCATACACAATCAACCCACTTCTAAACTTTGGTTCAATATAAGTACTTTTTGGAGGCATAATCAAATTATTATCTGCCAAGGCTTTAATTTCAGAAATATCAGAAGGATAAAGCATAAAACCTACTTCAAATTCACCTTCATCAATCAATTCCTTGAGGGTTAAAATCGATTGCTTTCCGGGAATGTATTCAATGCGTTCGTCATTTCGTAAGTCTTCAATTCCAAGTAACGGTTGCAATACTTTATCATATAAAATTTGAGCATCCAAGTTTTCTAAAATGGTTGGATTGCTATTTTCTAATTTATAAAATAAGGCATAAAAATTGCCATCCAAATACATCCCAAATTCAAACTTACTTTGTGGTTTCCACAGTTCTAATTCTTTGTTTTTGATGATAAAATGTTCGTCTAATCGGGCTAAAAAATCATTGACTTTATAACCGTTTAAATCGCGGATAATTCGATTGAATTCATAAATTTTTACATCACTTTCAGCAATGAGAAAACTCATAAAATAGTTTAGATTTTCATTATTCGGATTACTTTTTTCATCAAAAAGTAACTCTGCCGAAGCTGAACGGTGATGACCATCTGCAATATACAATTCCGGAATTTTTTCAAATTGTTGTTGCAACCACAAGATATCATTATCCAAATCTACTCGCCACAACGTATGTTTTTCTTTATTTGTTGTTGAAAAATGATATATTGAAGGTTCTTTTTTCTTGTTTAAAATCCAATTAGTTAATGATTCATTATCGGGATAAGTAATCAAAACCGGTTCTGTATTAAAACCCGTTTGATGCAAATAATCTTTAAATAATTCCACCCGATACTGCAACGTATCTTCGTGTTTTTTAATCACATTATTTTTATAATCTTCAATTGATGTGCCGCAAACTATTCCAGTAAAAGAATTGGTTTTAGTTTGAATTTCATACACAAAAAAAACAGGCTTTTCTTCTTCTACAAAAATTTTATCGTCTTTAAAATCTTGGTATTTGTGAGCGACACCTTTGAAACGTTTATCTAACGTAATTTTCTGTGAATGTACATACGCAGGATGAATCACGTGCAAAAACGAATACGGATTAAAACTCAACCAAGCTGCAAGCTCAGCCGAACTGTAATCATCATAATTTCTGCATGTAACCAAGGCGACTTTATCTGCGGTGGGACGAACGGCTTTGAAGGGAATTATTCTACTCATTTTAAATAAAAGAACCGTAAAGTTACAAATTTTAATAATGTAACGTTACGGTTTTAAAACTAAAAAAGGGATTAATTTTAAGGTTCTCTTTTTCTAGAATTTATACTCAAAAGTAAAATTAGCGGTATTAATTGTTTCTAATTTTCTTTCTACACCCTCTTTTTTCATTTTAGAAAAATCCGATTGTGACTCAAAACCGATTCCGAAATTTAAATTTTTGGTAACGCTAAATCTTACACCTAGATTGAAGCCTAAACCACTATTCCATCCTTGGTTTTTGTTTTTGAATGTTTCATCCAGCGTTTGAATTTCTTCTTTTAATAGTGTATTGGCATAAACGCCAATTCCTCCAAAGGTTGATAATTTATTGTCAAGTTGTTCTCCTAAAACTGACAATGAGTAGTTGATATACAGAGGAATTCTTAAATAGGTATGTTCCAAAGCATATCCTTCTCCTCCAGCAACACCATTGGTATTAAAATCCATCAATCCAACTCCAGTGCTAAAAGTTGTTCCGGAGGGAAGTCGGTAAAAGAAAAGCATATCACCAGAATTAATGGTACCATTAAGATTAACCATGTCATTTTGAATCAATTTTGCATAACCAATTTTTGCATTCAAATTAAAACCAATTTCTGGTTTTTTTGGTTCTTCTTGAGCTTTTGAAGCTACTGTTGTTAGTGCAATAAATAGTGTAAAAATTGTTTTTTTCATTGTTATTTGATTTAGATTTATAATAATAGTTTTACTTATGTTCTGAATTATAATCTCGATAATTTTTGTAACTCATTTTATCAGAATTATAACTAATATTGAAATTTTATAATGCTTTTGTGGAGTATTCAGTTATTTTTGAAACCCAAACATCTCGTTCATTTTCAGCAACAAAAAATTTGAACTTTTCATTTGCTTTTTGAATAATAAAAATATTGTGGATAAAACCATAAGTATTTTGTTTCTCTACTTCGGTAATTTTGTTTAAAGGAATTTCGACAAACGTTTTTTTGGAATTTAGATTGTGGGGTTTAAATGCCAGTCTTTTTGTAGTTAGTACAAGTTTTCCTCCCGCTGAAAAATTGCTTTTAAACGTTGAAGCTCCTTCATAAACTAGCAGTTCGTCCTCTTCTAGCTCAATAATTGTTTTTTTTAGAACCCTATCAGTTACAATTTTTGTAATTACTGGAAAAAGAATCCCCATAAATATTCCAAAAAAAGTAGCATTAAAAATAAATTGCCAAGTGTTGAACTTTTCTCCCCAAATTAATCCAAACAAAGCCATTACACCTGCATACGTAAAACCCATAATAATTGTTTGCACAATCATTAATTTTAAATTCAATTTTACCATGATTATTAGATTTAATTACAAGGCAATATTACAATGCAATAAAACCTCAAAATTGTAAAATTGAGACAATACAAATTTTAATCTTCAAAATACCAATACGTATCTTCCATGCCGAGGTGAGAAATTTTGGAAAGTAATGTGTTTGGTGTTTCTTTAGTGATTGATTTGAAGTGTTTTATAAAATGTGCTTGATCATAATACATGCTAAATAATGCAACATCTGTTAAATTTGATTTCTCTTTATTTTGATGAAAATAATTAAAAGCTTTCCTGAACATTACCATTTTTCTATACTCTTCAACTGACATATAAGTATGTTTGTTAAATAAACGAAGAAGTGTTTTTCTATTAACATCTAGTTTTTCCGATAATTCGGCAACTTTAATTCCGCCATTTGAAATTATAATTTCTCCAATAGCTTTTTTAATAATCGGTTCTTCAAAAGAGCAAAGTTTTTGTTCAAAAAAATCATCTAATAAGGAAACTTTTTGTTCAATTTGGTTTTCAGAATAGACCTGATTTAAAATGCTGTTGAATTCATCTCCAAAGTTTGTAAACACACCAATGTCTGAAGTTAGTGTTTCTTGAAGCGATTTTTGTATGAAATGATTTAGTCCTAATGGATTAAAAACAACACCAATTTTATCAAAAACCCCATTTATATTCACTTTTATACTTTTCTCTTTATTGATGGAATAAAGTGGTTGAATATTGCTTTTTTTTGATGGTTCTATGACGGATTTATTATCGGATAAAATAACATCTGAATCTTTATAAACTGTCAATGCATGTTTATAATTAGGATAGAAAATGAAGTTTTTTTGATAGTCTTTATCTTCTGATTTGTGAAAGTAGTAATAAGATATATACCTACTAATATTGTCTGAAGTAGGTTTTGCAGTTATGAAAACATCGTTGAGTTGAAATTTTTTTTTCAATGTTCTAAAAATTAAAGTCGGAAATAAATACACTTCCGACTTTAGTATATTGAGCTGTTAGATAAATTATTTTAAAAACTGCTTCGAAACTTTTTCCGCTTTCTTACTTTCCGAATAATCATAAAATCCTTCTCCCGATTTTACACCTAATTTTCCGGCCATCACCATATTCACTAAAAGTGGACAAGGAGCATATTTTGGATTTTTGAAACCGTCATACATCACATTCAAGATGGAAAGACAAACATCCAGACCAATAAAATCAGCCAATTGTAAAGGTCCCATCGGATGAGCCATTCCTAATTTCATAACCGTATCAATTTCTTGAACGCCGGCAACGCCGTTGTACAAAGTTTCAATCGATTCATTAATCATTGGCATTAAAATTCGGTTGGCTACAAAACCGGGATAGTCGTTTACTTCCGTTGGTGTTTTTCCTAATTTCACAGATAAATCCATAATGATTTTAGTCACTTCATCCGAAGTAGTGTAACCTCGAATGATTTCAACTAATTTCATAATCGGCACCGGATTCATAAAATGCATTCCGATTACTCTTTCAGGATGAACTACTTGAGCAGCAATTTGCGTAATGGAAATAGAAGAAGTATTCGTAGCCAAAATCACATTATGATCACAAATGTCACTCAGTTGTTTAAAGATATTCATTTTTAAACCTACATTTTCAGTCGCTGCTTCAACTACTAAATCTGTTCCAACAACACCATCTTTAATGTCGGTATAAGTGATAATATTTGAAATGGTTTTGTGTTTATCCTCTTCCGAAATAGTTCCTTTGGTCACCATTCTATCTAAGTTGGAGGCAATAGTTGCCATTCCTTTTTCCAACGACTTTTCGGAAACATCAATTAATTTTACGGTAAATCCGCTTTGAGCAAACGTGTGGGCAATTCCGTTACCCATGGTTCCTGCTCCAATTACTGCAATTGTTTTCATTATGTATTTTTAGTTTGTTTTTGTTTTAAGTTTCAAGTTTCAGGTCTCGCAATAACTTGGCTCGAGCCTAAAAGGCGAACAGGCGAAGCAAACCTGAAACAAATTATTTTTCTTGCATCGAATCAATAATCATATATGCAACTCTCAACGCTTCGGTTCCGTCTTCCAAAGTCACTACGGGAGTAGTATTGTTGTTAATCGCATCGGCAAAAGTTTCCAATTCATCTAAAATGGCATTGTTCAAAGAAACTTCCGGATTATCAAAATAAATTTGTTTTTTCACGCCTTCGGCATTTTGCAAAATCATATCAAAATCACCCGGAACTTCCGGTGCGTCTTTCATTTTTACCACTTCACACACTTTGTCCAAATAATCGACCGAGATGTAAGCATCTTTTTGAAAAAAACGTGATTTACGCATATTTTTCATCGAAATTCGGCTCGAAGTGATATTGGCAACACATCCATTTTCGAATTCAATTCGAGCATTGGCAATGTCTGGAGATTGACTCAAAACCGAAACACCACTGGCATAAACGGCTTTTACTTTCGATTTTACCACACTCAAAATCGCATCAATATCGTGAATCATTAAATCTAAAACAACGGGAACATCGGTACCTCGTGGATTAAATTCAGCCAATCGATGGGTTTCTATAAACATCGGATTCTCAATTTGATTTTTTACAGCGATGAAGGCGGGATTAAAACGTTCTACGTGACCAACTTGACCTTTAACGTTGAATTCTTTTGCTAAAGCGATTATTTCTTCGGCTTCTTCAACAGTTGTCGAAATGGGTTTTTCAATAAAAACATGTTTACCCGATTTAATTGAAACTTTAGCACATTTATAATGCGAAAGCGTAGGAGTTACAATATCAATCACATCTACAGCGTGAATTAATTTGGCAATCGTGTCAAATTGTTTATAGCCAAATTCGGCTGCAATTTTTGCTCCGTTTTCGTGATTTTCATCATAAAAACCAACTAATTCGTATTTTGAGGATTGATTGAGTAATCGTAAGTGTATTTTTCCTAGGTGACCGGCACCTAAAACGCCAATTTTAAGCATAAAAGTAAATTTTATCAAAAATAGTAATAATACGAGAATTAACAATGAATAACGTATTCAATTTCTTCTATATCACTTGGAATTGTAAATCAAAAGCAGAACTAATTTTTTATTATACCGTTTTATGATTTGGAAGTTCTTCTTTTTAGATTTATTTTTACCCAAACTAACCTTTTCCCCAAGTGAGAGATACTGAAAAACATCAAGGACTTCGCGTTCAATTAGTAAAGCTTTTAGAACAAAAAGGCATTACTGATAAAAATGTATTAGAAGCCATCAAAAAAATACCGAGACACTTGTTTTTAGACTCCGGTTTTGAACAATATGCTTATCAGGACAAAGCATTCCCAATTGGTGCCGGACAAACTATTTCACAACCTTATACAGTTGCTTTTCAATCACAATTATTAGAAGTGAAAAAGGATGATAAAGTGTTAGAAATTGGTACTGGCTCAGGCTATCAAACCGCTGTTTTGTGTACGATAGGAGCTAAAGTTTATTCTATAGAACGTCAAAATGAATTGTTTAAAACTACTTCTTTATTATTACCAAAATTAGGTATCAGACCCAAGCATTTATCTTTTGGTGACGGTTACAAAGGGTTGCCAAATTATGCTCCATTTGATAGTATTATTGTAACTGCAGGTGCTCCAATAATCCCAAAACCATTAATGGCTCAACTAAAAATTGGAGGTAGACTAGTGATTCCTCTTGGCGAAAAAGAACAAATCATGACCTTATTAATTCGTAAAAACGAAACGCAATTCGAAAAACATGAATTTGGTGAATTTCGATTTGTTCCCTTGTTAGAAGACAAAAATTAAAATACTAAAAACCCGCCGAAGCGGGTTATTTTATGTGCCAATAATGCTTAAATAACGTTCTAAACTTTCCTTTTCAATTTGAGCAATAAAGAGTAAAAAATCTTCTTTATTACTTTTTGTTTGAGCCGATTCTAACGCATTATAGTAATTCATTCTGTTGTCATAATCGCCTTTAATGTTGGCAATTACATAACCGTTTTGTAGCAAAATTAAATTCATTACCAATCTGGATGTTCTGCCGTTTCCATCAATAAAGGGATGAATAGTGACTAATCTTTCATGCATTTCTGCAGCTAAAACAACCGGATGCAATTTGCTTTTCTGACTTTCATACCACAAAAAATAACCGTCCATTTCTTTGGCAACCAAATTGGGTTGAGGTGGCATGTGACTACTTCCTTTTATCATAACCTGTACTCTGCGGTATCGCCCGGCATCTTCGGGAATGATACCTCGAAGAATTAAATTATGTATGGATAGTAACTCTCTTTCATTGAAACTAAAACCTCTTTCCATCAATTGCTTAATATAACCAATAGCTTCCTGATGGTTTATGGCTTCCAAATGCTCTCGCATACTTTTTCCGGAAACCGTTAAGCCTTCGTTTATAACCAAATCGGTTTCTCGTAAGGTTAGTGTGTTTCCCTCAATTCGATTACTTTCAAAGGTGTATTCTAATTCTAGAGCTTGAGCAATTCTAAAACTATCAAATGCTCTTTTTTGGTCTAAAATCTTCTTGAGTGAATCAATTTCATTTAGAATGGCTGTCAATGATGCGGACAAATTATGTCTTTTAACAGCAACCTCATACCTCATTTCACTTTCCGCTACTTTCATCGCTTTAATACCTAAATTAGTATCATCGCCAATTTCGTAAAGAATTTTCTCCTTCAACCAAGCTACCATCAACGTTTCATAATCAATCTCCAAAATAGAAGCTAGTTTAGTCACTTGTTCTCTGGTTGGTTTTCGGTTTCCGCTTTCAAACTTACTAATCAATGCTTGATCTATCCCAAGAAGTTGAGCCACTTCACGGGTTTTTAGATGCTTGTTTTCACGTGCTTGTTTAAGTAGTTCTTTCATGTTCTAAATAATGTCATGACAAATATAGTCATTTTATTCAAAAAAAAAAACAGTCTAAATCAATTTTACACTAATTTTTTGCATCAAATAATCTGTAGTAAAGCAAGTAATTAAAAGAATGATGAAATTAAGGGGAGAAAAAACCTGAAAGCTTAAAAGCTTTTCTTTACACGATCTATATCGCGTTTGGTATCTCTGTCTTTAATGGTTTCGCGTTTATCGTAGTTTTTCTTTCCGCGGCAAAGAGCAATTTCCATTTTTGCATACCCTTTTTCATTTACATAAAGTCGCAATGGTACAATGGTTAACCCTTTATTTTGCATGCTTTTTTCTAAACTTTTTAACTCTTTTTTATTCAATAAAAGTTTGCGTTCGCTTTTGGCTTTATGGTTGTAGTGGGTGCCATACAAATATTCTTCTACTTGTGAGTTAATCACAAACAGTTCGCCATTATGAAATTCGCAAAAGCTTTCTGTTATCGAAGCTTTTCCCAATCGAATTGATTTGATTTCGGTTCCTGTTAAAACAATTCCTGCATCATATCGCTCCAAAATTTCATAATCAAATTTGGCTCTTTTGTTAAGTATGTTAATCATCTTTTGCATAGGAGTGCAAAGGTATGAACAAAATTTTCTAAATCGTATAATTAATTACAATGGAAATAAATTTTGGTCAATGATTTTTATCAGTTATTAGATTTTTTTATGAATTTATTTTTGAACTGTAATTTTAATAAACATAAAATGAAAAAATTAGTTTTCGCATTATTTGCATCGTTAGTAGTAATGACTAATCTTGTTCAAGCACAAGAAGAAACAAACGAAAATGATTTCAAAAGATGGCAAGTCCGACTGAGAGGTATTGGAGTAGTTCCAAATGAAAAAGCCACTATTGGGGGTATTGGAGGTGATGTTTCCATTTCAAATGCATTGGTTCCCGAATTAGATTTTACTTATTTCTTTACTAAAAACTTTGCAGCCGAATTGATTCTGGGGACTACTAAACACGACGTTCATACCGTAGGTTCTGATATTTCTGCAATCGGTGGTCCAACAAGTTTTGATGTTGATTTAGGAAGTGTGATGCTTCTGCCTCCAACAGTAACAGCTCAATATCACTTTTTTCCTTTACGAGATAAAAGTTTCAAACCTTATGTTGGAGCAGGGGTGAATTACACCATTTTTTATAATGTGAAAGAGGGAGATGTTGTTAAAGGAATAGCATATGATAACGCAATTGGATTTGCAGCTCAATTTGGATTTGATGTCATGTTTGACGATACATTTTTTGTAAATTTTGACGTAAAACGATTATTTTTAAAAACAGATGTTTCAGTTGATGCTACAAACTTAGCTGAGGGTTTAGTTATTCCGGCTGAAGTTGAAATAAATCCATGGATTATTGGTTTAGGGTTTGGAATGAAATTTTAAGTAGTTATTGGTTAGTTACTTTTATTCTAAATTGTAAAGGTTGACATTGAAGGATGTCAACCTTTTTTATTTGATTACTACTTGGGTTTGGTCAACTGGTGATGAACTTTATTGTCGGATATTGAAATTGTATAAAGATTTCCAAATTCATTTTCATCAATTTGCTCATAAATTTCTTCACCCAAAAAATCATTAATATGTTTTGGAATCGTATTGCTATGACCCACAATTAAAATTGTTTTCCCGGGGTGTTTTGCTGCAATTTCTTTTAAAGAAAAAGTTGCGGGTTGATAAAATTGAATTTCTTTATTTTTTGTCGAAGCAACAGATGAAATTGTTTGTTGTGTTCGAATGGTTAAAGTGGTATAAAAAATTTCTAAAGGTATTTTTTCAAAATAGTTTGCCCAACGTAAAGCTCTTTCAATACCTTGTTCAGATAATTCCGGATTTTTAGAAGTATCTGCTTTTTCAGCATGGCGAATGAGGTAGATGGTGGTGCTTTGAGTTTCTTGTGATCGGATGTAAAAGGAAGTCAAGACAAGCGTTAGAAATAGTACTCTTTTCATAGTCCAATTTTTAATAAATTTAAGTAATTAGTTTAAAAGTGAAAAAATCTCACGCATATTTTTTGTGATAACTATTCAAACAATTACATTTGCACCCACTTCTCGGGATGTAGAGCAGCCTGGTAGCTTACTAGCATGGGGTGCTAGGGGTCGCTGGTTCGAATCCAGTCATCCCGACAGTAAAATCCCTTGAGCTTTGCTCAAGGGATTTTTTTATATCTAAAGATTTAGAAAGCTTGCTTTCTAAATCTTTAGATATAAAAAAATCCAAAAACTTTTGAAAAAAGTTTTATGGATTTTACTAGCATCAAACCCCCGCTCTGGATCATGAAATAATCCAGTCATCAGAACTAAAGCAAAATACTTTTGAAAAAAGTTTTATGGATTTTACTAGCATCAAACCCCCTCTCTGGATCATGAAATAATCCAATCATTGAACAAAGCACAAAACTTTTGAAAAAAGTTTTAAGATTTTACCAGCATCAAAACCTTTTCCGAACCATTAAACAAGGCAAGCCATCCAAACTTTTAAATTTTTACGGGAGATTTACATGGTTTTTTGTAAGTTTTTAATGTATGATTACTCATTTTTTAATAATAAATCAAAAAAAAGTTACTAAAAATTATGATAATTAAATTATTTTGTTAATTTTATCTCGCCCTTAAATCTATTATTAACTTAAATCTTAACCTATGGCTATTTGCTACGAATCCGTAGACAAGGACAAACTCACGTCCCTTGTGTTCCCTAAGTCTGATGTTTTGTGTAAAAAAGAAGCTATGCAACAACGTATAGCCGAATTAAAACTGGCGTTGTCTTTTGGAAATTTAGATTATTTCAAAATTAAAATTTATTTTGCCGATAACAAGTCTAAGAAGGTTGTAGAGGCAAATGTATGTGGAGTAACCGATGAACGCGTTATTCTCAACCACGGAATTGGAATTCCAATTAACCGTATTTACAGAACATTCAAATTTTACAATTAAGTTGTAAACGTTTCATTTTTTTAAATTGAAACCTTTAAAACTAAAGTAATTTTTAGTTTGTTTATTGTTTGAGAGCACCTGTTTATAGTTAAGCAGGTGCTTTTTACATTTCGTTTATAGGTGTGGCATCCAGATTGTGCTTCTCATAAAAGAGTAACGCCTTCGCTTTTAAGTCTGACGCTTTTTTTGAATCATTTATTTTAGTATAATAAACAATTTCCTGATAGAAAATATCGGCTTGCAAAGCAACTTCCTCAACGGATTTTGAAAATGTATCCAACTCCAATTTCACAAGATCCAGTTCCTTTTTATCCATGAATAGTTTCATAAAAAAATCGGTGATATACAATGAAGCATACTTGTTGGATTTTTCAGCGGTAAGCATTTCCTCAAAAAAACGCAATGCCTCTTTGGTGTTTCCCTCACGATATAAAGCGGTGGCTTCGGTTTCCCATAAAAAGTCATTCGGGTTGTTGCTTAAACCTAAAGTCAAAATCATTTCTTTGGCTTTGGAAATCTGTGCAAGTGACCACGATTTTTTTTCATCACCTCTGAGGGAATGCAATAAAATGCGTTCCAATTGTTCTGATTCAGTTCCGGCTTTAGCACCTTTTTCAAATCCTTTAAGATTAGCTCTGTTGTCATACCAATAAATATAAAACCCATTAGTGATGGAAAACACAGCATTTTTTAGAATTAAATAACTCTGTTGTGTTCCCAAATTTTCTTTTGGATAAACGGCATACAAGGCTGTTGAAATTTCGTTTTGTAATTTGTCATTTTGATACAATTGAACCAAATCTGCATAAGCATATAGTGTTCGAATGCTTCTGTCGCCACTTTGATATTTTTCATGTAAACTTCCCGTTCTTGCAGTTGGGTTTAAAGCGGTTTTTCCAATGCCAATCAAATAAGCAACTTCTGCTTTAGCACCGGAATAATGAACAAAATTTTTATCGGTATCAAAAAAAAGGAAAAAAGGAACACCTTGAAACTTTAATCCTGTGCTATTCATAAACTCTAAATCAGCTCCTTGTAATCCACCATTAGTGTTGATTTTATAATTGATAAAATTGGAATTATAGAATTTAGCCATTTCCGGATTGGAAAATAAAGGTTCAATGCTTTTGCAAATGGTGCAATCAGAATTGTAATATTCTATGAAAACAAGTTTGTTTTCTTTTTTGGCTTTTTCAAAAGCAATTTGGAGCGTTTCTTCAAATTGAACATTTTGACAGGAAACAAATTGAAAAACAAACAGAAAAAGGAATTTAAAAGTTCTCAAAACAAGTAATTTAGTTAAGGCTAAATTACCATTTTTAGATTTTTTACAGAAATCAGACGTGGTTTTTTAATTTAAATTTAACCTTAAACAATCTCAAATTCGATTGATTTTAATGGGTAAAATGTACTGACATCGAACCTGAACGTTGTTTTTCACAGCTGGATACCAAGGCTCATCAAATTTATCCAAAACCCTCAGAGCTTCTTTGCTGTAAAATTCAGGCACTTCATTAACCACTTTTATATCACTTATAGAGCCATCGATTTCTACGATAAAACTACAAATGATTTCAGAAACGGCTATGTTTTCTTTTGGATATTTGAAATTCCTGGATAGAAAGCGATTCATAGCATTATCGCCATACATCAACTTAGGAGTGATATCAACGTCACTTTCCAAATACACTTTTTCACCGGAAACTGTATGATTTAATTTTTTAGTATAAACAACTTCCGACTGTGCTAAGCCAGAAAAAGAAAGGAATAAAGCGAAAATGACTAATTTCATAGCGATGCGATTTGAAGTATAAAACTCTATTTATTACATAAAAGTATAAAACCAATTTGAATTTTTAATGGAACGACAATAAAAAACACCAACCCGTTTCCAAGTTGATGTTTTCAAACTAACCAATTAATCTATCTATTTAAAACGAGTTATGATACTAATTCACTTTGATTTCTAAAAACCAATTCGTTATTAAAACTATCAAGCAAAATGATGCTGTCAGTTTTTACGGTTCCGCTCAAAATTTCTTTTGATAATTTGTTTAATACTTCGCGTTGAATAACTCGTTTCACCGGTCTTGCTCCGAATTGTGGGTCATAGCCTTTCTTAGCTAAATAATCAATGGCTTCCGGAGTGGCATCCATCGTGATGTTTTGTTGTGCCAACATTTTGGTCACACTTTTTAACTGCAAGCCAACAATTTCTCGAATATTGGCATTGGATAATGGCGTGAACATGACGATTTCATCAATACGATTGATAAATTCGGGACGAACAGTTTGTTTTAATAAACCTAATACTTCCACTTTGGCGGCTTCGGTTGCGGCTTCAATTCCGCCCGATAAATTTTCAAACTTCTCTTGAATAATATGACTTCCCATATTGGAGGTCATAATAATAATAGTGTTTTTGAAATCGGCTACACGTCCTTTATTATCGGTTAGTCTTCCTTCATCCAATACTTGTAAAAGGATGTTGAAGGTGTCGGGATGAGCTTTTTCAATTTCGTCCAATAAAACAACTGAGTAGGGTTTGCGTCTAACAGCTTCTGTCAACTGACCGCCTTCGTCATAACCCACATATCCCGGAGGAGCACCTACTAATCTACTTACGGCGTGACGTTCTTGGTATTCGCTCATATCGATTCGGGTCATCGCGTTTTCGTCGTCAAATAAGTATTCGGCTAACGCTTTGGCTAATTCAGTTTTTCCGACTCCGGTTGTTCCTAAGAAAAGAAATGTTCCGATAGGTTTTTTCATATCTTGTAATCCGGCACGACTTCTGCGAACAGCATCACTAATGGCTTCAATCGCTTCTTCCTGACCCACGACACGGTGGTGTAATTCGTCTTCTAATTTTAATAATTTATCGCGTTCGCCTTGTAGCATTTTGGTCACGGGAACGCCGGTCCATTTGGCTACAACTTCAGCAATGTCTTCTCGGGTTACTTCTTCTTTAATCAATGAAGTTCCCGATTGATTTTCTTGCAATTGAATTTGCAATTTGTCCAAACGTTCTTGTGCTTCTTTGATTTTTCCGTAACGGATCTCGGCTACTTTTCCGTAATCGCCTTCGCGTTCGGCACGTTCGGCTTCTAACTTGAAGTTTTCAATTTCAATTTTGACGTTTTGGATGTTATCAACTACTTCTTTTTCGGATTTCCATTTGGCAAAAATCTCGTTGCGTTCTTCTTTTAAATTGGCTAATTCTAAACCTAAAATTTTTAATTTCGATTCATCATTTTCGCGTTTGATTGCTTCAATTTCGATTTCCAATTGCATTATTTTACGATCCAAAACATCTAATTCTTCGGGTTTTGAATTGATTTCCATTCGAAGTTTCGAAGCGGCTTCATCCATTAAATCAATCGCTTTGTCCGGCAAAAATCGATTGGAAATGTAGCGTTGCGATAATTCTACGGCAGCAATAATCGCTTCGTCTTTGATTCGCACTTTATGATGCGTTTCATATTTTTCTTTGATGCCTCGTAAAATCGAAATCGCACTTTCTGTATCCGGTTCATCCACCATAATTTTCTGGAAACGTCGTTCTAGAGCTTTGTCTTTTTCAAAATATTTTTGGTATTCGTCTAAAGTCGTGGCACCAATCGCACGCAATTCGCCACGAGCCAAAGCAGGTTTTAGAATATTGGCGGCATCCATCGCACCTTCGCCACCTCCTGCACCAACTAAAGTATGAATTTCATCAATGAATAACACAATATCGCCTTCGGCAGCAATGACTTCTTTGACAACGGATTTCAAGCGTTCTTCAAATTCACCTTTGTATTTTGCACCGGCGATTAACGAACCCATATCTAACGAAAAAACGATTTTGTCTTTTAGGTTTTCGGGTACGTCACCATCTACAATTCGGTGGGCTAAACCTTCGGCAATGGCGGTTTTACCAACACCGGGTTCACCAACCAACATGGGGTTATTTTTGGTTCTTCGGGATAAAATTTGCAATACTCTTCGAATTTCTTCATCACGACCAATTACGGGATCGAGTTTGCCGTTTTTGGCTAATTCGTTGAGGTTTTTGGCGTATTTATTCAAAGCGTTGTAGGTTTCTTCGGCTGAAGCAGAAGTAACTCGTTCACCTTTTCGCAATTCGGAAATGGCGGCTTCCAAACCTTTTTCAGTTACACCTTGGTCTTTTAAAATCTGAGCTACTTTACTTTTCGATTTGAAAATGGCTAAGAGTAAATGTTCAATCGAAACATATTCATCATTCATTTTTTTGGCAATGATGGAAGCTTCGTTTAGCATCGTTCCCGCTTCACGGGAAAGCATAATTTCGCCACCGGAAACTTTTGGAAAACTTTGAATTGTACTATCTAAGATTTGGGAGAACAAGTTGACATTCACATTTATTTTTTTTAAAATAAACGGAGCAACGTTTTCATCTACTTCTAAAATTCCTTTAAAAATATGTTCGTTTTCCAGTTGTTGTTGACCAAAACCTTGTGCAATTTGCTGAGCTTGTTGCAAAGCTTCTTGCGATTTAATGGTTAAATTTTTTAAATTCATTTGTTTTATTTTTATGTTTTTGAGGCAAGTAAATGCCTAGTATTTCGGTATCTTTGTGAAGGTTTAGTCAACTACTATTCCAAACCATAATCTAAGACAAAATGGCTTATTTTTGAGTAAAATCAGCTTTAAAACAAGTCAAAATGTCTTGAAACACGTCAAAAATGAGTTTTTTTACTAATTTATTCGGGAATTCAGAAGAGGGGAAAACATCTAAAGTAGGATGGAGGAAGCTAACCGATTTAGGTCAGCTTAATGAATTAATTGAGTTATCGCATCAACAACCGGTTTTAATATTTAAGCATAGCACACGATGCAGCATAAGCCGTTTTGCGTTGAAAAACTTTGAAAACGAGTATGATTTGTCGGAAGAAGATTTACAACCGTATTTTTTAGACTTATTAGAATACAGAAACATTTCTAACGAAATTGCCAATCGGTTTGAAGTAACGCACCAATCGCCTCAAATCCTTCTAATCAAAGAGGGAAAATGCGTTTATCATGAATCACATGATGGGATTGAAATTGCGAGTTTGAGGCGGTTTATAATTTGAAAACACTAAATTTTCTGAAACTTTGTGTCTTTATTTCTTAGTGGCAAAAGAAAAAAGCAATGTATTCAAAACAATAGTCACTGAATAAATCCGTTCAAATCCAAAAATAGCGAAGCTATTAAAAATCCGTGAACATCCGCGTTTGGCAAAGCCAATCCGTTTCATCCGCGTTCTAATCAGAAAAGTGAAAATTATTAAAAAAAAACTTACCTTCTAATTCTGTTCCTCGAAATAATATCCTTCAACTTCATTTTCAAATCCTCACCCGTATCATAAACCATTTGTTCATTCGTTGGAAATGGTACAGCTCTTCTACCAAAATAAGTAACATATTGTTCGTCAAATGCTCTTCGGTCGCCTCGAACGGTGGCATAAATATGTTCAAAAACAAATTCACTTCCTAAGGGATAGGTGTTCGTCAATTGATTGGTATTGAAATCAATGTAATCTACTTTTGCCACTACTTGACAAGCTTTGAATTGTGTAAATTCATAAGCCGTACCTTTAACCGTGATAAATTTGTCCACTTTTATTGGATTTCCTAAACTATCACGAACAATATTTCCATTAGCATCGACAAGGTTTTTAACACCGTCTTTGATTTGTCGCTCTTTATCAAATTGTTTTTCACGGATTTGTTCCGGTGAAATAGTAATTTCTCTGAAGTTGACAATGATACCAAAATCATAAGGAATGTCTTTAACGCGATTACTGTGATAAACCGTCCATTTGTCGTTCAAACCATAAGTGCTAAAATCCAACAAATCATTTTGCAAACGAACAGGAATTACCATATTCGTTTCATTTTTGGTATAAACATGAACAAAATCAGTTCCTTTGAATTGGGCTTCGTCAATTAGTTTTGTAACATCTTTAAAGCCCGGATTGATTTTATTCAAATAAATCAAATCATCATAAACTTGACGTGATTGCAATTTATTGGCATTCTTTAATAGATTTTTTGAATTGGTATACAAGTAATTGGATAAAGCATTTTTGCTGTCAATTATTTCAGTAGAATAATCGTCAAAAGGAAAAATAGCGTTTTTGTTTTCTTTTAAAAATCGCAAGGGTAACAAGGGTCGAATTTTCTCTTGACGATTGTTCAATTGAACATAGGTTTTAAAAATGTTTTCCAAATTAGCAGGATTAGCATCTTTAGACCACATTTCAATATTTCTCAAGTCACGCTCTTTTACTTTTGCGAAAGCTTCTTCAAGAATATACACATAATCTTGCTTGCCTTTTGCATTTTTATTTCCTCTCAAGCTATTAATTGCGATGTCAATGGCTTGATCATAATTGCCTGAATTTAAAGCATTGGTTGATTGTTTTACACCGCAGGAAACAATAGTTACCGCTAAAAATAAAAGTAAAATTCTTTTCATATAAAAAGTTGAAATTAGACCTACCAAATATATAAAACTACTTCAAATAATAAGCCAAAAAAAAATCCGGATATACCGGATTTTAAATTTTATTTTCTAACGAAAGCTGGGAGGAGTTTACTGGACACCTCACCAAAACCAATTCGAATTTGACTGTTTTGACAATATCCTTTCATGATAACAGTGTCGTTGTCGTTGATAAACTTACGCTCACTACCATCGTTTAGTGTAATCGGGTTTTTTCCACCCCAAGTTAATTCTAGCATGGAACCAAAACTATCAGGAGTTGGACCGGAAATGGTACCACTACCCATCATATCGCCTGAATTTACTTTGCAGCCATTCGAAGTATGATGTGCCAATTGCTGAGCCATGGACCAATACATATATTTAAAGTTGGACTTGCTCACTAACGTAGGTTCTTTTTTATCAGGGGCAATGAACACTTCCAAATGGATATCATATGCATGTTTTCCTTTCTGCTGTAAATAGGGAAGTGGTGCCGGTTCTTGTTTCGGGCTTTTCGTTCTGAAAGGCTCCAAAGCATCCATAGTCACAATCCAAGGTGAAATGGAAGAGGCAAAATTCTTAGCTAAAAAAGGACCAAGCGGAACATATTCCCATTTTTGAATGTCTCTGGCACTCCAGTCATTCAACAAAACCATTCCGAAAATATAATCTTCTGCTTCCGCAACAGGAATGTTTTCTCCCATGATGTTGGCATCGGTTGTAATGAAAGCCGTTTCTAATTCAAAATCTACTAATCGCGACGGACCAAAAACAGGTTGCGTATCGCCATTCGGCAACGTTTGTCCCATTGGACGATGAACAGGAATTCCCGAAGGAACTATACTCGAACTTCTTCCGTGATAACCTACCGGTATATGAAGCCAGTTGGGTAATAACGCATTTTCAGGATCTCGAAACATTTTGCCTACATTAGTAGCATGCTCTTTACTGGAATAAAAATCGGTGTAATCTCCAATTAAAACAGGTAACTGCATCTCAACTTCATGGATGTTGAATATAATGATATCACGATGTTTTTCATTATCTCGCAATATCGGATTGGTAGCATCAAAAATATCTGCAATTCTGTTTCGTACCAAACGCCATGTTTTTTTTCCGTCAGAAATAAAATCATTTAGCGTGTCTTGCATGAACATATCGTCAGTTAATTCAATACCATTAAAATAATTTAACTGCTGCATGGCACCTAAATCGATCGCACAATCGCCAATTCGAGTGCCAATCGTAATGATGTCATCTTTGGTCAAAAATACGCCAAACGGAATGTTTTGAATAGGGAAGTCACTGGTAGCAGGGACATTAATCCATGATTTTCTGTTGGGGTCGTTGGCTGTTATAGGCATTTTTTTTGTTGATTTAGTGTTGAAAAATTAGTAATCAAATATATTATTAAGTATTAATTTAACAAACGATTTTCGTAATTTTGAGCTCAATTTAACGAAATATTATCAAATGCAACGCGACGAACAAATTTTTGAGCTTATTTTAGATGAGCAAGACAGACAAATTCACGGATTAGAATTGATTGCATCAGAGAACTTTGTGAGCGATCAAGTAATGGAAGCAGCGGGTTCGGTGCTTACAAATAAATATGCGGAAGGCTATCCCGGCAAACGTTATTATGGCGGTTGCGAAGTAGTGGATCAAGTGGAACAAATAGCAATTGATAGAGCTAAAGCTTTGTTTGGAGCTGCTTATGCAAATGTGCAACCGCATTCAGGCTCTCAAGCAAATACCGCCGTTTTCTTTGCCTGTTTAAAACCGGGGGATAAAATTCTAGGATTTGACTTGTCTCATGGTGGACACCTGACTCACGGTTCTCCTGTAAACTTTTCAGGTAGATTATATAATCCTGTTTTTTATGGGGTTGAACAAGAAACCGGACTTTTAAATTATGATAAGATTCAAGAGATTGCAATAAAGGAAATGCCAAAAATGATTATCGCAGGAGCTTCTGCTTATTCTCGTGATATGGATTTCAAGCGTTTCAGAGAAATTGCTGACAGTGTTGGAGCTATTTTATTGGCTGATATTTCACATCCTGCTGGTTTAATTGCAAAAGGACTTTTGAATGATCCGGTGCCGCATTGTCATATTATTACAACTACAACACATAAAACATTACGTGGTCCGCGTGGCGGAATGATTTTAATGGGTACTGATTTTGAAAATCCATTCGGAATAAAAACACCAAAAGGGGAAATCAGAATGATGTCATCATTACTAGATGCGGCTGTTTTTCCTGGAAATCAAGGGGGGCCGTTAGAACATATCATTGCCGCAAAAGCAGTTGCTTTTGGAGAAGCACTTTCAGATGAGTTTTTTACGTATTCACTTCAAGTGCAAAAAAATGCGAAAGCAATGGCAGCCGCTTTTGTCAAAAGAGGATACAATATTATTTCAGGTGGAACGGATAATCATATGATGTTAATCGATTTGCGAAATAAAAACATCACAGGAAAAGAAGCTGAAAATGCTTTAGTAAAAGCGGAAATTACCGTGAATAAAAATATGGTTCCTTTTGATGATAAGTCACCTTTTGTAACTTCAGGTATACGTGTGGGAACTCCGGCAATTACCACAAGAGGTCTTGTTGAAGAAGATATGGAGACAATAGTTGACCTCATTGATACTGTAATTATTAACCATACGAATGAGGAAATAATTGAGCAAGTGGCTGATTCTGTTAATGAAATGATGAGTGAGCGACCAATTTTTGTGTATTAAAAATTGTTAATAACATCTTAGAATTTGACCTTCAGATGAAAATTTCTTCTGAAGGTTTTTTTTATATTTATGATTAAAATTGGTAGGTTTTTATTTATCAAAATCAAAGTCATTCAAATATGAAGTATCGATTACTGTTATTTTTTCTTTTCATAGCTTGTATGATAAATCTTTTCGCTCAGGAAGATTATGTCAAACATAAAGTTGTTAAAGGAGAAACAGTTACACAAATCGCACTACAATACAAAGTAACGCCAAATGATTTATATGAACTTAATCCTAAGTTAAGAGAAGGTATTTTTGAGAATGAAATTGTTTTAATACCCAAGTCAAAAGTAAAACCCATAAGCCAACCAATCCAAAAGCCTGATGTGACAACTACAGGTCAACCATCATCAAATGTGATCCTGCATACAGTACAACCTAAAGAAACAAAATACGGACTATCCAAACGTTATGGGGTTTCCATTGAAGAGTTAGAACGACAAAATCCACACATTGTATCCGGATTATTAATCAACCATCGTTTAGAAATAAAAGGCGGTCGTGATAGTGGTGGGGGTGCTCAAAAGATAACTAATACGGCATCACCCATTCCGAACAAAGTGATTACCTATGTAGTGCAACCGAAAGAAACCTTGTATGGTATCTCAAGAAGATATGGTATTACAGTGGAACAATTGGTGGCTGCCAACAAATCAGTTACTTCCGATTTAATCAAAATAGGACAAACACTAACTATTCCGGTTTATAGTGAAACCGGTACAGCACAAAATACGTCCATTCAAACGGATGCTGCTGTTCATATCGTAGAGAAGGGTGAAACTAAGTATGGACTTTCAAAACGTTATGGAACAACTATTGAAGAATTAGAAAGAAAAAATCCACATATCGTGGCCATGTTGCAAATAGGTCATAGGGTTGAGGTGGGTACTGCTGCTTTTTCAACGCCAACTGCGATTCCAACACAAGAAAAAGCTACTGCAACAACACCGATAGAAGAAAAAATAATTCCGGAGACCAAAGTAGCGGAAGTGGTGACTCCGCAACCGGTCGAAACGGAGGGTGGTTTTATAAACTATGAAGTGCAACCCAAAGAAACAATGTATGGACTGTCGAGAATGGCCGGTATATCGCAAGAAAAACTACTGGAATTAAACCCGCAGTTGGCGGATGGAGTAAAAATGGGCATGACCATCAAGTTACCGGCAACGGCTCCAATCGCTTCTACTCAAAGTAAACCGGTGACTGCTACACCGGCAATAACGGGTTTATTGGCATCACTTAATAAAGTAGAAAAAAAGGAAATTGCAGTTTTAGTACCCTTGGAGGAAGAAAAATTAAATTATGTAATGGGAAATCCAAAAGGGAGTAGTGCGGTTTCAGATGCCGAGTCTAGGTCATATAGCGATTTCTATTATGGAGCTAAATTCGCTATTGATTCGATTAAAAAAATGGGCGTTCAAGTGGATCCGAAATTTTATGCAGTCAACCAATCCAATGCTTTAACAATAGCTAAAAATAATAATCTGGAGGCCGTCTCACTGGTGATTTATCCTGTGGAAGAGGCGAGTGTGGATAAAATAGAAGAATACTTGAGTAAAAACAACGTCCCCTTAGTAAGTTTTACGAAAGTCAATAATACCAAAAGACCATCAAACAGTTATGTCGTAATACCGCAGGAGTTGCAAATCAAACTAGCCGTTTTGAATCATATTGCGGCTTTAAATGGAACTATGATTGTGGTTACCGACCCGGATGTAAATTCAGAATGGATAGCTGCCGATTTTCCCAAAGCAGTTTTCGTTAATGCAGACAGCAAAGGAATATTGGATGTGGAATCGCTGAAAAAGGTTTTAGTAAAAAATACTAAAAATTATATTCTGATGAATACGGATAAAACCGGAATTATTTTGGATGCTACCACACTGTTAATGAAAGAGTCTACAAATTATGACATACAGTTGGCCCTGCTAAATGAGTTAGAAATGCTACAGGAAGAAAGCTTGTCCGAAATGCGTTTCAGGGTTTTAAAAATGATTTATCCATCCGTTAAAAAATTGGATAATAGCAGCCGTAACAACGCATTTGCCAATCAATTTAAAAAAGAGTACAACATCATGCCTTCTCCCCAAGTGATAAAAGGATTTGATGTGACTTTTGATGCATTGGTAAGGGTTTTTCAAAATAAAAATTTTGAAGCTACCGCAAAAGACAATGAAACACAACAAGTAATGTATCGGTTTAAATACAATAAAAATACCAATGGTGGTTACTCCAATTTGGGAGTTTACTTATATCAATTTGATGCTGAAACAAACGTAAAACCTGTCAATTGAGTAGTAAAACGACAACAATGATTTATACTATAAAAATAAATTACAACGTGTTCATATTTCATAAAAAAACAGTTTTTGGTTTTTTGATGCAACTTTTTTTTCTTTTTGCTCTGGTAGAAAGTACAAAGGCTCAATGTCCAACGGTTTCGAATACAAACCAATCATTTTGTGACATTGAATCGCCAACAATTTCAAGTTTGCAAGCTATTGATAATGGAGGGGGCGTTGCTTGGTTTGCAACAGCAACAGCAACAACACCCCTATCACCCGGTGCCGGATTGGTGAACGGGCAAAGCTATTTTGCAGACAATAGTGCAGGTGATTGCGGCACCCGAACTCAGGTTTTTGTTACCATTTTTTCAGCTCCTTTTGGTCAAAGTTTTCAAGGAGATTGTGTAGATGACCCGAATGATGCCACACTGGCAAGCTTAATTGTAATTGGAAATAACATACAATGGTATAATGTGCCGTCTGGAGGTACCCCTCTTCCAATTTCAACAGTTTTAGTGCCCAACACAATTTATTACGCCAGTCAAACCAATCCAAATACTGGCTGTGAAACGTCAAGACGTTCCGTTTTTGTGAGTGTGGGTGTAGTACCTCTTCCTGTTGGAAATAGCACTCAGTTTTTTTGTAATAATCCTTCGAATCCGGCAACAGTTGGTGATTTGATAGTAAGTGGTAATAATAATTGGTATGCTACTAGTACGTCAGCTCTTCCTTTACCGTTGAGTACACCTCTAGTAAACGGCCAAAGTTATTTTGCTACAACTGTTGACCCACCATGCGAAAGTATCGATCGTTTGGAGGTTATTGCAGTAATTCAACCATTAAATAATGCGGGGACTTCCGGTAATTATCAAATTTGCGACAGCGAAATTCCTAATGCTAATTTGATAAACCTTTTTGATTATTTGGGCGGTTCTCCCGGACAAAACGGAAGTTGGTCAGGGCCATTTACAACATCAAATGGATACCTTGGAACCCTGGATACCGCTCAACTTAGTTTGTTAGCAAGTCCTTTTGTTTTTACATATACGGAAACGACTTCAGTTTCGTGTGTTCCTGATACGGCTACGGTTACTGTGACAGTTAATCCAATTGGTTATGCGGGTACTGATGGTAGTATTGATTTATGTACCACATCTACTTCAATAGATTTATTCACCTTACTTGGAAATAATCCCGATACTGGCGGAACATGGTCTCCGGCTTTAGCGAGTGGTACAGGACTTTTCAATCCTGCTGTAGATGCAGGGGGTGTTTATACGTATACCGTACCAGGAATCGCACCTTGTCCCAACGCAACAGCCAATGTAACAGTTGCCTTAAACCCACAACCTATTGCAGGAACAAATGGCACAGCAAATTTGTGCAACACAAGTCCTTCAGTTGATTTGATTACATTTTTAGGAGGCACTCCTCAAACTGGAGGAACATGGTCACCGGCACTAGCAAGTGGTACAGGTATTTTTAACCCTGCCGTTGACCCAGCAGGTGTTTATACTTATACCGTTATCGGAACTCCTCCATGTGAGAATGAAACAGCTACCGTTATCGTAACAATCAATCCGGAACCCAATGCAGGTACAGACGGAAGTGTTGATTTATGTATTACTTCCACACCGGTAGATTTGTTTACTTTATTAGGAAACAACCCAGACACAAATGGAACGTGGTCTCCGGCTTTAGCGAGTGGTACAGGACTTTTCAATCCTGCAGTAGATGCAGGGGGTGTTTATACGTATACCGTACCCGGAATCGCACCTTGTCCCAACGCAACAGCCAATGTAACAGTGGCTCTAAACCCACAACCTATTGCAGGAACAAATGGCACAGCAAACTTGTGCAACACAAGTCCTTCAGTTGATTTGTTTACATTTTTAGGAGGCACTCCTCAAACTGGAGGAACATGGTCGCCGGCACTAGCAAGTGGTACTAGCATTTTCAACCCTGCCGTTGATCCCGCAGGTGTGTACACCTATACAGTTGTCGGAACCCCACCGTGTCAGAATGAAACAGCTACCGTTACCGTAACAATCAATCCGGAACCCAATGCAGGTACAGACGGAAGTGTTGATTTATGTGTTACTTCCACACCGGTAGATTTGTTTACTTTATTAGGAAACAACCCAGACACAAATGGAACGTGGTCTCCGGCTTTAGCGAGTGGTACAGGACTTTTCAATCCTGCAGTAGATGCAGGGGGTGTTTATACGTATACCGTACCCGGAATCGCACCTTGTCCCAACGCAACAGCCAATGTAACAGTGGCTCTAAACCCACAACCTATTGCAGGAACAAATGGCACAGCAAACTTGTGCAACACAAGTCCTTCAGTTGATTTGTTTACATTTTTAGGAGGCACTCCTCAAACTGGAGGAACATGGTCGCCGGCACTAGCAAGTGGTACTAGCATTTTCAACCCTGCCGTTGATCCCGCAGGTGTGTACACCTATACAGTTGTCGGAACCCCACCGTGTCAGAATGAAACAGCTACCGTTACCGTAACAATCAATCCGGAACCGAATGCAGGTACAGATGGAAGTGTTGATTTATGTTTTACTTCCACACCGGTTGATTTGTTTACTTTACTTGGAAACAACCCCGATACAAATGGAACATGGTCACCAGCCTTAGCAAGTGGCACAGGCCTATTCAATCCTGCTGTTGATCCCGCAGGTGTTTATACCTATACCGTACTCGGAATCGCACCTTGTCCCAACGCAACAGCTAATGTAACAGTTGCCTTAAACCCACAACCCATTGCAGGAACGAGCGGTACAGCGAATCTGTGTGCTACTAGTCCCTCAGTTGATTTATTCACGTATCTTGGTGGAAGTCCTCAAACAGGAGGCACATGGTCACCGGCACTAGCAAGTGGTACCGGTATTTTCAACCCTGCCGTTGACCCCGCAGGTGTGTACACCTATACCGTTATCGGAACTCCTCCATGTGAAAACGAAACCGCTACAGTTACTGTAATCCTAAGCCCTGAACCCAATGCAGGTTCAGATGGAAGCGTTGATTTATGTGTTACCTCTACACCGGTTGATTTATTTACTTTACTTGGAAACAACCCCGATACAGGCGGAACATGGTCTCCGGCTTTAGCGAGTGGTACAGGCCTTTTCAATCCTGCCGTTGATCCCGCCGGAGTTTATACCTATACCGTTACCGGAATTGCACCTTGTCCCAACACAACAGCTAATGTAACAGTTGCCCTAAACCCACAACCTATTGCAGGAACTAGCGGCACAGCGAATTTGTGCAACACAAGTCCTTCAGTTGATTTATTCACATATCTAGGTGGCACTCCTCAAACTGGAGGTACATGGTCGCCGGCACTAGCAAGTGGTACAGGCATTTTTAACCCTACTGTTGACCCCGCAGGCGTATACACCTATACCGTTGTCGGAACTCCTCCATGTGAAAACGAAACCGCTACAGTTACTGTAATCCTAAGCCCTGAACCCAATGCAGGTTCAGATGGAAGCGTTGATTTATGTGTTACCTCTACACCGGTTGATTTATTTACTTTACTTGGAAACAACCCCGATACAGGCGGAACATGGTCTCCGGCTTTAGCGAGTGGTACAGGCCTTTTCAATCCTGCCGTTGATCCCGCCGGAGTTTATACCTATACCGTTACCGGAATTGCACCTTGTCCCAACGCAACAGCCAATGTAACAGTGGCTCTAAACCCACAACCTATTGCAGGTACGAGCGGTACAGCGAATTTGTGCAACACAAGTCCTTCAGTTGATTTATTCACATATCTAGGTGGCACTCCTCAAACAGGAGGCACATGGTCACCGGCACTAGCAAGTGGTACAGGCATTTTTAACCCTGCCGTTGACGCTGCAGGTGTGTATACTTATACCGTCATCGGAACACCTCCATGTGAAAACGAAACCGCTACAGTTACTGTAATCCTAAGCCCTGAACCCAATGCAGGTACAGATGGAAGCGTTGATTTATGTGTTACTTCTACACCGGTAGATTTATTCACTTTACTTGGAAACAACCCCGATGCAAATGGAACATGGTCTCCTGCTTTAGCAAGTGGTACAGGCGTATTCAATCCCGCAATAGATCCCGCTGGAGTTTATACCTATACCGTTACCGGAATTGCACCTTGTCCCAACGCAACGGCAAATGTAACAGTGGCCTTAAACCCACAACCTATTGCAGGAACTAGCGGCACAGCGAATTTGTGCAACACAAGTCCTTCAGTTGATTTATTCACATATCTAGGTGGCACTCCTCAAACTGGAGGTACATGGTCGCCGGCACTAACAAGTGGTACTGGCATTTTCAACCCTGCCGTTGACCCCGCAGGTGTGTACACCTATACAGTTGTCGGAACCCCACCGTGTCAGAATGAAACAGCTACAGTTACCGTAACAATCAATCCGGAACCCAATGCAGGTACAGACGGAAGTGTTGATTTATGTGTTACTTCCACACCGGTGGATTTATTTACTTTACTTGGAAATAATCCCGATACAAACGGAACATGGTCTCCTGCTTTAGCGAGTGGTACAGGCGTATTCAATCCCGTAATAGATCCCGCAGGTGTTTATACCTATACCGTACTCGGAATCGCACCTTGTCCCAACGCAACAGCTAATGTAACAGTTGCCTTAAACCCACAACCCATTGCAGGAACGAGCGGAACAGCGAATCTGTGTGCTACTAGTCCCTCAGTTGATTTATTCACGTATCTTGGTGGAAGTCCTCAAACAGGAGGTACATGGTCACCGGCACTAGCAAGTGGTACAGGCATTTTTAACCCTGCCGTTGACCCCGCAGGTGTGTATACTTATACCGTTATCGGAACACCACCATGTGAGAATGAAACCGCTACAGTTACTGTAATCCTAAGCCCTGAACCGAATGCAGGTACAGATGGAAGCGTTGATTTATGTGTTACTTCTACACCGGTAGATTTATTCTCTTTATTAGGAAACAACCCCGATACAAATGGAACATGGTCACCGGCTTTAGCAAGTGGTACAGGTGTATTCAATCCCGCAATAGATCCCGCTGGAGTTTATACCTATACCGTTACGGGAATCGCACCTTGTCCCAATGCAACGGCAACAGTTACTGTTTCCAATTCACAAGCACCAAATGCCGGTTTGTTTACAGGGGCACAGGATGTTTGTAGCTCTAACGCCGCTTTTGATTTGTTTACTTTGTTAGATGGTACGCAACAATCAGGTGGGGTTTGGACCGCATTTGACACATCAGTGGTTTCCAATATTTTTAATGCTACGATTAATCCGATCGGCACTTATACTTTTACATACACCGTAACAAATGCTTGCGGTTCTGATGATGAAACCGTTCAATTTACAATAATTCAAAGCCCACAACTGACAGTAGATGATATTGATTTTACTTCTCCTATTTGTCAGGACCTCCCCCTCGTACTTACACTATTTAATTTGCCGAACGGAACATACCAACTATCTTACATACTATCGGGAGCGAATACGAGTGCGGAAACCTTTGTTGCTTTTACAGTTACTGATGGTGAAGCTACAATTGAAATTCCCGCAACCGCCATTCCAAATGCAGGAAGTACACAACTTACAGTAGTGTCCATTCAAAATACAGCCACCACGTGTACTACCCTGTTAAGTGATGTGGTGCTAACCTTCGAAATCTTACCCAAACCGGAAATTGAAAATGCCAATATAGTGGTAGCCGATAGTTGTATCGGTTCAGATGTGGTAGTTCAAATTACAGGTGCAGTCAATTTACCTAATGGTGACTATGAGTTTTTATACAACATCCCCAACGCAATTCCAAACATTGGAACATCGGGAACAGTTACTATAACCGACGGTGCAGGGCAATTTGTGATTCCGGCAGCAAACATTCCAAATCCTGGGGTTTATGCTATTTTGATATATAACATAGTGAGTCAAGTGAATTCGTGTACGAATCTAAATGAAGATGCAACCGTTTCCTTTGAAGTATTTCCGTTACCGTCCGTTGTAGATGCAAATGTAGCCATAGGATATGCGTGTCTTTCCAATGGGGGATTAGTGAACATCACGAATGCTAGCAACCTGAGTGACGGTGATTATTCGCTGACCTATGCCTTATCAGGTGCAGTGACGCTTTCAAATACCATTACCGTTTCGTTTGTTGGAGGCAACGCCAGTTTTACCTTGCCAACCAATGAAATAAATACTGCCGGTGATTATGTGTTAACCATTACCACCATTAATTCCAATACAGCAACAATATGTGGTTTGTCAGGAAATAGTTTTCCACCTGTTGCATTCACAGTGACTAGCGTGCCAACACCTGAACTAATTGAAGGAGGTAATGCTTTTTGTGAAGATCAAAATCCTACCGTGTTTAGTTTGACCTCAAATGTAATTGGAGTGGAACTTATCGTTTGGTATGATCAGCCGATAAACGGAACAGCTCTGGACAACAGTACACCTTTAAGTAATGGAGCAACGTATTATGGAGCAGTGGTTGCTGCTTCAGGTTGTGAAAGCGATGTCCGTTTGGAAGTAACCGTACAAATCACCGATTGTTCAGATATCATTATTCCGGATGGGTTTTCACCAAATGGAGATGGGATCAACGATTTCTTCGTGATTAAAAACATCAGAACTTTATATCCTAATTTCTCCATTGAGTTTTATAACCGTTACGGAACCGTTTTATACAAAGGGAACAATTCAAAACCGGATTGGGATGGTTTTGCAGAAAGTGGTTTACAACTTGCCGGCTCAAAAGTTCCGGTTGGGGTGTACTTCTTTATTTTAAATTTTAATGATGGTTTGCGTAAACCTATTCAAGGACGCCTTTATTTAAGTAGGTAAACGATATGACAAAGAATAAGAGACATATTTTTCTATCCGTTTTGTGCAGCTTCTTCTTTTGGAATGGCTGGGCCCAACAAGATCCGCAGTTTACACAATACATGTACAACATGAGTGTAATCAATCCTGCCTATGCAACGGCCGACCCGGATGTAATTAATTTTGGAGGGCTGTATCGGGCACAATGGGTGGGTGCTGAAGGTGGACCAACAACAGGTACTTTCTTTACACATATTCCTTTAACTAAAAAAGTGGAAGTGGGGGCATCTTTAATACACGACCAAATTGGTGATGTGGTGAAAGAAACCAACATCTTTATGGATTTTGCTTACGTCATTGATTTGAATGCTTCCAATAAATTATCCTTTGGTATAAAAGGGGGTGTGACACTTTTTAGCACTGATTTCAACGGATTTGTGTATTCGGACGATTTACCCGATCCGGCTTTTGGGAACAACTTGAGTAAGGTGTTTCCAAACGTGGGTGTTGGGGCTTTTTATTTTGGAGAGAACTATTACCTGGGGCTTTCCAGTCCCAATTTATTGTCAACGAAACATTTGGAAAGACAAGAAGGGATTGTGACCACAGGAGTAGAAGCAATCCATTATTTCTTCACAGGAGGGTATGTGTTTAACCTGAATGACAACCTAAAATTCAAACCGGCTTTTATGGCGAAAACGGCTTCGGGGGCACCGACTTCTATTGATCTAACAACCAATTTCCTGATTAATGAGGTGTTTGAGATTGGTGCAGGATACCGCTTTGACGACTCCGTGAGTGGCTTGGTGAACTTTAGAGTGGCAGAAGGTGTACGTATTGGATATGCCTATGATTATACGGTTTCTAATTTGGGAAGATTCAACTCAGGGTCACATGAAATTATGTTCCTGTTTGATTTGAATCGAAATAAAAACAAAAAAGGATATGATAAATCACCACGATTTTTCTAACGAGTTATTATGAAGAAATGTAATGTATATAGCGTTTTTATTCTCCTGACAAGTTGCTTTGTCTTTGGACAAAAACCGTCATTGAAGAAAGCGGATGAATTGTTTGCACAGAAATCCTATGTGGAAGCGGCAGCGATGTATGAAGACTTGAAACAAGACAAACATACCTTGCAGAATTTGGGCGACTGCTATTTCTTTAATTCAGAAATGGCTTCGGCGGCTAAAGCCTATGGGAATTTGTTTTTCAGTCACAAAGACAGTATTCCATCCGAATATTATTTTAGATACATGCATGCTTTAAAAGCAACGGAGGATTACGACAAAGCCGATGCCCTCATGTCGAAACACATGAAGTATACCATCGATACTAAGAAGTTTAAAGAACACCTGAACAATATCGTGCCTTATAATTATGAAATCAAACCGGTAACGCGAAGTACCTCCACAGGAGATTTCGGTTTGTCGTTCTATGGGGAGAAAGTGGTTTTTGCGTCGTTGCGAAATCAAAAGAATCCAACATATGCATGGAACCAAAAACCGTACTTGGACTTGTTTGAAGGAACGGTTTCTAAGGAGGGTGTTTTAGAAAACGTGGTACCTTTTTCCGATAAGATCAATACGAAGACGCACGAAAGTTCTGCGGTGTTTACCTATGACGGATTGGTGATGTATTTCAGCAGAACGAATGAAAAGCGGGTGGAGGTGAATGGCGAAATGGTGGCTCATGTGAAATTGTACCGAGCAGATTTTATAGAAAACGAATGGACTAACGTTACCGAACTGCCTTTTTCGAGTGATTCATTCTCAACGATGCATCCGGCTTTGAGTGCGGATGAAACGAAGTTGTATTTTTCAAGTGACAGACCCGGTTCCTTGGGGTCGTTTGACATTTATGAAGTGACGATTAACGAAGACGGAACGTACACCGAACCGGTTAATTTAGGGAACACCATCAATACGATACATCGGGAGCAGTTTCCGTTTGTGGGGCAAGATGGTACGCTTTACTTTGCTTCGGATGGGCATCAGGGATTGGGTGGTTTGGATATTTTTATGTCGAAGTCGTATAATGAGGTGTTTGCTAAACCGATTAACTTGGGCGAAACCATCAACAGTGGAATGGATGACTTTTCGTTTGTGGTGAAGGAGGACGTGAACATTGGTTATTTGGCTTCTAACCGAAAGGGAACGGATAATTTATATGCCTTTGTGCGAACGGAGAACGAACGAAAGTTTACCGTCGAAGGGGAAGTGCGAGATAAAAACTCCAAAGCGTTGTTGCCGGGAACGATTGTGTCGTTGTATGATGAAAATGACCAATTGATTGGACAATTAGTGGTGGGGGAGAATGCCGATTATACGTTTAACTCCGAACCGAATAAACGATATAGAATAGAAGCTGAACGTGACTTCTATGCTTCCAAAACGGATTATATTGAAACGTTAGACGATGGGCGAGTGCGGTTTACAATTGAATTAGAAATCGAATCGTATGATGATGCGGAGGAAATTATCATTACCAAAGACGATGGTTTGGTGTACATTCAGTTGGAAAACATTTACTTTGATTTGAATAAATGGGATATCAAAACACAAGCGGCTTCCACGTTGGATGTGCTGGTGGATATCATGAAAAAATACCCAAGAATGGAAGTGGAGTTGGGAGCTCACACGGATTCGCGGGCTTCGGATGCTTATAATTTGAGGTTGTCGCAGAATCGAGCTACGGCTACGTTGGAGTATTTAGTGGCCAACGGTATCAGTAGAAGCCGTATGCGTTCTAAAGGGTATGGTGAACGTGTGCCTTTGATTCCTTGTGGGGATAATTGTAACGAAGAGCAACATGCCATCAACCGACGCGTGGAATTTATTATCTTGAAATAAGAGAACAATAAAATGGCTCTATGTGGTCAAAGAAAGAACCAACAAAAACATAAACCACATAGATACATAGGAAAAAAGAACATAGAACCAATTCTTGGTTTCTCATAGCTTATGTGATACTAAAAATGAGCGAAGCGTCTACTCCGTCTCAAAAACCTATGTCTCTATGTGGTTAAAAACATACTATTCAAACTTTTACACAACTTATCCAACATAAATCCGTGCATTCGTGGCAACCTTATTTAACCACCAAATCATATTTTTCCAATAACCCTTTGAGGCCTTGAGAAGAGAAAATGGCTTTCTTGAGCTTGTTCTTTTCAGGGTCGATGGTGTAATTGTGGCTGCTGTAGAAATCGGCTTTTTGTAGGTTGGTGTCTACGAATACGGCACGGCGTAAATTGCAGTTGTCAAACAGGGCTTCGGTGAGGTCGGTGTTCATAAAGTCGACGGCTACCATGCTGCAGTTGATGAACTGCATCTTCTTGAGTTTTAGGTTGTAGAATTGAGCGTAATCCAATAGGCAATCGGTGAAGTTGAAGCTGTAAATGACTTGGTCGGTCATGGCGAAGTTTACGGCGGTAAAGTCACATTGTATGAAGGAGACGTCGCGGAGGGAGACATAATTGATTTTGGTTTCCTTGAAATTGCAATCGTGGAAGGTGCATTCCACGAACATCACTCCCGTAAAGTCACAGTGGGTGAAGTCGCAGTTTTTGAAGGTGCACAATTCAAATTCTTTATAGCGTAGTGCGTCCGGTTCGAAGACTTGGTTGTTGAAGTGGGTTTCGTAGAGGTAATCGGAAGGCATAGGTTGGGCTTTGTTGTTATTTTGACGTGCAAGATACAACTTATCCTTTTTTGTGTGGGGATATTTAACCGGGGTTACCTATAAAAAATAGACTTTGTTTACCGGACCATCGACTTCGTCTCTGATTTTTATGTTTTTGATTCGTGTTATGAGGCCATACGCATTGGGATTCCCGGTGGGAGCTTGGTGGTGATGTCGGTGCGTTGGTTGGCGGTGATGGCGACTTTGATGGTTTGGGTTTGGTGACTGGGGTGTTGGATGGTGACTTTGTAGACTCCGGGTGGGATGGTTTTGATTTCGAAACGGCCCAGGTGGGTTGTTTTTGTGGTTTTTCGGAGGGTGTTTATGGTGATGACTGCGTTGTGAATTGGCATGCCTTCTTCGTTGGTGATTTGACCGCGAAGGGCTATTTTTCGGTAGCTTGGGGTGATTAACTTGCGGCAACCGGTGTAGGTTTCATAGAATTCAGGGTGTGATGTTTGGAGCATCTTTACGTAGATGTCCATTGCTTTTAGTTTGGTGGCACACAGGGCGATGCTTTCGGCGAGGGCTCGGGTGCTCATGCGTTTGTTGACTATGGCGGAGCGGGTTTTGGGTTGCCACTTTAGGAATTTCTTTATGGCGGCTTGGAATGTGGTTAGGTCTTGTTGGGTTACTCCATAGGGGGCTAGGTTTTGGAGGTGTTCTTGGGCTTGGTCGTGGACGTGTTGGCAATAGTCGATGCAGCTGCCGTCTCTTAGTTTGATGATGGCGTTGCGTTTGTGTTTGACGGCTTGGAATAGTTGTAAATCATGGGTGTTTAGGGCGTAGGCTTGCAGGCGTGCGGAGATGTTGACGC
>NZ_BMFG01000002.1:0-62525 GCF_014638005.1 Flavobacterium orientale
GTGGTGAAAATTGTACCGAAGAACAACACGCTGAAAACAGAAGAAGTGAGTTCTTGATTGTAAAGAAATAAATATCAAAACAACTGAATGCTAAAAACAGACTATCATTGATAGTCTGTTTTTTTTTGATTAAAATTCAATTCAAAAAGATATTTATAGATTCAAAATCCTGCTCCCTGAGTTCCTTCTTTAATAGCACTGAGTTCTGTTTATCTGGTTTACATCACTTTTTCACTATCATCAATCTAATGATTTGGGTCTGTATTGTATTGCTTACTTCTATTTCTAAAATAGGATATTTGTTAAAATCTGTCACCATTGATGGCTTATCTATGGAGTATCTATAAAGTATCTATGAAGTATCTATGGAGTATCCATATATTTGACCCGTCCTAAAATAACTATCAAATTATGCTATAGAAATCAAATACTCTTTTTTTTGTAGCTTGCTTGAGGTGAACTTATTTGTTATAAAATTGTTTAAGAATAGGTTTGTAAATGATGTAAACTAATTTATTAAACTGGTTGATTTTATTTATGGCAAAAATTATTGTACCCAAAAAGTATCTTGATGAAATAGTTGCTCTTGATGTGGCGATACAGGAGTTGAATGAGCAAAAAATTAAGTTGTTATTTGATTTGCTAAGTATTAAGCCAAGTGCTTCTGATTTGGAAAAAATATTGGATTGGGGGATTATTTTGGTGACGGTATTGGATCAACAAATGGTTGTACAACTCAATAAGTTATCGGCTTATATGCCCACGTTAAAGTTTGTGGTTCGAGAAGATTATTCGCTTTTTACGTTATTACCGGGGGATAAAAAACGTAGGGTAAGGAAGAAAGGGTAACGCTCTTCTAGAACCAGAATTAACATAGATAATTTCTGTTATTTGTTCTATAAAATATAAAAGAAAATAAGCTTTTAGCATTACCTATAAAAAACAGTAACTTGATAAATTTACTATCGAGTGAGTTCAATTCGATTTTAAAAAAGTTGCATAAAAAAAGCGAGACAATTTACTGTCTCGCTTTTAATTTTTTATAATACTAGAGTTTAGTTAATAACAATATTATCTAAGTCCATATTTGTTGTCAAAGCAGGCGTAGATGTTGCCGAACCGGTATATTCAAAAAGAATAAAACCGTTACCTGTTAGTGTACCCGGAATAGTCCAAACGCCACTAGGTGTAAATGGACCTGTTGCATTATTTGCAGCTGAAATAGCAAAATTAGAGGTTATGTCTGTTAAATCAGCAGGATTTACTACACCACCAATTGTATAAGCAGTTGAATAATAAACTTTCAAAACAGCACCTGCAAAAAATGAAGCACGACTTTGGAATGAGAATGAATTCGCATTTGTAAAATCTACAGGAACGATAAAGTAGGTTTTAACATTTTGACCTGTACCAAAGGCTGTCATTTGGATAAATTTGTTTGCAGGTGTTCCGTTTGAACGACATCTCCAATACGCATTTCCAACCAAAGCATCATTAATATACATTGGGAAATTATTTTGACCTGTTGTGTTTGACCCAGCAGTATAGCTTTCAAAAGTTTCATTTAAAGTTGAAAGGAAAGTAACATTATCTCCAACAAGTGGTGGAGCAAAATCTACATCAAAACGAGGATTTGTTAATTGAATATCATCAAAAGTTCTTGCTACAAATTGGTAATCAGAACCAAATTTTGTCATGATACCTCTAATTTTTCCGCTTTCACCTGGTACAACATTACCTGCATATCTTGCGAAGCTACTTGTTCTGAAAATTGTTGTATTACCCGATGTGTCAGATAATAAATGATTAGTAGCACCTCCAACTTGGTTGTTTGGATTGTAATAGGTTGATCCAACAGCAGCATCAACAAACTGTACATTGTTTAATTCAATCAATGTGTTAAGATTTGCGTCTTGTTTTGCTTCATTAACAGTTAAAGTTCTAACGAAATCCTCTTCGCTTCTCACTTCGCATGAACGTACAATTGTGTTACCATATGTGTTAGCAGAAATTCGGCCAACAGAAGCATTTCCTGAAGAATTTAAAAATAACTCTCCGATAATTAAAGAACCATTAGTAATGTTATAATATCTTTTGTTTAATTTAACATATACTTTTCTACCAGGTTCAAAAATGGTGAAAAGACTAGTTACGTCAACAGGAATACTAAATCCTAGCGGTGGAGTTGAATCTGTTCCTAAGGTTTGTAAAGATAATGATTTGAAAAAGTTACCTCCTCTGTCAGAAGAAACTACATAAGCTTCTAAAATGTCATCTTGAGTTACATTTTCAGGGAACTGCTGAATTGTAGATGATGCCATATCATACATTGACTGTACAGTTTTGTTTGCCGTCAAGTTAGGATCAACACAATTAAAGTTTGGAATGCTGTAGTCATCATCGTTAACGCATGAGCTAACGAATCCAGCTGCTACAACTAATAAAATAGTTTTTAAAAAAGTTGTTTTCATAGTATATTGTCTAAAGTAGATTAAAAGTTATAATAAAAATTCACAAAATAATTTCTGCCAAATCCATAAAAGTATTTTGGCCCGAATGCTCTTGTTCCGCTAGCGTAATCTTGTTGTACTTGCGTGTAGTTGGCATTTCTTCCTTGTTCAAATCCTCCTGAAATGTAGTTAAGGTCTAAAACGTTGTTAATACTGGCAAAAAAACCAACAGTATTTCTGTTTTTGTTGCTTACTCTCCAAGATTTTCCTCCTACCAAATTTACTAAATATATTTCATCAAATTTTTCTTGTTTTAAATATTGACGAGCAAGTTCTTCGTCAACTCCAGCTACCGGTTGATTATCAATCGGAATTTGATCATTATTAAAGAAGTTATTGGTTCTCATAACAGTAGATATGTCTAAATAATTATCTGTCATAAAGTTAACGTTTGCACCAATCCACCAAAATTTAGGGTCACGATATTCCAAACCTAAAGAGTAGGCTTGTTGTGGTGTTCCCGGTTGTCTGTAGTCTTTCATTAGTGCAGAACCATAATTTACAGTTCTTCTAACATTGTCAACATTTAAAGCTACATTTGGGTTGCTATCATAAGTATATTGACCATAAGCTGCAACAGCAGTTGCTTTAATAGTTTGTGTTACTTGATATTCTAAACCAAATTCAAGTCCCATATTTTTCTTATCCAAGCCTGTAACAACTTCAGCAACAAAGGCATTACCATTTCCTGAATTTAAATTACCTAATTCATCTACTATTCCTAAACCTTCAGCAAAGAAGAAACTAACTTCAGTTGCATCTAAGATTTTGTTATAAAAAGCAGTTGCTCTGGCTTTTACTCTTGGAGCTCTAATTACATAACTGATGTCTCCACCATAAATTGTTTCACTTTCTAAACCAGCGGTAATTTGATTATTAAGTCTTGCGTTTGGAAATGTATTTCTAACTGTTGGAGCTTTTGTCATATAAATTGCATTGACATCAATTAAATGACGACCGGTAATTTTATAGGTTAAACCTCCTTTAAAACCAAAATTATCAAATTCAACTTTTCGGCTTTTACCAAATGAAGTTTCAGGATAAATACCATTTTGATATAAACCTTCTCTTTGATATTCACTTCTTGAATAGGATTGTGCTAAATAAAAATCTACTTTATTATATGTAAATTTAAATTGTGTAAAAGCGTCAAGCGAAGTTGCTAATATATTGTAGTTATAACCATATTTATCACCCTCACCAACTAATCTGTTTGGATTGTTTAAGTCAGGTTGTGATTGACTTCCGGCAAAAAACGGATCTACATCACTAAAATAAAGTCCACCTAATAAATCTAATAAATTTTGGAAATTATTCGATTTTAAATTTCTATAACTCACACTTGCATTCATAATAATATTGTCTGCAATTTGTGAATTCATAATCGTGTTAACAGTGATTAATTTATCATCTGTTCTATCTTCATACAATACATAAACACTTTCTGTTGGAGCTCTTCCTATTTCCATGCCATTTTCATCAGTAATCGGCAATGAGTTAGAGCGATACATTTGATCCCAATTGATTTGTCTGTTTGCTAAAAAATTAGCTCTAGCATTTCCAGCTTCATCAAAATCAGGTGTCCAAACAAAGTCACCATCAATATTTTCTGAATGTAAGTTCAAATAATAACTTGGTAAGTTTCTATAATAGGTTGGATCTGGATTTGTTACATTATTAAAGTCTAAACGAGAGTTTCCAATTTTACCAAATTGATAACTAACGTTAGTATTTAATTTTGTTTTAGTATTTACTTTCCAATAATGACTTAACATTAAAATGGGTTCCTCTAAATCTTTATCACGAGAATTTCTCTTTTTACCATTTTGCCAACCCCAATAGGAATTATATTGAGTTCCGGCAAGATCATTTACTTCTCTAGTATTTGGTGAGTTTTTACCTCTGCTGTTTTGAGCATAAATTGAAGTAAAATTCAAACTGTGATTATCATTGATTTTTTTCTCAACACTCGCAAATAATGAATTTGCCGCATAATCTGTTCCTTCAAAAAAGCCTTCTTGTGCCCATCTTCTTCCGCCTGAAATCACATAAGCCCATCCGTTTTTGTTCATCCCAGACGCATGAGTAGCCATAGTTCTCCAGCTATAGTTTGTGTTAGTTCCGGAAAACGAAACGCGAGATCCCGGTCGGTAAATTGACGCTCTGGTGTTGATTTCTTGAGTTCCTAAAATACCACCAAAAGTGTAATCTGACGGACCTGAGCCATTTGTAAATTCTTGATTTCTTGTAGCATCATTTAATCCACCCCAGTTACCCCATTGAGGTCTACCATCATAAAGTTTGTTCATCATGACACCATTAATCATGGTAGCTCCATACTCATTGTCTAAACCTCTTACTCTGAAACGTGCTTGACCAAAATTAAAAGCGGAGGCTTGTAAAAAAGCATCTCTGGTAGCTTGTAATAATCCGGCAGTGCTTTCAGAACCACTATTATCATCACCTAAATCACTTTCGGTAATGGTAATTAAACTAAGTTGTTGTTCAGAAGTAATGTCTTCTTCCATAACAATAACACCTAAGTCAACCATTTGGTTTAAAGAAACCTCAAATGGTAATAATTGAGTTGCGTATCCCTCAGTTCTCACTTGTAACAGATACTCGCCAGATGGAACATTTTCAAAAAGAAAGGCTCCTTCAGAAGAAGTGATTTTTGTTAAAGTTGTGTTTTGAATGGAAACAACTACACTCTGTAATGGTCTTTGTGTTTTTGAATCTACAACTATACCCGTAACACCTGGGTTTTGTTGACCAAAAACGATTAGGACTTGCATTACAAAAAGAATACTTAAAACAAGTTTTTTCATAAATAAAGTTAAAATTATTGACTTTTTTGCTTGTTAATTATTTCTTAACAGCCTGCAAAGGTACATTATTTAATAATATTATTTACTTTTGGTGCGGAGTTTGTATTAAACTTTACCTAAATTTAAAATACGTTTTATGAAAATTAAATACTCGTTATTGTTTTTTGTTGCTTTATATTCAAATTTCGTTGTTTTTGGACAAGAAAAAAAATTCAAAATGCACACGATTGCATTTTATAATGTTGAAAATCTTTTTGATATAAAAGATGATGAAGGTGTTAATGATTCAGAATACACACCTGCTCAAGGTTGGACGGCTGAAAAATATCAGCAAAAATTAATAAACCTAGAACGCGTAATATCAGATATTGGAACAACAGAACAGCACTCCAATTCTCCGGTAGTTCTTGGTATTTGTGAAGTTGAAAATAGAGGTGTACTTGAGGATCTTGTAAAGCGACCAAAATTAGCTGCAAAAGATTATGGAATTATACATTATGATTCTCCTGATGGTCGTGGAATTGATGTTGGTTTTTTATATCAAAAGAAACATTTTACCCCAACATCTTCTTTAAATGTTCCCCTTATTATATATAATATTGACGGAAGCGGAAAAAGAGTTTATACCCGTGATCAATTACTTGTAACTGGATATTTAGATGGAGAAGAAATGCATTTTATTGTAAATCACTGGCCTTCTCGTTCGGGTGGTGAAAAAAGAAGCAGTCCTTATCGTGAAGCAGCAGGAGCTTTAAATAGAAAAATCATCGATTCATTGCAAAAAATAAATCCTGATGCTAAAATTATCACTATGGGCGATTTGAACGATGGTCCTTATAATAAGAGTGTAAAAAAAGAAATTGGTGCTGTTGCCAAAAAAGACCAATTAAAACCAGGAGGAATTTATAATCCGATGGAAGAAATGTCAAAAAGAGGAATAGGTTCTCTTGCTTATAGAGATTCATGGGATTTATTTGATCAAATGATGCTTACAGAACCTTTCTTAAGAGATGACTATTCATCCTTCAGATATTGGAAAGCGGGAGTTTTTAACAAACCCTATTTGATTCAAACTACAGGACAATACAAAGGTTATCCGCTCAGAAATTCGCCAAGTGAACCTGGATTTAGCGATCACTTTGCCGTTTATCTTTATCTTATAAAAGAAGTAAAATAATTCAAAAGCCGATTCAGTTCGGCTTTTTTTATTTTGTAAATTTACAATTCAAAAATTAAAACTATGGCAATCCAAAAACCATTCAATCTGAACCAATGGATTGATGAAAACCGTCACCTACTCAAACCTCCTGTTGGAAACAAAAATATATATGTGGATTCCGGCGATTATATTGTTATGATTGTTGCCGGCCCAAACGCCCGAAAAGACTACCATTACAACGAAACCGAAGAATTGTTTTACCAACTCGAAGGAAACATCACCGTTTATGTTCAAGATAACGGAGAGAAAATCGCAATGCAACTAGGTCCGGGCGACATGTTTTTATTACCCGCCAAAACCCCTCATTCACCCGTGCGAGAAGAAAACTCTATCGGATTAGTGGTCGAAAGAAAACGTGCCGGACAAGACATTCCGGACGGATTACTCTGGTTTTGCGACCATTGCAACCATAAGTTATACGAAGTTTATTTTGAACTAAAAGACATCGAAAAAGATTTCTTAGGCCATTTTCAACATTTCTACAATTCCAAAGAACTTAGAACCTGTAAAAATTGCGGCACCGTTATGGAAACCGATCCCCGTTTTGTCTCCAAAACCGATAACTGACAACCTACAACTGAGTTATGGCAGACATTTCCCGCTGTCCGTTACAAGTTTGTTTGCCAAAACTGTTTTTTCTAAGTTGCCCCAAGTCCCGATAGCTATCGGGACCGTTGGTCGCTTTGGTTCAACAAGAAAAAATCAGTTTTTGCTTCACAAGGCTTTCCACTGCCACCTGCCTGCCGTCAGGCACGGTCGGGCTGCAATTCAGTGCTCCACAACAAAATCAGTTTTCCAAAACAAAAAAAATCGGTATCTTCGCAAAATATATCACAATACACGCTAAAAAAGTTATAATGTCAACAATCGCACAACAATTCGGCATGACCGAAGCCCTTGAAATATTAGGTATACAACCCATCAACGAAGGAACTTCTACCGGAAGCACTAATTTTTCAAACGGAGAACTCATTGAAAGTTATTCACCCGTAGACGGTCAATTAATAGGAAAAGTAAAAACAACCACAGCAGCTGATTACGAAAAAGTAATGCAAGCCGCAACTACAACTTTCAAAACATTCCGAGCCATACCAGCTCCGCAAAGAGGAGAAATTGTGCGTCAATTCGGGAATAAATTAAGAGAATTAAAAGAACCTCTTGGAAAATTGGTTTCCTACGAAATGGGAAAATCACTCCAAGAAGGCTACGGAGAAGTGCAGGAAATGATTGACATCTGCGATTTTGCTGTTGGTTTATCACGTCAATTAAATGGGCAAACTATTCCATCCGAGCGACCAGGACACGTGATGCGTGAACAATGGCACTCGATTGGCGTTGTTGGAATCATTTCTGCGTTTAACTTTCCGGTTGCTGTTTGGGCATGGAATACTGCTTTGGCATGGATTTGTGGCGATGTTTGTGTTTGGAAAGCTTCAGAAAAAGCACCGTTATGCTCCATCGCTTGTCAAAATATAATTGCAGGAGTTTTAAAAGATAATAATTTGCCGGAAGGTATTTCATGCATCATTAACGGCGATTACAAAGTTGGCGAAATGATGACAACTGATGTTAGAATTCCTTTAATCTCAGCAACAGGTTCCACCCGAATGGGAAGAATCGTTGGTACAACCGTTGCACAACGTTTTGGAAAATCATTATTAGAATTAGGCGGAAACAATGCTATTATTATTACACCAACCGCAGATTTAAAAGTAGTGGTTCCTGGTGCTGTATTCGGTGCTGTAGGAACTGCAGGACAGCGTTGTACTTCAACCAGACGTTTAATTATTCACGAATCGGTTTATGATAAAGTGAGAGATGCCATTGTTGGAGCATACAAACAATTAACCATCGGAAATCCATTAGATCAAAAAAATCATATCGGGCCATTAATCGACAAAGATGCCGTAAACACTTATTTAACGGCTATTGAAAAAGCAAAAGCCGAAGGTGGAAAAGTATTAGTTGACGGTGGCGTTTTATCCGGCGAAGGATATGAATCCGGATGTTATGTAAAACCAGCCATTATTGAAGCCGAAAATCATTTTGAAATTGTGCAACACGAAACTTTTGCTCCGGTTTTATATCTAATGAAATACACCGGTGAAGTAGAAAACGCAATTGAAATGCAAAACGGTGTAGCACAAGGATTGTCTTCTGCCATCATGACCAACGAATTAAAAGAAGCAGAAAAATTCTTATCCTTTGCCGGATCAGATTGTGGAATTGCCAACGTCAACATCGGAACTTCCGGTGCAGAAATTGGCGGTGCTTTTGGCGGTGAAAAAGAAACCGGTGGTGGTCGAGAATCAGGTTCAGATGCTTGGAAGGTATATATGAGAAGACAAACCAATACCATAAATTATTCTGATCAGTTGCCTTTGGCACAAGGAATTAAATTTGATTTGTAGTTGAGAAGAAAATAGAATAAAGAAAATAGAGAAAAGAAAACCTTGCAAATTTTATCGTTTGCAGGGTTTTTTTACGCAACTTTTTCAAAGTTCTGGCATCTATTTAGTAACCTAAAAAAAATAAACAATGAAAAAGATTTTTTTACTATTGGCTTGCACGCCATTTTTACTAGCAACCACTTGCGATGATGATGACATCTATTGTACGCAAGAAGCAAAAGCAGGTTTAAACATTACGGTTAAAGATGCTGTTACGGATGAAGTTTTGTCAACAGGAGTTATGGTTATTGCACAAGATGGAACTTACACGGAAACATTAGAGCAATTACCAAATAATGAAATTCCCGTTTTTATTGGAGCTTGGGAACGAGTGGGAACATACACGGTAACCGTTTCCAAAGAAGGGTATCAAACGTATACCTCAGAACTCATTGTGGTTACGGCAGATGTTTGCCATGTTATTCCTCAATTGATAACGGTGAATTTACAACCTAATTAATTTTTTTTTGATTTAATTTAAAAAACCCTGCTAGACATGAAGTTTAGCAGGGTTTTAAATTTGCATATTTTTCTAATTGACAAATTTGCCAATTAATGAATTGCCAATTATTTCGTCTTCTTCACATACTGCGTTAAAATCACAATATGTTGCCCTTCAACACGGCCTTCAATTTGTTCGGCATTGTCCCAAACCAATTTAATATTGTGAACGGCAGCACCTCTTTTTGCTGTAAAATTGGCTCCTTTTACATCCAAATCTTTTATTAAAACAACAGAATCTCCATCTTTTAGCCTATTTCCATTAGAATCTTTATGGATGATTTTTCCCTCTTCATCATCACCTTCTCCAGTTGCTTTTGCCCATTCCAAAGCTTCTTCATCCAAATACATCATATCGAGTAAATCGTGGTTCTTTAGTCGAGCTAACATTCGCCAAGAAACAATTTGAACAGGAAGGTGCTCGCTCCACATACTTTCATTTAAACCTCTCCAATCGTCTGGATTAGTAGTCTCAGGATTTTCAATTTGATTCTTTAAATTAGAGGTGATTAAAATACTGTTTTCTAAACTTTCTTCTGTTTTTGGAGGAACAGTATATACCACTAAATTTTCTTCTAAACCACTAATTTCACATTTAGAATTACTTCTATCATTTAATTTTTTTTCAATAATTGTCATTATCTTTTTATTTTAATTTTTCGTCAAAAAACTATTTTGTCATTTCATGAAGACCAGTAAATTGATAAACAAAGATACTGTTTTGAAAAATTTACAACTTAATTATAAAAAAAAGCCGAAAGAAAATTTCTATCGGCTTCATTAAATTTATCATAATTTAGTTAGAATCGGTAACCCACACTAAATCCTGCATTGAACTCAATGGCCGTAAAACGATCGGTTGAATCTTCATTAAAATTTCTACCAATGTTTAGATAAGGTCCTAACACAAACTTGTCGTTTGAATTCCATTTGTAACCGGCTCCAATTCCAATTATAAATCCACCAATATCGGTTGTGCGTTTTACAGTTTGTCCCTCAACAGTAATTTCATCAATAAAATCACCGGTTCTGAATTTAAAAAACGGATTGGCATACAAACCTGAACCGGCATTTTCGGTACCAAAATAATAGTTGTATCCAATTTTAAAACTATTGGTTTTGAATTCTCTTGCTCCTTTTTCAGAGTGATAATTTACTCTGTCGTTAAATAAAACTTCTCCTTCTATCGATTGATTGGAATCAATAAAACGTTCATAACCAATCTCTATAGAAGCAATGATTAGCGTGTTTAAAATGTTATATTTAATTTCGTTTTCAGCATAATCACCACCTTGAGCTTTTGATTGAAAAGCTGTAAATGCCAGCATAATAAGTAGAATTTTTTTCATGGTTTGAATTTTTTATGTAACAAATATAGCAATTAATTTCTTCCTTTTTCATTGGGATACAATTGTGGTAAAGGTTCGCTCTGCCAAAATTCTTTAGAATCGACATCAATAATGGTCAACGGACCAAAAAAAGCTGCTCCCGTATCAATATTCCAAACACAGGCTTTGTTGATTGGAACTGTTTGGTCTATCCTTGTGGTTGGGGTGTGACCAATGTAAATTTCATGATAAAGCTTGAATCGTTTAGGATAAAAGATACTTTCTTTAGATAAATCAGGATTCAATGAAAGTGCAGTTTCCCACAAGGTTCTATCCCAATAGAACAATCTTGGGTAGTATTCATAAGCGATTCCATTTACATTGGTAAAACCGGCATGAATATACAAGCGGTTTTGTTCGTCTAAATAATAATCTTTTAAATGATTTTCTAAAAATTCAATATGTTCATGTCGAGTTACATCCGAAACTTTTTCATACGCATCAATGGTCGATTGACCGCCGTGTTTGAACCATTCTTGGTTGTAATCGTTTGTTTTCAAATAATTGAGCAGCAATTCATCATGATTCCCTCTGATGAAAATACAATTTTGTTTTTTTTCCAATGCAATTAAATAATCCAAAACTTGTGGCGATTCACTCCAACCATCCACATAATCACCCAAGAAAATTAAGGTATCTTTTTTTGTGGCTTGGCTTCTTTCGAGCACTTGATGTAAAGCACGAAGTCCGCCATGGATGTCTCCGATTACGAATGTTTTAGTCATTGTTTTTATCATATTTCACCTTCCTTAAAATCCGCATAGTTTCTTTAAAATTTACATAAACCATTTGATTTTCTATTGTTTTTAATAGCGGTTTGGCATCAATTAATTTTTGTTTGGCTTCTTCAAATCCGTTTAGATAACAAATCATCAATGTAGAAGGCAAATTTAGTAAATCCCGCTTTTCATTTTCGGATAAAGCGATTCCTTTTTGTAATTTTTGCAACAAAAACAAGTTGGAATTATAAATATGAAACATCATTTTTCGATTGTATTGTGGTGGTTCAAACAAAAACTCGTTTTCAATTTTATAATAGCCATTATCAAAAAAGGTCAACGTTTGTTTCTCCAATGGATAATAACTCGTTTTGTCATTCAACCCCAGCGGAACATATTCAGTAATCGAAAAAGTCTTGTCATCATATTCAATCGAAACTTCATCAAAAGCGGAATAAAACAGCTTGACTTGTTCGTTAATTAATTCAATATCCACTCGCGAATAAAAGGTTTTGTCACGAACTTTTTTCTTATTTCCGGCCCAACAAACCACAAAAAGTTCCTTAAAAACATGGTATTTGGTTGCCATGTCTTTGTGACGATTGTTCATAAAATCCAACACCCCTTCTAATGTATAAGAAATACTGTTTCTCGAATTATTTTCAATACCAATAACTGTTTCGGTATTCATTTTAGAAAATGGAATCTTATCTTCGGTTGGAATCGAATTACTTCCTCTTCGCACAAAAACCGTTCGAGCCGGAATGGTGTAAATTCCTTTTTTAAAGGAAGAAACTTTACTATTTGGTTTTATTGTGACCAAACCCACCACTTTATCTTTGGGTAAATTAGGAAACGGCACATTTTCATATTGAATTTTCGGCGGATTTTCTAAAAAAGCATTCACTAAATTCTGAATCCGGCTATCATCAAAAAAATCATTACCGGTAATTTCATTATCTTGATCTTCAACCCCAACCACGATATAGGAGTTATTAGTAGGATTGGAATTGGATAACGCACAAATGTGTTTCAAAAACTTCGCTTTACCTTCCTTGGTATGCAAATTCAACTGACGCTTTTTGTCATAAAAACTACTCTCATCGTTGTGAGCTAAGAGGTTTTTGATAAGAAGGCGTTTATTGATCATTTTTAAAGTTGCGGGTTTTAAAGTTGCGAGTTGCGGGTTACGAGTTACGGGTTAACTTGCAACTCGCTTCCTGAAACCTGCAACTAATTTTTGTCAAACTTACTGCCTTTGTTGTCAGATTTTACTAAGTAAGCCATAAAGGAACCTATTTTTTTACTTTCAGTAATTGTTTTCTCTTTTAAAAATTCAAACTCTTCTTCGGTTATATGTTTTCTGTCAAAAGCTCGATATAATTGTGATCTCAATTCACCACAAGAGCCTTTAGAATAACTCAAAAAATTGATAAATTCCCTTCTTCCATTCCTTTCAAAACCCTCAGCAATATTATCCATTATTGAACCGGATGATCGATTCATCTGATTTTTTAATTCAAAGTCTTTTCCCAATGAAGAGTTTTCAAAAGCATTCCAAACATCTTGACAAATTTCTCTACTTAATTGCCAAATGTCTAATTCTTCAAACGTGTTAATTGTCGCCATTTTTAAAGATTTTTTGGTTTAAATAATAAACAATCTTAATCATAAAAAATTTAAAATCCAAACCTTCAACCCGCAACCCGCAACCCGCAACCCGCCAACCTACGGAACCTTATTCCCCATACTTTCCGTCCAAATTTCAAACCAATCTTCTTTGTCTAAAAGTAATTCGGCTGCTTTTTGTAATTGTTGAATTCGAGCGACATTAACTGTTCCGGCAACGGGAATAACTTTAGATGGATGTTGCATAATCCAAGCCAACAAAATAATATCAGACCCAAAATGATATTTTTCAACCAATCGAGCTAATAATTTTTTTAATCGACGTGTTTGTTCGGTGTCTTCTCTAAAAACGACTCCCAAAGGATTCCAGGCCATCGGAAGAATGTTGTGAAGCTGCATATGGTCCAAAGTTCCATCAAGCATGGGCTCAAAATGAGTGGCTGAAAATTGAATTTGGTTGAACGAAACGTTTGTTTTTTGCTGGATTAAATCGGTTTGCGAAGGAGTGAAATTCGACAATCCAAAATCCAAAATCTTACCATCTTTTTTCAATTTTTCAATCGCTTCGGCTATTTCATCTGCTTGCATCAACGGACTTGGTCGATGTAAAAGATACACATCCAAATAATCGGTTTGCAAATTTTTCAATGAATTTTCGGCTGACCAGATGATGTATTCTTTAGAATAATCATAGTGTTTTATTCTATTTTGCCTATTTTCTGAAACATATTGAATACCACATTTTGAAATCAATTGAATTTTTGAACGAGTTATTTTACTTTCTTTAAAACCTTTTCCAAAATCGGATTCTGTAGTATAGCCTCCATAAATGTCAGCGAGATCAAAAGTGGTGATTTTATTTTCATGACAAACATGTATCAAATTTGCCATTTCCGGAGTATTTAATTTTTTATCCCAAATACCCCAATTCATTGTTCCTGCAATGATTTTAGAAATAGAAGTCATTTTTTTAAGTTTTTTTTATGATTATTTAGGCATGACATCCTGTTTTATGCCGTTATGAATATACTAATAAATAATTAAATTATACCCATGAAAAATCTTAAAAAAAACCTACTGAGCTTGATGTCAATTTTTTTAATAAGTTGTCTTGCTCTAAGTTGCTCAGATTCTGACGATGAAGTGAATGGAACTTCTCGTGTCATTGTAAAAATGACAGATGCTCCCGGTGATTATGACGCCGTTTTTGTAGACGTACTTGATGTAAGAGTTAAAAATTCTTCCAATTCTGACGAGTCCGGATGGGAAAGTATTGGTAATATCAATCCCGGAATTTATAACTTATTAGAATTAACAGGCGGTGTTACTGTTTTGTTAGCAGATAATGAAATACCTTCAGGTTTTGTTGGTCAAATCCGACTTATTTTGGGGGAAAATAACACCGTTGTAAAAGATGGAATAACGTATCCTCTTAACACGCCAAGTGCTCAACAATCGGGTTTGAAATTGCAAATCAATCAAACACTTCAACCCAATGTAACGTACAACTTTTTGATAGATTTTGATGTAAATCAGTCCGTGGTTGTAGAAGCAGGTAATTCAGGTAATTTTAATTTACATCCGGTTCTTCGTGTAACAACAGAAGCAGTTTCGGGTTCTATAACCGGTGTTGCCATTGCAGGAGAATTTCAGGTTTTGGCCTCAGTTACTGTTGGAGGAGAGGTTGTTTCAGCCTTCACAAATGAAAATGGAGTATTTTTTCTACACGGAATTCCGAATGGAACTTATGCTCTTACAATTACTCCTGAAATCGATTCAAATCTTCCACCGGTAATTATAGAAAATGTGATTGTTACTAATGGAGAAACAACAGATGTGGGAGTTATTTCTTTAGAATAAGTTAAAGTATCTTATAATTGTATTAAAAGACAGCCAAAACATAGGCTGTCTTTTATTTTTTAACCAATTCTTAACACCTTAAGAGTAAAAAAAAATTCAATTTGCACTGTTAAAATTTAATAGTAACTTAGAACACTAAATACCAATGTACATGGAAGAAAATACCGCGACTTTAGATATTCGTGCCATTAATGAAAAAATTGAAAGAGAAAGTGCTTTTATCGACTTGCTGACGTATGAAATGAACAAAGTTATTGTAGGTCAAAAACACATGGTTGAGCGATTGTTGATTGGACTTTTGGGTCAAGGTCATATTCTGTTAGAAGGGGTTCCCGGTTTAGCAAAAACTTTAGCCATTAACACTTTGTCGCAAGCTGTTCAAGGATCTTTTAGCCGTGTTCAGTTTACACCTGATTTACTGCCTGCCGATGTAGTGGGAACGATGATTTATAACATCAAACAAAATGAGTTTTCTATTAAAAAAGGCCCCATTTTTGCCAATTTCGTTTTAGCTGATGAGATCAATCGTGCTCCGGCAAAAGTGCAATCGGCGTTGTTAGAAGCCATGCAGGAAAAGCAAGTTACCATTGGTGATACGACATTCAAATTAGACAAACCCTTTTTAGTTTTAGCCACTCAAAATCCAATTGAACAAGAAGGAACGTATCCGTTACCGGAAGCTCAAGTAGATCGTTTTATGCTTAAAACGGTTATTGATTACCCAAAAATGGAAGACGAGCGAATGGTAATTCGTCAAAATCTAAAAGGAAGTTATGAAAAGGTAAATGCAGTAATTTCTATCGAACAAATTCTAAGAGCTCAAGAAGCCGTTAGAGAAGTTTATATGGATGAAAAAATTGAAAAATACATTTTAGATATCATCTTCGCTACGCGTTTCCCTGAAAAATATAAATTAGAAAGTTTAAAACCATTGATCAGTTTTGGATCGTCTCCTCGTGGAAGTATTAATTTGGCAACTGCAGCAAAATGTTACGCCTTTATCAAACGTCGTGGTTATGTAATCCCGGAAGACGTTCGTGCAGTAGTTCATGATGTGTTACGTCACAGAATTGGAATTACCTATGAAGCCGAAGCCGAAAATATCACTTCAGTTGAAATCATCAACAAAATTGTAAATGAGATTGAAGTACCTTAATAAAAGTTGCGAGTTTTAAAGTTGCGAGTTGAAAGTTTTCGCCCGTAACCCGTAACCCGTAACCCGTAACTAAATTATGGAAACAAAAGACTTACTCAAAAAAGTACGAAAAATAGAAATCAAAACCCGAAGATTGAGTGATCACATCTTTTCGGGCGAGTACCACACATCGTTTAAAGGTCGTGGAATGACTTTCTCTGAAGTGCGTCAATACCAGTTTGGTGATGACGTTCGTGCGATAGATTGGAATGTCACCGCTCGTTATAACGAACCTTATATTAAAGTTTTTGAAGAAGAACGCGAACTCACCATGATGTTGATGGTTGATATTTCAGGTTCTGAAAGTTTTGGCACAAAAAATCAGTTGAAAAGTGAAATTGTAACAGAGATTGCCGCAACAATGGCATTTTCGGCAACACAAAACAACGATAAAATTGGTTTGATTTTGTTCTCGGATGAAATCGAATTATACATTCCACCAAAAAAAGGAAAATCACACGTGTTGCGAATCATTCGTGAATTGATTGAGTTTAAACCAAAAAGCAATAAGACAAATATTTCTCAAGCTTTAAAGTTTTTATCCAGTGTGATGAAAAAGAAAGCCATTGTGTTTTTTATATCCGATTTCATAACCGATGATAATTATGAACACACCTTAAAAATTGCCGGAAAAAAGCATGATATTACAGGAATTCGGGTATATGACATTCGTGAAGAAAAAATGCCAAATGTGGGAATGGTGAACATGTTAGATGCAGAATCAGGCGAAACGCTTTTAGTAAACACGGGATCAAAATCGGTTAGATTATCTTATGAGAAATACTATCGCGACAAAGTTGATTTTTTCAAAGAAACTTTTTCAAAATGTGGTTCAGGAACCGTAAATACAAGAGTTGACGAAAGTTATGTAACCAAATTGTTAGGCTATTTTAAATCCAGATAATAATCCTGATGCAACACTGGCTAACCTTTGTGAAACAAAAAATGAAAATTAAATTATATATATTCTTCTTGCTTTTTTCAACCTTCGTTTTTGCTCAACAAAAAAGAGTAACCACTTCGGTTGATAGTACCAAAGTTAAAATTGGTGCACAAATCAATCTTACTTTAAAAACTACTGTCGATACTTTGTCAAAAGTCATTTTTCCGGAAGGAAATTTATTTGGTGGTTTAGAAGTTTTAGAAAGCTATCCAACGGATACCATCAAAGAAGATTTTAAGTATCATTTGATAAAAAAATACGGTTTAACACAATGGGATAGCGGTGTTTATGTTTTGCCAAGAATGGAAATAAAAATCAACGATAAGGCTCATTTTTCGGATAGCTTATTGCTTGAGTTTGTTCCGGTTGTGGTGGATACATTGAAACAGCATATGTATGACATCAAAGATATTGCTGATGCAGATGGAACAGGAGGCTATTGGTGGCTTTATTTGTTGGGAATTTTAGTAGTTGGCGGATTGACTTATTTAATTTACTATTTCATTAAGAAAAATCAAAAACCAAAAGAAGAGGAAGTTGTCTTTGCAACACCAATTGAAAAAGCAACAGCACATTTAAAAAAATTAGAACAACAGCATTTGATTGAAAGAGGAGAAGTAAAAATCTACTATTCAGAACTAACCGATATTGCCAGAACATACATTGAAGAAACGATTGATATTCCTGCCATGGAAAGCACCACGGCAGAATTAATTGATTCATTTAAAAAAGCCATCATCAGAAAAAAACTTTCTTTGACCGAAGATACTATTTCAAATTTGGAAAAGGTTTTGAAACAAGCCGATTTGGTAAAATTTGCCAAATCAAAACCCTTAGAATTTGAAATTGCCGAAGACCGAACAAAAATTGAAAAAACAATTTTCAAGATTCATCAATCACTTCCGGATATTGTAGAAGAAGAGGACGAATTTGATGATTCAAAAAGCATTCAAGAACGATTAGCAAAGAAGAAAAGAAAACAAAAAATTGTTTTAGCGTCATTTGTTTCTGTGTTTTTACTATTTGCGGTTTTTATCTTTTTTGTAGCAACAAAAGGAATTGATTTTGTAAAAGACAGTATCATTGGCCATCCTACCAAAGAATTATTGAATGGTGAATGGGTAACAAGTGAATATGGTGATCCGCCAATTCGAATTGAAACACCAAAAGTTTTAGAGCGAATGGACGCTTCCAACTTGATACCAGCTGAAGCAAAATCCAGAATCAAACAAATGAACATGTTTGGTTATGGAAGCATGACCGATCAATTTTATACCATGGTTATGACAACTTCTTTCAAGGATACAGTTGCCATTGATTTGGAGAAAGTTTTAGAAGGAAATTTAAAAACTTGGGAAACGATGGGTGCTCAAAACATCTTAGTAAAACAAGAAGTTTATAATACACCGGGTGTTGTTCAAGGATTAAAAGCCTATGGAACATTCACGATGTTGGACCCAATTAAAAAGAAAAGTAACAAATTATATTACGTAATAGTATTGTTCAAACAAAATAACGGTTTACAACAAATAGTTGTTTCAAAATTGGAAGAAGACGAAATTGCTTCAGAAATAATTGATCGCATAATTAACTCAATTGAATTGGGCAAAGCTCTGTAACTATGGAAAATATAACATTTTTACATCCACAGTTTTTTTGGTTATTTACCTTGCTTCCCTTAGCAATGGGTTGGTATTTTCTGAAACGAAATAAACTAGAAGCCACATTAAAAATAAGTTCTATCAAAGGATTCAAAGCACAACCATCATTGTTGGCAAAATTCAAACCCATGTTGTTTGTATTTCGTTTGTTGGCGTTGAGTTTTATCATTGTTGCTATGGCAAGACCCAGAACTGTTGATGTAAGTAGCAAAACCAAAACCACTCGCGGTATTGACATAGTAATGGCGATTGACGTTTCCGGAAGTATGTTGGCACGAGATTTAAAACCAAACCGATTGGAGTCCTTAAAAAAAGTGGCTGCAGAATTTGTTGAAGCCCGAGTAAATGACCGTTTCGGAATTGTGGTTTATGCCGCAGAAAGTTATACAAAAACACCGGTCACTAGTGACAAAACAATTATACTCGATGCGATAAAAAGCATAAAATATGACAATGTAATTCAAGACGGAACAGGAATTGGCATGGGATTGGCTACTGCAGTAAACCGATTGAAAGATAGCCAAGCAAAAAGCCGAATCATCATTTTGCTGACAGACGGTGTCAATAATGCCGGATTTATTGAACCTGAAACCGCAGCCGATATTGCAAAAGAATACAGTATAAAAGTATATACCATTGGAATTGGAACAAACGGCAATGCCGAGTCGCCTTATGCTTATGCTCCAAACGGAGGATTTTTGTATAGAATGATGCCGGTTGAAATTGATGAAGAATTAATGAAGAATATTGCAAAAAAAACCGATGGCACTTATTTTAGAGCAACCAGTAGCAGTAAACTTCAAGAAATTTATGATGAAATTAATAAGTTAGAAACCACCGAAATTGAAGAACAAAAATTCTATAATTACGATGAAAAATACAAACCTTTAATTTGGATTGCAGGTTTACTTTTGTTGATTGAAATTTTATTAAAACAAACCTTATTTAGAGGATTATTATAAAAGTATGATTCAGTTTGAAGATACAATATATTTCTACTTATTTGCCGTTATTCCAATAGTGGTGGTGCTTTTTTTGTGGAATTTATATTGGAAAAATAAAAAGCAAAAAGAATACGGCGATTTAAATTTAGTAAAAAAATTAAGTCCGGATAAGTCGGTTTTTAAACCCATTTTAAAAATTTGTGTTTTACTAATTGCACTATCTTGTTTGATAATTGGATTGGTAAATCCAAAAATCGGATCAAAGTTAGAAACGGTAAAACGAGAAGGAATCGACATTGTTTTTGCAATTGATGTTTCCAAAAGTATGTTGGCCGAAGATGTAGCTCCCAATAGATTAGATAAAACCAAACAAATTGTAACCCAAGTCATCAACCAACTCGGAAGTGACCGAATCGGAATTGTTGCTTATGCCGGAAGTGCATTTCCTGTTTTGCCTATTACAACAGATTATGGTGTGGCAAAAATGTTTTTACAAAGCATGAACACCGATATGGTTTCATCTCAAGGAACTTCTTTAGACCAAGCTATTGAGTTATCAACCGGTTTTTTTGAAGAAGGAAGTGCCACAAACAAGCTAATCATTTTAATTTCTGATGGTGAAGATCATTCGGAAGGAATTGAATCGGCTATCGAGTTGGCAACTAAAAGCAAAACCAAAATTTTAACTATTGGTGTCGGAACAGAAAAGGGCGGACCCATTCCCATCAAAAGAAACGGTGTTGTTCAGAGTTTTAAACGAGATAGAAATGACGAAGTTGTAATTACTCGATTTAACGAAGGCACTTTAAAGCAAATTGCAAAGGCTACAAAAGGCGATTATATCTATGGTGATCAAACCAAAAAAGTTTTGGAATTTGTAAAAAATGCACTTGATAATATTGAAAAAACCGAATTTGAAACCACACAAATAGCTGATTTTAAATCACAATTTCAATGGTTTTTAGGAATAGCATTTGTATTATTGTTGTTAGATATTTTTCTGTTAGAACGAAAAACAGGATGGATAAGTAAGTTGAATTTATTTAATGAAAAAGAATCATGAAAAAGCAATTAATTTTACTATTTTTCTTTGCTGCAAGCATTCTTTCTGCCCAAGAAGAAAAGAAAGAAAAAGATAAAGTGTTGCCAAAAGCCAACAAAGAATTTCAGAATCAAAAATTCAAAGAAGCTGAAGCAAAATACCGAATTTCAAATTCCAAAGATTTGTCCGGGTCAAAAGCTGCGTATAATTTAGGCAATGCAATTTACAGACAAGACCAAAGTAGCGAAGCCAAGTTTGCGTATTCTCAAGCTCTGGAAAAAGCCACAACAAAGCAGGAAAAACATAAAGCTTTTCACAATATTGGCAATGTTTTTATGAAAGAAAAGCAATATGGAAAAGCAGTTGAAGCTTACAAAAATGCGTTAAGAAACAATCCTTCCGACGAGCAAACCCGCTATAATTATGCATTGGCAAAAGAATATTTAAAAAATAATCCGGAAGATCCTGATGACAAAGGAGAAAACGATAAAGAAAAAAGCGACGACAAAAAAGACGAAAATAAAGAAAAACAAGACCAGGATAACAAAGATCAAGACAAAAAAGACCAAAACGAACAAGGTGATAACAAAAAAGACAATCAAGATAAAGAGCAAAAAGGACAACCCAAACCACAACCTTCGGGCATTACAAAAGAACGATTAGAAAACCTTTTGGAGGCCGTAAACAAAGAAGAGAAAAAAGTTCAAGATAAAGTAAACAAAGAAAAAATTAAAGCTTCACCGGTTCAAACAGAAAAGGATTGGTAATTTTTAAGACAAAACAAAAACTATGAAAAAGTATATTTTTATACTATTCTTATCCATACAAAGCCTTGTGGCTCAAGTTCAATTTGAAGCAAAATTGAGCAAATCTTCCTTGGGAATAAATGAACGCCTTCGCATCGATTTTATAATGAATGTGGATGGTGATAATTTTAATCCGCCTTCATTTGATGGATTTCGTGTGGTTGGAGGACCGAGTCAACAAGTGAGTCAAAGTTGGGTAAACGGAAAAAGTAGTTTTAATAAAGTATATACTTATTTTCTTTTGCCAACCCAACGAGGTACTATTACCATTCGACAAGCGTCTATTGAATACCAAGGTCAAACCTATAAAACATCGCCACTTTCAGTCAATGTTACAGCTGCAGTAGAACAACCAAGAGATCCGAATGATACTTCCGTTTCTGTCAACGACGCACTTCACTTGGTTGCTGAGGTGAACAAGTCAAATCCTTATTTGAATGAACCTATAACTGTTGTTTATAAGTTGTATTTTAGTTATAACATCGGAATCACAAATTGGAGGGAATTAGACAAACCAAAATACAATGATTTCTGGAGTCAAAATATTGATATCAAGCAATTAAAAGGAGAAGAAGGAACCTACAACGGTGAAAAATTTCGATATGTTGTTTTACGCAAAACAGTTTTATATCCTCAAAAATCAGGAAAATTAGAAATTGAACCTTTGTCATTAGATATTGACGTTGAATTACCAACCAACCGAAGAGATATTTTTGGTCGTGTGCTGATGACTCGTGATAACAAAAGAGTTTCTGCCGGAAGCAAAGTCATTACGGTGAAACCACTTCCTGAAAATGGAAAACCGGCCGATTTCACAGGAGCTGTTGGTAAGTTTGATTTTCAAGTTGTTCCTTCAAGAACCACATTGAAACACGGAGAAAGCACCGATTTAGACATTACTGTTTCCGGAACCGGAAATTTAAAATTATTTAACCTTCCAAAACCTGTTGTACCTTCTTCTTTAGAAATGTATGAACCGGTTCATACTGAAAACATCAACACGCCATTAACCGGAATGACAGGCAAAATTGCTGATAAATATACCATCATTCCACAGTTTAAAGGGAATTATACTATTAAACCTATTAGCTTTTCTTATTTTGATTATGTTTCAGGAACCTATAAAACGTTATCTTCTCAGGAAATAGTAATTTCAGTTCTTGATGGTCCCTCAGCAGGAGATCAACAAGACGTTGTGAAAGATGATGCCGTTGCAAAAAACCAAATTGCAACAACCGATCAGTTTAAATATATTCATTTAAAAACAAAACTTTCACCAATCAATAAAAAGGCATTTTTTGGTTCTACATTTTTTTATATTTTATTGGGATTACCTTTTTTACTTATCCCACTCATTATTTTATTTAAGAAAAAGAAAGAAGCAATTGATGGTGATGTGGTTGGAAACAAACTGAAATTGAATACTAAATTAGCTAAGAAATTTTTATCGGAAGCCAAAAAACAAATTGGAACAAAAGAACCTTTTTATGTTGCTTTAGAACGCTCTTTGCACAACTTTTTGAAAGCCAAACTAAAAATTGAAACTTCAGAAATGAGTAAAGATAAAATTAGAGCGACCTTGACAGAAAAGAAAGCACAGCCTGAAACGATAGATTTATTTATTCAACTCACCGAAAACTGTGAATTTGCCCGATATGCACCTTCAACAACGGTAGCCATGCAACAAGATTATGACAAAGCAGTTGAAGTAATTTCAGAATTAGAAAAACAAATAGTTTAATTTCAAAATAAGATGATGAAACGAGTTTTATATATTACGCTATTTTTTTTAACCCAATTAATTGGGGCTCAAAGTGTTTTTGACAAAGGAAACGAACACTACAGAAACGGAAATTATAATGAAGCAATTGCTGCTTATGAAAGTATCATTAAAGGCAAAAAAGAATCGTGTGATTTGTATTTTAATCTGGCGAATGCTTATTATAAATTAGATCAAGTTGGTCCGGCAATTTATTATTATGAAAAAGCACTGCAAATTAGTCCGAATGATAAAGACATTCAGAATAATTTAAAATTTGCTAAAAGCAAAACCATTGATGATATCAAAGAAATTCCAAAAGTGGGTTTTGAAAAATTCATACAAAACATAACTTCGTCGTTTCATTCTGATACTTGGGCAAAAATTGCTGTTGGATTTTCTGTGTTGTTTTTGTTGTTTTTTATTGGATATTATTTTTCGGAAACAACACTTTCAAAACGAATTTACTTCATCGGATTGTTTATTGTACCGTTTTTATTACTTCTTTCTGTTTTAGCAGCTTGGTTTGAAGAAAGCCAAGATCAAAAAGAGCGACCGGCAATTGTTTTCGCAGAAAAAACAACTGTTTTAAATGAGCCTCGAAACAATGCTACAGAAGCTTTTATTTTGCATGAAGGCACCAAAGTTTTTGTTTTGGAATCGTTAGACCAATGGAAAAAAATCCAACTTACCGACGAATCTGAAGGTTGGATTTTAAGTGAAGCAATTAAGGAGTTGAAGTAGTTTCTTCATAGAGTTCTTTCACGTCCTCAATCCATTGGGAGACCATTGGCATCATAAAAGCGGTGGTGTCTAAAATAGGTCTGTAAAAAATAGAGTTGTCTTGTTTTTCCACAGAAATCAATTGGTTGTCTACATTTATTTTTTGAACTAAATTCAAAACAATCCCAAGTAACAATGCTGTTTTTATTACACTGAAAACACCTCCGGCTAATTTATTTATCCAACCTAAAAAAGCAAAGCTGGCTATTTGTGTGAAAATTTTCGCCAATAAGTGAACGCCAATCACCACCAAAATCAATGTGATAACAAAAGAAGTAATTTGAATAGTTTGCGGATTCCAACTTACATAACCTTCCAAAAAACCTTTCACCAAATAGGAAAATTTAATAGCAATAAATACACCTAAAATAAAGGAGATGATCGAAGCAACTTCTACAAACAAACCGTTTTTAATACCTTGATACAATCCAATAATCAATAAAATTCCAATCGCAATATCCATTTTAAAAAAATAAGTTCACTAAAATAGTAATTTCAATTTAATAAGAAGCAACTTCTTATCTTTGCAAAAAAAATAGCGTAGTTGATTGAAGAAATAATTCTTCTATCTTACCGCTTTCAACTTCCCGCTTATGTCAAGAGATATTCAACTAAAAGAACGTTGGGAAAACGTTGTCACCATACTATCCAATCAATTTGCCGAAGGCGAAATGCTCGACTTAGACGCGATTATTTACTTAATCGGTGTTCAAGAATTGGGCAAAGTCAAAACAACCTTCAAAAAAGACGAGAAAATCGAGCTCATGCACATTGCTATTTGCCGATTATTAGAACCTTATGGTTACTATGAATTTGAATTTTTTGATAATGACGGTTGGCCACATTATAAAGTAAAAGAAGAATTGCCGCCACTTAAAGCCGGAGAACAAAGTGTTTTGATGAAAGATGCGATTGTGAATTATTTTTTGGAGAGAGCGTTAATAAAGTGATTGGTAATTAGCAACTAGTAATTAGTTGTTTGATAACACTATTTTAGGCTAATCACTAATTACTTTTTCACTAATCATTAAAAAAAACTAAATTTGCACCTTTACAGCACGAACGATGATAGATAAGATAAAAGAATACATTGGCGAAGCAGCCGCTTTTCAAACGGATAATAAAGAAACACTTGAGCAATTCCGAATTAAGTTTTTAGGAAGCAAAGGTCTGTTGAAAGACTTGTTTGCCGAATTTAAAAATGTTCCCAACGAACAGAAAAAGGAATTTGGTCAGGTAATCAATACGTTGAAAAATACGGCAGAGGAAAAAGTAAAAGCCATTCAGGAAATGCTGGAAAGCAAAGAAGAATCGGTTGGACTTTTCGGCGATTTAACGCGTCCGGGACAGCCTTTCCCAATTGGTTCCCGTCATCCTATTTCATTGGTGAAAAATCAAATTATTGATATTTTTTCAACCATCGGATTCAACGTTTCTGAAGGTCCGGAAATTGAAGACGATTGGCACAATTTTACCGCATTGAACCTTCCGGAATACCATCCGGCAAGAGATATGCAGGATACTTTTTTTATTCAAACCAATCCTGATGTTTTATTGCGAACGCACACTTCTTCGGTTCAGGTGCGATACATGGAAAACAACAAACCGCCAATCAGAACGATTTCTCCGGGACGAGTTTTCCGTAACGAAGCTGTTTCTTCCCGTTCACACTGTATTTTCCATCAAGTGGAAGGTTTGTATATTGATAAAGATGTTTCGTTTGCCGACTTAAAGCAAACACTTTTATATTTCACTAAAGAAATGTTCGGAAAGTCAAAAATTCGTTTGCGACCTTCTTATTTTCCATTTACGGAACCAAGTGCTGAGGTTGATATTTATTGGGGTTTAAAAACCGAAACCGATTACAGAATTACCAAAGGAACAGGTTGGTTGGAAATTATGGGTTGCGGAATGGTTGACCCGAATGTTTTGAAAAACTGCGGCATCAATCCGGATGAATTCAATGGTTTTGCTTTTGGTATGGGAATCGAGCGTATCGCGATGTTGTTATACCAAATTGGTGATATTAGAATGTTTTATGAAAACGATGTTCGTTTCTTGGAACAATTTAAAACAAGCATATAATTTTAACGGTTAAACCTGAAAGGTTTAAAAACGAAAACTAAATGCCTTTTTAGTAAAAACAAAACATGAAATCCGATATTACCATCCCAAAAGTAGAAAACGTCTTTTTAGCCGCCATTCAAGAATGGAGTGACGACTTTATGGAAAACATTTGGAATGTCTATCTGATTAACGACAGCGACTTCAAATTAGACAGCGTCATGGTGGTTTCAAAAGCTTTTGGAACAATTGATGGCGAAATGAAAAAAACGTCGTTATTACGTCATGCTTTCATTGAGATTGAATCGGTTTCGGCCGTAAAAATTGAAATGATTGAACCGAAAGTGTTGGCTTTAAATAACGAATTTATGGTTACGTTTTTTATCGGAAACACTTTGTATGACAAAAAATTTACCTTCAGAACCAATACCATCAACGAACGAGCTACGGAAGAAGTGCCGGTTTTGTTTAAGAATGGCGTGGTGGTGAAGTAACGTGTTTATTCTTCTTTCTTTAGTTTCACTTTTTCTTTCCAGCTGAAGTATCCTATAAAAAATACTCCAATCAGAATATACCCTAAATACCTTAAGTAATAAGCAAAACTTGAAATTTGATCATAAAACGAATTTTCTCGTAAATCAAATAGCGTCATAATCACACACATGACAGAACCCCAAATCAGTCCTGTTTTTAGTTGATATTTCCAACGTGAATTCATCTAATCCAACTTATCCGTTAATTTTTTAAACACTTTTTTTGGTTCTTTTCCTTCATACAAAATTTCATAAACCGCATCAATAATTGGTGTTTTAGCTCCATAATCTTGGTTTAGTTTATAAGCACTTTTAACGGCATAATAGCCTTCGGCAACCATACTCATTTCCATCATGGCACTTTTCACGGTGTAACCTTTTCCAATCATGTTTCCGAACATTCGGTTTCTTGAAAACACGGAATAGCCGGTTACCAATAAATCGCCCAAATAGGCAGAGTCATTGATATTTCGTTTCATTTTATGCACTTTTCGAATGAATTTTTTCATTTCGCGAATGGCATTACTCATCAATAACGCCTGAAAATTATCACCATAACCTAAACCGTGAGCCATTCCGGCTGCAATGGCATATATGTTTTTCAACATCGCGGCATATTCGGTTCCGATAATATCATCGGAAATTTTGGTTTTGATGTAATTGCTGTTTAAATTTTTGGCTACAATTTTTGCCTTTGAAGCATCAGCACAAGCAATTGTTAAATAAGAAAGACGTTCCAATGCTACTTCTTCTGCGTGACACGGTCCTGTAATCACGCCAATGTTTTCATACGGAATGTCGTATTGCTTATGAAAATGTTCGCCCACAATCAAAAAGGTTTCAGGAACAATTCCTTTGATGGCAGAAAAAATCACTTTATCGTTTAAAGATTCAGTCAATTTTTCCAATTCTGTATTTAAAAATGCAGATGGAATGGCAAATATTAAAATATCAGCATAACTAACCGCTTCATTAATATCTGTGGTAAGTTTTAATTTTTTAGTATCAAATTCAACCGAACTAAGGTAGTTCGGATTGTGCTTTTCGGTTTTTATATGGTCGATGGCGTTTTGATTTCGCATGTACCAACAAATTTCAGCTTGGTTAACGCACAACATTTTGGCAATTGCTGTCGCCCAGCTTCCGCCACCGATAACAGCAAATTTTGGAGATTCGTTCATTTGTTAGTTTGTTTGGAAAGGTAAATTTAACCTAAATTTTTAAAATCATACTTTAAAACCTGAATCAATTTGTCTGAAATAACTCTTTTTCCAATAGAGATTTGATTTTCATTAAATTGAGGTAAAGGTAGATTGAGTTCTTTAGCTTTATTGGTATAATATTCTTTTCTGGAAGGATGAAACGGAGCTACTGCATTAAATACGACATTCCAAATGCCTTTTTTAATAACTTTTTCAATGATTTTAATACAATCTTCTTGATGAATTAAGTTAATAGGAGCTTCCGGATTTTCAATATTGTTTTTTCCTGATAAAAATTTTACCGGATGACGATCTTTACCAATTAATCCTCCAAAACGGAGAATTGTGGTTTGGAAGTTTTTATTCTTTAAAAGTAAATTTTCTGAAATGAGCAATTGTTTTCCGCTTTCGGTTTCCGGTTTTGGATGGGTTTCTTCGGTTATAACTTGATTTTCATCTGCATAAACCGAAGTGGAACTTACAAAAAGCACTTTTTTAACCGAAGATTTTTCGATGAACGGAATAAAATTTTCTATTTTTTCAACAAAATTTTCTCCTGAATTTCCTCGTAATTTTGGTGGAATATTAATAATTAAAATTTCAGAATTTTCTAGAAAAGCACCTATTTCCAGTTGAGTTTCCTTCGCTTTAAGCGAAATTAAAAAAGGTGAAATACCTTCTTTTTGAAGCAATTCCAATTTTGATTCAGTTGTTGTTGAACCTTTCACGGAGTAGCCATTTTGAAGTAATTGCTTCGCCAAAGGCATACCCAACCAGCCACAACCTAAAATACTAATTTGTTTCAAGACTATCTTTTTGAGTGATTAAAGTATCGGTTGTTGTTTCAATAGTTTCTAGAATTTCAACTTGTTTGGGAGCCGATTTTTTAATTTTCTTTTTAACAACAATCGCATCATTCAACACAAATGGCATCGGAATAAAAGCATCCGGTCTTTTTGGAATGCTAAACATTGGATTTTCCAACAAATCAAATGATGAAAGCATTACATTCATATCCAATTCCATATCTTTTTGAATTTGAAACTGCAACGTCAATGGTTTGTTGTTGATGGGATAATAATTTATCAAATTTGATTTTTTTCGTTTGTAAAAGCTTCCTTCTTGGTTTATGTTTTTAAGTCCATTGGCCTTTAAATTATGAAATTTTAAATTTTCATGAGCAAAAACATCTATACGGTTTACGGTTCTATTGGCTTTGATTTCCAATGTTATAGCTCTGTAATCGCCAATTGTTGTGTCTCTTAAGAAAGTAAAAATTGGTTTCGCAATATTTTTATTTGGAGCTTCCGCCATATAACTGAATCCGGAATTGTATTTGCTTCCAACAGAGTTGGTGTTTAATTCGGTAGCTTCTTTTGGATTTTCACCTAAATAATTTTTTGTCCAAGAATCTAAAACTTTGTCATAGGTTGTCCAATAATTTTTGTTTTCATCGGCATCAACAACATAAAGTAAACTGTTAGGTTTTCCTTTTCCTTTTTCAAAATCACTATCTAAATGAGCTTTTATAAAAAAACCAAAGGCAATAACAAAACACAACCAGCCCCAACCTTGTTTTTTTGAAAAAGCTCCAAAAACAGGAACTAATAATGAAAATAAGAGCACCACAAAAACAGCACTTCCTGAAAGCATTTTTAGACCTAAACCAATTGGAAATAATTGAATGAAGGGAGCTAAAATCGCCATGGCAGGAATGCTCAACAGAATGTTTGTTAGTGCATTTGATTTTGATTTTACTATTGAAATGGCTAAAATCAATAAACCAAAATAAACGGGAATTATAAAGAATGAGGCACCTTCTAAAAAGATAACCAATGCTAAATTAAGTAAAAGCCATAAAAATAAAGGAGCAATAAATAAACTTAGAGCATTTTTTTTGGTAGCAAATTTTGAGTACAACCAAAAACTAATCGCTAAACTTAGAAAGATGAAAGTCATGATATAGCTATGGCCATTATAGGTAAAACCATGAAGCATGTCTTTGTATTGCGGATACAAACCACCGATTGATTTCCAACCTAAAAAAGTAACAACTCCTGCAATGATTAGCGAACCCAACAAAGGCACAAATCCTTTAACAATGTCGCGGGAGTCTAAAATATGTTTGCCTAATCCAATTGTTACTACACCAATAAAAATAAGAAAAGCAACAAGTAACAAAGGAATATTCCAACTAAATGGATAATGAATAAATCCGAAAGGAACATTAAAATAAACATGATCTTCGTCTGATTTTAAATTGCTTAAATCTGCATTTGAAAAATGTAATAGCAAAGGCATCAAATAAGTAGCTTGATGTTCTAAGCATTCCGGCGTAAAATTTTCAAAATTATCTTGAACAGTGTGGTAATCAAAATGGTCATCAATGTAGGCGAAATTAAATCCCGGGATGTCGGCTTTCTCTCTAAATGCTGTCAAATCCGTATCATTAGGAAGCATTTTATAAATGCTGTACATTAAAGAATTAGACACCGGAAATTTTGTTTTGGCTTCAGAAAATCCTTTGATTAGATTTGAATTGCCGCCATTTATTTCTGCCAACATCATGGACGGTCCTTTGGTTCCGCGAGCTTCAAAGTTTAACACTAAGCCTACATCTTTTGCCCAAGGATGTTCGGAAACAAAAGCATAAGCACCGTTTAATCCCAATTCTTCGGCATCTGAAAAAACAATAATTATATCATTTTTGTGTGGTGTTTTGTTGTGAAGAAACACGCGAATTCCTTCAAGAATTGTGGCCAACCCGTTAGCATCATCACTTGCACCATACGATTTTGAATGAGGAGCACTATCATAATGAGTTAATAAAACTATGGCTTTTGACGATTCAGCCCCTTTTATTCTTGCAATTAAATTTTTAGTTTCAACCAAATTATTCCATTTACTTAAAACAGCACTTTCTTGAATTTGCGTTTCAAGCCCCAATTTTTTTAATTCAAGATCAAGATATTCCAACACGTTTTTATGATAGGGACTGCCTACATAATGGGGTTCTTTTGAAATAACTTCAATATGTTTTAACGCTCGCTCTGTTGAAAATTCTGTAAGCGGTTCACTTGCTTTGGAATAACCATGCGGCATCATTCTGTAGAAAATGAAGGCAAGTATTCCAATAATTAAAAGTGCCGAAAGCAATGAAGTGGAATTTTTTTTCATTGGTTAAGTTGGGTTGGTTTTTGGTTAGTTGTCTTTTTTGACCAACATATAATAATCATTTTCTAATGCAAGATATCCTTGGTCATATAAAAAATGATAGGTATTGCCGGTTTTTGTGTGTAAAATTGAAGTGAAATAGTCAAAATCAAAACCCTTACTTAAGAGTTTTGATTTGGTGGTTTTACTTTTTCCTTCGATATTTAACTCACACAAAATTCGGTAATTTTTGCGTAACTTGTTGTTGATGTTTCGCATTAAATTCGTACTGTCTTTGTTCATCTTGTTGTTGTAGGCATTTCTACAACCATCGCTGCAAAACTTTTTGTCTTCGCGACCAATTATTTTTTCGTCACATTCTAAACAGTTTTTCATAAGCTCGTTATTTCAACTTCTTAATACTATATAAATCGTGTCTTCTGTCTTTTAAGATTCGCACGGTTCCAAATTCATGCAATTGTTTTAATAAATCCAAATCAACATCAACAATCAACGTCATTTCTGTATTTGGGGTGGCTTCAGCTTTGACACCATTACTTGGAAAAGCAAAATCAGAAGGTGTAAAAACCGCCGATTGAGCATATTGAATATCCATGTTATTTACTTTTGGTAGGTTTCCAACACAACCAGCAATTGCCACATAACATTCGTTTTCAATGGCTCGCGATTGAGCACAATGTTTCACTCGTGTATAGCCATTTTGAGTGTCGGTTAAAAACGGAACGAAAAGAATATTCATTCCTTCATCGGCCATTAATCGTGATAATTCGGGGAATTCTACATCATAACAAATCATGATGCCAATTTTCCCACAGTCGGTATCAAACGTTTTTATTTGTGAACCGCCTTTCATCCCCCAATGTAAAGTTTCATTTGGCGTGATGTGAATTTTGGTGTACATTTCATTGGTTCCGTCACGCTTACATAAAAAACCTACATTATAAAGAATGCCATTTTCCATATAAGGCATACTTCCGGTTATGATATTGATGTTGTAGGATATGGCATATTCTTGAAATCTTTTACGAATGGGTTCGGAATGCTTTGCTAATTCACGAATAGCATCGGCTTCAGAGAGATGGTTGTAATCAGCCATCAAAGGAGCGGTAAACAATTCAGGGAAAAGGGCAAAATCACTACCGTAACCGGAAACTACATCAATAAAAAATTCGGCTTGTTCAAAGAGTTGTTCTAAGTTGTTCAACGGACGCATTTGCCATTGAATTAAACCCAATCGGATAACGCTTTTTTTAAGATTAATTAAGTTCGGACTTTCATCATAATAAATGTTGTTCCATTCCATCAAAACCGCATATTCGTTGGAGCTTTTATCACCAACCAAATAATTTTTCATGATTTTCTTTACGTGAAAATCATTGCTGATTTGAAACGATAAAACAGGATCATATAGCTCCTTTTGTTTTACTTTTTCAATATATTGTTTTGGAGAAAACTCCTCCATGTAATCAATGTAATTTGGAATTCTTCCGGCAAAAATGATTGATTTTAAATTTAATTGTTCACACAATTCTTTTCTGGCATCATACAATCTTCTTCCTAATCGTAGACCGCGATATTTTGGATGAATGAAAACATCAATACCATATAAAACTTCACCAAACGGATTATGTGTGTCAAAACTATAATTTCCTGTAATTTGAGCGTAGGTGTGATTGGCAATTACTTTCTTATAATCAATTATCAGTGATAAAGCAGAACCAACCACTTTATCATCCACCAAAACCACGAGTTGTCCTTCTGGGAAAATGGAGAGTAATTTTTCAATATGATGTTCTTTCCAATAGGAATTTTCTAATTCGCTATAAGCTTCCATCATTGAGTTTTTCAACTCTTTGTAATCTTCAATCTGTAAATTTCGTAGTTCAATTTTATTAATTGTCTCTTGCATATTTCTCTGTTTTTGTGCAAGATACAAAAATTAATTTCCGTTTGCAAACGTTTACAAACATTTACAACCGAAAGTAAGTGTTTTTAAACCGAATAAAATTTGCAAGCTGTCACAACTTTGTCCTGTCGAAATGAAACAACATAAATTTTAAATCGACAATCATACATTTATAAACCAATTAAATTTTAAACGCCATGAATGCATTACAAAACAGAGTACAATTAATCGGACACGTAGGTAAAGACCCAATCATCAAAGAATTTGAAAGTGGGAAAAAATTAGCCAACTTAACATTAGCCACCAATGATGTTTATGTTAGTAAAAAAGGAGATCAAGTAGAACAAACCCAATGGCACAATATTGTAGCTTGGGGAAAAACTGCAGAAACAATTGAAAAGTTTGTTGAAAAAGGAAAAAAAATCGGAATTACCGGTAAACTTACATCAAGATCTTATGATGATAAAGAAGGCAACAAACGATATGTGACAGAAGTAGTTATAAATGAATTGCTTTTGATGAAATAAGCCTTTCAAAATTCGATAGCAATTACAATATCAAAAATCAATAGAATCTGAAACGAGTTCAGATTAAAACTTTAAAAATTATACGCCATGAACACAATGAAAAACAGAGTACAATTAATCGGTCATGTTGGAAATGACCCTGAAGTAAAAACTTTTGAAGGTGGTAAAGTTGCTAATTTATCAATTGCAACCCACGAGTATTTTACCAACAAAAAAGGTGAAAAAGTAGAAGAAACCCATTGGCATAAAATTGTTGCTTTTGGAAAATCAGCAGAGATCATCGAAAAGTTTGTTGTTAAAGGAAAAGAAATCGCCATTGAAGGAAAATTATCATCAAAAAGTTATGATGATAAAGAAGGGAACAAACGTTATATCACAGAAGTTGTAGTAAGCGATTTGATGTTATTAGGAAAGCCAAATTAACCACAAAAACCAAAAAATTATGAATGTAAAACATTTCAGAGTTCGAGTAAGTGGGGAGCATTTGCAGAACGATCAAAACGCCATCAATCAATTTTTGAATGAGGTAACGGTACAAAAAACAGCTACAAACTTTATAGCCGGTATGATAGATTATTGGTCAGTATTGGTTTTTTATGAGCCAAAAATTTTAAAACCAAGAGAATCCAAAGAAAGTGAGAAAGTGTCTGTTTTGAATTATGATGAATTAAGTCAAGAAGAAAAAAACACGTTAAGTTCATTGAAAAGTTGGAGAACAGAAAAATCGTCAAAATTGGGATTACCACAATATATGATTTGCCATAATTCAGAATTGATGACGATTGCTAAAATTCGGCCCCATTCAATTGATGAGTTGAAACGAATCAAAGGTTTTGGAGAAAATAAAATCTCCAGATACGGGAATGACATCATCTCTTTGTTACAAGCCAGTTAAATTTTTAAAAACATCTGCTCCGGCAGATGTTTTTTTTGTATATTTAAAGTTCTAATATTAAAACACTTAGCCATGGGTATCAAAAGTTATCAAGGAGAAATGATTGGAAAAACAGCTCCGGAGCAAGAAAAAATATGTGTTGAAAACTATATGAACAGGGCGGTTGTGAGTTTTTCTGCTTCTCAAAACATTCTGGAAGTGATGGATGCAATTGTAAAAAATGGCATTTCAGGCGGTCCAATTGTCTCAGAAAATAACGAAGTTATTGGAATCATTTCTGAGGGAGATTGCATCAAACAAATTTCAGAAAGTAAGTATTATAATCTTCCAATGGATGATATGAGTGTGCAACGTTTTATGACTCCAAACGTAATTTGTGTTGCTCCCGATGAAAATTTACTAGACGTAGCCAATAAATTTTTATCCACAAAAAAACGAAATTTCCCTGTGGTTCATCAAGGTAAATTAATTGGTTTGATTAGTCAAAAAAATGTATTGAAAGCGGTTTTACAGTGGTCGGGTTCCAATTGGCATATTGCCAATCAATAATAAAACTCTTTTGCTATTCTGAATGTGTTTGCATGAGCTTCAACGATTGTTTTGAGTTCTGGCGAATAACCACCTCCCATGCTTACTTGAATCGGAATTTCATGTTTTTTACACAATTCAAAAACAAGGGCATCTCTTCTTTTGCAACCTTCAATAGAGCAGGAAAGCTTTCCTAGTTTGTCGGTTTTTAAAATATCAACACCCGCTAAGTAAAATATAAAATCAGGTTTTTGTTGATTACTAATTTTAGGTAATGTCTCTGTAAGTATTTCTAAATATTTCTCATCAGTAGTTCCGTCTGCCAAAGCAATATCCAAATCTGACACTTCTTTTTTAAACGGATAGTTGGATTTTCCATGCATGGAAAAAGTAAAAACCGATGGGTTGTTTTGAAAAATTTCTGCTGTTCCATTTCCTTGATGAACATCCAAATCAACTATTAAAATGCTTTTTGCCAATTGATGATCTAACAGATATTGAGCCGCAATGGCTTGATCATTTAACAAACAAAAAGCCTCACCACGATTGGTATATGCATGATGTGTTCCTCCAGCAATATTAAAAGATATTCCGGCTTCAAAAGCTTTTTTTGCCCCTATGATGGTGCCTTCGGCAATTCGCAATTCCCGTTCAACCAATACGGATGACAAGGGGAAACCAATTTTTCGAACGGCTCTTGGTTCTAAGCTCAATTGCAACAAATCTGAGACATATTCTTTTGAATGCACTGCCAAAACTGATTTCAAATCGCAGCGTTCCGGTTCAAAAAAATCAGATGAAACGGCAGTTCCTTCATGCATTAATTGTTGGGGTAACAATTCATATTTCATCATCGGAAAGCGATGACCTTCAGGTAATGGATGCTTGTAAATGGGATGAAAAGCAATAGGAAACATTAATCTTCAAATTTTCTAAAAACGAATTCATTTGTTTTCCAATCTTTATATCCTAAAACAAAATGACTTCCTCTTTTAAAAAAAACAATTGTTGAAGACTCCTTATTGTTATCTATAAAATTCATTAGTTTGTCCATTCCTGTAGCTTGAACAGCACGCGTAATAGGATTTAAATTTTGATCGAATAAGGCGTCAAATGAAACACTTTTGTATTTGTATCCATTTTTATTGTTATAAAAGTAAGATTCATAACCTCCTTCGCCATTTAGAATCAAAATTCCATTTATGGCTAAATCAGCCAATAATCCCCAACCGGGACTCTTTTCCTTACTGCTGATGCCACCCATGGTAACCAAATAATTGGAGTGGTTTTTGTAAACCGAAATTGCAGGATTAGTTTTGTGTAGTCGTTTAAGAAATGATTTTGTATTTTTAATTTTTACGGGTTGATCAGTCTCTGAATTTTCATATCTGAACTCCGAATTTTTAAAATTAATGGATTCTTTTAGGTTTACTTTATGTTCTTTTAAAATTTCGCCTTTTAAATTTTTAATGGAAAAAGCAAATTCATTTGAATTAGAAACTTGTTCAAAAATGAGTCCATCCATAAAATAACTATTGTTTTTATAGCTACCATTTAATGGGGAAACAGGAATTTTATAATCGGTTACACTTGCACTTTTTGAATCAAACTCAAGAACATGTGTAAAATTACTGTTGTAATTCAGTAGCAAATAATACTTGTCATCATGGAAAAAAAGTTTTCGCTTAACATAAGAATCCATCAAGGTAAAAGGATAATTATTTTCAAAAGACATTATTGGAAAAGGTGATAAATCATCGTCTTTTTTATTAAAAAAAACCGCTTTTAAGGATAGCGATTTATTGTCATTATCTGTAAATTGAATTTTTGACAGATCAAATTTTCTTGTTTCAGGAGCATCCAAATTTTTAAATGTAAAGCTCACGATTTCATTTTTAGTCTCTTCAAAAGTTAAAACATGAAACGATTGTTCAGCGTTAAAACAAGTTATTATATTTTCATTGTTTATTTTAAAATCAAATGGGTCTTTTCGGAATATTTTATTTTCAAAATCAACAACAATCCTAATAATGGATTGAAAATTATCTTTTGTTGTAAACAAGGTTATTTCTTCCTCTTCAAAACTATGTCCAACAATATATTCTTCTTTTTTTAATTCAATTTTTGCTGATATGGAATCTGTTTTTCTGAATCCTACACTAAATTTATACGTAACAATCTCATTTGGATAGTGAAGAAGCATATACGATTCATGGTTTCTTTCATCAACAAAAGGATAAATAGAAACAATGGAATCCTTGTTTTGTTGAATTGAAAACGAATTCAGAACTTTTTGCGAAAAAGTGACACAAGAGATTCCAAAAACAAATAAAAAAGTCAATATGGTTTTCATGAAAGGAAACTTTAAAATTAAAGTAACTTTATCTTTATTCAATTTGTTAGTAACGGAATGATTTGGGTAATATTTTCAAATGATTTAAAATTGGGATGATTGATTTCAAAGTCAATTTTTTCATATTCCCATGTGGTGTGATATGGAATATGAATGGCGTGACCACCAATATTCAAAACCGGCAAAACATCTGATTTTAAGGAGTTGCCAATCATAACAAAATTATTGGGTTCGATATCTAAACGGCCCAACATTTTTTTATAATCCACATCTGTTTTGTCACTCATGACTTCAATATGGTGAAAATAATGTCCGATTCCTGAATCATGAAGTTTTCGGTGTTGGTCTTTTAAATCACCTTTTGTGGCCACGATTAATTTGTGTTTTCCGTTTAGTTGTTGCAAAACACTTTCAACTTCCGGTAATAATTCTACCGGTTTTTGCAATAATTCTCTTCCAATCTGTATGACTTTTGCAATGTTTTGACCGGAAATCGATTGGTTCGTCAATTCCAAAGCCGAATCAATCATGGATAACGTAAACGCTTTTATGCCAAAACCATATAAAGGTAAATTTTTGATTTGATGGTTTAATATCAATCCAAGAATTTCCTGTTTTGAGGCAAAATCCTGAAACAACTCACAAAAGCGTTCTTGAGCTTCGTCAAAATAAGGTTCGTTGTGCCATAAGGTATCGTCGGCGTCAAAAGCGATTATAGTTGGGGTCATTTGATCTTTATTATGGGATTTATTTTTTTATTATTTTGTTGATGATTTTTTTATCACTAAAATCGATATGTAAAAAATACACTCCACTCTCTAATTGAGATAGATCAATTTTTGTCTTCGTATTTTGTAATGACTTAACAAATCTACCCGCCACATCATAAATTTGAATTGAATCTATCTCATCAAAATTAGATGGCACATAAAGAAAATCATTTGTGGGGTTGGGGTATAAATTAATTTTCATATCTGAACTAAAATTAGTAGTAGATAAGGTCTCTAAATAAGTTAAAGCATTAAAAGCATTTACTCTACCTGCTCCATAATATTGATCCCATCCCAAAATGTCTTCTGTAGGATTGCCAACTTGATCTTGAGCAGTATCTCTTAATATCGTTCTAATTTCTGTGACAGTTAGGTTAGGATTAATTGACAACATCAAACTAACAACTCCTGCAACTAATGGAGTTGCCTGAGAAGTACCTCCCCAATATGATCCATAATTAGTATTTGATGTATGAGATAGTCCATAAATGAAATTTCCGGGAGCAATTACATCAATGTGACTACCATAATTGCTTCCACTTGTTGGACTCCAAAAGAAGGGCACAGTTCTATGATCATTAGGGTTGGTTGATCCTACAGCTATCGTGTTTGCAAAAGCGGCTGGATAATAACTAATATTGTTGTTAAAATTCATCATACAAGCTATTACAGGTATATTTTGATTATAAGCCAAATTTATTGCATTTTCATAAGCAACAGAGTAGCCACTACCCCCAATAGATATACTTATTACATCTACATCTCGATTTATAGCATAGTAAATAGATGAAATTATATTTGAAGTAAAACCCGAATTATTTTGATTAAGCACTTTCAACGGTAAAAGTTTGCAGTTCCAATCTACTCCGGCATATCCAATGCTATTATTGGCATTTGCAACTGCTATTCCAGTAACATTCGTTCCATGACCGTGATCATCTGTGGGGTCGTTGTCATTATTTACAAAGTCCCAACCTACGATATCATCAACATATCCATTATTGTCATCATCTAATCCATTAGCTTGCTCTTGAGTGTTAAACCAAAATCTACCACTAAATTCAGGATGATCCATTTTAATTCCTGAGTCAATAACAGCCATCACAATGTTTGGACTTCCTGTGGTAATATCCCAGGCTTCAATCATATCCACATCTGCATCTAAAACAGAAGGGCTTAACGAGAATGTGCCGTTGTTATGTAAACCCCATTGTCTAAAAAAAAACTGATCATTTGGGGTTGTTGATAAAGGAATAAAACGTTCTAATAAATTTACATTTACATTTTGTTTTATACCGGAACCATGTGCAATGTAATCAGGCTCAACATAATCAAATAGATTAGTTTCCTCTAATTTTTTAATTATTGAGTCTATGTTAACCTCAGATTCAAAAACAACAACCAATGGATTTCCATTTAAAGTTTCAGAACTTGAAATATTTAATTTTTTTATCTCCTTTATAGCGTATTCATCAAACAAAAAGTTCAATTCTTCCAATTCATTTAAATTTGTAACAGTCTTTTGTGTGTCTTTTTTTAAACCTAAAATTATTCTACTTCCAGAAAATAACAGTTCCTGAGCATTCATACCAATTGATATAAACAACATTACAGCAATTAACTTTTTTTTCATATGTTTAGTTTTAAAAATTCTTCTTCAAGAAGGTTACAATTTAACTTATCAACGCCCCATTATCCACCCCATCCGCATCCGGATTTACAAAAACCAAATTCCCTTCGGCATTATTGGTCATTAAAATCATCCCTTGACTTTCAACACCACGTAAGGCTCTTGGTGCTAAATTCACTAGTACCGTAACTCGTTTTCCAACGACTTCTTCCGGGGAAAAATGTTCTGCGATTCCCGAAACAATTGTTCGGACATCAATTCCTGTATCCACTTTTAAAACCAATAATTTATTGGCTTTAGGCATTTTTTCGGCTTCTAAAATCGTTCCAACGCGTATATCTAGTTTTGAAAAATCTTCAAATGTGGTAGTTTCCTTTTGAGGCTCAACAGTTCTGTTTTCCATTTTGTTTGCAGTTTTTGTGGCTTCTAATTTGTCTATTTGTTTTTGTATTTCGGCATCGTCAATTTGAGCAAATAAAATTTCAGCTTGACCGATTTGATGACCTGGTTTTAACAATTCCGATGTTCGGGAAACTTTCTCCCAACTAATCGATTCAGTTTGTAAAATGCTAACCAACTTATTTGAAGTAAATGGTAAAAAAGGCTCCGACAAAATCCCCAAAGCAGTCGCGATTTGCAATGCCACATACATTTGCGTTTTTACCCTTTCAGGATCTGTTTTCACCATTTTCCATGGTTCTTCGTCGGCTAAATATTTATTTCCTAATCGAGCCACATTCATCAATTCGCCTTGTGCTTCTCTAAATCGGTATCGTTCAATTGAACTTGCAATCACGGCCGGATAGGCTTTTAATTCTGCTAAAGTCTGTTCATCAACTTCCGAAAATTCATTCGGTTGAGGAACAATTCCATCATAGTATTTATTCGTCAAAACAACTACACGATTTATGAAATTCCCATAAACCGCCGCCAATTCATTATTATTTCTCGCTTGAAAATCCTTCCAAGTAAAATCATTGTCTTTCGTTTCCGGAGCATTTGCTGTCAAAGCATAACGCAAAACATCTTGTTTATCCGGAAAATCAACCAAGTATTCGTGTAACCAAACCGCCCAATTTTTAGAAGTTGATAATTTATTTCCTTCCAAATTCAAAAATTCATTCGCCGGAACATTGTCAGGCAGAATAAAACTGCCTTCGGCTTTCAACATTGCTGGAAAAATAATGCAATGAAAAACGATGTTATCTTTTCCAATAAAATGAACCAATTTCGTGTCTGCATCTTTCCAATACGGCTCCCAATCTTTTCCTTCTCTAGCTGCCCATTCTTTGGTGGAAGAAATATACCCAATCGGAGCATCAAACCAAACATACAGTTTCTTGCCTTCGGCACCTTCCACAGGAACATCAATTCCCCAATCCAAATCTCTCGTTACGGCTCTCGGTTTCAAACCATCATCTAACCACGATTTCACCTGACCCAAAACGTTGGTTTTCCAATCATTTTTATGACCAACTAAAATCCATTCCTTCAAAAAATCATCATATCTGTCTAATGGTAAAAACCAATGTTTCGTTGATTTCAAAACCGGAGTTTCGCCCGTAATTGTAGATTTCGGATTAATCAAATCGGTTGCATTCAACGTTGACCCACATTTTTCGCATTGATCGCCATAAGCTTCCTCGTTGCCGCATTTCGGACAAGTTCCCACCACAAAACGATCGGCCAAAAATTGATCTGCTTTCGCATCATACAATTGTTCATTCGTTTCCTCAATAAAATCGCCGTTCTCATACAATTTTCTAAAAAAAGCAGAAGCTGTTTCGTGATGAATTTTAGACGAAGTCCGCGAATAATTATCAAACGAAATTCCGAAATCCTCAAACGATTTCCGAATAATTCCGTCATATTTATCTATCACTTCCTGAGGCGTAATTCCTTCTTTTTTGGCTTTCATCGAAATCGCCACGCCGTGTTCATCACTTCCGCAAATAAACGCCACATCTTTCCCCTGCAAACGCAAGTAACGAGCATAAATATCAGACGGAACATAAACGCCCGCCAAATGCCCAATGTGAATCGGTCCGTTTGTGTAAGGCAATGCCGCCGTAATCGTATATCTTTTTGGATTATCTATCATAAAATTTTGTTTATCGCCAAGTCGCAAAGCTGCAAAAAGGCAACTGTTAAAGTTTTCTGATGCAAAAATAAGTTTTTTATCGCACAGACAAGAGGCATTGGCTTTAGAGATTGCATTTTATTTTTTCAAGAAGCTATTCTGAGAGCGATTCAATTTCATAAAAACGTTGTTTCAAACAAGAAATAGTTGTTTATTTGTTAGATGAAAATCAGTGAATCATGAAAAAAATACTAACCCTTACACTGCTCTCACTATTTTTCAACGCAAATGCACAAATGGAAAAAAAAATGATTGTTCCTCCTTATTTACAAAAAGGCGACACGGTTGCCATTGTAGCCACTGCCCGAAAACATTTGAACGACGATTTGAAAAACATTCAAGAATTTCTTGAAAATTGGGGTTTAAAAACCGTGATTGGTTCCTCAATTGGTTTAGACAATAAGCAATTGGCAGGAACGGATGAAGAGCGGGCAAAAGATTTTCAAACCCAAATGGATAATCCGAATGTGAAAGCTATTTGGTGCGTTCGAGGCGGATATGGAACGGTTCGAATGGTTGATTTACTCGATTTTTCTAAGTTCAAGCAAAATCCAAAATGGATTATTGGTTTTAGTGATGTAACGGTTTTACATTCTCATTTAAATAATTTGGGTTTTCAATCCATTCACGGAATGATGCCGGTGAATATTCCGAGAGCTACACCCGAAGCCAAAGAAAGTTTGCGAAAGGCCTTGTTTGGAAAAAGCCTTTCATACATCATTCCTTATGACGCAATGAATAAAACGGGTGTTGCAAGAGGCGAATTAGTGGGTGGAAATCTTTCCATAATTTATAGTTTATTTGGTTCTGAATCTGCGATTGATTGCACCGATAAAATACTTTTCCTTGAAGATTTAGATGAATATTTATATCACATCGACCGAATGATGATGAACCTCAAACGCAACGGTTGCCTTGAAAGTTTGAAAGGAATCGTTATTGGAAGTATGACTAAAATGAACGACAACGACATTCCTTGGGGAAAAAATGCTTTGGAAATTATTCAAGAGGTAACTAAAAAATACAATATTCCGATGGTTTTTAATTTTCCTGCCGGACATATTCCTGACAATCGAGCGTTGATTTTTGGACGACAAGTTTTGTTGGAAGTTACGGAAAGCGGGACGATTTTGAAGTTTGAATAAAGTATAAAGAATGATGAATTTAGATTTTTATCATGGCAGAACACAACGAATTAGGTAAGTTTGGCGAAGAACAAGCGTTTGAATACCTTCAAGCAAATGGTTATGAAGTTTTGGAAACCAATTGGACTTTTCAAAAAGCGGAGGTTGATATTATAGCACAAAAAGAAAACACGCTTGCTATTATTGAGGTAAAAACCCGTTCTTCAATAGATTTTGGTTTGCCACAAGATTTTGTTAAACCCAAAAAGATTCAGCTTTTGGTAAAAGCAGTTAATGAATATGTCATTCAAAACGATTTGGATGTTGAGGTTCGATTTGACATCATTGCCATTCACAAAGAAGGTAACAACTTATCAATTGAACATTTAGAAGATGCCTTTTACTATTTTTAAGGTGTTATATTTGTAACAAATTGTATTTTAGTATTATATTTGTCAGGAAATAAATCACACAACTATGAAAACGATTTCTTCCGTTGTAGAACACTACATCAAAACTAAACCATTTTTATTGAGTGCATTGTCACAAGGAATCATAAACTTGACTTCTTTGGCAAGAAACATGATGCCTGAATTGGAGCAAGAATTGGGCAAAGATGTGAAACAAGGAGCTATTGTGATGGCTTTAAAAAGGTTGTCAGAAGATTTAGATTTTCGTTTGAACCACAGAATTTTAAAAGTGTTGAAAAACCTTGGAGAAATTACGGTTCGTTCCTCATTAACCGATTATACTTTTGCCGTTTCTGATACTATTTTAGACAAACAAGCCGATTTAATCTCTGAAATTAATTCCTATCAAGATATTTTTTATACATCCTCAAGAGGTGTAAATGAAACCAATATTGTAGTAAGTGATGTAGTAAGCCATTTGGTTTTGAAACATTTTTCCAACGAGCGTTTGTTTCAAAAACAAGATAAATTAGCTTCAATTACCGTAAAACTTCCAAAAGATAATGTTTCGGTTCCGGGAGTTTATTATTATATTTTTCAACGCTTGGCTTGGGAAGGAATCAGCATCAACGAAGTAATTTCTACCTCAAACGAGTTTACTGTTTTGGTAAGCGAAGAAGAAGTTGATTTGGCATTTAAAGTGATTAAAGATTTGAAGAGTTTGTAGGGTCCTAATTATCCAAACATCTCCATCAATTCCAACGCCTTTTTAACCGATTTCACGTTTTCAAAAGTCAATAACAAACGCAAACCGTTTTTGGTTTCTTTCTCTTTCATTTTACAGAGATTTCCGTTTTGTTGTACAAATTGCAATACTTTGTGAAATCGAGACGATTGGTAAAAATCACTTTGTTGATCGCCGACAAAATAACCAATCATTTTGCCTTGTTTTAAAACCAATTTCTCAATTCCAATTTGAGTGGCTTTCCATTTTATTCGGATGCTGTTCAATAAAGCAATAGCTTCTTTTGGTAAAGGGCCAAATCTGTCAATGAGTTTTTGCTCATAAGTCAAAAGTGATTCTTCTGTCTTAACAGTACTCAATTCATTATATAAATTCAACCGTTCAGAAACGTTGTTGATATATTCATCCGGAAATAACAATTCAAAATCAGAATCAATTTGGATGTCTTTTACATATTCTTTGGCATCACTATCCTCGTCAGTTTGATATAATTCCTTGAATTCATTTTCTTTCAATTCTTCAATGGCTTCATTCATGATTTTTTGATAAGTATCAAAACCAATTTCATTGATAAAACCGCTTTGTTCGCCACCAAGCAAATCTCCGGCTCCTCTGATTTCAAGATCTTTCATGGCAATATTGAAACCACTTCCCAATTCACTGAATTGTTCTAGGGCTTGAATGCGTTTTCTTGCATCGTCAGTCATGGCAGAATAAGGCGGCGTGATAAAATAACAGAATGCTTTTTTATTGCTTCGACCCACGCGACCTCGCATTTGATGCAAATCAGACAATCCGAAATTATTAGCGTTATTGATAAAAATGGTATTTGCATTTGGCACATCCAAACCACTTTCAATGATTGTTGTGGCCACTAAAACATCAAATTCACCATTCATAAAAGCCAACATCAATTCTTCTAATTTTTTGCCGTCCATTTGACCATGACCAATACCAACACGAGCATCGGGGACAAGTCGCTGAATCATTCCGGCAATTTCTTTGATGTTTTCAATTCGGTTATTGATAAAGAAAACCTGACCGTTTCTTTGAATTTCATAGGAAATGGCATCCCGAATCACTTCTTCACTAAAACCAATAACTTGACTTTCTATCGGATATCGATTGGGAGGAGGCGTAGTAATAACCGATAAATCACGAGCTGCCATTAACGAAAACTGTAACGTTCGCGGTATGGGTGTTGCGGTTAACGTTAAGGTGTCAACGGTTTCAGAGATGGTTTTCAGTTTGTCTTTTACATTAACTCCAAATTTTTGTTCTTCGTCAATAATCAATAAACCCAGATTTTTAAACTTCACATCTTTACTCACCAATTGATGCGTTCCAATGATGATGTCCACTTTTCCGTCTGCTAAACCTTTCAGTGTTTCTGACTTTTGTTTTGCGGTTCGGAATCTGTTGAGGTAATTGATGGTAACCGGCATGTCTTTCAAACGTTCCGTAAACGTTCTGTGGTGTTGGTAAGCTAGAATGGTAGTTGGCACCAAAATAGCCACCTGTTTTCCATTATCCACCGCTTTAAATGCCGCTCTGATTGCAACTTCTGTTTTGCCAAAACCAACATCACCACACACCAAACGGTCCATGGGTCTATCGCTTTCCATGTCGTTTTTCACATCTTGTGTAGCAGTTATTTGATCGGGGGTATCTTCATAAATAAAAGAACTTTCCAATTCTTTTTGCAAATAACTGTCCGGAGCATATTGAAATCCTTTTTCTAATCTGCGTTTGGCATAGAGTTGAATCAAATTGAAAGCAATGTGCTTTACACGAGCTTTTGTTTTTTGTTTTAAAACTTTCCAAGCATTGGAACCCAGTTTGTATATTTTGGGTGGTGTTCCGTCTTTTCCGTTGTATTTCGAAATTTTATGCAGTGAGTGAATGCTTACATACACAATATCATTATCGGCATAAACCAATTTAATGGCTTCTTGCGTTTTGCCTTCCACTTGAATTTTTTGTAAACCACCAAACTTTCCAATTCCGTGGTCAATATGTGTTACATAATCACCAACCGAAAGTGTGGTAAGTTCTTTTAGTGTAATGGTTTGCTTTTTAGAATACCCGTTTTTAATGCTGAATTTGTGGTAACGCTCAAAAATTTGATGGTCTGTATAAATTGCAATTTGAGCTTCTTCATCAATAAATCCTTGGTATAACGGAAAGACAATGGTTTTGTATTGCTTTCTTACATCTTCATGATTTTCTTCATCTAAACTTTCAAAGATGTCGTGAAAACGATTGGCTTGGCCTTCATTGGAACAAAACAAATAATTTTTAAAACCATTAAAATGATTTTCATTCAAATTATTCAATAACAAATCAAATTGCTTGTTGAACGAAGGTTGCGGTTGCATGTGAAACTCAATTTCTTTTGTGGAATTAAAAAAAGAAGAATTTCCAATTTCCACAATAGAAAAGTCACTTGCTTTTTTGCTGAAGAAATGTTGGTTTATGAATAATTCATCCGGTTTAGCATGGTTGACATCTTTGGATAATTTTTGAAATGCTTCGGTAGCTTTGTCAAAAAGTTTGTCCAATTGTGACAGAATATTTTCTGTATTTTGAATAAAAAGCACCGTTTTAGGATGGATGTAATCTAAAAAACTTTCTCTGTTTTCTTGTAAAAATTTGTTTTCTACATTGGGAATAATGGCAATTTTATTTTGCTTTTCTAAGGAAAGTTGGGTTTCCACATCAAAGGTTCGAATGCTGTCCACTTCATTTCCAAAAAACTCCAAGCGATAGGGATTGTCGTTAGAAAAAGAAAACACATCAATAATCCCACCACGAACTGAAAATTCGCCTGGTTCTGATACAAAATCAACCCGTTTGAAATGGTATTCAAATAACACTTCATTTATAAAGTCGATTGTGGTTTTATCGCCAACACTAACTTTTAATGTGTTTTTATCCAGTTCTTTTCGGGTAACTACTTTTTCAAAAATAGCTTCGGGGTAACTAACAATAATCGAGGGTTTTTTTCGAGAATTGATTCTATTTAAAACTTCGGCACGCAACAACACATTGGCATTGTCGGTTTCTTCAATTTGATAAGGCCGTCTGTACGAACTTGGGTAGAATAAAACATCTTGATCATTAAGCAAATGTTCCAAATCATTCAGATAGTAAGCCGCTTCTTCTTTGTCTTGGAAAAGCAATAAAAAAGGTAGTTGCTGTTTTTCAAATACTGACTGAAGTACTAACGAAAATGAAGAACCCACTAAGCCTTTGACTTGTAGTTTGGCTTGTGGCTGTTCTAAAGCAGTGGCTATCCAGTTTACTTTGGAAGACTTGGCATATAGCGAAAGAATATCCGATTTATTCAACTATTTCTAAGTTTTTAGGAACATTTTTAACGGCTCTTGAAGTATCTAACATCCGAAGTAAATCGGCTTCGCCTTGTTCTTTTGGCACTTCACTTCTTCTAACAAGCTCTTCTAGTTGTAATTCAATAGAAGCCAATTGTTTGTTGATTTCATTGATGAAATAAATGACTTTTTCATCAGGAATATCATCCAGATTCATGTATAATTCTAACGAGCGAAATTGTGTGGACAAGACCAAAAACCTACTTTTAAATTCCGGAATTAAAAGTGAATTCGGAATTGTTTCGACCAATACTTCGGCTTTTTTTGTTAAGTCTTTTGATTTGTTTTGAAAGGCACCAATAGAACTGGTTGGTTTTTGATTTAGTTCTGTAAAAAACAAACGCCATTCCGACCAATCTCCAATTAAGGCTTGAGCTTTAGGTTGCAATTCGATTGTTCTAAAACGCCATGAATTATTGATTTTATTGAAGATAACTTCTTTCTTTTGTCTTTCTTTTTCTTGTGCTATCAATCGCTTTTCGTTGTCATCTTTACAGGAAACGAATAGGGTAATTAGAAGCAGAAAAAGGGCTAGTCTTTTAATCATCTGAAATGAATTAGTTTTCAAAAATACAAAGGTAAACAGAAACTTTACGCAATGTTGTGAAGACTTCCATAAATTATTATAAATAGATGGGATAAATCAGCAGCAAAATATCACAAACTCTTTGAGGGAAATTATTTTTTCCACTTACGAAAACGTTATATTTGTAGTCAAATTTTACCACTTTTATGAATACAAAAATCCTTATTATTGGAGCTTGCGGTCAAATAGGCACAGAGCTAACCCTTCAACTACGAAAACTTTATGGCGTAGAAAATGTTATTGCATCCGACATTCGAAAGTTGAATAATGACGTGGTGAATGATGGGATTTTTGAAGTATTAAATGCTTTAGATTTTAATCAGATTGAACATATTATTGAAAAATATCAGGTAGAAGAAGTGTATTTAATGGCCGCTTTATTGTCGGCTACCGCAGAAAAAAACCCTGCTTTTGCATGGGATTTGAATATGAATTCGCTTTTTCACGTGCTGAATATTGCTAAAGCCGGTAAGATTAAAAAGATATTTTGGCCTTCGAGTATTGCGGTTTTTGGACCCACAACACCACGAGAAAACACGCCGCAGTTTACAATCATGGAACCCACTACGGTTTACGGAATTTCAAAACAATCCGGTGAGCGTTGGTGTGAGTATTATCACCATATTTTTGGAGTAGATGTTCGAAGTGTTCGTTATCCTGGATTAATCAGTTGGTCAACTCCTCCGGGTGGTGGCACAACAGATTATGCGGTTGATATTTATCACAAAGCTTTAAGTGACGGTAGTTTTGAATGTTTTCTTTCAGAAGAAACTAAATTACCTATGATGTATATGGAAGATGCGATTAGAGCTACTATTGAAATTATGCAAGCTCCAAAAGAGCAAATCAAAATACGGTCTTCTTATAACTTAGCAGGAATTAGCTTTACGCCGAAAGAAATTGCTGCTGAAATTACTAAACATATTCCTGACTTCACCATTTCGTATGCTCCTGATTTCCGTCAAAAGATTGCTGACAGTTGGCCGGCATCTATTGATGATAGTACAGCCAGAACGGATTGGAATTGGAAGCACAACTATGACATGGAAACCATGACGGTTGAAATGCTGGAGAATCTAAAGCACCAAATAGGGTAGTGGCTATTATCGTTTAATTACTTTAACTACTTTTTGCAATTGGTTTTGTTCTAAACGGATGATATACATCCCACTAGGCAAAGCTGATAAATCAATTTGATTGGTTGTTTGTCCGGATTTTACTTGTTGTCCAATTGTTGAATTTACTTCATACTTAATGTCCATTCCGGTTGAATTGCTAACATACACTTGGTCAGCAGTTATCGTTGGATAAACCGTTACGGTATCCCAAGTAGATTGTGTGATACTTAAAAGATTCCAATTGTCTTGTGCCGGTGGTCCCGACCAGATTAACGTGGCAATGTAGGGATTGTCAATAAACGGATTTCTATTTCCTTGCCATTGTTCTAAAATGTTGTTGCGGTTCATTTCATATACAGAAACCGGGTCTTCGGCATTCCATTGCAGAAAGATATCCGGCATGTCGCCTAAAGGACTCAATGCTGTGGAGCCTGCACCGACATTAGTTGGTAAGCATTGACTTTGGTACCGCACATACATGTACATTATCATTCGGGCAATATCGCCTTTCCATTCGTCTCCCGGATAAAAATCAGGACCTATTGTTCCTGCATTTCCGGAACCTTGAGCAAATTTTCTGTTACTTCTTGCTGAGTTCATTTGTGAATCACTCGCTCTTAAATTGTGTACGTCAGAACCTGCAAATTCATAGCCAAGATTAGGCTGGCCCAATGAACGAGCAAAGATGTGTTCTCTATTCCATAAACCGATACAGCTTGAGGTGGTACAATTGGCATCAACAGAACGGGTTCTGTCGTTAAAAGTCTCTTGGTCATTGTCATTGTATCCATAAACCAATAACACTTTTGTGTTGTCAGTTGGGTCAAGGTCTGTCATTTTTATGGCAACCCATGTTTCAGGAGTGTACACTAAAAAAGTTTGATGGGTGAATGTAATCAGGTTTGAAAGTTGGTTTTTTATGGTCTCCGGCGGGCCATTGAAATTGACAGAAGCGTAGTATTCAGGGACTTGCCCAAAACTTAAGGCAACAAAAAAATAGAAAAACAATAGTATTGTTTTTTTCATGATGTGGTATTTTGTGAATGGGCACACTTTCACTTTCGTGGAAGCGTTGTATTTGTTTTTGGAACTACAAAAGTACAATGCTCTACTTTAAATCAGGCAAAACAGTTGTTAAAACTTAGGTGATGAAATGCTTAACTGTATTAAAATCAATATAATACAAAAAAACCGCTTTATGGGATAAAGCGGTTTTTCCTATAGAAAAGTAGATTTGGAGCTACTCTTGAACAATTGGGGCTCTTAGCGATTCTAAAACGGTAACTACTTCACCAATCAATGTTGGATCGGTTACGCCGTTTAATCCGGCTGCAGCTCCAACATAGCCGATGAATTTATCGTAGTTGGCATTTGTAGATTTTACTCCCATTCTTGGGTTGGTTGCCGGGTTGTGGGCATCTACCATGTTTAAACCACTGTAGGTATTTGTAGCACCTCCACCAGTATTAGCAGAAAAGAAATCGGTTAAATTCTTGCTTAATACGGCAACATTTGTAGTGTTTCCTGAAAGTACTTCACCTACTACCGGGGCAAAATGGGCACCTAAATTTCCGTTAGCTCCACTAACGATATCGGCAACAATTAAGGTGATGGTACTATCTACCACAGAGCGGTAGCTCAATCTACCTTGTTCAATCATTACTGCAGGGTTGTTTGGGTCGGCTACTTTTGTAAAACCTCCGAGTTTTTCATACAAACTCAATTCGGCCGGAGTGCTATTATCGTCATCGCTGCTGCAAGAAACGGATAGCGACCCCAGTCCTAAAAACAAGGCGAATAAAGCCAATTTAGAATACTTAGTCATAACATTTAAATTTAAAGATTAATTAAAAATTCGTTGAATGCCGCGTGAGAATTTATAGCTAATGCTGTTTGTATTCATCGCGGGGCATACTTTTTTTGAAGCTATTTCATCGGATATCGTAAAACGTTCTGCGTTGTAGTTGCCTTTGGCTTGCAGTTGGTTAAAGACCCCTTCAGCATCAACAATTTGGTTGTCGTGATAAAAAACGACTACGCCATTTTCAAGGTTAAAGCGGTCATTTTTAACTCCGGGAATGGATTTCAGATTGCGTCTGATTTCTTTCATCTTTAAAGAATCCAGAGGTTCTTTGAAGTCGATTCTGCTTATCTGATAGGTAGCATTGTCCAGTTCAACCGGTTTAGCCGTTGCAATGTGAACCACTAAAACAATAAATAGAGAAAGGAACACACCCAAGGTGCATGCTAAAGCAATTTTAAGTGATTTATGTAATTTCATAACCAAGTGTTTTTAGTTTGTTTCACTTAGTTACGAGATTACAACCGGTATGGTTTTAAAAAAGTAAAATTATTTTTTAAGTTTTTGAATAAGTAGTGATTCCAAAGAATCTTTAGCTTTAATTACTACGTCGCTGTTTTCGTTTGGAATGGTCATGGAAAGTACGTAGTGTTTAATTTTCCATTGGTTGTTTTCGTTGGTCAAAATACCGCTACCTCTACAAATTTTCATTTGGGTATTCAGTAATTCGTCAAACCAAGCTGTTTTGCCATCGTCTGTAATAAAGACATTGCGTTCTAAGGTTGTAAAGCTCCATGCCTTTCCGCGGTCAAAATAGGGTTTGGAATAGGCCATAAAATCGGTTTTGTTCCAATTTTCGGTGGCGTCAGTTCCGATGAAAATGGCATCTTCGGAGAGTGCGTTAAAATAGTTATCAAAGTTTGCTTCAGCAGCGGCTTTGTGCCATTGGTCAACCAGTGCGTTTATTTCGTTTTTGGTTTCTTCTACAGGTTTTGGGGAGTTGCAACTGAAACATATCAGTAGTATAAAAAGGTACTTTTTCATCGTTTGATTATTTATGCTGTTTTTTTGAATGGTAGTTCAAATGTAATTAATTATTTGATTTGAATTTTAATTCAATAGATGGTATAGGTTGAAGTTATTTTTTCTTTACCCCAACCCTAAAGGGAGCGAAAAAATAACTTCAACCTATACCATCTACCCTACTCATCTTCACTAAGGGCAGGGTGGTTCATTATTACAAAGTGCATGTAATTGTGTTTTGTGATGTGATTGTACTTATTTTACAGTTTTTCATCGTGTTGTGACAAATCCAGTCCGATTAGTTCTGATTCTTCTGAAACCCGAAGTGGAATAATGCTGTTGGTTATTTTGTATAATAAAATGGCTCCAAAGAAAGTGAAAGCGGCCACTAAAACCAAGGCTATCATATGATGTAAAAACACGGACCAACCGCCATACAGTAAACTGGCATTTTCTCCTTGAGCGAAAATGGCCGTTAGAACCATTCCCATAATTCCGCCCACTCCGTGGCAAGCAAAGACGTCAAGGGTATCATCAATAGCTTTTAGCTTTTTCCAGTAGAGCATTTTGTTGGAGGCAATTGCTGCGATGAATCCGAAAAATATACTTTGTGGAATGGTGATGAAGCCTGCTGCCGGGGTTATGGCTACGAGTCCGACAACGGCTCCGATGCAGGCACCTAAAGCAGAAACTTTTCGTCCGTGAAGGCGGTCAAAGAAAATCCAAGTCAGCATGGCGGCGGCTGAGGCAACAGTTGTTGTTGCAAAGGCTAAAGCGGCGGTGCTGTTTGCGGCTAAAGCGGAACCGGCATTGAACCCGAACCAACCAAACCACAGCATCCCTGTACCTAGTAACACAAAAGGGATGTTGGTAGGGATGTGCTCGCTGTTTTTGCGTTTGCCCAGTACTAATACACCGGCTAGTGCGGCAAATCCGGCACTCATGTGTACGACGGTTCCTCCGGCAAAATCTTTTACGCCAAAGTAGCTTCCCAGTAAACCGTTGGGGTGCCACACCATGTGACAAAGTGGGGTGTAGATTAACAAGGTGAACAGACAAATAAACAGTAGGTAGGAAATGAATCGTACGCGTTCAGCGAAAGAACCCGTAATAATTGCTGGTGTGATTACGGCGAACTTCATTTGAAATAAGGCAAAAAGGATGAAAGGGATGGTGGACGCCATTTGACTATGAGGCAACACGCCTACTTGGTCAAAGAAGGCAAAATCGAGAGGGTTTCCAATGATTCCGTAGTGCGTGCCGTTTAGGGTAAAGCCAATTGAGGAGCCAAATGCCAGGCTAAAACCTACTACTACCCACAGCAAAGTTACTACACCAAGGCAAATGAAGCTTTGAAGCATGGTTGAAATGACGTTCTTTTTACCCACCATTCCGCCATAGAAAAATGATAATCCGGGCGTCATGAGTAGTACTAAACAGGAGGAAGTTAACAGCCAAGCGACATCTGCTGTGACGATTGTATCTGCCGCATTGAAACCTGTTTCTGCTAAAGCTTCGGTAGGTTTCCAGAATAAACCACTGATGGCAACCAAGCTAATTAGGATAAATGAAATTACCCATCGTTTTTCTATTTTCATGTTGACCCCTATTTTTTATAGGGTAAAAATAATCAAATCATTAAATATTTACTTAATACCCCTATATAAAAATGTCCATATAGATAATTTTTGTCATTAATATAATTAAAGGTTGCTTTTATTAAGATATTTAAAAAAGCACTGTCTGAATTTAGGTAACTATTGCTAAAAGTGCCTTCATTGTGGAGTATGGGATATGTTAGTTATAAAGTAATAACGCTATATGTACGCTATAAGTACGCTATGACTACGCTATACCTATAGGATTTCTCAAACTAATTTGTATCTTTGCTGTCGATTAAAAATTTTAAAGACATGGCAAGACAAAAAGGAATAATAAAGTTATCGGGAACTATTGGTGGGATAAATTTTTACGAAACCAAGGATGGTTCTTTTGCGAGAGAAGAAGGTGGTGGTTTTAACAGTGAGGCCATCAAGACTAAAGATAGCATGGCACCTGTGCGGGAGAATGCGAGTGAATTTGCACAGGTTTCACGAGTGGGGAGTTTATTTTGCAGGGGATTGCTGCCTTTTTTGCAGACTTGTAAGGATACAAAACGTTACAGAAGGATGGTAAGCTTGTTGCAAGAGATAAAAACGTTGGATGCTGTTTCTGAACGAGGGAAGCGAACCACTACTTTGGGTTTGGCTACTCCGATGGGGAAGAAATTGTGGTGGGAGTTTGATTTGACAGAGCGTTCGCCGGAGGATTTATTGCCGGGGACGTATCAGGTTGCTGCCGGGTCTACCGGTTTGACGGTAAGTGATTTAGACTTGAGTCGGTTGGTTTTTCCTAAAGGGGCTACGTTGGTAGAGTTGCGGTATGGGGTTTTGGACGTAGATTTTACTGCTTTGACTTTTCAACTTCATATGGCTGCTCCTTTGTTTTTGGATAAGGATTTTGCAGACAGCTCTGTTTCGTTGGCATTGGATGGTGGTATTGTGATGACGGGGACTTTGTTTCCGGTGGTGGGTGTGCGGTTTTATCAGGTTGTTGGTGGTGAAAAGTATTTGTTTAAGGAGGCGATTTGGCAGGGGGTGCGGTTTATGGGGGAGTAGGTTGCGGGTTGCGGGTTACGGGTTGCGGGTTGCGGGTTGCGGGTTTTTTAGAGTGACGGACAATGAAATGGGATAGGAGACTATCTATTTTCCACAATTCTCGATGTAGTCCTTTACAAAACCTTGTATTTCTTTTCGGTTGTATTTTTTGGCTTTGAGGGAGGGAGAGCATCGAATAATCAAGATGTTGTGTACTGCCTTATTTTGTTTACCCTTTTTAATGGCAGGTAGGCCAGTCTGTCTAGTTAGAAGCAAAATCAGGGCGTGTGAGCTTAACCGGTTTTCAGATTGAAACGGGGATTGCTACGAAGTCATAGCCTACTAAGAGCAACGTAGCACTGGGCAGACTTAATGGAGCCGGGGAGTATCATGGCATTAAGTAGGCTTCGAAGAGCATCGTGTTAGACTTCGAGCGGCAGGAGAATAAGAAACTAAATAAAATCTACAGGAGAAGAAATCACATAAGTATACTCTTCTCCTGTTGACTAATTAATTTTTTAATTTCCTCGATAGGTTGAATATCCAAATGCAGATAGCGTTATAGGAACATGATAATGACTATTGTCAGTTATTTGAAAGACAACTTCTATAAATGGATAGAAACTTTCTGTATTATTTTCTTTAAAATAATCACTGGTGAAATAGGTTAGTTTGTAAATACCGTTATTGTTTTTTTCTTGACTCAAAAAATCTGAGATTCTACCATTTTTATCTGTTATTTTCTCATCAACAAAGGTCCATTTTTTGTTTTTTTCATTCATTTTTTCGAGTTGAATAGTGACCCCCGAAGCCGGCAAACCTTTTGAAACATCTAAAATATGACTGGATAATTGATAGGTTTTTGTTTGAGAAAAGGAAGTCATTGAAATTAAAATAAATAGAAACGTCAGGATTAAATTTTTCATAGTTTATGTTTTTTAAAATAAAATTAATTAGATGATAGAATACCAAATTCCGGAATCGAAGCCGATTTTGCAATAGCATCATCATTTTCAGGACTACCTCCACCCGCAACACCAATACTTCCAATAAGCATTCCGTTATGCCATAGTGGAACGCCACCACTTAATAACAATAACTCGGGAAGTGTATTTAAATTTTTAGTATCATTATTGCGTTCTGCATTTCTTACTAGCAATAAGGTTGACGTTTTAGTAGATAAGGCGGTATAAGCTTTTCGTCTGGCTGCTTCAGTATTATGCGGACCAACACCATCGCCTTTTGTGAGCAAAACAATAGTTCCTGAATGATCTAAGACAGCAATAGAAACATTTTTTGAGAGGCGTTGGGCTTCTTGATTAGCACGTTTCATCAATTCAAAAGCAGCATCTTGTGTCAATAAATCAACAGTTTTTATATACTTATTTTTCTGAATTGGTTTTAACTGCTCTTGTACTTTCTTTTGACTAAAACCCAATGTAGTTATAAAGACAAACAAAAAGATTAAATATTTCATAGTGTATTTTTTCTGCAAAGTTACTTTACAGAAAAATCACAACTGTTGTCCTATGTCAACGTTTTTAAAGCTTCGATTTAATTCTACTTAATGTTGAAGGGGAAATTCCTAAATAGGAAGCTGCCATCTTATTAGAAACTCTCAATAGTAATTGAGGTTGATTTTTTATAACCCAACGAACTTTTTCATTGGCATTAAAACCCTGAAACCCGTAAATTCTTTTTTGGGCTACAATAAATCCAAGTTCAAGAATTTCGGTGTAAATTTTAGCAAATTCAGGATATTTATTTACTAATTTATAAAAATCTGATCTACTCACATAAAGCAATTCAGATTTTTCAATAGTTTGCAAAAACTCCTCAGTGGGTAGTTGATTAATAAAACTAGGAAGAGCGGTAACAAGATTTCCCTCATAAGCAAAATACCTTGAAATTTCTTGTCCCTCATTTGTAATTGTAAATAACCTAACGCATCCCTTGTTAACGAAGTAATAGTTGGTTGCAACGTCATGGTAACTGATTAAAATTTCGTTTCGTTTGGTTTTGATATATCTGAAATGCGAGCAAATATGCTCAAGTGATTCTTGATCAAATTCCGCTTTCCCATTTAAAAATAGTTTTAATGTTGAATACATTTTTTAAATTTATGAAAATAAAAAGTAGTACCGATTGTAAGTTTAGTATATCTAGTCTTTCAGACGTAATCACTTGTAAATATAGTCAATTAAGTTGCTCTTGTTTATTAAATATTCTTTGTACACTTACAAGTAATCCTAAGAGATGAAAATAAAAAAACACCGGCAAAAACCGGTGTTGAAAAAGCAATTGTATCAAACGAAAACGTTCTACGCCTAACAAATGAAAAGCACGAAAGTATTCCAATTGCATTTTTGTTGAAAAAAATAAAAAAACTAAAACTTATTATCTTTTTTAGCAAGACTGTCTATCTTTAAAAAAATAGTCTTCTTAAGTTTTCTGTAATGCGACAAAAAGGATTCAATGTGTATTTTGAAATCCACAAAATCATTGAAGTAAAAGGTTTCACACTGAATATCATCGCATTCATTCATGCCTTCTAATTTGATGGAAAAATTGTTTAAACGCGATAAATAAACCGCATTTTCCAATTGTTTCACATTTAGTTGTAACAGCAGCTTATCCGAAATTAAATCCTGATTGGACTTATTTTGAGGCGTGGCTAGGAAATTTTTAAAAAAATTAACCTCTACCTCAATACCTTCCAGTTCTTCTCTCCAAAGTTTGATATCACGATCAAGAAATTGGTGTTGAATGGTATCTTGATTGTAAAATTTCTTCAATAAATTCATAAAATTCCAATTATAATGGTTGTTCTACTTTTGTAATTCTAATGGTGTTTAATCCCGACGGAAACTCCCATTTCACTTCATCGTTTTCCGCATACCCAAAAAGAGCAAGTCCCATTGGAGCCATGACCGATAATTTATTCTGAGATAAATCACTTTTTGAAGGGATCACTATTTGAAATTTCTTTTCGCCGCCAAAATCGGTTTTTATCGTTACCACAGAATTAAGGCGAATCACATCCAAAGGCATCTTAGACGAATCTAAAACCATTGCTTTTTTAATTTCTTCCATCAATTTATCAAATGATAATCGGTATGTTTTATCTTTTCCATTATGAATAGTTGAAAAAAGCGTTTTTAAAACTTCCAGTTCTTTTTTGTCAACTACTACTTTTTCGTACTTCATGATTTTTTTGATTATTATTTATGGAAAAATACCTCGTTGAATGTAGGCTGTTTCAATTCTTTTTATGGCTAAAATATATGCTGCTGTTCGATGGTCAATTTGATCTTCGTGAACTAAATTTTCTACTTTTTTGAAAACTTCGGTTAATTTCTTTTCAATTTTTACCATTACTTCGTCTAATGGCCAAAGTTCACCGTTTCTGTTTTGTAGCCATTCAAAATAACTTCCAATCACACCTCCCGAATTACAAAGAATATCCGGAATAATCGTTACACCATTTGCCAATAAAATTCGTTCACCTTCATTATTTGTTGGTCCGTTTGCTCCTTCGGCAATTACTTTCGACTTAATTTTTCCTGCATTTTTTTCGGTAATCTGATTACCTAACGCCGCCGGAATAATGAAATCACATTCCAATCCGAAAAAGTCTTCCGGTTCCATTTCAGTTCCTCCTTCAAACCCTTTTACCGAACCTTTTCTTGGTTTACTATGTTCGTGTAAATTCGCCACAGAAATTCCATTTTCATTAATCAAAGTGGCATGAGCATCTTGAACAGCGATTAAAATAGCACCATCATCTGTTAAGAATTTTGATGCCCAATAGCCTACATTTCCAAATCCTTGCACTATGAATTTTTTACCTTTTAAGGTTTCATTTCGTCCTTCAAAAAGTAATCGTAGTGTAATGTAAACACCAAATCCGGTTGCTCTGTCACGTCCTTCTAGTCCACCTGAACCTACTGGTTTTCCGGTGACTACGTGTTTATTGTTTGATCGTTCCGAAGGCGATTTTGTTGACATAAATGTATCGGCAATCCAAGCCATTGTTTGTTCATTTGTGTTCACATCCGGAGCAGGAATATCATATTCCGGTCCGATATTTTCGCCCAGAGTAAACGTAAATCGACGGGTGATTCGCTCTAATTCACTTAAAGAATAATTTCTAGGATCTATTTGAATTCCTCCTTTTGCTCCACCATAAGGCAAGCCAGCCAACGAGGTTTTCCAGGTCATCCACATGGCTAACGCTTTAGCATCATCAACATCCACAGTAGGATGATACCGCAATCCGCCTTTGTACGGTCCTAATGCGTTGTTATGTTGCACACGGTAGCCGGTGAAAATTTCAATAGAGCCATCATCCATTTTTACAGGAAAATGAATAATGATTTCATTATTTGTAATTGATAAAATTTTTCGAATATTTGGATTTAAATTCATTGAATCGGCGGTTTTATCAAACTGCTCAATTACGTTATCCAACATTGTTTTCTGTTTTTGTTCTTTTAAAATTTCCATTTTCTGTTTATTTTTAACTATATTCTTCACATTCTATTTTCTCGTTTTGCATCCAAACACAATTGTTGTTGTTCAAACAATTGCTGCAGATGCCAAACACCATTATTTTTTTTTCAAAATGAGATGGCATTGTGATTTTGTTCTCAAAGTTCATTTCTGCCCATAGCATTTCTTCCCCTTTCTGAAAGGAGGGTTTATTTAAAATTTCCATAGTAATTATAATCTAGTTTCGACCTAAGCTAAGCAAGGTGCATGCCAAAGGAAATTTACAACAAACATATTGCTGATAGTCAATTGATTATGGAATAAGTGTGAAATAGAGATGAATTTTCCACCGAGGAATAAAGTCTCGACCGGTTCATTTCTCCCCGATTTTACAGCAGTTTTTGACGAAGTGTTTTCCGGTCAATTTGAAGAATCTCTGCCGCTTTGGTTTTGTTGTTGTTTACAGCTGATAACACTTTTAAAATGTATGCTTTTTCAATTTCGCGAAGTGGTTTCAAATAATCACTATCTGATGGTTGTTTGTATTTTAATTGTTTAGGTATTAAATCAACATCGATTTCGTGATCACACATCACAATTAATCGTTGCATGATATTTTCTAATTCCCGAACGTTTCCCGGCCAATCATGACGGGTTAGAATGTCTATTGCTTTTGGAGTAATGGTAATGTTCGATTTTCCATATTCTTTTTCATATTTCTTTATGAAGGTATTGATTAATGGTACTACATCCGATTTTCGATTTCGTAAAGGTGTCGATTCAATACTCACCACATTCAATCGATAATATAGATCTTCTCTGAAAGTTCCGGATTTAATCATATTTTGTAAGTTGCTATTGGTAGCAGAAATAATTCTAATTTCAATTTTTTCTGGTGTTTGAGAACCAACCATTGTGATTTCTTTTTCTTGCAAAACCCTCAATAATCGACTTTGAACTGTTAAAGAGGCATTTCCAATTTCATCTAAAAAAATAGTTCCGCCTGCAGCCACATGAAACAAACCTTTTTTCGTTTCATTTGCACCGGTAAAAGCTCCTTTTACATAACCAAATAATTCCGATTCAAGTAAAGTTTCCGGTATTCCACCACAATTTACAGTTATAAATGGTTGTGATGCAAAACGACCATTGTAGTGAATTGCTCTTGCAATAAGTTCTTTTCCGGTACCGCTTTCACCTTCGATTAAAACAGTTACACGATTGTCTTTTACACGTTCAATTACGTCAATTAATTTGAAATGTTCTTCAGAATCACCTACAATTCCGGCATAAAATGTTTCTTTTAAAACTTTTTTCTCGATAGATTGATTCGAATTTTGAACAGCATTCTTCAAACAATTTTGAACTGCTTTTTTTAATTCTTCACTTGTAAAGGGTTTGATTAAATAATCTAAAGCTCCTGATTTTACTGCGTTTATCGCCGTATCAACAGATGGAAAACCAGTGATAACTAATTTTGGAATGGAAGGAAAATGTTCCGAAGCATATTTGATTAATTCTATCCCATTAATTTCCGGCATTTGCAAATCGGTAATCAGTAAATCAATGGAAGTTGATTTTAAAACCTCAATTGCCTCATTTACTGAAGAAGCTTTGTATGTATGAAAATTAAATGATTTCAAATTGCGTTGAAGCAGTTCCAACATATCATAATTATCATCCACAATTAAAATATTTTCTTTTTTAAGTTTCATGATAATTATTTTAGAGGTAATTTAATTCTGAAAATTGTTCCGTTAGGATTGTTGTCCAATGTTTCAATAATTCCTTGATGACTTTTTATGATGCCATGCACAACACTTAATCCCAATCCGGTTCCTTCGCCAAGCGGTTTTGTGGTGAAAAACGGTTCAAATATTTTATGTTTAATTTCATCTTCAATCCCTTTTCCGTTGTCTTTAATTTCTATAACGAAATGACTTTCGGTTGAAAAAACATTCACGTGAATTTCACTTTTTGGAGGTGAAACATAAATGGCATTTAAAAGTATATTAAACAAAACTTGAGTAAGTTGAATGTTGTCAATTTGTGCTTTAATGTCATCATCCGCAAAACTAACTTTATAATTGATGTCACCTTTTTTAAAATTCGGACCAAGCAATGTTAACGCTTGCATAATAATTGGTTTGACAGGAAAAACATTTTTATTTTGAGGCATTTCGCAGGAAAAAAACATAAGATTTTTAACTATTTCACGAGAATAAATGGCCGCATTTATAATTTTTGAAATATCGCGATCAATTTGAGGATTGTTGTTTTGTTGCTTAATCAATTCGGCGAAGCCTAAAATATTTCCAAGTGGTGTATTCAATTCATGAGCAATTCCGGCGGTAATTTCACCTAAAATTGATAATCGATCCACTCTTTCTGCACTTCTTTTTAAATGAGCTTCTTTAATTTGGTTTTCCTTTTTTTCTAAGAAGAAACTAACTTCATAACATACTTTTTTTAATAATTTTTTTTCATCTTCCAAAAAATCATTTTCAGTAAAATCATCTGCAGGGTAATGAATTTTTATTTCGCCAACAACGCTATTTTCAATGAGTAAATAATCTTTTACAAAAATTGTATTTTCTAACTTTTTATTAGTAGAAAAATACAACTCTTTAAAAAAAACTTCGACAATGGCCTTTTCGTGGAAACGCCAGGCTTCCTTCAGTCTCCATGCAATCGCAACAACTACTTCTTCGTTAGTCAACTCAAGCTGATTAAGAATATTAGTCACTTCATATAGACAACTTAGTTCTTTAATTCGCTCTTTTAGTTTTTCTTCTGTTGAAAATTCGCTCATCGTTACATCATTTGTCATGGTTAATAATTGGGTACTATTTACCCACTTCAAAGATACCTAATCTATTTTATTGAAAAAATTATTCGTTGAAGTTTAGAGCTTTCCTTCAAAGCAATAATTTTCCGAAAATTGTAGAACGTAGTTCTTCAAAGTAAAAAGATTTAATTAAAAACCGTAAACTTTTTTAGGACAATACATTGGGTTGCTGCCTGATTTTGTTTTCCCTACCTAACGGCAGGCAGGCCCAGTCTGCCTAGGCAGAAGCAAAATCAGGACTTGTATCGTTATTTGGTTTTCAGTGCTGCCTGATTTTGTTTTCCCCAGCCCTAAAGGGAGCAAAATCAGGACGTGTATCGTTATTTGGTTTTCAGTTGGGGGTTGGGTTGCCGGGAGGCACATAAAAAGATTTGTGCGGCGGTATTTTTTGC
>NZ_BMFG01000002.1:62623-484532 GCF_014638005.1 Flavobacterium orientale
TGGGTTGCCGGGAGGCACATAAAAAGATTTGTGCGGCGGTATTTTTTGCCACGGATTTAAACGGATTGCTGCGGATTAACGCGGATTTGGTTATTTCGTTTTAAGAGCTGCCTGATTTTGTTTTCCCCAGCCCTAAAGGGAGCAAAATCAGGACGTGTATCGTTATTTGGTTTTCAGTTGGGGGTTGGGTTGCCGGGAGGCACATAAAAAGATTTGTGCGGCGGTATTTTTTGCCACGGATTTAAACGGATTGCTGCGGATTAACGCGGATTTGGTTATTTGGTTTTAAGAGCTGCCTGATTTTGTTTTCCCCGTCCCTAAAGGGAGCAAAATCAGGACGTTTGTAGTTATTTGGTTTTCAGTTGGGGGTTGGGTTGATGGGGCTTAGAGAATGTTAGGAGGGAGTTTTGAATAAGCCTACTTCGCAGAACAAGGTTAATCTTCCCAGCTGCAGAGGGTTAGGCCTTTGTTTTTGGCTTCTTGGAGGGTGACTTTTACGGTTTCTTTTTTGCAGGCGTTAAGGCCGCGGCAGAATTCTTTTTTGTGGTATTTGGTGGCATTTTTGCTGTTGCAGATGTATACTTTTTCTGTACTTCCGGAGGTAAGTAGTAGCGTGAGCAAGAGTAGTGCAACTATTTTTTTCATCTTTTAGAATTTAAAAGGAATGGGGAAGATACGGAATTTTTTTGAGGGGTGGAGTGTTAGTTATCAAGCAGTAAGAATTGAGATGGGTTTTGTTTTCCTCCCCCCGACCCCCTCCAAAGGAGGGGGAGACTGGGTGGATATGCGTTGTGTGTTAGGTTTTGTAGCGTTTCTTTAGTTTTTGTTTAGAGGAGGTCGAAGGTGATCCAGATGGGGATGTGGTCGGAGATTTTTCGGGCTTGGTTGAGTGATTTAAAGTTCTCGTGGAAGGGGATGATTCCTTTTTGTTTGATTTTTATTTTTTGGGTGTGGTAAAAGATGTTGTCATAGGGTGAGGCGAGGCAATCTTGTTGGATGCATTTTGACCGCAGGGTTGTTTTTTGGTTTTCGAAGGCGGGTTGGTAGCCCATTTTTTTTAGTGGGTTGAATACGGTGTGTGTTTCGGGGCAATTGAAGTCGCCTACGAAGATTAGGTTTAGGTTGGGGTATTGTTCGGGTAGGTATTTGAAGTATTTGATTTCGGTTTCGGGTTGTCTTTTTTTGGTGATGGCGTGGAAGTTGACCACTGTAAATTGTTTGTTTTGGTATTGGAATGTGGCATAGAAGGGTTCGCGGTCGATTTCTTGGGCGTATTTTTTTTCGAGCCAGGGCTTGCCGATTAGCTTTACTTTGGCGGTTTGCCAGAGGTAGGCATAGCGTTCGGTTTTGTAGGCACTGCTGCTTGTTGGGTCGCTGATGGCATAGCTCCATTTGTTTCCGGTGCGGTTGAGCAGGTCGGTGAGTTGGGCTACGGCTTGGGCACCGCTTGGGTTGGTTACAATTTCCTGAAGGGCTATGATGTGGTAGTCTTTGATTTGTGAGGCGATGAAGCGTAGGGTGCTGTCGGATTTACTTTCTCCCAGGTTTTGGAGGTTCCAGGAGAGGAGGGTGGGTTGGGCGTTTACACCGAAAGCAAACAATAAAAGAAGTAATTTTAATTTCATAGGAATGTAAATTTAAATACTTTCTTGTTTGTCTGTTAAAAACCAACTTGATGCGAAAGCGGTTGAGAAAGTTCACCTATCAATTAATTTGCAGCGAAGTCAGAGACGAAGAGCGAGACTTCAGTCATGAGTTGTCTTCCCAATTTTATTCAATCAACTTATTAGGATTGATAACAGGTAAAATAAAACCGCTAAGGGCTGTGCCTTGAAATCGCGTCATCAAAATTCCTCTTGTGGTAGAATAGGTAATTGAGGCTAGAGCGTTACCAAGTGCCGGACTTACAGTCACCGTGTTATCTTGTTCTACTTTAGCCAATTCTTCGATATTCTCTACGTGAAAAACGTACACAAAACTGAATGCTCCAATGGCTTCCTCAGTATCTTCTTTGAGGCTTTTGGTTTCAACATTCACTGAAAAATCAGCTTTAATTAATTTATCGGGAACATTAAACCCGAGTTCAAAATTGACATTAAAAAGATGTCCGTTCACTTGGGTGACATCAAACTCGAAAGGACTGTTAATTTGTCCTTTGATGATTTTGAAATCAACAATTTCTATTTTTTCAGGTTGTAATAAATTAGCTGACATAGGCTAATGTTGATTTTTTAGGATTTGTTTTTGATTTTTTCCAAGTTTTTGTAAATGCAGCCGCATTACTGGGATTGTTGTTACGATATACGGTTACGTATCCACTTGTTCCTATAGGTTTGCGTTGTGGAACGTTAACAATAGGTTCTCCCAATTCTGCCTCTAGTTTGGCTAAAGAACGAATTGTAAAATTGTGTTCGCCAATTAACCATTTGTTAATTTCTGAGGGTCTTTTTTCCAGCTTTTCAGCCAAATCTTTTTGACTAAAACCGCTTTGTTTTAACAACTGATTTACCCGAACCACAATGTCTGCATACAACCTTGCGAATATTTTTGTTTCTTCAGGTGTTTCTGCTAAAATTCTTTGTGCTACTTTGCTTCTCATTGTTTTGTTTTTTTAGAGGATGATTACATCTGAACCATCATAATTAATAAGTTTCCTGTTTGTTTCATCTACACTGATTACACCTTCGCGAATAGCTTGCTCAATTCGCTTAGCAAATTCACAAGCTGCTCGCCATTCTAGGTGTAAGGAACTGGTTTGATTGGTTGGGCCATCTTTGATACCTCCATTGAAAAGTATAACGATATTGTTTGTAATTTTTAAGGCATAAAGCCTTAAGGGAAATTCAGGAAAATGATAGGTAATTTTTTCTACCGTTCTTTTTCCTTGAACAGGCAATCCTTTCACTTCGTTTTCGTCTCTGTTAAATAATTCATCTCTTGCTCCATGATGTTCTCCGATAGCTACTAACACAAATGACAACAACATTTGATTCGCTTCTTTGAATTCTTCTATCGCATCATACTTCTCAAAGAATACATCTGTTTCGTTGGTTTGAGCATCATCATACCGCACAGTATAAAAAGTGCATTTTGCACCTTCATCATCCCATACTTCTAGAGCAAATATATTCACTTTATTATTTGTTTGCAAACAAAAATACACTTTTAAGTGTATTTTGTGACTGTTTTAGTTTATTTTTTTAATTTGAGAAACCATTGTGACTGGATATTCTTTTTTCAGGTCTGTAAAATTAAAGACTCAATTTAATTTATTTGCTTTGAAGTCAGAGACGCAGAAACAGCTTGGGTAAAATTGATTTCATAATTAAAGTTGATTCTTTTCAATTATTTTTGTTAGAAGTTCAATAGTTTTTTCTTGCAAAGCTATCCTTTGGTTTATCTTGAAATACCAACATACTACTTCTCTTAAAATGATGATTGATAGTATAATGAAGATTACAATTAGCATCAAATACAATTCTGAGTTTTCCATACTATTTATTTTATTTATAAATTATTTAAAATCTGTTTTTAAATAAATTTAAATTTCTCCAATTTCCTTTTCAATTAATTTAAATTTATCCTTAATCTCTTCACCCATATAAAAATCTAATAGGTCTTTTTTGGTTAGCGTTCCAAGACTTAAAAAACGTTTCAAATATTCTTGATTAAATTCCATTAATAAAATGGATTTTTCCAATTGCTTTAAAATTGCTTTATTGTTTTCAATGTTATTTAGAACCAATGATTTTATGGAGTGAATTTCGTTAATGTCTTTAATAATTCTATTGACTATCATCGCCAAAACATCTTTGTCTAATTCTAATTCTTTCGCATTTAAAGCAATATCTCTTGCCAACATATAAGCAATCGCTAAGTTGGAATAATCTCCTTTTTGCGAATTAATAATCGCTACAAAACCCACTTCGGGAATGTAACCCACATTATCAAAGTTTTTGAGAATGGAATTATCTACTAATGAAATATCAAAAACAATCAAACTTACTTTTGCATCCCGATTTGCTTGCGATTCAATTAACTGACTCCAAGCGGTATCTGTTTTTCGAGTGAAAATTTCTTTGTTTTCGATTTCTCCAAATCGGATGCTTTTATCAAATTTACATTCAATAGCAATTTTTAAATCAGGTGACCCATTAACTTCACAAACAATATCTCCGGTTTTGTTTTTAGGTAAATTTCCGGCAGTATTTCCGGTTAAAAAAGCCCTATCTTTTAATCTTCTTTCAGAAAAATAGGTGTTTAAATAATCGGCTATGTCATCTTCGGCTAATGTTCCTTTAACAGTAGATTTATAAAACAACTCTTTTTTCATTTCGAAAATCATTTTCAAACTTTCTAGTTCTGTTCCTAACTCGTTATTGGTCTTGGCTAAAAAAGCAGAAATTCGATCTTCCATTAATGCTAAAACACCAATATAAATGGCACGAAGTAATTTTTCGTCTCTCTCCGTTGCAGATAAATTATCAAAGTAATTGAAAACGATTGGGTTTTCAATTTCAAATTCTTTGATTTCGATGCGTTTGAGTTGTTGGTTTATTTTGATTGTTGCCATAGTTAATTTATTGCTTTATTAAGAGCTTCAAAATGATTTCTGTCTTCTGTTTTTATAAATTCTACAAGAGTTGAACATGCGATTGGTATATCTGCTAAAAACTCACTTTGTTTTCCGATTCTATCAATATTATCAAGATGGCTGAAATAATGAAACGCTTTTAATATTCTTTTAGATTTTACTTTATTAAAAACTTTATCAGCTCTTGATTCTAATGGCTCACCACTTGGATATTTTGTTAGTGTATAAATTTCTGTAAACCTTCTTAAAATATTTGGCATCATAAGAAATTTTGGCGAATTATTTTTGTTAGGGTCATTATTAAATGTAATTATTTCATTAAATAAAAATTGATACTCTGATTCAAAAGAATTATAAACATTTGGTAAATTCTCAATATTTTTAATTCTAGAAATAAAATATCTTGATTCACTGTTTTTTGAAATTGGTAATTCCTTTAGAAGATTAAAAAACTCAAAACTATGCGTAGAAATAAATAGTTGTTTACATTTCACAATATTTAATAAGGCTTTTTGCTTAGGATCAGGATTGGGTCCCTTTCCAAAGAAAAACTCTTTAATAAATGAATTAATTTGAAATACATGATTAGAATCTAAGCTTGACATTGGGTCATCAATAAAAACAACATAGTCCTTAAATTTTCCAATTGATTCTAGTGATTTAATTGTAACTAAAAAATGAGAAAATGCAATAGCAGTTTTTTCCCCTTCACTTAAATTAGATGCATTTTCATTATCTCGCATTAATTTAAATTTATTAGTTTTATCATCTAACTTAATTTCTATATCAGCTCTACAAAGAAAATCTTGTATAAAGCTAGAGTATTGTAATGCACCTTCTTTGTCGCTTCTTTTTCTCGATTCATTCCAAAAAATTAAGTCTTCATATTTTTTAACTTTCAGATTAAGTTTTTCAATCTCAACAATAGCTTTATTATATTTTTTTTCTTTCAACAAATATTTTTCTCGTTTAAGGAATGAAGCTACTAGATGATTTTTAAATTTATCTCTTTTAGAATCTATTTCAATATTAAAATTTTCAGAAAAATTATTATTCTTTTTTATAAGTTCATTAAGGTTTTTTACTGTTTTTTCAATTTCTTCTATTTTCAATTCATTCACTTTACCCACATCGAAGTAAAGAGATTTATTAATTTTTTCATCAATCTTTACAAGTAAAAATTTAAGGTGCTTTTTATAAGCAAATAGTGATTTAGAAAATTGTTTGTTAAGAATTTTAAAGTTTTCTGTAAAACCTAAGTTAAAGTCATTGAAACTTGAAGGAATGTTTATGAGATTAATATTTTGTTCTTCCTGAAAAATCATTTTCTTTAGAATGTTAGCATTTTCTTTGAGTATTGAAGCTTCATTGTTAAAATAATCTTTAAGAAAATCAATTCTTTCTTTTGTAATTATATTGTCACAAAAAAGACATTTGCTATTTGGTTTGTGAAAATTTTGACCGTCTTTAACCCAAGTATATGTTTCTATATTACCATCAAGTAATTTATTTATTAATTCATTATCAGGAATTTTAGTTAAAATTTGGTTTGTCTTTTCAATTATTTCAGAGTAAGAATGAAAAAATTTAATCTCTTCGATTTTATCTTTTGGATTGCTGGTTTTAACAATTTCACTTAATGAAGAAAGTTGCTTTTTGTCTTTTATAATAAATGACTCAACATCTTTTTTAACATAATTAACTATCGGTTTTAATTGAGTTTTTGTAAAAGTTATTAAACTTAAAAAATCTTCATTTAATATTTTTTTTGCTAAAACTGTAAAATGTCCTGAATTTGCTCTATCATATACTTCAAACTCATCAATACTTTTCAAAAAATTAAATTTCTTTCCTTTTAATGTTTCTGATCCATTGATAGATTCGATTTGAGATTTTAATTGTATGACTTTGGCTTCATACTTGGCATTATCACCTACTTCAAATAAAATAGTTTTTGAGTCTGAAGTTGAATCTTTATGAGTACTAAAATTTAAATTTTCATAAATATAGTCCGAATTAAAAACAAGTATATCATATGGGAAATTATCTAAATTATTTGAAGAAAAAGAACCTTCTTTAGTTTTTATTTTAAATGAACCGTTTTGGTAACTTTCAGGAAGTTTTTTGTCTCGTAAAGAACTAAATATTCTAGATAATGTTGTTTTTCCTGAATAATTCCATCCATAAAAGATATTTTTTAAATTGAAATCTTTAATATTTGGAGATGTTACCCAATTAAAATCTTTGTAGATTCCAAAATCTTTTATTTCTTCTATTTTTTCAATCATATTTGAATTTTACATTAGAATTAATATAACTATTCAGTCCTGAACCTCTTCTCGCTAGTGACTTCATTTTTTCAACATGCATGCTTCCAGCTTTTCTGTAACTGTACGTATATGTACTTCCAGTACTAAATTTGACCGTAATATAGTCATTTCCTATTTCAAATCCATAAACTCCAGAATTTCCACTTGCATTTCTATATCGTTCCATATTATTTAAGCTTTTTAGTTTTGTAATTAGTGTTATTTCTTATGTTAGCTGAAAAATAGGTTCCATGTGATTTTGCATCCATTAACTCTTCATAAACATCAAATGAAACATTTGAATACTGGTAAACTCCTCCGTTATGAAATTCGATTTCTAGAATTTTATTATTCACATCATAGCCAATTGAGACTAAATTTGATGATCTTACTGATTTTCTTTCCATTTGTTTTATTTTTTTAATTCATCAATTTTAATTTTTGCTTCTTCAAAAGCTTTCTCAACTATTTGAAGATTTTCTATAAATATGGTGTTATCTGAGCCATATTTTTCAAGTTGTAAAAACCATGTAGTTTTTCCTTTATTTATCATATAACCAATCTTAAAACCATCTACAGTTGTAAATTTATTTTCAAGATACTCTGGGTTCGTTGCAAGATCTTTTTCAACTTCGCTTTTTAAAGAATTAATTGCTTTGATTACTTCTAGTAAATCAGAATATTCTATTGAAGCAGTTGAAGTACTGTATTTTCCTTGCTTTTCAATCTGGAAAAAATAACTAACTAAAGAACCTGAATTTATTTTTCTGATTCTTGTTTCAGACAATCCTCCATAAAGTGTTTTAATTCCTGAAAGCTTATAGTCGGTTAACTTGATTATACTTCCTGTTTTGGATGCAAAAGCATCAATTTTTGTTTTTTCTTTTTCAAGTTCTTTTTTTGTTTCTTGTGAGAAAGTAACAGTAGTTGCTATAAAGAGCAAAATGATTAAATAATTTTTCATAATTATTGGTTTAAAAAATTTTCAACTTCAATTTTTAATTTGATTAATTCATCATAATTTTTTTTAAATTTTGTAATTCTAGCTGATAGTTCTTCAGCTTTTAACTTTCTATCGTCTGTAAATCTATCAGGATGAACTTTTGTAATTAAAGATTTATAGAGTTCTTTTGATTTTGAAATACTAAAAACCATGTTTTTAAAAATAGATTTAAAATTATCTCCTTCTTTTTCAGATAATTTTTTTCTTATATTTCTTCTAAGTCTTCTTTTTTTGTTAGTTAACAAATAGTAAACTCCAAAAAGGAATAGAATAATTCCGAAATAAATAAAATATGTTTTCATGATTATCCGTTTAGCATATATTCCTGAAGGTTAGCAATTTCCTTTAGTGGAATCTGAAGTCCTTGTCTGTAATTTTTTCCAATAATAATCAAAGTGTCATATCCTAGAGCCATTAATTGTCTTACGAAAGCTTTACTTTCTATTACATATCTTGATATTTCAATAAAATCTGATTCTGTCAATCTTTCATCATTTTCAATTGTAATTTTAAAGCCACTTCTAAGATAAAAAGTACTTAGTTCATGCCTGAAATTTGGATTTCCGGGAGATGTTGTAACTCTGCAAAGTCTTTCTAAGTCTCCTTGAAAATAAGCTTCTCTAAAAACTAAATTGAATTGATTTAAAATTGTAACTCGTTCTAAATTTCCTTGTGAAACAACATCTACAATTCTGTTTAAAAATGTTGTTATTTTTGATAGTATGTTATCTGCCATATTTTCTTATTTTAATTATTCTTCATATAAATTCACCGTCTCCAACAACTCTTTTTCAAACAAATAAATATCATCAATGCTTTGAATGGCTTGTTTGGTTTCGTTTTTGTTGTCGTTGAATAGTCCGATGTATTTTTTGCTTCCGTTGAGGTGTAAGCGGCATAGGGGTTTTCGGTTGTTGTCGTCTAATAGGATGCCGAAATAGGATTGGGTGTCGCGGTGGACTATTCGTTCAACGGGAAGTTTTCTTCGGAGGATTGCGATTACAATTCGGAAGGCTTCCATTTCTTCTTCTGTGGTGGTTATTCGGTTTTCTTCTTCTAAAACGACATGGATTTGCTCTTCTTTTTGTTTCTGGGCTTCTTTGTTGAGGGCGGCATTTAATCGGTCGTTTATTTTTTCGCTGATGGATTGGTTGAAGCCTTTTTGCACTAGTTCTTTGAATTCTTCCATTACCTTTTCGGTAAGTCTACCGGAATATACTTTGTTGGCAAACAGTTTGACAAATTCTGCCGATGGGTTTTCGAGTTCGTTGTCAATTTGTTGTTTGATTTCTTTGGTATATTTTAGTGAGCTAGCATTGTTTACAATTTTATTGACATCAAAAGTGGATTTATGAAACTTGGCGATTTCATTTACTACATTGTCTTTCAAATTGGTTACTTCAAATTCAAAGAATGGCTTTTCATCCATCTTATTGGGATGTTCTAAGTCAGTGAAAAACTGGTAATGGATGCCGTTTGTCAATAATGAAAAGCGGGTTTTTGTTACATGGAAGTAGCGGAAAAGTTGTGAATTATGCACCGTTAACTTTTCTTTCCAGTTTTTGCATTCGATTATTAGTATGGGATCTCCATTTTGGTAAATGGCATAATCTACTTTTTCCCCTTTTTTAATGCCCAAATCGGCTGTAAATTCGGGTACGACTTCGGTTGGGTTAAAGGAATCGTAGCCTAAAATATTGATAAAAGGCAATACAAACGCGTGTTTGGTTGATTCTTCTGTGTTGATTTTGTCTTTTAGTAAGTTGATTTTTTCGGCTAGGGCTTTGAGTTGAGGTTGTAGTTCCATATTAAATTTATTTAGTATGACATTCATTACAACAGTAATAGCAGCCATTGGATTGTTTATACGTTTTTTTTGCTTCTTCTACAGCTTTGTTACAGGTTGCAAAAAGGCCTAAGTATAATTTGTTATCTACAATTTTTAGAAAGTTACAATCGGATGTATGTACTTCATGGTCTCCGTTTGGTTGGGCTTTTTTGTTTACGTAATAAAGCTTCATGAGTTATTTGTTTTTTGTTGCATAACAAACTTAAAGACATTCAAAATCACTTTTTTACGGTTTTCCGTAATGGGAGGATTTTTTTGAGCATTAAGCTATTTAAGATGCTTTGTTTTTTCTAGTAGGAGACGCTAAGAGGTGTAAACGGGTGCTTTTTCTTTTGTTTAGATTTAGCAGTTTTTGGGAAGGACAGGTCGCGACCTGTCCGTACGGGGGATTTGATTGGAGGTTGATTTGATTATTTTGATCAAGTTGCTACTATCTCGGCATTTTCGGCTTCTTTTCTTACCCGATTACTTGTTTTAAGGCAATCTTCAGCGTTGTTGAAGAGTTCACTAGTGCCAATTACTTTTTGGCTTCCCATAGAACGAAGCGTAAAAAAGTGTTTCTTTTTATGCGATTGGCTTATCTCGTAATTTTCTTTGTAGCTACTGTTCATTTTGACAGAGAGTATTTCGCCTAGGCAGCTTTGTTTGAATTCGTGTGGTGTTCCGTTGAGGAGGATGTGTCCTTCCGAGGTAAGGAGTTGGTAGAACCAGGTGTGGTTTTCTTGTTGTTGGATGGTGAAATGTGGCATTTTGGTTTTGGGTGGGGTTGTTTTTTTCAAAGTTAAGAGGTGTTGGGGTGGGGATTTTACGGGAAACCGTAATGGGGTGAAAAAAAGGCAAGAGGCAAGAGGCATGAGGCAAGAGGCAAGAGAAAAATTGGTTCCTGATATAGGTTGTTGTATATGTTTGAGGAAAGGGATTATGGGATCCCTCCTTACGTCGGGATGACAAACTGGGCGTGACATACGGGGGGAGACAAACTGTGTGGGGAGCTGCCTACTGCGTAGGAGGTTCCTATTTCGTCTTCGACATCTTGCGGAATGACAAACTGTGTGGGGAGTTGCCTACTGCGTAGGAGGTTTGCTTCGCCAGTTCGCTATCGCTCGTGTCTTCCGTCTGGGATGATACAATTTTGTCTGCGACATCCCGCGGAATGACAGTGTGGTCTTCGACATCTTGCGGAATGACAGGGTCTTTTTAGATAATACCTAGGTCTTTGGTGATGGCGATGAGGTGGATGGTGTTGTTGGCTCGGAAAAGGATTTTGAGTTTGCTTACTCGTTTTTCGATGGTGCTTTTGCTGTTGGGGGTGATGCCTTTTTGTTTGAAGGCGTTTTCCATGTCTTCTTGGGCGATTCCTGCTGCGAGGTGTTTGATGATTTCGATGTCGATGTTGTCAATGGCTGCCGCTGTTTTGTCTTGGAGTACGTGGGCTAACTCCGGAATAATGTAGGGACTGTCGGAGTTGTAGATGGTTTGTACTGCTTTTTTTAATTGGTAGATGCTGTCTCTGCTTTTGAGTATGAAGGCATTGATTTTTTGGTTGTCAAAAAGTGATTTGATGCGGTAATTTTTATCTTCCACCGAATATACCAAGACTTTTATGTTAGGTTGGATTTGTTTTACGGCGTCTATTAGTTGTTCGCCCGAGTGTAGTTTTACTTTCTTCCCATCGTCTTTAAAGGAAAGGTCGGAGATGAGTAGCTCATAGGGTTCGTTGTCGGCTACTGCTTTGCGAATTTTAAGCAGGGCTTCGTCACAATATTTGTCGTGGTGGATGGTGGTAATTTGCAATTCTGCCGTTACATGTTGTACAGCCAGGTTTATAGCATCAAGGTCTTCGGCGATTAAAACTTTTTGAAACATCGTACTTTATATTGGTATCATTAGTATTGCTTTGCATCCTTTTTGTAGGGATGTGTCAAAAGTAAGTGTTCCTTTTATGGCCTGAATACGGTTTTCCGCATTCTGTAGTCCGGATTTGTGATTTTGGGTGTTTTTTAGTCCGATTCCGTTGTCGGTGAATGTGATGACAAGCGTGTTGTTTTTTTCGGTGATGTCAATAATTACAAGGGTTGCCTGACTGTGTTTTGTAGTGTTGATAAGCAATTCCTGGACGACACGGAACAGTGCGATTTTTTTTTCTGCTGTGATTTTTTTCCAGTTTATTTCCTGATTTACTTTTCGAATCACGCTCCTGGTTGTATCGGTATAGCTTTCTATCATTTGCACCAAATCGGATTCGAAGTGCTCGTTGGTTCTGATGTCGCTGTTTTCTTTGGAAATGTCTCGTGTTCGTTTGTAGATGTTTTCCAGATTGTCGACCAGTAGTTCTTTGTTGTTGGGGTTTTCCAAGTTTTGTGTTTGAGCGTAGGTCATGGTGTTGAACACATCGTTTGCGAGTTCGTCATGGATTCGTTTGGAGATTCGTGTTTCGGTCAAATAGGTGGATTGTTGTAGTTTTCGTTTGTTTTTTGTTTGGTATAGTTTGTAAAGCAAGAAAGCAACAAGAATTATTAAACCTATCAAAATTAAAAGAAACACTTTTTGGTTTTTGTATTTTATGGCTTCTTGTTTGGCAAAACCGGCGTCGTATTTAATTTTAGCAAATTGATTTTTGGCTGTATTTCGCTCCCGATTGATTTGTTCGTTGCGTTCGAAATATTCTTCCAGGTATTTTTTAGCATCGGATTCGTTGGAATGGGTCGTCAGCCATTTTAACGCTTCCAATTTATCGTCAGGGCTGTTCATTTTTACTGCAGCCAGATAGGCGTTTAGGGCGTGTTTTTGTGCCAAAGCGACTTCTTTTTGATGGTAGTATTCTGAGAGGTGCATGTTGGAGGCGATTAACCCCATGTCGTCAGCGAGGCTGTCGCGAAGTTGCCATGCTTTATACATGTCTTCAAAACCGGTATTAGGGTTGTTTTTATAGTTGGCGTAACCCAGATTGTCTAACATTCTTGCATATTCGAGTGTGTTGTTTTTTACGCCTTCGTTTTCCAGTAATGGGTTGAGGAGCTGTATGGCTTTTGTATATTTTTTTTGTTCTAAATGGACGAGTGCTTTGTTGTTTTGAAACAGTAGTTTTTGGACGGTATCAATGGTTGCGTTTTGGGCGTTATTGTAATTCTCTATGGCCAACTGGAATTCGTCTTGTTTTTCATAGTTAATGGCGAGCATGTTATAGAGGTAGGGCCAATAGGTTTGGCCGGTATAGTTGGCTATTGCTTCGGTGAGTGTCTCTTCACATCCCGCATAGTCGCCATTGATTTGTTGGATATTGGCAATTTGATAGATGGTATAGGCCCATTGTTCGCCTTTGGTATCGGTGCAGTTGTTTTTGGCTTCCGTAAAATAATAGAATGCACTGTCTAATTGTAGTTTAGCCAAGTATATTTGTCCTAGTTCATTGTTTTTGCTGTATTGTTCGTTTTTGTTAAGAACGTTTTGCTCTTGACAGGACCATAGTGTTATGAGCCAGCAACCTATGAAAAAGGGGAAATAAATTGATTTGTGATTCATTTTTCGAAAGTAGTGAAAATTTGGTGATTAGTGGTTAGTGATTAGTGAATAGCTTGGTATTAAGATTGGAGTATTAAGTATTAAGACGGGTTGGGTGCTACCTGATTTTGTTTGCCCTACCTGAAGGTAGGCAGGCCCAGTCTGTCTAGGCAGAAGCAAAATCAGGGCGTTTGTAGTTATTTGGTTTTCAGTTGGGGGTTGGGTTGCTTGGGGGTAATCTAGAAGGTTTTATGAATTTTTTTTGCCACGGATATAGACGGATTTAAATGGATTAACGCGGATTTGGGTTATTTAATCTAGGCACACGTTGGGGTATTTCATTTTATTATTAAAATTTGCATTTACATCATTTTGAATGCACTATTCAGAAAATTAACTTCACGATTGGGTATTGATTTAGCGTGTTTTATCAAAAATTTCTGAAGTTATTCAGCTTGATTACTTTCTATATCGTTTTAGTTCATTTCTTTCAAGAATATACAACCCTCTTTTGGTTAAGAATTACTAGATTTATAGAAAAAACTATGAAAACGATTCCTTTGGCTTTTCAGATTGACACTCTTTTGCATCAAGATGCTTACTTAGTGGATGGTGTTTTGAAAAAATGGACAGGAGCAACAACTCCCGTTTATTCTACTATTTCCTCCACTTCCGACTATGCTCCTACCTTGTTGGGGACTATTCCTTCAATGGGAGAGGAATCGGCTTTTGAAGTGGTTTCAGCCGCAGAAAAGGCCTATGATAATGGGCAGGGATTATGGCCGACGATGAAAGTAGTTGACCGTATCAAATGTATGGAGACTTTTGTAACACAAATGAAGGCTACACGTACTGAGGTTGTGAAGTATTTGATGTGGGAAATTGGTAAATCATTACCTGATTCTGAAAAAGAATTTGACCGTACGGTCGATTATATTTATGATACTATTGAAGATTACAAACAGTTGGACCGGAATAGTGCCCGATTCACAAAGAGTCAGGGTGTTAATGCGATGGTGCGTAGAGGACCATTAGGGGTAGTGTTGTGTTTGGGGCCTTATAATTATCCATTGAATGAAACTTTTGCGTTGTTAATACCTGCCATTATTATGGGAAACACGGTTATTTTTAAACCGGCAAAGCATGGTGTTTTACTACTTTCTCCTTTGATGGAGGCTTTTCAAAACAGTTTTCCAAAAGGCGTTATCAATATCATTTACGGTAGAGGAAGAGAAGTTGCCTCACCGATTATGAAATCAGGAAAAGTTGCGGTTTTAGCGTTGATTGGAAATAGTACTTCGGCAATTGCTTTGCAAGACCAGCATCCGAATAAAAATAGGTTGCGATTAATTTTAGGGCTTGAAGCTAAAAACCCTGCCATCGTTTTGGCGGATGCTGATTTGGATTTAGCTATTCAGGAGTGTATTACAGGAACACTTTCGTTTAACGGACAACGGTGTACTGCTCTAAAAATAATTTATGTTCATGAAAGTATTGCCACAGAGTTCAACCGAAGATTTGCTGAAAAAGTAGATGCACTGCCTTTCGGAAATCCATGGGAAGAAGGTGTGCTATTGACTCCTTTACCGGAACAGGACAAACCCAATTACATTAAAGCATTACTAGATGATGCTCAACTTCACGGAGCAGCAATTTTGAATACGAAAGGAGGTCAGATTTCTGAAAATTATATCTTTCCAGCGGTTTTATTTCCTGTCAATAAAGAAATGCGTGTTTATCACGAAGAGCAATTTGGTCCTGTAATTCCAATTGTATCTTTTAAAAATATTCAAGAACCGCTTGATGATATGGCAGAGTCAAATTATGGCCAGCAAGTGAGTTTGTTTGGTCAAGATATTAGAACTATTGCTCCCTTGATTGATACGTTAGTGAATTTGGTATGTCGTGTAAACTTGAACAGTTCTTGTCAACGTGGTCCTGATATTTATCCCTTTACCGGGAGGAAAGATTCCGCAGTCGGAACTTTAAGTATTCACGATGCTTTACGCTCCTTTTCCATACGAACCTTTGTGGCCTCGAAGGACAACGCTTATAACAATGAAATTTTGCAGGCGTTGTTGAATAGTAAGGAGTCGAATTTTATTACGACGGATTATATACTTTGATGGAGGTGCTGAGTTATTGAGATGCTGAGGTTTAAAGCTTTAAAATTGTTTAAGAGTTTAAGAGTTTAAGAGTTTAAGGGTTTGAGGTGGGTTAAATAGGATGATTGGAGTTATATGGGTTTATTTTATAATAATCCAAACGGACTGTGACTGACAGTCCGTTTAGCTATTATATTATTTTTTCAGGAGTTCATTTACTGCTGCTTTGAGTTGTGCATCTTTTCCGTATAGAATTTCTTCATAAGGTGTGGCGACATTGATATCGGGTTCCAGTTGCAGGTTTTCCAGGGGTCTATTTTCTTTTACGCCATAGAAGGCAATCATGGGTATTCCGAAAACGAGGGTTGGATCAATTTGGGTTTCCCACCATACATACGTCATGGTTCCTGCAACGGGTTTACCGATTAATTTACCGGTTCCTTTCGCTCTGTAGGCATACGGAAAGCCATGAGCATCTGAATAGTTTCCTTCACTCATCAGTACTACACTTGGTTTGACCCATTTGTTTCTGGGTTCGCCACCACCACTTTCGAAGCCGTAAGGTTTAAATGTTGCATAGGTTTTGCCGTCCAGAAAGTTCGAGAGGTCTTCGTGCAAATTTCCGCCTCCATTAAAGCGAGTGTCTACAATCAATCCTTCTTTGTCGGCATTGAGTCCTAATGCTTCATCGTAAACCGTTCTGAAGCTTGCGTCGTTCATTCCTTGCACATGCACGTAACCTATTTTTCCACCACTTAGGGAGTCGGTCATTTTTCGCATGGTTGTTGTCCAACGTTTGTAAAGCAATGCATTTTCTGCGGCGGGGGTTATTGGTTTTACGATTTCATCCCATCGCTTTTTTTTGTCAGCGTCGTACACACTTACCAATACATTTTTTTTAACTTTTCTGTTTAACAGCACATTCCAATCTTTATCGGAAGTAATTTCTACGCCGTCAATTTTTTCAATGATGTGACCGGCTCTTATTTTACTTTGTGATTTATCGATAGGCCCTCCGGCAATTACTTCGGTTATTTTCAAACCGGCCGTTGTTGCTTTTTCATCATAGAAAAGTCCTAAACTGGCTGTTTGGTCACCATTTTCAGCTCGATGTGCATAGCGACCTCCGGTGTGCGACGCATTTAACTCACCCAACATTTCACTTAATAATTCCTGAAAATCGTAGTTATTGTTGATGTGTGGTAGGAAACGGGCGTAATTATTTCGGTACATTTCCCAATCCAAACCGTGGAGTTTCGGGTCGTAGAATTTATTTTTTACTTGACGCCACGCATGGTGAAAAATGTAGTTTCTTTCGCCCGCTGTGTTTACAATCATTTCTTCTGAAATCCCTACATTCGTTGTTTTTCCTCCCGCCGTTTCAATTTTCGTTATTTTTCCATCGGCTAATACAAAAAGGATTTTTCCGTCTTTGCTTAGTTCAATTGAACCGGATGAGCTGTTTGTTTTTGCCAAGGATTGTATTTCTTTGGTTCTAGTATCAAGGCTCCATACGTTGTGTTTGTCTTCATATCGAGCCATATAATACATTTTATCCCCATCGGGAGAAAAGGCATAGGATGTTATGTTTAGCGAACTTGGCGTTATGCGAACTTTTCGATTATTTAAATTTTTAAAATCGAGTACCAGTGGAGCGGGTTTTTCTTCTTTCGATTTATCTTCGTCTTTTTTGTTTTTTTCTTTTTCCTTGGCTTTTTCCGCTTTTTCTTTGGCTTCTTTTTCTTTGGTTTCTATTTCTTTTACCAATTCAAATTCTTCTTTGCTTAAGGTAAAGCGATCATATTCCTCTTGACTGAAAAAGACCGCATATATATCTAATTCTCGAGGACCTTGGATTGCCAATGGTTTTTTCCCTTCCCTGCCGGATGCCCATGTAAGGGCTTTTCCTTTGAGCATCCAATGTGGATTACTATCCACGAAACCACTTTTATTTACATTGATTCCGGGTTTGTTTCCTGTAGCATCGTACCACACTAAATGACCATTTCCAAATGTTCCTTGCGAACTGCGGGCGATAATTGATTTGCTATCGGGGCTCCATTCATAGTATTGGTCGCCATCTGCATAAGAGAAGTTTTCTCCCAGCGGAATAATTGTTCGTGCTGTTTTATTTTGTAGGTTGAACACTTTCAATTCATTGCGGTTTTCCAGATAGGCAATTTCTTTCCCATCGGGTGAAACCTGTGGTTGGAACTCATCTTTGTCGGTAGTAATGACACCTTCTTCATCAATTTGTGTTGCGGCAAAAAAGTAGGGGTCTTCTTTGCGATTGATTGTTGCTTTGTAGATGTCCCAACTTTCTCCTCTTTCCGTTGCGTAAAAAAGAGTCCTGCTATCTGAACCCCAGCTTATCGTTCTTTCTTGAGCGGGCGTGTTGGTAATTCGCTTGGTTTGGTTGTTGTCTGTTGAAGTCACAAATACTTCACCTCTAAACACAAAAGCAATTTCTTTTCCGTTGGGGGCCAAAGCCATTTCGGTAGCACCGTCTTTTACGGAAACAATTTTTTCCTCATTTCCTCTAAAATCAGCGTTGATCACTACATTTACTTTAGCCGGTTGTTGCCCTTCTGTCATTGTATATATTTCACCATTCCAGGTAAAGCAAAGCTTATCACTTTTGGAGCGGCTCAAGTGACGAACGGGATGGTCTTTGAAAAAAGTTAGCTGTACTTCGCTTTTGGTCGCTATATTTTTTTTAAACACATTTTGGGCTCCTTTTTTTTCGCTAAGGTAATATATCGATTTTCCGTCTGTTGAAAAAACAGGTTCGCGATCTTCCCCTTCGAAGTCACTTATTTGCGTATATTTTTCCGATTTAGTATTGTAAATCCAAATATCACGCGTTACGGAAGAGGTGTGCCTTTTTCTCCATTCATCTTCGTATCCTTTTCGATCTTGAAACACGATGTTTTCGCCTGTTGGATCAAAGTTGGCAAATTGCAATCCGGCAGTTGAAATCAAAATATTTCTACCACCTGATACCGGCACTTTGTAGAGTGCACGGAAGAGCCCTTTATTTGGGAATCGGACAGAGGATTGTAAATCATTTCTATTTCCGCTAAAAATCACTTCTTTCCCATCGGGAGAAAAAGCCGAAGGTATATCGTTTCCGGAATGCGTAGTTAAACGCAGAGCCTCGCCTCCTATTGAAGGCAGGACAAAAACATCAAGGTTTCCGTATCGATCACTGGCAAAAGCAATTTGTTTGCCATCGGGACTCCAAACAGGAGTAGCATCATATGCTTCGTGAAGTGTTAGCGGTGCTGCTATTCCTCCATTGGCGGCTACTTTAAATAAGTCGCCTTTATAACTGAAGGCAATTTCTGTTCCATCCGGAGACATGGCCGGAGTTCGAAGCCATAGGGGGTTATTTTGGGAAAAAGAAGCACAAGTGATTCCCAAAAAAGTAAAAAAATAATAGAAATTTTTCATTTTTTTCTGCTTGATTAGACGTTTTTATTGAATACAGACTGAAATTATACTCTTTTTTTGGGGCGTACTACTAATTCATTTTTTAAAGATAGTTAAATTTTTTTATTCCTTTGAGGTACTAAAGTTGTGTAATCAATAGTATAAGGTGAGCTGCCTACTGCGTAGGAGGTTCCTATTTCGTCTTCGACATCTTGCGGAATGACAAAACTGGGAGGTGAGCTGCCTACTGCGTAGGAGGTTCCTATTTCGTCTTCGACATCTTGCGGAATGACAAACTGGGGGTGAGCTGCCTACTGCGTAGGAGGTTCCTATTTCGTCTTCGACATCTTGCGGAATGACAAAACTGGGAGGTGAGCTGCCTACTGCGTAGGAGGTTCCTATTTCGTCTTCGACATCTTGCTGAATGACAAAACTGGGGGTGACAAACTTGGTGGGGCCTTAATCTCGCGTTTGATGCCATTATTAAGTACGGCTGGTTTTTTTCTCGCAAAGTCGAAAAAAAACGCATCAATATTTAGATACTTAGCTAGTTTATTTCGAGAACTTCTTTCTTTTTCAACTTACAAAATCCTTAATTTTATAACATTGAGCGAACAGGCGAAGCAATTGGTTATGGTGTGATTTAAAGATCTTGGGTTGTGTAATCCACAGTATAAAAAGAAGAAGCAGGTGTGTGCTATTGCGATTTTGTAGGTTCAATAAACAGTAATTTTTGGCTGTAGTTGTCTCACCTATTCTATTTACTGTAGTTGGAGCTTCTTTTGGAGTTACTATCACCTTTCAAATTAACATTTAATTAATAATCATTACAGAAAGTTAACTAAAACCCCTTTTAAACATAATTTTTGAATAACACCTTTTTTTTTCACATGGAGTAGTATTGCAGGATTAAAAAACTACAAAACAACTATGATGAAAAAATTATTTTTATTTGTACTACTTTTTGTTTCCGGTTGGGTAACTACAGCTCAGGAAAACGGAGTAATTTCAGGAAAAATTACAGAAACAGAAGGGAATTTTTCACTTCCCGGTGCCACGATTCGTTTGAATGTCGGAAACAAATACACCATTACTAATCAGAATGGGGATTATGAATTTTTAAATGTTCCGGCGGGAACCTATCAAATTGAAGTCACTTATATTGGGTATCAAAAGCTATCTAAGGAAGTAACAGTTACAGCCGGTAAAAACACAACGGTTAATTTTTCACTACTTCCGGGTTCAGAAGAATTATCGGAAGTTGTCGTTTTGGGAGACCGTTTGCGAGGTCAAGCCAAAGCAATTAACAAACAAAAAAGCAATCAGAACATTACCAACGTGATTTCTTCCGATCAAGTAGGTCGTTTTCCGGATGCCAATATTGGTGATGCCTTAAAACGAGTTCCGGGTATTACGATGCAAAATGACCAAGGAGAAGCCAGAAACATTATTGTTCGTGGATTAGCACCGAGTTTGAACTCGGTTACACTTAACGGCGACAGAATACCTTCTGCTGAAGGGGATAACCGAAATGTGCAAATGGATTTGATTCCAGCAGATATGATTTCCACTATTGAAGTAAACAAAACACTTACTTCTGATATGGATGCTGATGCTATTGGAGGTTCCGTAAATTTAATCACCCGTGCTACACCCAATGGCGAGCGTATCTCTGCTACCTTAGCCGGAGGTTATGGGCCTATTCGTGAAAAAGGTAATTATACAGCAGGATTTGTATACGGAAATCGTTTTTTTGAAAACAAGTTAGGGATGGTTTTCAGTGCTTCCTATAACAATAATGATTTTGGTTCTGATAACGTTGAAGCCGTTTGGGTTAGAGGCGAAAAAGATCAAGTTTATATTGAAGAATATGACATCAGAAAATATGATGTGCGACGTATTCGAAATTCTTTTGCCTTGGCAACAGATTATAAGTTCAACGAAAACAACAGCATTTATGTGAATGCGATCTACAATTTCAGAGATGACTTAGAGAATCGTTACCGTGCCCGTTATCGTGGTATTGATCCCATTTATGATGCCAATGATGACATAATTGGTTTTGAGGGTGATGTTAGAAGACAAACGAAAGGGGGAATCGATGACAGTAAAAACAAAAACAGACGTTTGGAACGACAAACCGTTCAAAACTACTCCATTGGAGGTGAGCATTTATTGACTTCAAAGTTGGATATGGATTGGTCTGTTAATTATGCCCAAGCTAGTGAAGACCGACCCAATGAACGATATATTGAATATCAAAACCGTGGCTTGGAAATGGATATGAATTTAGCGAATCCGAGATTTCCTTTGATTACAGCCGTAGGAGACAATGCTACTGAAGATTTTGAATTTAGAGAGTTGTCTCAAAATCAAGATTACACAGAAGAAAGTGAGTTGGGAGCCAAATTGAATTTCAGAATACCTTTTACAGCTATTGCCGATCAAAAAGGAAGGTTGCGTTTTGGAGCTCGTTTGCGAATTAAAGACAAAGAGCGAAATAATATTTGGTTTGAATATAGTCCAGTTGCTGATTTTGGTAATTTGAATACGCTACCGAATTCTTTTTATGGAGGCGAAAATTGGCAAGCCGGCTCTCAGTATATTCCCGGAACATTTGTGAGTAATTCCTTTTTAGGCGGTCTGGATCTTAACAATACCGATTTGTTTGATAGTGAAACCGTACCTTCAGAATACTTAGCCTTAAATTATAAAGCCAAGGAGAATATTTATGCCGGATATGTTCGTTGGGATCAAGATTTTAATGAAAGATTGTCAATGATAGCCGGATTACGTGTAGAGAATACGTATATTGACTATACCGCTAATTATATTTTAGATGAAGATGATTTAGTAGGAGAAATCAATAACACCAACTCTTACACCAACGTTTTGCCAAGTATCGCTTTTAAATACAATGCCGATAAAGATTGGGTATATAGAGCGGCTTTTACCACTTCAATTGCTCGCCCGGATTACTTTGCTTTGTCACCGTTTATTAGTGTTATTCCCGATGATGATTCTGCCATTGATGCCGGTAATCCAAATTTGAAAGCTACTTATGCTTATAATTTTGATTTGATGGTTGAAAAATATTATAAGTCTGTAGGGTTATTATCCGGAGGTGTTTTTTATAAAAACTTAAATGATTTCATTTATACGTACCGTGACAACCAGTATACTAATAGTAAATTTGCTGCTGATTTTCCGGGTCAGGTAAACCCGATTCCCGAAGTAAATCCGGGGAACTGGTCTTTGACACAACAACGCAATGGTGAGGAAGTGAGTGTTTATGGTTTTGAGGTAGCCTTCCAACGTCAATTGGATTTTATACCCGGTACTTTTTTCAAAGGTTTGGGTATTTATTTGAATTATACCTTTACAGAGTCAGACGCAAAAGGAATCACCAACTCTGATGGAGAGGCAAGATCAAATGTGAGTTTACCCGGAACGGCTCCACACATGTTTAACAGTTCGCTGTCTTGGGAAAACAATAAATTCTCCGCTCGTATATCATTGAACTACGCTGCTGATTATCTTGATGAGCTAGGTGGTGACGCTTTTGACGACAGGTATTATGACGAACAATTGTTTTTGGACGCCAACGCCTCTTATAAAATTACACAACGATTGCGGATTTTTGCAGAAGCCAATAACTTGACCAATCAACCGTTACGTTATTATCAAGGGATTTCTTCAAGAACAATGCAAATGGAATACTATCAAGCCCGATACAATCTAGGTTTGAAGTTTGACTTATAAGTTTAGGTTAGTTATATTCATAAATGTTTGACAGGGTTTTTAATCCTGTCAACATTTTTTAATTTTTAGAAAAATGAGAAAAAATCATCTAGTTTTAGTATTTCTGGTGTGCTTCCAATTTACACAAGCTCAAAAATATTTGGAAGAAGAAAAGTCAGGATATAAAGGCGGTTTTATTCCGGAATTGAAAATTTTGGAGGACAGCGAAAATTTTTTGGTATTGGGCGATTTCGGACGTCATGGCGATTATTACCAAAAAGATGTTGCCACACAAATGACAAAAGCTGCGGCTACTTTGGATTCTGATTTTGTCATCTCTGTAGGCGATAATTTCTATCCAAACGGTGTTCAGAGCACACAGGATTTGCAATGGACTGCCTCTTTTGAGTCTATTTACAGCAGTCATCAATTGCAAAACGACTGGTTTGTAACCTTAGGGAATCACGATTATAACGGGAATATTCAAGCTCAAATTGATTATTCACAAATCAGTCGCCGTTGGCAATTGCCGAACCAGTACTATAAAAAAATCATTGGATTGAAAAACGGCAGTAAGATGCTGTTGGTTTTTATTGACACCAATCCGTTTATTGACAGTTATCATTCGAAGGGCGATGAAATGGAAGCGAATGTGAAGCAGCAAGATACCACAGCTCAAAGAAAGTGGCTTATTGAGACGTTAAACACCACGGATGCGAGTATTAAATGGAAATTGGTTATCGGTCATCATCCCATGTATTCCGGTGGGAAGCGAAAAGACAATATTGACACCAAAAATATGGAGACTAAATTTGCCTCCCTTTTTGATCGCTACAAAGTAGATGCCTATTTGTGTGGTCACGAACATGATTTACAAGTTATCAAACCTAAAAACCGTTATACTACTCAGTTTTTGTCAGGAGCCGGTTGTGAGGTGCGACCTACGGGAACTCGCGAAGGTACCCTATTTGCCTTATCTGAACCCGGTTTTATGGCGTTTTCAGTGAATGAAAAAACGCTTTTGGTGCAACTTGTCACGGCAGCAGGAAAAATTGTTTACACTACCGAATTAAATAAATAAAAATGAAAAAATCAGCCTTGTTCTCCTTACTCTATTTGCTTACTCTTTCCTGCGGTGATAAATTAGCTCCGGTTAGAGAAGACGCTATATCGCCCACCGTTGTTACGCAGCCTACTCCTCATGATACGGATGATCCTGCGATTTGGATTCATCCTGAAGACGCCACCAAAAGTGTGGTTATCGGAACCGATAAGGATTCAGACGGTGGACTTTTTATGTATGATTTGAATGGAAAAATCATCAAAAAATCAATTCCGCTTCAGCGACCGAATAATGTGGATATCGCCTATGGGCTTCTTTTGGATGGAAAAAAAGTGGCTATTGCTGTGACAACCGAGAGGGAAACCAATAAAATACGAATTTTTTCTTTACCGGATTTAGTTGCCATTGATGGCGGAGGTATTGATGTATTTGTCGGCGAAGTCGAGCGTGATCCGATGGGTATTTCACTTTACACGCGACCTACGGATGGAGTTATTTTTGCGATAGTAGGCAGAAAATTTGGTCCATCAGGTACCTACTTGTGGCAATACCAATTGTCGGATGCAGGAAGCGGGACTGTTGGAGCGAACGTGGTCAGAAAGTTTGGTAATTTCAGTGGTAAAAAGGAAATAGAGGCTTTAGCTGTTGACAATGAATTGGGTTATGTGTATTGTTCGGACGAACAGTTTGGTGTTCGAAAATATTATGCCGATCCTGCTAAAAACGACAACACTGAATTGGCTGTTTTTGGTCAAAACGATTTTAAATCGGATCATGAAGGCATAGCTATTTACAAAAAAACAGCTACTACGGGCTATATTTTAGTGTCTAATCAGCAAGCTAATACTTTTGTTGTTTATGCAAGAGAAGGGGATTCCGGCACTCCGAATCAGCATACTATGTTGGCTGAAGTTCCTACTTCTACGGTTGAATGTGATGGAGCAGATGCTACGCATGTAGCATTAGGAAGTCAGTTTCCTAATGGTATGTTTGTGGCGATGAGTAATGGTATGACTTTTCATTTTTATGATTGGAACACGGTTCAAAAGGTGATTGATTCTCAAAAGAAATAAGTTTGATTTTCGAATCAGATTTCCACATTATGCGTCCTTTTGTGTGACAACTTGATTTTGTTTTTTTAATTGTTTACTTGATTTTCGTAAAAGTTTTCGAAAAGCTTGTTTTTAAGGTTGCACAAAAGGATTCGTGGTGTGGTTTTTAGGTATTAAGATGGGAGTATTAAGTAGTAAGACGGGGAGATTTAAGTATTAAGACAGGTTGGGAGTGATGGGTTGGGTTTTTTGTGAGATTTTGATTTATACGATTGGAGTGTTTGATAGATGAGTTTGTGCAGTAACGTGTTTACAACTTAAAGATTTTCACTACTTTAGTAAAAAGAAAAAGCACTATGAAAAAATTAACTAAAGAAGACATCAGTCAGGAGGTATTTGATTTGTATGATGACTATGCACACAACAAAATTGAGAGAAGGCAGTTTGTAGAACGTTTGTCTTTATATGCTGTAGGCAGTTTGACGTTGCCTTCACTTTTGAGTTTTATGACGCCTAACTATTTGGATACGCTCTTGATACAACCCGAGGATCCGAGATTGAAATCGGGCTATATTCATTATGAGTCGCCCAAAGGAGGGGGTAGCATCAAAGGACTTTTGTCGCAGCCTGTTTCCGCTACTAAAAAATTACCCGGAATTATTGTGGTGCATGAAAATCGCGGTTTGAATCCGTATATTGAGGATGTTGGACGAAGAGCCGCTGTTGATGGTTTTATCACTTTAGCACCGGATGCTTTATCGCCATTGGGTGGCTATCCCGGAAATGACGATGAAGGTAGGGAATTACAACGCAAACGTACCCGTGATGAAATGCTGGAGGATTTTATTGCGGCGTATGACTATTTGAAATCCCATAAAGATTGCAATGGGAAAGTGGGTGTTGTCGGTTTTTGTTTTGGGGGTTGGATTGCCAATATGATGGCGGTAAAGATTACAACGTTGCCGGCCGCTGTTCCATTTTATGGTGGTCAGCCTACTGCTGAGGAAGCCGAAGCCATTAAAACCCCTATTCAATTGCATTTTGCCGGATTAGATACACGAGTGAATGAGGGTTGGCCTGCTTTTGAGGCGGTTTTGAAAAAAAACAAGGTGGTTCATACGGCTCATTTTTATCCGGAAGTGAATCATGGTTTTCACAATAACACTACGCCACGATATGATGAGGCGGCGGCGGTTTTGGCTTGGTCGCGGACGATTGCTTTTTTTAAGGAGTATTTGGAGTGATTTTCTTGTATTTTGTATTTGTTATTGATTCAACCACGAAAGGATTCGTGCGGCAGCGGTGGAACTTATATGACTTATATGGTTTACATTTTTAGCCACATAGATACATAGGAAAAAAGGACATAGAACCAATGCTTAGTTTCGCATAGCTAGGTGTTACTTTGATTGAGCGAAGCGTCTTTAAAAACTATGAAAAACTATGTCTCTACGTGGTTAAAAAAATAGTTTAAGAGTTTAAAAGGTTTACATTTTTAGCCACATAGATACATAAGAAAAAAGGACATAGAACCAATGCTTGGTTTCGCATAGCAAGGTGTTACTTTGATTGAGCGAAGCGTCTTTAAAAACTATGAAAAACTATGTCTCTATGTGGTTAAAAAAATAGTTTAAGAGTTTAAAAGGTTTACATTTTTAGCCACATAGATACATAGGAAAAAAGGACATAGAACCAATGCTTGGTTTCGCATAGCTAGGTGCTACCTTGATTGAGCGAAGCGTCTTTAACAACTATAAAAAACTATGTATGTGGTTTGAAAAAATCTAAATCAGAATAACACTTATTTAAACTTATATGCCTTATATGGTTTAAAAAAAAAGATTAATACTGAGACAATAAAGTATTGAAAATCTTAAATGACTTCTTTGGTAAAATTTAAAACGTTGGTTAGTTGTTTAGTTTTCCCAAAACGGTTTCCAGTTTGTTTTTTAGTTTTCCAACAGCGTCTTTAGCGGCTTCGGCAAAGGTGTTGGCTTGTGTGGTTACGGCGATGGGTTGCATACCGGCTACACGTGCTTCCAATAGGCATCGTTTGTCGTTTTGGCCATTTTTGTGACCATTCTCATCGGAGAGGTGTACTTCCAAACGGGTTATTTTATCTTCAAATCTGCCGAGGGTGTTGTCTACTAATTCATTTATCGTTTCTTGTAGGCGTACTTCTTCTTCCTCTATATTGGAGGTGTTATATTGAATTGTCATGTTCATGTGTTTTGTTTTTATGGTTAATATCTAAAGATCGCCGCTAATCCCGTTTCAGAAGGCATTTGATCTGCGGGTAATACGATAACTGCCCCTCCCATTTTGGTGACCAATTCACTCATGTCATCGAGTAGGTCATCTACTCTCGGGTTGTTGATGTCTTTGTTTTGAGTGTTTCCCGTGGTTAAATTGGTAATTCGCATAGCAATAACACGATCGGCTTCAATAAGTAGGGTATCAATACGACCTTCCACAGCGGCTATGGCAACTTCTTTACTATTGTCACTCCCTTTGTTTCCTGATTTGGCCAGTTCGTATTTGTCTACTATTTGTTCGATTTTTTCCAAATATTCGGGTTCCATGATTTCCCAAGCTTTTTCTTTTAGGTTGTCAATAGTGGTTGCCCCCGGATTAAATTTGATACCTCGGTGTAACAGGTGTGGGTTTTTGCTCACTTTTTGAAACAAACTATGGTGTTCCGAAAGGGCTGTTAGAATCAATGGCCATCCTGTTGGTTTGGAGTACTTCTCATATATTTCTTGAGCAACTACCCGGAAATAGCGTTCGGTATCGTTGTTCATTTCTTCTTTTTTACCACCATGTCCGTGATGCATGTTTGCACTTTGACTTCCTGCACCACCATAGGACGCAACCGTCAAGTGTTTGTCGGTTAATTCATCACCCAATGCTTCTACCATATTTTGTGGTATCGTGGCATCCAATTCAATTTCCGTCAAATCGCGGTGGTTTCCTTCATATAGTTTTACGCCATTAATGCTCAATCCCAATACATGGAAACGGTCCATAGACTGGATGTACTGTCGCAATGGTTTGGTGTGGAAGCTATCCGCTACCATGGCTAGTTCGGAGGTGGTTTCTTGTAGTGTGACTACTTCAAAGAGGTCGTCGGCACTAAAAACGGCCAGTCCTTTTGTAGTGTGATTCCAAAAAGAGGCATCCTGACTCAATTTTTCAAACGGAGCCAAGTGTTCTTTGGTGGTTGCTTTGTCGTATTTCAACAAAAGTGATGCTTCCAATTCTTTTAAAAGGTTTTGAAATCGAATTGGGTCTTGGGCATTATCGGGATGACTTTGATGCGTTGGCATATACAACGAAAGGCAGGGTTCGGTTTGGACGTTTAGGAGTTTTTGAATGACTTCATGGGATACTTTCTGAATGGGCGTGGCTGTGTCTTGCATAGTGTCTGTTTTTATTGTTTTTGATTAGTTATACAAAGGAATTGTATAGTTGTAAAGTTACTTAAACAGCAGCCGTTTGGGTTATATAATTTTGAGGAAGGGTTATATAATTGCTAGGTGTGTTAGTGTTTGGGGATTTGGCTACGAAGAAAAGAGGGCACTAAGTTTTTTTTGCTTCGTAGCAAAGAAGTCACTAAGAAATACTATTTTTTAAAAATAGAAACAAATTAACCACATAGATACATAGGAAAAAGGACATAGAACCAATGCTTGGTTTCGCATAGCTGTGTGTTGAGCGAAGCGTCTTTTAGAACTCAAAATACTATGTATCTATATGGTTTTAAATAGGCAGGTTTCGCGGACTACACGAATTTTTTTGGTTTATTGTTCTTTAAAAGTGTGTTTTTGTTTGTTCGCGAAGGCGACTAGGGATAGCATTATGGGGACTTCTACAAGGACGCCTACGACGCAGACTAGTGCAGCGGGGCTGTCTAGTCCGAACAGGGCTATTGCAACTGCCACAGACAATTCGAAGAAGTTACTGGCTCCAATCATCGCTGCGGGGGCACAAACGGCATGGGTCAGCTGTAGTTTTTTACCTGAATACCAGGCTACAAAAAAGATAAAATAGGTTTGAATGATGAGTGGGATGGCAATGAAGACAATAATTAACGGATTGTTTACGATGTTTCCTCCTTGAAAGGCAAAAAGAAATACTAAAGTAAGCAGTAATGCGATGATGGATATCGGTTTTAATTTTGGTAGAAATACGTCGGTGAACCACGCTTTTCCTTTTGATTTTATTAGTGTTTTACTGGTAATAAACCCTGCTACTAAAGGCACTACTACATAGATGACAATACTCAAAAACAGCGTGTTGTAAGGTACGGTAATGTTGGTGATTCCCAGTAACAATCCCACAATAGGAACAAAAGCAACTAAAATGATTAAATCGTTTACCGATACTTGCATCAAGGTGTAATTTGGGTCGCCATCGGTTAAATAGGACCATACAAACACCATAGCCGTACACGGTGCAGCTCCTAATAAAATGGCTCCGGCGATGTATTCACCCGCCAATTCCGGGGAGATAAACGCACTGTAAATGTTGGAGAAAAACAACCACGCAAAAAACGCCATGGTGAAGGGTTTGATCAACCAATTGATGATTACGGTTAACACAATTCCTTTTGGTTTTTGTGTGACTTTCTTCAGACTTGAAAAGTCGATTTGCAGCATCATGGGGTAAATCATCATCCAGATTAAAATAGCAATCGGGATGTTTACTTTTGCGATTTCCATTTGACTTAGGAAGGTCATGGAGTCACCGGCGAGGTTGCCTAGGGCGATTCCAAATAGGATGCAAATGGCGACCCAGAGGGTGAGGTAGCGTTCGAAGAAGGCGATTTTTTTTGGAGGGGCTGAGTTGCTGAGTTGTTGATTTGCTGCCGTTTTTTGTGGGTCTGTTTTTTTCATAATCTGTTTTTTGAGAGGCTGAGTTATTGAGGTTGATCTTAGTTAAATTGTTTTCAGTTCTTATTCTTTACTTTTTTTCTTGATAAAAAAAGTAACAAAAAAATCAAGCCTCAACAGCCCTGTCTTGAAAACTACCTCGTCAGTCTCTCCGCAACCCAAGTCGCTCGTCGTGCCCCCGCCTGCCGGCGAGGCACGTCCTCGGCTATGAGGGTTGCTGCCGTTCCTTCCTTCGTTGTTTTCTACGTCAGTTCTGTTAGGGCGAGTTGACGTTCGTACTTATAGGGACATTTAATTTACATTTTTATCTGTGAAAAGACAAAGCTCATTTCGGTGGCGATTTGAAGGCTGCGTTCTTCGTATTTTTCGGCTTGTTGTGGGGTGTTGTCAAACGCTTTTGGGTCTTCATAGGTAATTGGTATTCGTAATTCGGCTCCCGCAATGAAGGGGCAACCGCCGTCTGCTTGTGAGCAGGTCATGATGGCTGCAAATTCGCTTTTGGGATTGAAGGCATTGTCATAGGTTTTGGAGAAACCAATGATGGGATTTGCGTTTTCGGCATATTTTATGGCGTAGATGGGGTTGGTTCCGTCGGCAATAGTTTGGATTTGGAAACCTGCTTTTTCCAGTGTTTTTGCGGCCATTGGAAACATTGCGGTTGCTTCGGTTCCACCGGAGTAACACAATACATTTGGAATTCCGTAATAGGCACCTGCCGCTTGGGCCCATACTTGTGATAAATGGCTTCTGCGGGAGTTGTGGGTGCAGATTAGGTTGAGGCGTATTTCTTTTTTATCGTTTACTTTGGATTGGATGTAGTTGATGAGGGGTTGGAGGGTTTGTTTTCTTTCCTTTGAGATAGTTGTTAAATCAAGGGATTTAATTATGGATTGGATTTTTTGGTACATAGTTTTTGGTGCTAATGTTCTAGTGTTGTTCTTGGTTTTATTGTTTTCAAATTAAGTTATTTTCTTTTTTCTTGATAAAAAAGAAACAAAAAATCAAGCCTTAACAGCCCTGTCTTGAAAACTACCTCATCAGTCTCTCCGCAACCCAAGTCGCTCGTCGTTCCTCCTCGGCTATGGGGGTTGCTGCCGTTCCTTCCTTCGTTGTTTTCTACGTCAGTTCTGTTAGGGCGGGAAAAACGTTAATGATTACACGATTTCCCTAACAACAGCCGCCGCCGGGGGTGCAAGAGCCGGATTGGTTTTGCATGTCGGATAGTTTCACTCTTGGTTTTTGGGTTGGGATGCCGCATTGGTCTTCGGCTAAACAAGCCGTTTTTTTGTTGACGAGCCTAAAGGTTTCGCCATTGAAGTCGAGGTCAAATTTGCCAATGGTTTCGCCTTGGTATTCCACTTCAATTTCATGGTCTTCGATGCCGAGGACTTTTTCAGATAAGGCAATTATTTTTGCTAACTTTTGTGGTTTTAAGCGATGGTCGTAGTCGTTGGCGTCCCATAATTGGAAGTTGACTACGGTTTCTTTGCGAACGGTGCCGCCGCAATCGATGAAGTTTTTGGTGATTAGACCTACTTCGGTTACGTGAAAATGTTCAGGAACGAAGGTTCCGTTTGGTAATTGGAAAGTAACGGTTTCTAGGGTAGAAAGGACGTTTTTGATTTGTGATAGTTTCATTTTTTTTGAGGTTTTGAGGTTCTGAGATTCTTAGGCTCTAAGGTTCTTAGGTTCTTAGGTTGTTCTCGGTTAATTTGTTTTTCTTTTTTTCCTCCCCCCAACCCCCTCCGAAGGAGGGGGAGACGAGACGGGCTTCTATTTTAACAACATTGTATTCTTTTATCATCCAGATGCGAATTGACAAGTTTGAAAAATGCTTTTACTTTGTCAAAGCCGGTTTCATTTATGCAATAGCAAATGGCGGCACCTTCTACGTTTCCTTTTATTAATCCTGCGTTTTTCAGTTCTTTCAGGTGTTGGGAAACGGTGGGTTGAGCCAAAGGTAGTTCGTTAACAATGTCACCACAGATACAACTCTCTACTTTGAGGAGGTATTCAATGATGGCGATTCGAGCGGGATGGCCCAGGGCTTTGGTTAAAATGGCCAGTTCGTTTTGACTGTCTGAAAAGTGATCGGTTTTGGTTGCTCCCATGATTGTATTATTATATTGCAATATTACGATATAATTTTGAATGGGGGATAATTTTTGTGGTTTTTTTTCAAAGTTTTAGGTTTAGAACGCAAAGATGGGAACGCGGATTTTACAGATTGGCTTCGCCAAATGCGGATGATTTTGATTTAACTACAAAGTTCGCAAAGGTTTATGCTAAGAACGCAAAGATGGGAACGCGGATTTTACGGATGGCTTCGCCAAACGCTGATGACGCAGATTTCTCGCAAAGTCGATAATTATCGGGAGCTAAGACGCAAAGATGGGAACGCGGATCCCGATAGTTATCGGGACGGGTGGCTTCGCCAACGCTGATGATGCGGATTTTTTGTAGACCCATTGCCCATTACCTTTTTAGAACCTCATCCACTTAGTGTCTTAATTCCTTTGTGGCAAAATTAAAATGCAGATGCGGCGGATTTCTATTTGTTATGTCTATGGGCAGAATTGTCATTGTCGTTGTCAGGAAATGATTTTCTTCGGAAAGACCGTCCCATGAAACGTCTGAAAAATGAGGTGCTTTGTTTTTCGGAAGGTAGTGTGTTGTCCACCGTAAAAATCCAAAATAGGATGCCGAATATCACCGCTAAGACGATGGTAAAAACCAACCACCAAGCCATGGGATTGTTCTCTAAAAATTGAAAAGGTTCCATAATTGCGCTATTTTAGGTTAGGTTATAAAATTAGGCTGTTTTCAGGGGATTGTCCTTATATAATTTGTTGAAAATGTTATATCATTCTTATGTTTCTGATGGGGTGTATTTTGTGTTAAATTCACTGTAGCAACCTTGTTAATTCGCTCAGTAACTGATTTTTTCACTGCATTTTTTCTTACATTCGCTTCTACATTTTTCCGATAGCAGTATGAACAAACCACTTTTATCGCACGTTTACCAGCACCCCTTAATCAATCCGCAAGAGCTCGACCGATTGATTGCTGCACATTATAAAGTCACCTTTAAAAAAGGAACCGTTGTTTTAGAAAAAGGGGAAGTTTCCAAAGGATACCTTTTGCTTGAAAGTGGTTTGATGCGTTCGTTTGCTTATGATTATAATGGGAACGACACTACCACCGATTTTTATTCGAAACATGAAATTGTGATTGAAGTTTTGTCGTTATTTCAACGCATTCCAAGTCAGGAAACTATTCATGCACTTACCGATTGTGAAGGTTGGATGCTTGATTTTGACGTGTTTCAAGAACTCTACCATTCCATTCCCGGTTTTTCGGAATGGGGACGCCTTTGGATGACCAACCGATTGTTTCACTTTAAACAACGTTCTGTGGAAATGGTTACGATTTCGGCAAAAGACCGCTACTTGCAATTGATTAAAGAAAAGCCGGAAGTGGTTTTGCATTCGCCGTTGAAATATATTGCGAGTTATCTTGGGATAACGGATAGTTCGTTTAGTAGGATTAGGAAGGAGGGGTTTTGAGGGGTGATTGGTGATTGGTGATGGGTAATGGGCTATGGGTAATGGGTGATGGGTAATGGGTAATGGGTTTTTTGGAAGTCTTAAACGAGTTTTCTACGATGTAATTTTTCCCCCAATTACCCATTACCCATAGCCAATTACCTTTTTGAAGTAAAGTGATTTCTTGTCATAGGGCAAGTAGGGTTCCCTTTTTTGCTGTTATATTTGTATGACTAACCAATAAATATAAAGTAATGAACACAAATTCAATCTGCTGGTTTGAGATTTATGTGGATGATCTTGAACGGGCAAAGCGGTTTTATACTGCCGTATTAGGTACAAAATTTCATGATTTACCGTCCCCTGACGGGAGTGACGAATTTAAAATGGCTTGTTTTTCATCTCCTGAAAACCAAGGGGTAAGTGGTGCTTTGGTGCAAATGAAAGAAACCCGAACTAACAACCCCGGCAATACCTCAACCATTGTTTATTTCCCATGCGAAGATTGTAGCGTAGAAGAAAGTCGTGTAGCGAATGCGGGCGGAACGGTACATTGTCCTAAAATGTCCATTGGTGAGCATGGTTTTATCAGTATTTGTCTTGATACAGAAAATAATACGTTTGGATTGTATTCCATGCAATAATTTATAGTTTCGATGAAAATTGCAAAATTAATTTTATTCACATTATTCGGATTGATGTTTATCAATGCCGGTTTAGACAAGTTTTTACATTACATGCCTGTTCCGGAATTGGAACCGGAAGTAATGAAAGTAGGCGAGGCATTTGGTTCCATCCTATGGTTACTACCACTAGTTGGAGCTGTGGAACTCATTGCAGGATTATTATTTCTCTTTCCAAAAACACGATTGTTGGGGGCTTTACTAATTTTTCCGGTTATGGTGGGAATCATGCTTCACAATGCCGTTTATATGCCGGAAGGATTGGTGATTGCAGGTGTGTTTTTCCTCATCAACCTTTGGGTGTTGTATGAAAATAAAGAGAAAATTAACGGGTTATTTGCTTAATGGTGATTGGTAATAATAGGTTTACTACCAAGAAAAAATTCAAACAACTAACCGATAACTGATACTTGACAACAGAAAACAGAAAACAGACAACAGACATGACACTAAATCCCTACTTAAATTTCGATGGAAATGCTGAAGAAGCTTTCCGATTTTATCAAACGGTTTTTGGCGGTGACTTAACCGTTTCCAAAATGAGTGATGCTCCAGGAGGAGAAAACTTACCGGAGCATGAAAAAAACAGAGCGATGCATGTGGCACTTCCTATCGGAAAAGGGCAATATTTGATGGCTTCGGATTGTTTGCCCAGTGCAGGACATGTGCTCAAGGTTGGCAACAACAATTATATTTCCATTACACCCGACAGTCGTGATGAAGCCGATCGATTGTTCAACGGATTGTCTGCCGGCGGAAAAGTAGAAATGCCCATGGACGATATGTTTTGGGGTGATTATTTTGGTTCGTTTGTGGATAAATTTGGGGTGTGTTGGATGGTTAATTATAGTGGTTAGTTTTTGGGGTCTTCGACAGGCTCAGACTGACAGTAGTGTATGAAATTGTGATTTATGTTATGATTGACGGTTTGGGTTTAAATTGTTTAAGGATTTTGATAATCATAAAATGACTATAAAAAGTATAGCACAAGCCTTTTCAAACGGGGATTTTCAAACTGTTTTTCCTTATCTTGCTGATACTATTGTATGGCAAGTGGTGGGTGAAAGTGAATTTCTCGGAAAAGAAGCCGTGATGCAGCAGTGTTTGCAAGTGGAAGCGTATTTCAATTCGGTAACCACGCAGTTTGAGACTTTACATTGTCTTGTTGATGGTCGGAATGTGGCCATCAACGGAACAGCGGCGTTTCACATCAATCAAAAACCGAAAGCGTTTGTTTGGGCTTGTGACTTATACGAATTTAATGAAGCGAATCAGTTGCAAAGCATTACGTCGTATTGCATTACAAAAAAATAAATAAAGTACCACGAATGCACGAATGAAAACTTAAATTCGTGTATTGGTAGCAAAAACAATAAAAAACATGAAACTCATCATCCAAGCTAAAATTCAAATTCAAAAACCCATTGCAACAGTTTTTGAAAATATCGTTACTCCCGAAAAAATGACGCAGTATTTTATAGGCAGCAGTACCGGTCGTATGGAAGAAAAGGCCGAACTCCTTTGGACCTTTCCTGAATTTGAGGAACAATGTCCGATAACTGTCACTGCCGTTGTTCCAAATCAGAAAATTGTGTTTGTTTGGGATACGGATATGGTTGTGACTATTCAATTAACGGAACAAGCGGACAAAAGTACGCTAGTTCATGTAACAGAAGACGGCAAAGAAAACAACGAAAAAGGCATCAAATGGTATGGCGGTAACACGGAAGGCTGGGCCAATTTTCTTGCGTGTTTGAAGGCTTTTTCGGAATATGATATCAATTTGAGAAAGGGGGCTTTTGAGTTTATGAAAAGGGGCTGAGGTAATAAGGTTCTGAGGTACTAAGGTACTAAGGGTCTAAGGTTCTGAGGTACTAAGGTTCTGAGGTACTAAGGTTCTAAGGTTCTGAGGTTCTAAGGTTTTAAAAAATTAATTATGAATGACACGATTCAACATTACATTGATCAACTTTCAACAGTAAGTGATCAGGAGATTGGGCAACAACTAACGGCACTTATTGATGCCAATTTATCGTTTACCGAAAGTAAAATTTGGCATGCACATCCCGTTTGGTTTATCGACGGAAATCCGATTGTGGGTTTTAGTAAGCAAAAGCCGGGCATGCGGTTAATGTTTTGGAGTGGTGCCGATTTTGAAGAAACCGCTTTGAAAGTTAGAGGCGAAAAGTTCAAAGATGCCTCCATTTTTTATACTTCAGCTTCCGAAATCAATGCGGATGATTTGAAACGTTGGCTCCAAAAATCGGAAACCATTCAGTGGGATTATAAGAATATTGTGAAGAGGAAAGGAAAGTTAGAAAGGCTTTGAGGTACTTTAGAAAGGTTCTAAGGTACTAAGGCACTAAGGCTTTGCAGACTTAGCACCTCAGCACATAAAAATAAAACATCATGAAAAAATTAAATTATTCTATAGCAATCCATGCAAAAGCGGACAAGGTTTTTGAAATCATGCTTTCCAAACCAACTTATGAACAATGGACGGCTGCATTTAATCCGTCGTCTACTTTTGAAGGGGGTTGGAACAAAGGCGACAAAATCTATTTCATCGGATTTGGTGAAGATGGGAAAAAAGGAGGGATGGTGTCCCGAATAGCCGAAAATATTCCCAATCAATTCCTCTCGATTGAACATTTGGGCATGTTGGATGGTGCTACCGAAATAACCGAAGGACCAATGGTTGAAAGTTGGAAAGGAGCTTTGGAAAATTATTCGTTTTCAGAGGCCAATGGTGTTACTACCGTTTCAGTGGAAACCGATACTAGTGAGGATTATGCTGATTATTTCAATGAAACTTGGCCTAGGGCGTTAGGTATTTTGAAGGGTTTGTGTGAGTAGGGTTTTTTAACCGCAAAGGACGCAAAGTTTTACGCGAAGGACGCGAAGTTTTTTTTAAAACATTAAGAAATTAAGACGCTTCGCTTTTTTTCATTAAGGGAAATAAGTTAGTTTAAGAGTTTAAGGGTTTAAGAGTTTAAGGGGTTTGAACACGGATTTAAAAAATTGGAGAAATAATAGCTCAATTTTTTTTAACATTAGGGAAATAAGACGCTTCGCTTTTTTTTCATTAAGGGAAATAAGTTAGTTTAAGGGTTTAAGGGTTTAAGAGTTTAAGGGTTTAAGAGTTTAAAAGTTTAAGGGGTTTGAACACGGATTTAAAAAATTGGAGAAATAATAGCTCAATTTTTTTTAACATTAAGGAATTAAGACGCTTCGCTTTTTTTCATTAAGGAAAATAAGTTAGTTTAAAAGTTTAAGGGTTTAAAAGTTTAAAACCTAAAAGTTTATCTTTCCAAAAAGCAACCTTTTTATCCTTTTTTCATCTTATCTTTATCAACTACTAACCTGAAGACCAATGCTTAAAAAACTACACGTCATATTTTTACTGTTTTCTTTTCATTTTGTTATAGCACAATCGGTGGAATGGGTGGCTACTCCGGCCATTGCAATAACCACTCCGGTTCCTTCGGGTTATATTTGTGCTACGGATGCGTTTGGCAATGCTTATTTTGCGGGATATAAAGACAATCCGTATTCCTATACCGAACTTTTTGGGAATTTGTTATATCAAAAATACACTACCTCAGGAACACTGCTGTTCTCCAAAACCATTAGCGAAAGAGCTGTTGTACATCAAATGCAAAGCGATTCCCAAGGCAATATGTTACTGGCCGTTGAACATTTGAATACGCTGACCTATGAAACAACCACGATTCCCAACGCAACAGGTTTACCACAACATGTGTTGCTTAAAATCAGTCCGACAGGGGATTTGTTGTGGCATAAAGTGTTGACTATGCCTGTTGTGGGGGTCAACACGTTTAAAGCCATTGCTTTTGATGTGTTAGACAACATCTATTTAGGTTATGACAATTACGGTACGTGTCACATTGAAAAGTTGAGTCCTGCCGGGGTTTCCTTGCAGTTGATTGTACAACAAAATGTGAATCGTTTGACTTCTTTGGCTGTTGATGCCGCCGGCAATATATATGCTACGGGTTCGTGTGCGAATATTAATTCCGTTTACGCAGGGGTGTTACAACCCACCAATTTTGATTATACCGTTTACTTGGTGAAATACAATGCGGCAGGTGTTTTTCAGTGGATTAAGTATGTGCAAGACATTACCTGTACGACACCGATGGTGCAAGTTGCTACTGATGGAAATGTGTATTGGGCTGCGGAGCTGTTTTTACCCGTACAATTGGGCACTATTCAACTAGAAGGTCCCACAACAGGAGGCTCTGATTTTTTCTTGGCCAAACTGAATGCTCTCGGTGAATATGTATGGGCAAGAGAAGTTCCCGGAGCCGGTTCCGTTGAAGTAGGCCACCATAATTTTTTACAATTGGATGCTTTTGGAAGTGTTTACCTTACCGGAACTTTGTCTGGCGGCATCACGCAATGGAATGAGCAAGTGACCACCAACACGGGAACCTTTTCAAACCGACAAATTTTGTTGTTGCGTTATTTGGATAACGGGGCTCTTATTTTTGCCTTTACGGCAGGAGGTGCTCAAAACGATTATGGCAATAGTATTGCCACCACCTCGACTGACACGGTTTTGCTTACCGGAAAAATGCAAGGCAACGCCACGCTAGGATGGTACACTCATACCAATGCGGATTCCTTTGGGTACAATCCGTTTTTGGCTAAAATTTCACCGATTACTTTGTCCCTTCCCGATTCGGAAACTACTAGCGTACGCATTTATCCCAATCCTGTGATGGATGTATTGACGGTTGAAACATCGCAAACCATTGTGGGGATAACGGTTTTTTCGTTAAATGGGCAACGGATGTCACTTCCGCAATTTGGGAATCAAGTTGATTTTAGTGGGGTGGCGAATGGGGTTTATGTGGTGGAGGTTGAGACGGAAATTGGGGTTAAGAGGGTGAAGGTGGTGAGGTAGGTATTCTGTTGTCGGTTGTCAGTTTTCAGAACAAATTATAAAATAAAGAGCTCTTCCCCTGTTTCAAAATCTTCTATTTTGAAATCTTCACTACAATTGTCGCAGTGGTAATAAATCACTGTCTTGTTTGGGAAATAGTCATCGTTTTTAACAACTATTTCTTCCCAATAGTCTTCATGGCAAGAGCATTTTTTGTGGGGAATCATTGTTTTTGAATTTAATTTAAGATTTATAAATTTTAATATAAATTTTTTCCTCTTTTGGTGTCAACATTTTTTTTTCGACTAAATTTACGAGAAATCTTTTTTTATTCTAAAAATATCATGCTAAATGTTACTTGTGCTATCATTGTTTTTGATAATAAAATTCTTGTTACTCAACGAAGTGAGAAAATGAAGCTGCCCTTGAAATGGGAATTTCCTGGAGGGAAGTTAGAAGAAGGAGAAAGTGAAATTGAATGTATAAAAAGAGAGATAAAGGAAGAAATAAATTTGGATATTGAAATCGTAAAAAAGCTTACAAGCAATATTCATGATTACGGAACTTTTAAGATTAATTTAATTCCTTTTGTAGCTTATCATCTTAATGGAGAAGTTAATTTGACAGAACATAAAGACTATATTTTATTGGAAAAGAAAGAATTATTAAATCTTGATTGGGCAGAAGCTGATTTACCGATAGTTGAGGAATTTTTAAAATTTGAATTATGAATCAAGGATTATATGAAGAACTAGTGACAAAACTAGTGGCTTATAAAATTAATGAGTTAGACAAAGACAAGTTTCAAGTTAAAAAGACTACGATAGATAAAGCAGAGGCAGCTCAATTATTATCTCAACATATTGGAAAAACTATAAAGCATGCTTTTTCACTGATTAAAGGAGAGGATACATTAGAAACTCAAATTGAAATTGCCAATAAAATCATTTTATTTCTGAAGGAAGAGCTTAATAAAGAAGAGTTTGAAGATGATTTAATTGAGACGGAGGGTAAAATATTAAAAGCAGTTTTCACAAAAGTCGACAATCACTTTACAGATTTAGATTTACATTTAAGAGAAATCACACCTTACACTAGATTAATACATAGTGAGCTTTTTACGGGAGGAAATTCTGGTACAACTTTAGAAAGTGAGTTAAGAAAAGAAATTTTGTCCTCAGATGAAATAGATTTACTGGTTTCTTTCATAAAATGGAAAGGAATTAGAATTTTAGAACGTGAATTATTAGAATTCACTAATCGTGGAGGTAAACTTAGAGTCATTACAACTACTTACATTGGAGCAACTGATGCAAAGGCAGTTGATTTTTTATCCACTTTAAAAAATACTGAAGTTAAGGTTTCCTATAATACTGGAAATGAAAGATTACATGCTAAGGCTTATTTATTTCAACGAAAAACAGGCTTTCATACAGGTTATATTGGTTCGTCAAACTTTTCTCGTTCTGCGTTAACTGATGGATTAGAATGGAATTTAAAAATAACTACTAAGGAAGTGGCCCATATTATCGATAAATTCAAAAAAACATTTGAAGCTTACTGGCAAAATTCTGAATTTGAATTATATGATAAAAACATTCATTCCGTAAAATTAGTGGAAGCTTTAAAGCAAGGAAAATTTTCAAAGGAATATACTTTTGCGACAACTTTTTTTGACATCAAACCATTTCATTATCAAAGTGAAATACTTGAAAAATTAGAAGTTGAAAGAACAGTTCATAACAGGTATAGAAATCTTTTAGTAGCAGCTACGGGAACTGGAAAAACAGTTATTTCTGCTTTTGATTATAAAAATTTTAGAAACATTAATAAATCTTCAAAGTTGCTTTTTGTTGCACATAGAAAAGAAATTTTGATTCAAGCAAAAGCAACTTTTCAAGGTGTTTTAAAAGATAATAATTTTGGCGACTTATGGGTTGATGGAATTGAGCCAAAATCTTACGAGTATCTTTTTGTATCAGTACAAACATTAAATAACAGATTAAAAGATTTAAAACTTTCTCCAAATTTTTTTGATTTTATTATTTTAGATGAAGCACATCATGGACCAGCATCTAGTTATAGACCATTTTTAAATTATTTTCAACCAAAAGTGTTATTAGGGTTAACTGCTACTCCAGAGAGAATGGACAATGAAAATATTCTTGAAGACTTTTGTAATCGTATTGCTGCTGAGATTAGACTTCCGGAAGCATTAAATAAAAAATTATTAAGTCCTTTTCAATATTTTGGTATAACAGACAGTATAGATTTGACTAATGTTAAATGGGAAAAAGGAAAGTATGTTGCAAGTGAATTAACAAGTTTATATACAAAAAATGATATTCGTGTTGGTCAAATAATTTCTAATCTGGATAAGTATACTAATAATTTAAATGATGTACGTGCCATTGGTTTTTGTGTGACTATTGAGCATGCTTCTTTTATGACTGAAAAGTTCAATCTAGCAGGTTTAAAAGCAGAATGTTTAACCGCCAAAAACTCTAAAGAACGAGATGTAATAAGAGAGAAATTTAGAAAAAAAGAATTCAATTACCTATTCGTAGTTGATATTTTCAATGAAGGTGTTGATATACAGGAAATAGATACTGTATTGTTTTTGAGACCTACTGAAAGTTTGACTATTTTTCTACAGCAATTGGGTCGTGGTTTGCGTTTAGCTGAAGGAAAAGATTGTTTGACAGTTCTAGATTTTGTAGGGAATTCTAGACCTGAATATGATTTTGAAAGCAAGTTTAGAGCACTTATTGGTAAAACAACTACTTCAGTTTTAAAAGAAATAGAAGATGATTTTCCACATTTACCATTAGGATGTTCGATAGTTTTAGAGAAAAAAGCTAAAGAAACAATTTTAGAGAATATAAGAAAAGCAACATTATTAAATGTAAATCAACTTATTGCTAAAATAAGGAATTTTCCACATCAAACAAATATGCCATTGACTTTGAAGAATTTCTTAGAATTTAATCATATTTCGATAGAGACAATTTATAAAAAAGATAGTTGGTCGAGACTATGTCAAAGAGCAGGTTTAATTGATGATTTTGATAGTAGTAATGAAAAGCAAATTTTTTCTGCCATAAGTAATAAATGGCTTTCTACAAATTCTACTAGTTATTTCAATTTTATTCTTAATCTGGCTAAGAAAGGATTTGATGTTAATTTGAATGATTTCGATGAGAATGGAAGAGCAATGTTATTAATGCTTTATTATGATATTTGGCAAAATCATGGTTTGTTCAAATCATTAGAAGAAAGTATTAAAGCAATAGGAAAGAACAAAGTTTTAGTAAAAGAAATAATTGAAGTATTAGAAATATTTTTAGATAGAGTTGACTTTAAAGAAATTGATATTAAATTACCATATAAACAACCATTGAAAGTTCACGCTAGATATACAAGAGATCAAATTACTGCAGCATTTGGGAAAACTACTTTTGAAAAAAAATGGCCAAGCAGAGAAGGAGTTTTAGAGATAGAAAATATAAATACAGAATTACTTTTTATCAATTTAATAAAATCAGAAGAAGATTTTTCTCCTACAACAATGTATGATGATTATGCGATTAGTGAAACTTTGTTTCATTGGCAAAGTCAAAACTCATCAAGACCAGAAATAGGAAAAGGATTGTCTTATATAAAACACAAAGAAAATAATAAAAAAGTATTACTATTTGTTAGAGAGAAATCGAGTGATGAAAATGGAAATACTATGGGTTATGTCTTTATTGGAGAAGCCCATTTTATTGAAAGTGAAGGAGCAAAACCAATGAATATTAAATGGGAACTCAAAGAACCTATGCCCAATTATTTGTGGAAAGCTTCTGCCAAACTATCTGTGGGGTAGTTTATGTCTGAAGGGTATTCATTTTTTAATTAATAAACCAACTCAAAATAATTCTCCAAAGCAATTTGAAACAATTCCGTTTCAATTTTGATGAGTTCTTCTTTGTAGTTCCAACCTTCAATGTAAGCTTCGTCTTCGGGGCAAATAGGATAACCGTGGAGTTTTCGGCTCAGAATATCACTCATTAAAACATTGTCGCAACTGTAATAAAGAGGATAATATTTTTCGATAAAATCCCAGTATTCTGTAGATGAATATTTTAATTTTGGTTTCATAATAATTGTGTTTATTCAAAATTATGCATTCCAATTTTTAGTAGCAGCCTACAATTGTATGCTTTTGTAATTATTTTGAAACATTCGGAATTAGTATTTGGTATTCCATTTTGGAATAATTGAGGAGAAGTTTGTTCCTTCCTCGTTTGTAAACAAACTATGAAGGAGGTTCCTATTTCGTCTTCGACATCTTGCGGAATGACATAACGGGGGGTGACTTGGATTATGGGATTGCTTCGCCGGTTCGCTGTCGCTCGAGTCCTCACGCCTCGACGGACACGCCTGCGTCTGATGATATACTACTTCACAACAGTGCCAAAAAAAACCCAACTTTCGTTTGGGTTTATAGGGTGTATTTGTTTAATACGCAATCGGCTTATCTGTCTTCAGCGGAATTTTAAAATGTGTTTTTACGAAGGCTTTCATTTGTTCGGTAGTCATTTTATCGGCTTCGAGGGTTTGGATGTAAAGGTTGTTGCATTCGGGGTTGGCTTTGATGAGGTCAAACAAGGCGGTTTTGGCTTGGGTTGGGCCAAAAAGTAGGGCTTCTTCATAGCCTTTAACCAGTACCAGTAAATCATTGTAGAAGGCTTGGTCGGTTTGGTTTTCTTCGTTGTGAATGGGGCTTTCGCTGCTTGCTTCTCCTTTTTTCTTAATTGGTAGGTAGAAGTTGGACTCCATAGAGGTGAGGAGAAATTCGCCGGTGGCGTTTTCGTAAATTTGGGCACTGGTGTAATCCATCCAAATGCCTATTCTTTTTTTTAGGTTCATGTTTAGTGTTGATAATGGGTTTAGGATTTAAATTTACGGAGAATAAATGATGGGGTGGGGTTATTGGGTTTTATTTAAGATTCTGAGGGTTGGTTTTTCTCGCATTAACGCGAAGGTTGGAACGCGGATCCCGATAGTTATCGGGACAGATGGCTTCGCCAACACGGATGGTGGCGGATTTTTTTACTGCAAAGTTGATAAAGGTTTACGCAGAGACGCTTCACTTTTTTTGGGTTTATTTATCTCAAGGGTTGGAAAGTTTGGAACGCGGATGACGCAGGTGGCTTTGCCAACGCGGATGGGGGCGGATTTTTTCCTCGCAATCCCGATAAAAATCTGGAGATGGGACGCAAAGGGTGGAACGCGGATTAGCCTATCGACGGACAGGTGAAGCGGATTTTTAAACTGATGTATAAATTCATGGCTTTTCGTAAATTAAGCGTCTCCACTTTTAAACTCTTAAACCCTTACTCTTTTAAACCTTTAAACGATTCTTAAATTTTTGCAAGGTGTTGAATGAGTTGCTTAATTTTCAGTACATTTGATTTTATTTTTTTACAAATGACTAAAAACCTACTACTTCTACTATCACTCTATACTTGTGTTTTGTTTTCGCAGGAGACACCCTCTGAACTTGCGGAATTGGCTCAAGCGGAAATGAAATCGGCTTCTTCTACTATGAATTTTGTGGCGAATGTCAATACCCAAAATTATGATATGGTTTATCAACGGTTGGAATTGACCGTAGATCCCGCGGTTTATTTTGTGAGTGGGAATGTGACATCGCATTTTGTGGCCAAGCAAGCCATGAGTACGATTACGTTAGATTTGGCTCATCAATTGACTGTTGGTTCCGTAATGAAAGGCAACACCTCTTTGGCTTTTACACAAGCCAATAATGAATTGGTGGTTACGTTAGCTCAGCCCATTGTAGCCGGAACGTTAGACTCCATTGCGGTAAGTTATGCGGGTGTGCCGCCTTCGGGTCAGCAGGCTTTTGCTACGGGAACACATTCCGGGACACCGGTGTTGTGGACGTTGTCGGAACCTTATGGTGCGAGAGATTGGTGGCCTTGCAAGCAAGATTTGAATGATAAAATTGAAGCGATTGATGTGTATTTGACTACTCCATCACAATATGTAGCCGTTTCCAATGGTGTAGAACAAAGTCAGGTGGTAAACGGTTTGACCAAAACCACGCATTTTGAACACAATTATCCGATTCCGGCGTATTTGGTTGCCATAGCCGTGACCAATTATCAGATTTTTACACAAACGGCCGGAACAGCTCCCAATCAGTTTCCGGTTGTCAATTATATTTATCCTGAGAGTTATAACAGTGCTGTAACGAGTTTGGCTCAAACCCTTCCAATTATGGATTTGTTTGAAACCTTGTTTGAAACCTATCCGTTTTCTGATGAAAAATACGGTCACGCTCAATTTGGTTGGGGTGGCGGCATGGAACACACTACGGTTTCCTTTATGGGGAATTTCAGTCGCGGTTTGATCGCTCATGAGTTGGCTCACCAATGGTTTGGCAATAAAATTACGTGTGGCACTTGGAAAGACATTTGGTTGAACGAAGGTTTTGCCACCTATTTGTCCGGTTTGGTCATAGAAAATTTAGATGGAGCTCCCAATTTTGTAAGTTGGAAAAACAGTTTGATTAACAACATCACCTCACAACTTGGCGGTTATGTCTATTTGCAAGACAGTGATTTAACGAATGTGAATCGTATTTTCAGCAGTCGTTTGAGTTACAACAAAGGAGCCATGGTGTTGCACATGTTGCGATGGAAATTGGGCGATACTGCTTTTTTCCAAGCCTTACGAAATTATTTGGCCGATCCTAATTTGGCTTTTGATTATGCGGTTACCACCGATTTGCAATATCATTTAGAAACTGTTTCGGGACAAAATTTAACCGAGTTTTTCTCGGATTGGCTGTATAATCAAGGCTATCCCACTTACACGGTAACGGCACAAAATATGGGCAATTTAGAAATGCAGGTGCAATTATTTCAAACGCAATCGCACCCGTCGGTTTCGTTTTTTGAAATGCCGGTTCCCATTCGCTTTATCGGCGTTAATGCCGAACAGTTTGATGTAGTTTTACAACATACTGAAAACGGTCAGTTGTTCACTGTGGCTGTACCTTTTGGAGTAGCTGACATCCAATTTGACCCGCAACGTCATTTGATTTCTAAAAACAATACGGCTACTTTGGGATTGCCTTTTGAAGCTATTGATGCACTTATTGAGCTGTATCCAAATCCGACTAAAGATTTGTTATCGATTGATTTACCGGCTTCCATTTCTTTTGAGAAGATGGAGATTTATTCCACTTTGGGGCAACAGGTGGGTGTTTCCACTTCGCCATCGTTTTCTATTGCTGCTCTTTCGGAAGGTATTTATCAAGTGAGAATCACTACTTCAGCGGGTGTATTTCATAAAAAAGTGATAAAAAAGTAAATCAGTTGCAGATAAACGCATCACTATTAGTAGTAAAACCTTATTTTTGTCGGCAATTTAGATTTTAACCCAATTAAATGGAAACATTGATTCAAATAGCACAATTGATATTGTGTTTGTCCTTCTTAGTTATTTTACACGAATTAGGACATTTTATACCAGCCAAATATTTTAAAACGAAGATTGAAAAGTTTTATCTTTTCTTTGACCCTTGGTTTTCTTTAGTAAAGAAAAAAATTGGTGATACCGAATATGGAATTGGGTGGTTGCCGATGGGTGGTTATGTGAAAATTGCCGGTATGATTGATGAGAGCATGGATAAAGAGCAATTGAAACAAGAGCCACAACCATGGGAATACCGCAGTAAACCGGCTTGGCAACGTTTGATTATTATCTTAGGTGGGGTTATTGTCAATTTCTTTTTGGCCTGGATTATTTATGCGATGTTGTTTATCAATCACGGTGATAATTTTGTAGACAATTCCAAGATCAAACACGGTATTGTGGTAGATTCTGTTGGGAATTTGTTGGGATTACAAAACGGCGATAAGATTTTAAAAGTAGACGGAAAAGTTCAGCCTAAATTTGAGCAATTGCCTATTGCTATTTTATTTGGTGATAACATTACGATTGAACGTGACGGTAAAGAGTTAACCTTTGATTTGTCTGATGAAGGCAAACGCGATGTGATTAAACGCAAAGGGAAAAACTTTTTGAATGCACGTGAGGAAACGGTGGTTGACAGTGTTGTTCAAGGTATGCCGGCTGCTTTAGCGGGTATGCAAAAAGGGGACAAGGTAGTAGGTGTTAATGGCAAACCGGTTGCTTATTTTGATGAGTTTACCGCTGAATTATCACAATACAAAAACGATTCGGTATCTATTGAAATACTAAGAAACAACGAACCTCTTACACTTAGAGCCAAAACTACAGCAGATGCTAAATTAGGTTTTAACAGTGGTCAATCGGTAATTAAGGATGCTTTTACGACAAAAGAAGTATCGGTTATGGAATCGATCCCTGCCGGTTTTACTAAGACGATTAACACCTTAACGGGACAAATAAAACAATTCAAGATTATTTTCAATACTAAAACGGAAGCCTACAAAGAAGTAAGCGGACCGTTACGTATGTTTAAGATATTCAAACCAACCTGGGACTGGACATTTTTCTGGTCGTTTACAGCGATGTTTTCGGTGTGGTTGGCGTTCTTAAATATCCTTCCAATTCCGGGATTAGACGGAGGTCATGCGGTATTTATCATCATTGAGTTGGTTACCCGTAAAAAACCAACCGAAAAAACATTGGAAATTGCACAAACGATTGGTGTGGTTATCTTATTGAGTTTGATGGCCTTAGTATTTGGTAACGATATCTGGCATTTGATAAAAGGCACCTAGATAAAAAAAACTGCAAACTTTTTGCGAATTTTATTTGTATAAAACATTTTTCGCTCTATATTTGCACTCGCAAAAAAGGTTATACACCTTCCTCCTTAGCTCTCCCGATAGCCATCGGGATTGGTTCGAGCTAAGAAGTTTAAGTTATAAATTGAAAGATTGAAAATATAGTAACCTATACGGTTATTCCTCCTTAGCTCTTCCGATAGGAATCGGAAAGTTAGAGCAAAGTAGGATAAAAGATTAAATTGAAAGATTGAAAATATAGTAACCTATACGGTTATTCCTCCTTAGCTCTTCCGATAGGAATCGGAAGGTTAGAGCAAAGAAGGATAAAAGATTAAATTGAAAGATTGAAAATATAGTAACCTATACGGTTATTCCTCCTTAGCTCAGTTGGTTAGAGCATCTGACTGTTAATCAGAGGGTCCTTGGTTCGAGCCCAAGAGGGGGAGCTTAAAAGCCTAACATGAAAATGTTGGGCTTTTTTTATATTTAGCTGTCATGTATGTTGTGGACGGGTTAAAACCCGTCCCTACAAAATGGGTCGAGCCTACGGCTCTTTGACGTTGGGCTGCAACTCATCCCATCAAAATGGATTTGAAAATAGACGGATTGAAACCCGTCCCTACCTTATACACTCAGATAAACATAATCGATTTTATATCGGTTACACTGCAAATTTGGGCTTGAGGTTAGATTTTCATCTGAATGATACCCAAGTTATGAAATATAAAAGTAGCTATTCTTTCCAAGAATAACTATTTTTCACCAATTTGTATTTTTTATAACTATTTTTCACCGATACTAACTATTTTTCACTTATTTTTGAATAATCATTTTTCACTAGGAAGTATGAATAGTAATCATTTCTCACTAAAAATAAGTGTTTTTCACGGTAGACAAGCTCCAGAAGAAGGAACCTTAGTTGGTTATGGTGCTTTAATAGAAAAATATAGACTACAGGTACCATTACCTAATCGATTGGCTCTAATCAGTACAAAAAAGCGACACTATTCAACAAATCAATGGCTGGTTCTTACTTCAAGACATGAACCTGAAGACACATTGTATAAACAACTAGTATTTGCCTTAAAATATGAGGGGGTAAATATGTTGTTCTTTAAAAAACTCTTTGAGAAACTTTCGGAAAACAACATCAAGGAATTGGTGCAAATAGAACCAAATGGTCAATATAGTCGTAAAATGTGGTTTTTATATGAGTGGTTAATGGGTACTAAACTAGCTATACCGGATTTAACTACCGGTAATTTTGTATACTTAATTGATGAAAATTTACAGTATGCCTCTCCAATTTCAATTAATTCCGGGAGGCATCGGGTAAAGAATAATTTAGCAGGGACCGTTGACTTTTGTCCGCTACTTTTTAAAACAGAAAAATTAGAACATTATATTGCTAAGAATAATGTAGCGAACATCGCTATGCTGGTGAATGGTTTTCGAAAAGACATTTTGTTACGAACATCTGCCTTTTTGCTTTTAAAAGACTCTAAGGCTTCATTTGGAATTGAAGGAGAAACACCCACTCAAAATAGAGCTGTGCGTTGGGGGAAAGCTATCGGGCAAGCAGGAACTAAGCCTTTAAGCAACGAAGAATTATATCGTTTACAACAGATTGTTATCGAAAACAGTCGTTTTATTACAATGGGTTACAGAACGGAAGGCGGATTTGTTGGCGAGCATGATAGAATCACAGGCGAGCCAATCCCGGAGCATATTTCTGCCTCCCCCAAAGATGTAACACAATTAATGAACGGACTTCTAAAAACCAGTAATCAATTAGAGTCAGTTGGGTTTCATCCTGTTCTAACTGCCGCAATAATTGCATTTGGCTTCGTTTTTATTCACCCTCTTGTAGATGGAAATGGTAGAATTCATCGCTATCTAATTCATCACTTATTAGCGGCTATGAAATACAGTCCGCAAGGAATAATTTTTCCCATATCAGCAACTATATTAGAAAGAATTGATGATTATAGAAGAGTACTAGAAAGCTACTCGCTTCCATTGTTAGATCATATTGAATGGGAGAAAACGACTAGCAATAATGTAAATGTGCTGAATGAAACCATCGATTATTACAAGTATTTTGACGCAACACCCCAAGCGGAATTCTTATTTGAGTGTGTAGATACGACTATTCATAAAACACTACCCGAAGAAGTAGCTTATTTACAAAAATATGACGAAATGAAGTTATGGCTTGACAATCTTTTTCAAATGCCTGATAGTATGGTCGCTTTGTTAATTAGATTTTTAGAACAAAATAATGGGGTACTCTCAAAAAGAGCTTTAGAAAAAGAATTTTCTGCCTTAACTCTTGATGAGATTACAACTATACAAGAACACTTCAAACGTGTTTTCGTTTCTTAATCCTAGTTATTGCATGTGGTTCTAAAGATCAAGTTGTAACCATTGAAAAGCATAGTAAGGCAATGAAAAGTAAGGTCTACATAGAGAATTTGTTGCGTTATCCCGAGATGGGTTTGAAATTGCCGGAAAATAGCAATAGTATCAAACATTGTTTCTTTCTCAAAAATCAATAGGGAGCATGATACGTATCAAACAAAAACTGCAACGTTTCGTTGATGTTGTTGGCTTCAATTGTCGGAGTTTCAGTCGAGGCATTTAACCAGTTTTCAATTCGGTCTTCGAAATTAGTTCCTACTTCAGAAAGCACTTGCACGCCTAGTTTTTTCAAAGCCGCGGCATTACATTCTTGTTCATAATGGTTTAAGATGGGAATACTGAGTACTTTCTTTTTGAGATACAAGGCTTCAGAAGGCGTTTCAAAGCCGCCACCCGTAATGATTCCGTGACAGGTTATCAAACTTTCATTAAAATACTGTTGGTTTACGGGATAGTAGGTAATGTTTTTGATGGTATGCTTCGTTTTTACCTCACTTAAAAACCAATGGAACTGCTGACCAGGGAGTTTATTAAAGGCTTTTTCCAAACAATCTTTGTCAAAGGAGGGTAAGTAAACTGTGATGTGTTTCAAATCTTTGGGTTCGGCTTGCAGGATTTCATCTTTAATTATGGGTGGATAAATAAAGGAATCATATTGTTCAAAATGTAATCCTATGTGTTTGGGAGATGGGGCATAATGTTTAAATATTGTTTCTCCTAAAAAGCTTTTCTTTTCGGGTCTTGGTGTCAATTCGGAGATAAAACTTGCTTGATGGCCAAATTGAACGGACTTTACTTTTTGCAGTTTACACGCCAAAGCTGTAACGGAATCAAAATCATTAATAATGACATCGTACTGCTTTAAAGGTAACGCTTTGGCATCTTTATACATTTGAATGGGTTTGATGTTCTGAGCTATCGCCAGGTAGTCTAAACCACCACATTTACTGTAAAGCAAACTACAGCCTTTACTTTTGTACTTCACGGGTAAGTCAACCGGTAACGTAGCATTGTTTCCGCTTAAAAAAAAGTCGACCGAACCAAATTTTTGTAGATGGGGATACAGCTGAATCGCTCTGCTGATATGCCCGTTCCCTGTTGCTTGAATTGCATAAAATAGTTTCATTGCTTATATTTTAATTTAATGGAGTAGTATGGTGTGAGTACCATTATTTGATGTTATTCGGATAAAATTTTAGTTACAACATCATTCGGACTATCTGTTTCGTTGGCTTCCTGATCAGCAAATTCCGCTTTTTGGTAGTGGTAAATACTCCATTTCTTTTTTTTGTATTCCAAGGCGGTCAGGTTCTCCACCCAATCGCCGCTGTTTAAGTACAACACTTTTCCGTGTTCGTTTGCCATTTCTTTCATTTGCGGTTTATGGATGTGTCCGCATACCACATAACTATATCCTTTTTCAATGGCAATTTCGGCAGCAGTAGTCTCAAAATCAGAGACAAATGCGACTGCTTTTTTTACACTGTCTTTAATCATTTTGGAATAGCTTCTTTTTTCTTTTCCGAATAGCACGCGTACCCAATTGATGAAACTATTAATCAGAATTAGTAAGTCGTAGCCTTTTCCGCCCAATTTGGCTAAGATTTTTGCGTAGCCTTTAGTGGAAGAATCGAACACATCACCATGAAAAATCCATGTTTTTTTACCGTCGAGTTCCAAGATTAATTTGTCTACCAGTTCAAAATTTCCTAAAATAAGGTCGGAATATTTGCGTAAGTTTTCATCATGGTTTCCGGTGATGTAAATCACTCGTGTTCCTTGGTTGGACATCTTTAATATTTGACGGAGTACGTTTCTGTGGGAAGCCGGAAAATAGCTTTTGCTGAAGCTCCACATGTCGATGATATCGCCATTCAATACAAGTGTTGTAGGGTGAATGGATTTTAAGTAGTGAAGTAATTCTTTGGCTTGGCAACCATAGGTTCCTAAATGCACGTCACTTATTACTACCAGAGGAATTGCTCTCTTTTTTTTCAAAATAAGTTTTTGCAAACATACAGCCGGTATGTTATGGGAATGTTTGGGGAGTATTATTATTTACTTACGGGTTGTTAAGTCTTGTTAAATAATTGATTGTAGGCGGGTTGCGGTTTGATTGTATAATTTTGGATTTGAAAATGTGCGGGATCAAACATGTCTGTTGTGGACGGGTTAAAACCCGTCCCTACAATATGAGTCGAGCCTACGGCTCTTTGACGCTACATTTTAATTACATTTTTTTTGTCATATCTAATGTGATACAAAAATTTGTATAATTCACCCATCCACAGAATAGAAGAAGCTAAGCCGGCAAACACGACAAACTCTGTAAAGGAGACGGGATCAAATTGAAATAAATCTTGAAAGAAAGGGATGTCAATAATCATAACTTGGATGATTATAGAGGCAATCAAACCTATATTTACCCATTTATTTGAGAATAGACCAATGGTAAAAGCCGAGTGGCGTAAGGATCGCATGTTAAACATATTAAACAATTGACTAAATGCCATGACTACAAAAGCGGCAGTTCTCGCTTTTTCGATTCCTTCCGGCAGGTAATATTTAAAAACACTTAACGCTACGGTCGCCATTAAAATAGCATTAATGATTAAAAAAGGCACCACACTTTTGTTTAAGATTTTCTCTTTGGGATTCATAGGAGCTTGTTCCAATTCATCGCCATGTCCTTTTTCAGTGGCCATAGTGGTCGTACAAGTTCCGTCGGTAACTAAGTTTAACCACAAGATTTGCGTAGCTGTTAATGGAATGGGCAATCCCATAAAAATAGCTGACAACAACGTAACAATTTCCGAAAAGTTGGTAGTGAGTAAAAAGAAACTGGTTTGTCTAACATTATTAAAAACTACCCGACCTTCTTCAATCGCTTTTACAATCGTAGAAAAGTTATCATCTGCAAGTACCACTTGAGCGGCATCACGGGCTACATCGGTACCCATAATTCCCATGGCCACGCCCACATCTGCTTTTTTTAGTGCAGGAGCATCGTTTACGCCATCACCGGTCATGGCAATCAGTTCTCCTTTTTCTTGCAGCGTGGTGGCGATTCGCAACTTCATCTGTGGGGTCAGTCGGGCAAAAACACGGGTTTCCATGATGGCTTTTTCAAACTCTTTTTCATCCAATTGCAGGAGTTGGGTTTCCGTCAAGCCTTGATGCGAAGCATTGTCGTCGTCCAGAATAATATGAGTCGCTTTTGCAATAGCAATACCGGTGTTGATGTGGTCACCCGTTGCCATAATCACTCGAATTCCAGCCTTGTGACAAGCATCTACGGCTTCTTTTACATCCGGACGAGGCGGGTCTATCATTCCTGCTATTCCCAGAAAAGTGAGTGCGGTTAAGTCATTGTCTTTTAGGTGGTCATGATTAGTTGTGGTTTCTTTTTTTGCTAATGCAATTACACGCATGGCATCACCAGACCATTGTTCTATTTGTTTTCTTATTTCATATTTTGCCGTTGATTCAAATGAGATGGTTTTATTTTTATGAGCCACATTCGTACACGCATCCACTATTTTTTCAGGAGCACCAATCACATAAATTTCTTTTTCTTCCCCATTTTGAACTAACGTAGCACGCATTTTAAGGGTGGCACTAAAGGGTAGGTCGTCAATTTTAACGCAATGGGTTTGTTTTTTGGGGAACACTCCTCCTTTGCGAGCTAATGCCAATAAAGCTCCTTCTGTGGGGTCGCCTAACAATACATAAGAGTCACTTTCAATATCATGACGGATATCGCTGTTATTGCTAAAAGCAGCTACTTGGAGCAATGCTTCTAAAACGGGTTGGTTTTCTATTTCCGTGATGTTTCCTTCGCGATGAAAGTTTCCGATAGGCGACCAACCTTCGCCGCTTATTTCCCAAGGGATTTCTCCCGGCACCATTACTTTTCTAACCGTTAATGTATTTTGAGTGAGTGTTCCTGTTTTGTCTGTAATAATGGTTGTAACCGCTCCAAGAGTTTCCGTGGCACTAAATTCGCGAACAATAGCATTTTGTTTACTCATATTGTGGGCTCCAATAGCCAGCACTATGGCAAGTACCGCCGGCAGTCCTTCCGGTATCGACGAAACCAAAGCGGCAATGGCAATCATTAGTGTTTCATCCAAGCTTTGCTTACGGATAAAGTAGGCTACAGAGAACAAGGTCAATGCACTGATTATTGCAATAAGTCCCATTTGTCTCGCCAGTTCGTTGGTCTTCTTTTGAAAATTAGTCAGACCGTGTTTGATAGAGTCCAGTGAATGGGCAATCTCTCCTAAAGCAGTCTTCATTCCTGTTCCGGTCACAATGGCTCTCCCGTAACCGCCGGAAATAAAGGTTCCTTTATAGACAGTATTTTTCCGATCGGCTAAGGGTAATTCATCCGGTAGGTCAATTGCCGATTTATTCACGGGTAAAGATTCTCCGGTAAGTGGAGCTTCAATAGCTCTGAGGTTTTTGGCTAAATAAAGTCGTGCATCTGCCGGTATGCTATCGCCTTCCTCTAGAATGATAATATCACCCGGCACAAGTTCTGCCGCTGCAATGGTTTTTTTTTCACCATCGCGAATGACTTTGGCGGTTGTTTTAAGATAGGATTTTAAAGAAGCTACTGCTTTTTCTGCTTTCCATTCTTGAATAAATCCAATAAATGTATTAATCAATATAACTGCCAAGATTACATAGGTATCCACTTCATGTCCGGTGAACCATGAAATTAAAGCGGCCATAAACAAAATCAGAATCAAGGTGCTCTTAAACTGTTTTAAAAAAAGCATCCACCAAGTTCTGCCTCCGGTTTCCTGAATTTCGTTTTTCCCATATTCTTGTTGCCTTTTGGGAATGTCGCTTTCAGAAAGACCGCTTTTTTCAGAGGTTTGAAAAAATTCAAATAATTCAGGAATGGTTTTTTGATAGGCTTTCATGTAATACAATTTATTAAATTGTAAGTTACTGATTTTATATTGTTTACGAAATGATAATTGTCATTGTGTCGAAAATTGGCGGGGTGAAAATCCATTCCTACAATATGGATCAAACCTAAGGCTCATTAAGGTTTGGACTAGTAGATTTTGATATAAAAAAAGTCCAACAATTGTCGGACTTTTATACGTATTACATTTTATAATGATTTTACAAATTTGCAAAGAAGTCATTTCCTTTATCGTCGGTAATGATAAACGCAGGGAAGTCTTTGATGGTGATTTTCCGAACGGCTTCCATGCCTAATTCTTCAAAATCGACCACTTCAACGGATAGGATATTTTCTTTTGCAAGAATCGCTGCGGGGCCTCCAATGGAACCTAAATAGAATCCGCCGTATTTTTGACAAGCATTTCGAACTTCGTCGGTGCGGTTTCCTTTGGCCAACATAATCATGCTGCCGCCGTGTTTTTGGAATTCATCCACATAAACGTCCATTCTGCCAGCTGTGGTTGGTCCGAAACTTCCGGAAGGCATTCCTTCGGGTGTTTTTGCCGGGCCTGCATAATATACGGGATGGTTTTTGAAATACTCGGGCATCGGTTTTCCGGCATCGAGTAGTTCTTTGATTTTTGCATGAGCGATATCACGGGCAACAATCAACGTACCGTTTAATTTTAATCGGGTTTTGATGGGGTAATTTGAAAGTTCAGCCAAAATCTCTTTCATCGGTCGGTTCAAATCGATGGTTACCGGTTCTTCTAAATGCGGAGCCGTTTCGGGCAGGAATCGTTTTGGGTTGGTTTCCAATTGTTCCACAAAAATACCGTCTTTGGTAATTTTACCTTTAATATTTCTATCGGCAGAACACGAAACACCCATTCCAACAGGACAAGAAGCCGCATGTCGCGGTAAACGAATCACCCGTACATCATGCGTTAAATATTTTCCGCCAAATTGAGCTCCAATGGCACTTTCTTGACAAATTTGTTGCACGCGTTTTTCCCATTCCAAATCTCGGAAGGCTTGACCGGCCATATTTCCTGTGGTTGGTAAATGATCAAAATAGCCTGCAGAGGCTTTTTTGACTACGGCTAAATTCGCTTCAGCGGAAGTACCGCCAATCACTAAAGCTAAATGATAAGGTGGACAAGCGGAAGTGCCTAAATCCATGATGCGTTCGCGTACAAAAGCTTCTAGCGATTTTTCGTTTAACAACGATTTTGTCTTTTGGTATAAGAAGGTTTTGTTGGCCGAACCTCCACCTTTTGCCAGGAATAAAAATTCATACGAACTTCCTTTTTTGGAATAAATATCAATTTGAGCCGGTAAGTTGGAGCCTGAGTTTTTTTCTTCAAACATCGAAATCGGTACAATTTGCGAATAACGAAGGTTTCTTTTTTGGTACGTATTAAAAATACCTCTGGAAAGCCATTCGCCGTCGTCAGCACCGGTATACACATTTTCACCTTTTTTTGCCATAACGATAGCCGTTCCGGTATCTTGACAAGAAGGCAATTGTCCTTCCACAGCAACAACCGCATTTTGTAACAGGTTGTACGCCACAAAACGATCGTTGTCGGTCGCTTCCGGGTCGTCAATAATTTTTCTAAGTTTTTCTAAATGCGAAGAACGAAGCATGAACGATACGTCGCTCAAGGCTTCTTCGGCTAATAAGGCAATTCCTTGTGGGTCAACTGTCAAAATTTCTCGGTCTCCGAGTTTTTCTACTTTTACAAAATCAGTTGTTATTTTGCGGTAGGCTGTATCGTCTTTAAGAATGGGATAAGCGTCTTGGTATATAAAATCCATAGTCATGTAATTAAAGTGTAAAGTTACCATTTATTGGGGAATTTGAAAATAGTAATGAAACGAAACTTGCTTGCAGAATTCATTTTCAACTCCCAAACATTTGTTTACCTTTGCTTTTTTAAAAATTAAGCTTCTCACTATGTTACAAATAGCCGTTATTCGGGAAAATAGAGATCAAGTTATCGCAGCTTTAGCGAAACGAAATATGGATGCCGTTACTTTGGTAGATACCGTTTTGAATTTGGATGAAAAACGCAGGGCTACACAAGTGGCTTTAGACAACGTGTTGGCGGAGTCTAATTTACTGTCAAAAGAAATTGGTGATTTGATGAAATCAGGTCAAAAGGACCAAGCGACTGCTTTAAAAGAAAAATCGACTTCTTTCAAAGAGCAAACGGCTCAATTGAAAGAAGCGTTGGAAAAATACACCACCGCTTTATCGGAAGAATTATATAAAATCCCAAATACGCCTGCTGCGATTGTTCCTGAAGGGAAAACGCCGGAAGATAACCTGACTGTTTTTCAAGCAGGAGCAATTCCGAAATTACATGAAGGTGCTTTGCCGCATTGGGATTTGGTAAAAAAATATGACATTATTGATTTTGAATTGGGAGTAAAAATCACCGGTGCCGGTTTTCCCGTGTACAAAGGAAAAGGGGCCCGTTTGCAAAGAGCTTTAATTGCTTATTTTTTAGATAAAAATACCGAAGCCGGTTATGTAGAATACCAAGTGCCGCATTTAGTTAATGAAGCATCGGGTTTTGGAACAGGACAGTTACCTGATAAAGAAGGCCAGATGTATCATGTTGGTGTTGATGATTTGTATTTGATTCCAACTGCTGAGGTGCCGGTAACTAACTTGTTTCGCGATGTGATTTTGAACGAAAGTGAATTACCTGTTTTGTGTACCGGTTACACCCCATGTTTTCGAAGAGAAGCGGGATCCTACGGAGCTCATGTTCGCGGGTTAAACCGTTTGCACCAATTTGATAAAGTAGAAATTGTACGCATTGAACATCCGGATAATTCCTATCAAGCACTTGACGGTATGGTTGAACATGTCAAAGGCTTGTTGGACGAGTTGCAATTGCCTTACCGTGTATTGCGTTTGTGTGGCGGAGATATGGGCTTTACTTCATCCTTGACTTATGATTTTGAAGTGTTTTCTACGGCACAAGACCGCTGGTTAGAAATCAGTTCGGTTTCTAATTTTGAAACGTTTCAAGCCAACCGTTTGAAATTGCGTTTTAAAGACAAAGACGGTAAAAACCAATTGGCACATACGTTGAATGGAAGTTCGCTAGCCTTACCAAGAGTAATGGCCGGCATTATAGAAAATTATCAAACTCCGGAAGGCATTGTCATACCGGAAGTATTGCGACCTTATACCGGTTTTTCAATTATTGACTAATTGTAAAATCGTTTAAAGAAGAGGTCCCTTTTACATCAAATGGGACCTTTTTTTATACAAACCCACATGGTTTTCGTTAATCTTACCCTAACGGGACCTTGATTTAGTAAAAAAAAGTTACTTTAGTGCCTAGTTTTTTTGAGTTATGTTACAACGTTGTATTCTTTTAGTTTTTCTTTTGACCGGATGGGTACATTTCGGCCAAAATGAGCAGTTGGCACAAAACTACTTTGATAGTGGTTCTTTTGAAAAAGCTTTGGTTAGTTATCAAGAACTATTGAAAACCAATCCCGGAAACGGCGTTTATTTTTTACGAACTATTGAATGTTACCAGCAATTGGAACAGTATGATAAAGCGGAAAAAGAGTTGAATGAACGTTTATTGAAATACAAACAAGCTTCGTTGTTGATTGAATTAGGTTATAATTATCAGCTACAAAAAAATACCACCAAAGCCGAATCGTTGTATCAGGAAGCACTTTCAAAAATTAAAGAAGCTCCCACCAATGTCTATTCCGTTGCTTCCACTTTTGAGAAGAAAGTACTGTTGCAGTATGCACTCAAAGCTTATGAAACGGCTTATGAAATAGATCCAAAATCCCGTTTTAATTATCAAATGGGTTTACTTTACGGGCAATTGGGTCAACCTGACAAAATGATTGAGAAGTTTTTAGATGAGTTGTATACTAATCCACAAAACAGTGTACTAATTCAAAATCAATTGTCTCGATTTATGAATGACGATACGGATGAACAATTTAATAATCAACTTCGCAAGGCCTTATTGATACGAGCACAACAAGACCAAGACCTTTTTTGGAATCAAATGTTGAGTTGGTATTTTGTACAACAGAAAGAATACGGCAAAGCCTTTATTCAAGAAAAGGCCATTTATAAAAGAGAACCGGAGACGTTTTCCAATATTGTTTCCTTGGGCGAAATGGTAATAGAAGCGGAAGAAAACGATTTGGCTAAAGAAATATTCAATTTTATTTTAGAAAACACCAATGATTTGGATTTGCAGATTCAATCCCATTATTATTTGATGCAAATGCAAATCGATCAGGCAGCAGAAAAAGACTATGCTACCATTGACGCTGCTTTGGAATTACTTCTGAAAAAATATGGGGTGAGTCCTTACACACTTTCTATCCAATTGATGCAAGCCAATTTTGCTACTTTCAAACGCAACAATCCCGAGCAAGGGAAAGCTATTTTGGATCGTACGATGGAGTTGCCTTTGAATCGTTTTCAATTGGCTGATGCCAAAATGGAATTGGCCGATATCTTATTGTTTGAAAACAAATTCAATCAAGCATTAATTTATTATACGCAAATCCAGGAGGATTTAAAAAATGATGTGATTGGACACGAAGCCAGTTTAAAAGCGGCAAAAACCAGTTATTTTAATGTTGATTTTGATTGGGCTTTGACCCAACTCAAAGTATTAAAAACAGCCTCTACCCAATTGATTGCAAATGATGCTTTGGAATTGTTTTTATTGATTAACGACAACACCGTGGCGGATTCTACGCAAGCAGCTTTAAAACGATTTGCCAAAGCAGATTTTTTGGTTTATCAAAACAAAAAAGCAGCAGCATTAAAAGAGTTTCAGACCTTGTTGCAGGAACACCAATCGGATGTTATTGCGGATGCTACGTTATTGAAAATAGGCACATTGCATGAAGACTTAAAAGACACTTCAAAGGCATTAGAAGCCTACCAAAAAATAATTGATGATTTTCCCGAAAGTATTTACAGGGATGAAGCCTTGTATTTTTCGGCCGAAATCTATCATAAAAAACTTCAAATGCCTGATAAAGCGAAAGCCTTGTATGAGAGCTTGCTTTTTAATCACCAAGACAGTATTCATTTTGTGGATGCGAGAAGAAAGTACCGACAATTGCGAGGCGACAGCAATTTGTAATTTTTTAATTTAACAGTAAAGCGTATGATTATTTATAATGTTACCATCAATATAGACAATAGTGTTCACGATAAATGGCTGCATTGGATGCAAACCAAACACATCCATGATGTGTTGGCTACCGGAAAATTTTCCACAGCCCGAATGGTTAAAGTTTTGGTAGAAGAAGAAGGGAGCGTTACCTATTCCGTTCAATATGTAACCGACAGTAAAGATAAGTTACAACGCTACTACACGGAAGATGCTCCGCGATTGCGTCAGGAAGGACTGCAGTTGTTTGCTGATAAAATGCTAACCTTTCGAACCGAATTGGAAGTGATTAGCGAGCATTTTTCAGAAGTTGCCATGCAGTAACTGTTTCAGCATCAAACCACATTTTTTAATGCCTAAACCCCATCAACATGGAACAAGTAAGAGCAAAAAAACACCTTGGGCAACATTTTTTAAAAGATGAATCCATCGCCAAAAACATAGCTGATTCGTTATCTTATTCCGGTTATTCCAAAATCTTAGAAATTGGTCCGGGAATGGGCGTTTTAACCAAATATTTATTAGAAAAACCCACCGAAACTTTCGTCATAGAAATTGATCGGGATTCTGTGGTTTATCTCAATACCAATTACCCTCAATTGGCCGGAAAAATCATTTCCGAAGATTTTTTAAAATATGATTTAGGAGCCGTTTTTGGTCAGGAACCATTTGCTATTATTGGTAATTTCCCGTATAATATTTCTACACAAATAGTGTTTAAAATGTTGGCTATGCGAAATCAGGTTCCTGAGTTTTCAGGGATGTTTCAAAAAGAAGTAGCCGAACGAATTTGTGAAAAAAAGGGTACTAAAACCTATGGTATTTTATCGGTTTTGACTCAAGCTTTTTATGAGGCTGAGTATTTATTTACCGTTTCCGAACATGTTTTTTCACCTCCACCCAAAGTGAAGTCGGGTGTATTGCGTTTAAGACGAAAAGAGAACTATCATTTACCGTGTGATGAAAAACTGTTTTTTGCTGTGGTAAAAACGGCTTTTAACCAACGCAGGAAAACACTTCGTAACAGTTTAAAAACATACCAACTGTCTGATAATTTAAAAGAAGATAGTATCTTTGACCTCAGACCGGAGCAATTGTCGGTTGAACAATTTGTGGCACTAACTCAAAAGATTGCGGCCAATGGAGTTTAAAATCAGCAGGGACTTTTTAGCTCAAATAGAGCAACTTATCAGTGAAAACAAGGGACAGGAACTCTATGATCTGCTCCATGACATTCACTATGCTGATATTGCCGAAATCATGGAAGAACTTGACCAGAAAGAGGCAAGTTATATTTTCAACCTATTAGATTCCGAAAAAACCGCAGAAATTCTTCTGGAATTAGATGAAGAAGTCCGCGAAAAAATACTTAAAAACCTAACGGCAAAAGAAATTGCAGAAGAGTTGGATGAACTTTCCACCGATGATGCTGCCGATATTATTGCTGAATTACCGCAAGAGAAAAAAGAGCAGGTAATCTCCGAATTAGAAGACGTTGAACACGCTAAAGACATTGTGGATTTGTTGCGTTATGACGAAGATTCTGCCGGAGGTTTGATGGCGAAAGAGTTGGTGAAAGTCAATGAAAACTGGAACGTACTGACGTGTGTCAAAGAAATGCGAATTCAGGCCGAAAACGTTTCGAGAGTACATTCCATTTATGTTGTAGATGAGGATGGTCGTTTAAAAGGGCGGTTGTCTTTGAAAGATTTATTGACTACTTCCACCAAAACACCCATTAGCGAAATTTATATACCGAAGGTAGATTATGTAAAAGTAGATACTAAGGATGTTGAGGTAGCCCGTATCATGCAGAAATACGATTTGGAAGCCATTCCGGTTGTAGATGAAATGGGACGATTGGTAGGACGCATTACTATTGATGATATCATTGACGTAATTAAAGAAGAAGCCGATAAAGATTATCAGTTAGCTGCAGGTATCTCGCAAGATGTAGAAGCAGATGATAGTATTTTAGAATTGACCAAGGCCCGCTTACCTTGGTTGGTTTTAGCACTTTTGGGTGGATTTATAGCGGTAAAAGTCACCGGACAGTTTGAAGGGGCGATGGAAAATTACAGAGTATTGTTTTTTTTCACACCACTTATTGCTGCCATGGCAGGTAATGTTGGTGTTCAATCTTCGGCCATTATTGTACAAGGTTTAGCCAACAATACATTAGGAGGGACTCTTTGGCAAAGGTTGTTTAAAGAGATGAAGTTAAGTCTTTTCAATGGATTGCTATTGTCGATAATTCTTTTATTTGGCAGTCATTTTTTATTAGGTCATGATTACATCATTGGAATTACGGTTTCTATTGCACTTATTTCAGTGATTGTTATTGCGTCATTGATTGGGACTTTTGTTCCCATTACATTAAATAAATACGGCATCGACCCGGCACTTGCAACCGGACCGTTTATCACCACGAGTAATGACATTTTTGGGATTTTAATCTATTTTTCTATCGCAAAAGCCATCTTAGGATTCTAAAATTTGTATTTTTAGTGAGCCAAAACCTGCTATTAGTTACTAACAGGGGCATAACCGTAAACCCTACGCCATGAACATTCACATTATCGGAGGAGGTAACTTAGGTGTTGCCATCGCCTTAGGATTAGCCAATTATACAACCGGAAATCAACTTACGATTACCCGAAGAAACACGGCTCAAATTGCCCATTTAGCAGCAAATGGAATTACTGTCTCCGGCAATAACATTGAAAATATTGCGAATGCCGACATGGTACTGCTTACTATTAAGCCCTATCAAGTGGATACGGTTTTAAACGAGATTTTACCGCATATTTCCAACAAAATAATAGCTTCAGCTGTGAGTGGCGTATCGTTGGAAACCTTACATCAAAAAACAAAAGGAGCACATCCGATAGTTCGGATTATGCCTAATATAGCTGCACAATTTGCCGAAAGTGCGACTTGTATTTCCTTTTCAGAACAAAACAAAGTAGCCGGAGCACAAGTAGTAGCCCTTTTCAATCAACTGGGAACGGCTGTAGTAATTGAAGAAAAACTCATGGATGCTGCTACTGTTTTGGGAGCTTGCGGCACTGCTTATGCATTGCGTTACATTCGTGCTTCGATGCAAGCCGGTATTGAAATTGGGTTTGATGCACCAACCGCTTTGGCCATTGCCTCGCAAACCGTAAAGGGTGCTGCAAAAATGGCGTTGGACGAAAAAATTCATCCGGAACAATTAATAGACCGAGTAACCACGCCACAAGGTTGTACCATTGTAGGATTGAACGAAATGGAACATCAAGGCTTTAGTTCTGCGTTGATTCGTGGGATTAAAACGTCGTTGCAGAAAATAAAAGAATAGTAGTTTATAAAAAAAGTAGTTTTGAATTCAAAAAAAATAAAGATACTTCATCTCGATTCCAATCACCCGCTTTTATGGGAACAATTGGAGGCATTGGGTTTTGAAAACCACCAGGATTTTACGTCTTCAAAAGAAGCCATTGAAGCTAGAATTAGGGATTATCAAGGTATAGTGATTCGCAGTAGGTTTAAAATTGACAAAACATTTTTAGACAAAGCGACAAATTTGGAATTTATAGCTAGAGTAGGAGCCGGTCTGGAAAGCATCGATTGTGATTATGCTCTATCCAAAAACATTCATCTCCTTGCTGCACCGGAAGGCAATCGCAATGCGGTTGGCGAACATGCGTTAGGTATGTTACTTTCGCTGATGAACAAATTAAACCAAGCCAATCAATCCGTAAAAAGCGGCAACTGGCTTCGCGAAGGTCATCGCGGCTATGAACTGGAAGGAAAGACTGTTGGCATCATCGGTTACGGCAACATGGGCAAATCATTTGCCAAAAAACTGCGTGGTTTTGATGTGAACGTTTTGTGTTATGATATTTTACCTTTTGTTGGTGATCAAAATGCCAAACAAGTCTCGTTAGAGGAATTGCAATTAAAAGCGGATGTGCTTTCACTTCATACGCCTTGGACATCGGAAACGGATAAAATGGTTAATGAAGCATTTATCAATGCGTTTGCAAAACCGTTTTGGTTTCTCAATACCGCTCGCGGAAGGTCGGTGGTGACAGCTGATTTGGTAAGAGCACTACATTCCGGCAAAATTTTAGGAGCCGGATTAGATGTGTTGGAATATGAAAAACTTTCGTTCGAAAAATTATTTGAAGGCGAAAAACCGGAGGCATTTACTGCTTTATTAGCAGCAGAAAACGTTTTGCTTTCGCCTCATATAGCAGGATGGACGTTTGAAAGTCATGAGAAATTAGCTCAAGTTATTGTAGACAAAATCAAAGCCATCTTTTTTCCAACAGAAGAAACAGCTGAACTAAAACGAGTAACCGGAATTGGCGGAATCTTTTTTAAATCAAAAGATTCCAAAAAATTAGTAGAATGGTACGGTAAACATTTAGGTTTAAAAACTGATCAATACGGTTCTACTTTTTGGTGGAAAGACAACGAGGGCAACGATTGTTCCACCCAATGGTCGCCATTTGCTGCCGATACCACCTATTTTTCACCTTCAGAAAAACCATTCATGCAAAACTTTAGAGTAGCCGATTTAGAAGGGCTTTTAGTAAAATTAAAGGAAGAAGGTGTAACAATTGTGGGTGACATAGCGACATATGATTACGGTAAATTTGCTTGGATTCTTGATCCCGAAGGAAATAAAATTGAACTTTGGGAATCTAATGATAAAGCCTTTTTATAATTTTTTTCTATTTTTATAGCAACTAACTAACCAATTTATATAAAAAAATCATGGAAACATCAAAACCAAAAGAAGAGTGGAACACATCAAAACCAAAAGAGGAGTGGAACACACCAAGTTATCCAAAAACACAACCAGAAAATAAAAAAATTGTAGCAGGTGTTTTGGCTTTGCTATTGGGAGGTATTGGAATACATAAATTTGTTTTGGGATATACTCAAGAAGGGATTATTCAAATTATACTTTCGCTAGTTAGTTGTGGTATATTAGGAATAATTCCATTTATTGAAGGAATTATTTACTTAGTGAAGACAGATGAAGAGTTTTACCATACTTACCAAGTTAATAAAAGAGGTTGGTTTTAAAAAAAGAAAGTCCCCATATTTGGGGACTTCTTATTTATTCTTGACCAATTTCATTAAGTTCAATATAACTGTTTTTTGGATCCGACCCATATTCATTAGGGCCTTTATCTCCTTCAGTACAAGCTAATATCAAATTGTATATAGGTATTAAAATATACCAACCGCTTTTACCTACATCGTGCATTCTTCTAACTCCAACAGCTATAGACGGAATAAGTACAGCAAGGCTATAAATGGTGTTGATAAACATTGTTTCAAAATAGACGTCAATAAATAATAAAGAGTAAGAGATAATAACATTGAATAAAACAAACATCCAATATTCTTTTCTTCGTGCTCTACCGTTGAATTCGGCATACTTCTGTAGAACTTCTAAATAATACTTCATATAATATAGTTAATTTAATGGTTACTTACTAAAATTATCCTTTCTCCTTCTTCTCTAATTCCGCTTGGAATTCTTCCATAACAGGTTTGACGGTGCTTTCCGGAATATCAGCAATTCGGATATACATTAAGCCATCCACTGCATTATTAAAAAGAGGGTCCACATTAAAGGCGACTACACGTGCGTTTTGTTTGATGTATTTTTTAATCAATACCGGCAGACGTAAGTTACCCGGTTCCACTTCATCAATAATTTTGTCAAATTTATTTAAGTCGGCCTCTGTTTCGTTAAATACAAAATCCTTGTCAGCATCTTTCAGTTTCACTTTGTATTCTTTTTTAGGATGAATGTATTGTGCGATATACGGGTCGTAATAATGCGACTTCATAAATTCAATCATTAACGATTTTGAGAAGTCCGAAAATTGGTTGCTGATACTAACACCGCCTATCAAGTATTTATGTTCCGGATAACGAAGTGTAGTATGCACAATGCCTTTCCACAACAAAAATAAAGGCATTGGTTTTTGTTGGTATTCATTGACGATAAAAGCACGACCCATTTCAATGGATTTTGACATGAAGTCATATAATTCCGGTTCAAATCGGAACAATTCATGAAGGTAAAATCCATCTATTCCATATTTTTCATAAATCCGAGAACCCAACCCCATGCGGTAAGCACCGGCAATAACTTTAGCTTCATCGTCCCACAAAAACATGTGGTGGTAGTATTTGTCATATTGGTCTAAATCCAATGATTCATTGGTGCCTTCCCCAACGGCTCTAAAAGTAATTTCGCGTAAGCGTCCGATTTCATGTAAGATATTCGGAATTTTATCTGCGGTAATTAAATAGACATGATAGTTTTTACTTTGTAATAAACGATAATCGCCTTGTTTAATCATGCTTATTTCCTCCAGAATCTTGTCGTGATTGACAGGTTTTGCAATTTCTTTCGGACTTTTAGGCATTTTTAAACTTGGTGCTGTCAATAATTTATTTCCTTTTTCAAAGGCATTGGCCAACATATACGTTTTACGTCTTAAAAATTCGGAATACGATTCAATCGTTTCGTATTCATTTTGTTCCGCAACCGAAATGGGTTTCCCAATTCTAACTTTGATGACTCTGTTTTTCTGTGTTAGTAATTCCGAAGGCAGTTTTGCTGTTCGAAATGTGTCGTTAATTTTAGAAAGAAAATAAAACAAACGGCTGTTTTTGGCGTGAAAATAAATAGGAACAACAGGTACTTGGGCTTTTCGAATTACCTTAATAGCCCCTTCTTCCCAAGGTCTGTCCACCACCAGTTTGCCGTCTCTATAGGTTGAAACTTCCCCTGCAGGAAACATACCCAAAGGTTTGCCATCACTTAAATGACGTAGTGTTTCTTTGATTCCCAATACGCTTGATTTGGCATCCTTATGATTTTCAAATGGATTTACCGGCATAATGTATGGTTTCATCGGTTCGATGCGGTGCAATAAAAAGTTGGCAATGATTTTGAAATTGGGTTCTCTTTCCAACATTAATTTCAACAACAAAATCCCATCAATTCCGCCAAGGGGATGATTGGAGACCGTAATATAAGGTCCTTCTTTCGGAATTCGTTTCAGGTCTTCTTCAGGGATTTCGAATTTAATTTCAAATTCGTCTAATATACCGTTCAAGAAAGGAACATCAGAGAGATGTTTGTTGCGGTTGTAGATGTTGTTTAAGGTTGAAATTTTAAGTACTTTCATTAAAAGCCATCCTACAAACGTTCCTAACACGCCGTATTTGTCGGCATGAATTGCTTTTGCAACCTCCTTTGCGGTAACAAGCCCCATAGTTGTTATCTGTTTGTTTAATTTTTGAGCGAACCACAAATATAGTAATTCTGCGTCTATTCGATTAAAAAAAGTAAACAAAAGCAAAAGTTGTTAAACATTTATTATAATTGATTTGTAGTTGTTGCATTCCTGCTGAGAATAGTTAATTTTGAAAAACTTTTAACTTTTCTACATGAAGATTATATCTTATAATGTAAATGGAATTCGAGCTGCAATAGCAAAGGGTTTTTTGGACTGGTTGCAGCATGCAAATCCTGATGTAATTTGTTTACAAGAAATTAAAGCTACTGAAGATCAAATACCCACCGAGGCCATTACTAATGCAGGATATCCCTATCAATATTATTTTTCGGCCCAAAAGAAGGGATATAGCGGCGTTGCCATTTTGTCTAAAATAAAACCCAATTTAGTGGTTTTTGGCACAGGGATTGAGCACATGGATTTTGAAGGCAGGAATTTGCGAGCTGATTTTGATACCTTTTCTGTCATGAGTTTGTATTTACCTTCAGGAACGAATAGTGACCGATTGGGGCATAAGTTTACCTATATGGATGATTTTCAAATGTATGTTAACACCTTGAAACAAGCGATTCCCAATTTGATTATTTGTGGGGATTACAACATTTGTCACGAGGCAATAGATATTCATGACCCGATTAGAAATGCCACCGTTTCCGGATTTTTACCCGAAGAACGCCGATGGTTGGATGGATTTATGAAGAGTGGTTTTATTGACAGTTTCCGACTTTTTAATAAGGAACCCCATCATTACAGTTGGTGGAGTTATCGAGCCAATGCACGAAACAATAATAAAGGATGGCGGATTGATTACCATTTGGTAAGTGAACCCCTTCGTGACCGAATAAAAAGAGCTTATATTTTGCCGGAGGCCAAGCATTCTGATCATTGTCCGATTGGAATTGAGATAGAGTAGAGATGGGAATGGCAATAGCAATGACAATAAGAATGTCAATAACACAATTTATTTGTTGTGCAGAGCAACAGAAAAAACTTTAATATAGCAGTGGATTACTTAACCTCTAAATAGTTTAAAAAATGATTAAAAAAATCTCAGTAGTACTGATAATAGCGGCACTTTCAACCTCGTGTGTTTCAAAGAAAGTTTACAATGATTTAGAAAGTAAATATGCGGCTTTGAAAAAGGAACAACGCCAATTGGAGGATCAAAATGAAGAATTGACTGCGGCTAAAAACAAGTTGGATACCGATTTGAAAGCGAATCAAGAGGAATTGGCTCGTATAAAAGCAGAACGCGATAAGTTGCAAAATGATTATACAGCGGCATCAAACAATTTGAAAGCTTTGCAGACTTCCTATGCGGCTTTAGAAAAAAATTCAGATGAAGCATTACAAGCTAACATGAAAAAGAACAGAGAATTGTTGGCTCAGTTGGATGCCAAAGAAAAGGCGTTAGCAGCAGAACAAGACCGATTGAACAAATTGCAAGCAGATTTACAAGATCGTTCGCAACGTATTAATGAGTTAGAGAGCATGATTGCTTCCAAAGAAGAAAGCATGAAACGCTTGAAAGAAACGTTATCAAAAGCCTTGAACAGCTTTGAAGGAAAAGGGTTGACCGTATATCAAAAGAACGGAAAAGTATACGTGTCTATGGAGAACAAATTATTATTCCAAACCGGAAGTTGGGCTGTTGGTTCAGAAGGACGAAGAGCTGTTGTTGAGGTTGGAAAAGTTTTAGCTCAAAACTCGGACATTTCAGTATTGATTGAAGGACATACGGATAACGATAAAATTTTAGGAACACTTGGCGGTGGAATTGAAAACAACTGGGATTTGTCCACTAAAAGAGCTACGGCTATTGTAACTATTTTAGCAGAGAACAAAGAAATCAATAAAGAAAACTTAACTGCAGCCGGAAGAGGAGAATTTGCCCCAATTGCATCGAATGAAAATGCAGAAGGAAAAGCTAAAAACCGTCGAATTGAAATTATTTTGACACCTAAATTGGATGAAATTTCTAAAATGTTGAATGATTTATAAAAATAGGTTCTGAGTCGCTAAGGTGCTAAGTTACTAAGGTTTTTCAATCTTTGCTTAGCACCTTAGCACCTTAGTATCTTGGCACCTTAGTATCTTAGCACCTCAAAATGAATTACACCACCCTTTCCCACACCAACATAAAAATCAGTAAAATCTGTTTAGGAACGATGACTTTTGGCGAACAAAACTCCGAAAGTGAAGCTCATGAACAATTGGATTATGCTGTTTCCAGAGGCATTAATTTTATTGATACCGCCGAAATGTATCCCATTGCAGCTCGAGAAGCGACTTTGGGTAGCACCGAGCGTTATATAGGAACTTGGTTAAAGCACCGAGGCAAAAGAGATGATTTGGTCATTGCTACTAAAATAGCCGGACCCAATCGCGGAATGGGATATATTCGTCAACCTCTGGATTTTTCCGCTAAAAGCATTCGTGAAGCGGTTGATTTGAGTTTGAAAAATCTACAAACCGATTACATCGATTTGTATCAATTGCATTGGCCGGAACGGGTGATGAACATGTTTGGTCAGCGAGGTGTGTCAACTATTGACTCAAATTGGAAAGAAAATTTCTTTGACATTTTGACTGTTTTTGACGAATTAATCAAAGCAGGCAAAATCAAACATATTGGTGTATCTAATGAAGCACCTTGGGCTGTGATGAAGTTTATCAGTGAAAGCGAAAAACATCAATTGCCCAGAATTGCAAGCATTCAAAATCCTTATTCCTTATTAAACCGATTGTTTGAAGTGGGATTATCTGAAGTTTGTATGCGTGAACATGTTGGTTTGTTGGCCTATTCTCCTTTAGGATTTGGGGTGTTATCCGGCAAACATTTAGAAAAAACAGTTCCCAATTCCCGCATCGATCTGTTTCCACAATTCACAAGATATACCAACGCCAATGCAACAAAAGCGACCAAGCGTTATCAAGAATTGGCTCAAGACAACGGATTAACACTTACGCAAATGGCTTTGGCCTTTGTGCAACACCAATCTTTTGTAACGAGTACCATAGTTGGTGCCACAACATTAGAACAACTCAAAACCAATATTGATTCGCATCAAGTTGAACTTTCTGAGAAGATAATTAAAGAAATTAACAGTATACAAGAGTCAATACCCAATCCTGCTCCGTAGGATTTTCATAAACTAAAAAGGTGTTCCAAACGGAACACCTTTTTTTTAAAAAAGAATTTTTAGATTATTTGTTCATGGCTTTTTTAATCACTCCTACAATGGCCAATAAAACACCGCCTCCAACACCGCCTCCTGCAATACTGCTAAGAATTCCTTCTAAGTCCATACTGCCTGATGTTGTTGCAAAGCCCATCATTCCCAATAATTGTCCACCGAGTGCACCCCCTAGTATTCCTACTATAGAATTTCCAACTTTTCCTAACGAAAGATTTTTAAATAGTGATCCTGCTAAGTTTCCTCCAACTGCACCACTGGCTAATTGAATCAGCAACGGGATTAGATTTTCCATATATAACTATTTTTTTGGTTAATTAAGGCTAATTTACCAAAAAAAATGTTAAATAATAACTGAAATAGTAAATTGAAAAGCAACTTATTAACACTTCTATCAACCGAAATACATTAGTTTTTCATTAATTTAGTTCTGTGCCATTCCCCATTAGCCGTTTCAATACTTAAGAAATAAATACCACTCGTAAGGTTTTGAACCGATAGTGTAGTTTCAGTACCGGTAGTTGGATGGAAGGTTCCCACTATTTTTCCCGACGCATCATTCAACACAATTTGTTTGATGGCCGATAAGTTAGGGTTTTTAAGTGTCACCATTTCTTCAGCAGGATTAGGGTAAACAGAAAACCCTTCATTTACAAAATCGGCTGTTCCCAAAGAAGTGTCGTTAATCTTGTAGATAATGCCACCGGAAACTCCGGCCACATACAATTCACCGTTAACATCTTCACCAAAAGTCGCTAGGCCACCTGAAAAAGGTGCTGTCCAAGTAATAGTGCCACCCGAAGTGGGAATCCAGCCAATTCTATTGGCACAATAATCGGCAAAGAAATATTTATTTTGAAAATTAGGGTATAACAAACCGGTATAGGAATAACCTCCGGTGACGGAACAATAGCCTCCTCCATAGGGATAGGTGGCAATCGGGAATTTATAATTTGCTATGGGTCCGCAACCCACAGTACTGAAAACGGAATTGCCTTCATAGCATTTCCAACCATAATTCAGCCCGGCCTCAGTTGGCAATGCTTTGTTTATCTCTTCCACTGAATTTTGTCCCACATCAGCAATCCACAAGTCGCCCGTATTTCTATCGAAAGAAAATTTCCAAGGATTTCGCACCCCCACAGCCCAAATCTCATCAGCTCCGGGAGTAGCTCCGGCAAACGGATTTCCGGCAGGAATACTATAAGGAGTGCCATTATCGACATCAATTCGCAACATTTTTCCTAAAAGGGAATTGATGTTTTGTGCATAATTCTGTGGATCGCCACCACTACCGCCATCACCCATTCCGATGTATAAATAGCCATCAGGACCAAAAGCCAAGGAACCGCCATTATGATTGGAATAAGGTTGTGAAACAGTCAATAAAATCTGAGCACTTGCCGGATTGGCAATGTTAGCATCCGTAGTGTTCACGGAGTAACGTGCAATCACGGTTGCTCCATCACCCACTCGGGTATAGTTTACATAAAAATAGCCATTGGTGGCATAATTGGGATGAAAAGCTAAGCCTAACAAGCCACGTTCGCCACCTGCTAAAACAGTAGTTGAAGGTATGGTTAAAAAATTGGTAGCGTTAATGGTTCCGTTTGCATTCAAAATTCGAATCGCCCCGCCGCGTTGTACGACAAATAAGCGGGAATCACCGGCATTTACGATAGCTACCGGACTAGAAAATCCGGTTGCGAAGGATTGCAAAGCAATGGATTGCGAGAAAAGAGTGGAAGTAATACAAAATAAGGTAAAAAGTACTAATTTTTTCATAGCAGGTTGTTTTTGGATTACTGTAAAATTACAAAAAAAAAGTACACCTTCTTAATTAGAAACAAGTTAGCTATTGATTGGGTTAAAATTTAAATGATTAACGTCACTTTTTGTATACTTCGTTTTTGAGTAATAGTATTCGTTTGTAGTAGTTTTTTTATCTCTAATAGCAAATAACATCAAAAAAACCGCCCCAAATTTCTTCAAGGCGGTTCAACCACAATCCAACTAAAATTAGTTCACCACTACATAGCCTTTTGCTTTGGCATAACTGTGAATAGACGTTGCCATCGCATTGCCCAAATCGTCTTGTGTTTTAGTGTTCTTCGATTCGTTGTCAATATATTCTTGACGTTTCTTAGCCAACTCCGCCATTTCTTTTTGAATGGTTTCTCGTTCTTTGGTTTTCTGCGTGATAATCGTTTTAATTTCTTCTTTCGATTTGTTCTTTAGTTCCGCCGGAAGTTCTTCTTCTTTCAAATTGTCTAAGGCTTTGGCATCGGTTTTAGCTTTATCCACCAAATCCCAACTGTCGTTTTTATATACTGCTTTCGATTTACTCACAGAACGTTCGGCCAAATTGGCTCCAGAGATCGATTGAGCATTGGCATCCTGCACTTCTTGGCTTCTTTTTTTCTCCATTCCTTTTGTACCATACCCAATATAAGTCGTATTCAACCGCACATTGCATTGCGAAATTTGATCATCATACGGCGTCACGATGTAGCGAACTTTGGCGTTGTAATCAATGTTAAAGTATTTTCCTTTGCCCACATCGGCACCGTCTTTCCAAAAGGTCGAAATCCCTTCGGCAGCATTTCCACAGAAAATTGTGTTGATAAATATGTCTTTTTTCAACGCATCGGCAATGGCTTCTTTGTAGTTTATACTTCCTTGATTGAAGGGTTCGTTACCGGCAATATAGACGAGTTTCATACTTTTTTGATGGTCGTCCCAAGTTAATTTATCAACGGATTCTTTGATTACAGCTCCGCAATATTCATAGCCACCATTGGTTCGCAACGCAAACAACTGTTCCGAAATCAAATCTAAATCGGTGCTCAACGGCGTAATTTGTCGGATGTAATTCGATTGTTCGCTCAATCCGCTATTGCCATATTCATACAGCGAGATTTGAATTTCAGGACTTTTTCCTTCGTACTTCAACGTGGTCAAGGTGTTCACAATGTTCCAAAGGCGTGATTTGGCTTGTTCAATCAAACCATTCATACTGCTTGACGTGTCTAACAATAAGGCTACTTGAATTTTGGTGTCGGCTGTCGCTACAACTGTTTGTTCTGGTTGCGGATTGATAGCTAACGTTTCGTTTTTCTTCTCACAATTGCTAAAGAGCATGCAGGAAGACAATAAGGCGATGGATAAAACTAAATTTTTCATAGTGTTGGATTTAAAAGTTGTAATTACAATTATTTTTGAAGGTTTTTGATGTCGTTTTCTATCGAAAGAATCATCAAACAAGTGGCAGTACAAAAGGAAGGACTTGTGATGCAGTGATGACCGTTCCAGCTCCCGTCTGCATTTTGAATTTGCATCATGCGGCCGCCGATGTTGTCATACCATTTTTTCCAGTCGTCGTCGTGATTGACCACCATCGATTCGCCGGTTTGAAGGAAGCTTAGGAATTCTTCCCCGCCGTTGTTGCCAAATCCGGATAATACATCGTCCTTCATCGCGGTTACTTTAGCAGAATTATAAACTTTATTTGCCACATCATACGACTTTGCTTTTTCTTTAGAATAACCCAATCGCTCTAAATTTTGCTCGTTCAAAACGGCATCGCGTTCAATTTTGCCTTCGGCTTTGGCTTTTTTAAATAATTGGTTGACTTCTTTGGCTTCTTCGGCACTGTTGCGAACGGAGCTGCTCACGGCATACAGCATAATTCCGGCTCCGTCTTCGGTTTTGGCTGACTGACTTTCGGGATTGTAATTGCTTTTTTGATATTCTCTGGCTTGTTGAATTTTGTCTTTATCGACTTTGATGCCTTCATTTTTAGCAGCCATTTCTAAACTGGAATTCGCAAAAGACGACTGTAAAACACCCGCCCAACCGGAGCTTCCGACTTTACCGGAATCGCCCATCGATTTTTCAATTTTATCGACACAAACCTGAATACCGTCTTTCACTCTTGCTTTAATGGACGCATTTTGTAAAGTAGGCAACAATTGGTTGAAGAATTGCAACGTGAGAATGGCATCAATGTGTTCGCCCAGTTTTCCTTGAATTTGCGTTCCACGAATTTGTGTGATGTAAGGAGAATTTTGGTTCTTTTCGATTTCATTTAATAAAAATAAAACTGATTTTTTAAGGGTTTCTTTGTGCTCGCCTTTTTCCATTGAATGGCCGCAACGGTACAATGCCATAGCTGACATTGCCGTTGTAGCAGGATCGGAAGAAACGGCGTGCGGATTTCTTTCGGATTGCTTGTTTCGAGAACCGGCTCCCCAACCCCCATCGGAGTTTTGGGCTTCAATGAGCCATAATTCACCTTTGGAAATGGTTTCGATGAATTTGGAATTCGTTTTTACTGTTGATGAACCTTCAATTGGTTGTTCGCCCATTAAGGACATAAATACACAGGGTTTTTCTTCGTCTTCCACAATTTCTCGTTGAGCGATTTCTTTTTTTGGAAGAAGTTCTTTCGTTGGTGCTGAATCATTTCCCAACAAATAAATAAACGGAACACAACTTACTAAAGCGGATATTCCAAGGATGATTTTTGATTTCATATGGTATTGATTTTGATTATTACTTATTATTTTGCCGCTGATTCGCTGATTTATTTTTTAACCACATAGGGGCATGTTTTTTATAGATTTTAGAGGCGTTTCACTTTACATTAGAAAAGGATAGCTATGTGAACCCAAGCATTGGGCTATATTTTCCTTTTTGCCTATGGTCTCTATGTGGTTAAGTGGCATTTATTATAAAAAAACTGCGAATCAGTGGCTTGTTACATCATCAGTAAAAAATGATTTTGCGTTTATTTTTTGATAAAATTACTTTTCATACTAATTCAACTTTGGGCGACTTGGTGAAACCCATTTTTGACTTGGTGAAATCGTTTTTTAAACCCGATTTTATTTTCGTACTTTACACTATAATATAAATGAGATGTATAATCAACTGAAAATACTACTGTTTACGTTGCTTTTCCCTTTGATGATGGTGGCTCAAGACAGCACTAAAACCAAATCAGGGAAAACTTCTGTGAGTAAAAAGGCAATAGAACTGACGGAAACTTTGTCTGAAAGCAATCCTACTGCCACAGCAGATAAATATGTGGAGTTGGCTACCGAATTGGATAAAAAAGGCGATTATACGAAAGCTGAAGATTATTTGAAAAGAGCTTTACCTCTTTATCAAAAGCAAAAAAATAAAGATAAAATAGCATCGACTACGCGATTGCTTGCACAAATTCAAGAGAAGCAAAAAAAGTTCAATCAAGCCATTTTGAACTATCAATCGGCCAGTGAAGATGCGATGGATAAGAGTGCTTCAAGAATTAACTCAAACGATGCAAGTCGCCTTCAAAATACGAGTCCGAAAGCCCAAGCCGAATACTTGGATTCCAACATCAAAATTTTAGAGAAAGAAGGAAAAAAAGAGGAAGCTGTAGCAGTGTACAAACAAAAAGCGGAGGTAGATTTAAAGTCAGATAACAAAGGCATGGCGATTGAAAGTTACGAAAAAGCCATTGCTGTTTCCAAAGACAAACCGGAAGAAGTGTTGAAATTGAAAAGCGAGATTTCGAAAGTCTATGCTTCGGAAAACAACTTGGATAAGGCGATTGAAATTACGAAAAACACCATTTCGGATGCGGAGAAATTAGGAAGTGTTTCGCAACAAATTGAGCAACAGCAAACGTTGGCGGGTTTGTATTTTAAAAATGAAAACCAAGATGATGCCATCGTTTTGTTAGAAGAAACCTATGATTTGGCTTTAAAAAACGGACGCACTTTTGATGCAAAGAAAGCGATGTTGGCACTTTCGGATTATTATAGAGCACAAGGCAATCAAACGAAAGCAATTGAATTATACGACAAATTTTTGAATGATTTTGATCGGATGGTGCAAGCGGATAGTTCGTTGGTGGATTCGAAGATTTTTCAAGTTACTGAAGAAAAAATCAAGCAATTGGAGAAAGAACGTGCGTTGAAAGATGAATTGATTACGAAGAAAAATAAGTTCAATTATGTGTTGATTGGTTCGGTGATTTTGATGTTGATTTTATTGGGATTGATTGCGAAAGCATTGTTTTCCATCAAAACCAAGAACAAAAAAATTGCATTGCAATCGTTGCGAAGGGAAATGAATCCGCATTTTATTTTTAATAGTTTGAATAGTGTGAACCAATTTATTGCTCAAAATAATGAGTTGGAAGCCAATAAATATTTGACTTCGTATTCCAATTTAATGCGGAATATGATGGAAACATCGAATAAAGATTTTATTTCGTTGTCCAATGAATTAGAGCAAATTAAGAAGTATTTGGATTTGGAACATTTGCGTTTTCAAGACAAATTTGAGTATGAAATTGTGGTGGATGAGAAGTTAGATTCGGATGCCATTTTGGTTCCGAATATGTTGATTCAGCCGCATTTGGAGAACGCCATTTGGCACGGTTTGCGTTACAGAGAAACCATAGGAAAATTGAAAGTGACTTTTGCGGAAGAAAATCAATTGATCAAAGTTTCGATTGAAGATGACGGAATTGGCGTAGAAAAAAGCAGGGAATTGAAAACACAAAACCAAAAAGTGCACGAATCCAGAGGATTAAACAATGTGGAAGAACGGATTAATTTGTTGAACGATTTGTATCATCAACAGATTTCGTATACCATTTCGTCGGGAACAGATGGCAACGGAACATTAGTCACGCTTTATTTTTCTAAAACCACCAAAGTTGTATGAACGATTTTCAAAAAATAAAAAGTGTCATTGTTGAAGATGAGTCGGCTGCTCGCGAAGCGTTGAAAAATTATTTGGCAAAATATTGTCCGCAAATCGAGATCATTGGCGAAGCACAAAACAGTCGGGAAGCGATTCCGTTGTTGCACGAACTACAACCGCAATTGGTTTTTTTGGATGTAGAAATGCCGTTTGGTAATGCGTTTGATGTGTTAGAAGGATGTAAGGATTTGCATTTTGAAACCATTTTTGTCACTGCTTTTTCGGAATATTCGTTGAAAGCGTTGAACCAAAGTGCAGCGTATTATTTGTTGAAACCCATCAGCATTGAAGAATTGATTTTGGCGGTTAACAAAGTGCAACAACAATTGATGAAGCAGGAATTGTTTAATCGAAATCAAATCATCGTACAAAATTTCCGCGAACCCAAAATCGAGAAGCAACAAGTCATTTTACCCACGTTAGAAGGTTTTGAAGTAGTTAAAATGGAAGAAATCGTCCGTTTGCGAGGCAATGGCAACTTCACCGATATTCATTTGGCCGATGGAACCAAAAAAATGGTCTGTCGTTTTTTGAAACACTTTGATGAAATGTTGGATTTTCCGTTTATGCGGGTGCACAAATCACATATTATTAATTTGAATTTTGTGAAATCGTACCACAAATCGTTGGGTGGTTATGTGATGCTTTTTGATGAAACGGAGATTGAGATTTCGGTGGGTTATAAAGAGGAGTTTTTGAGGAGGTTTAGGTGAGGTTTTTATATATGATCGAAGAAGTATTAATTTTAAAAGAATAAAAGAAAAGCTTTTAAACCATCAATATAGAACCAACTTTCATCAAATGTTATGATAAAACAGATGGAAGTGAAATTGAAGATTTAAAATTGATTACTAACATAAACAGCTAATAATTAAAAAAATGGATACTGTATATACGAAAACAAAACTTATTGCTCATCTTAATGCAATAAAACCTGTGGGATACACTCTTAATAGTGATTTGTTTTATGAAAAAGCAATTACAAATGCCATCATTTATATACGTTGTAGAGGTCAGGAACATTTCCCACATAGTTTTATTTTTAGTTCTATTTTGGTGAGGATTAGATTTACAAATGTCGAAAATATTTTTAATCAGGCATGTACAGCAACCAATAATACTGTATATCAAGCAGATGATGACGATCCTACCTTTAGCAAAGGGTTTTCTGGAAACGTAATAGGTCAAGCCAACTTTGATTCTTTATATGACAATGAAGTTTATGACGACCAATCATTTAATGTAGTTCGTCCACTTTTAGAACAAATGATCAATGCAGCCATACAATGGGCAAATCAAAATGATACACTACAAAATGCTTATAACAATGCCGAGTTGCTGTCTTTTGATGCACGATCAGATTTGTATTCTCAACCATTTCCTGCTAAATACATGATTGCTAAAAAATTAGTTGGAGCTTCGGATTATTCTAGTTATGCAACAACAGTAATTGCAAGTTACAACTCTAGAGGAGAAACAAATAAAGCAAACTTTTTACAGACCTTAAAAAACATATTAGATGCTTTATAATATCATAAAAACAATTTATAATAGAGAAGATTTGCAAGCTCACTTGGAGATTAAAGTTCAACTAGTTTATCTGAAATAGGAATTAATTTTTTATTCATAAATTTAAAAGTGATTTTAATAATTATAAAATCACGATTTTTGAAGATAGGTTTAGTAAAGAAGTTTATCCTAAAATGTTATAACTTTTGATCAATTTAAAATTTCTGTGAATTATAAGGAGGAGTTTTTGAGGAGGTTTAGGTGATTTTATTTGACTAAAATATTCTATAATTTATATATTTAATTATTCGGAAAATGAAAAAATTTTTAATCGTACTATTTTGTTCTACTTCTTCGCTGATGATGTCGCAAGAAATCATTTTTAATGAACCATTAAAATCTGAAATTGATTATTATCTCAGTAAAGAAAACATTGACGAGTTTAAAAATCATGAAAGAGCACTAATAATTGGCCAGCTTGACACAGATGAAAAAGGCACAAAATATTATATTTCAAATAGAATAGAATACTATCAAAAAGCTAAGGTTAATTTTTTTCAAACCTACAATGGTATTTATGTTTTTATAATTTTTAAAAACTATAGGTTATCTGAGTTGTCTCAAGCCTTTTATGATGATTTGGCTAAAAAACACTTTCCTGAGGCAGTAAAACATTTAGAGGAAAACGGTATGTATCTAATACAAAGTGGTTATCATCCAAGAGAAATTTATATAACTATTAAGGACGGAGTGGTTACGGATAGAGAGGAATATTCGAGGTAATAGCAATATTCTAAGATTTATAAATACCATTATAGTAGTATATTTGTTCAAAAATAACTACTTTTGATTAATATAATGGTATTTTTATGCTACATTCCATCAACGTAAAAGAAGTCAAAATCCAAATCGGACAGCTTTGTAAGGCCAAAAGAAAGGAATTTAACCTTACCCGAGAACAGTTGGCAGATGCTTTGCAAATGTCGAGAGCTACCATTCAAAACATTGAAAGTGGCAAAAATGCTACGTTGGATAATTTGCTCAAAATAGCCAATCACTTTCATTTGTTGGAAACCATTTTTGAGGGTGTTCAGTCGTTACACAATTCTTCATCAGATCCACTTTCATTATACTAAGTATGGCAACAACTCCTTTGATAGCAGTAGATGTTTTTGGTATAGAAATAGGGAAATTGGGGTATGATGCCGACCAAAAGAAATGTTATTTTCAGTATAATGCTGATTTTTTGGCATCCGGAAATTTTACTAACTTATTTCCATTTGTTTTTAAACGCATTCAATCGGTCCAGGTTTTTACACAATTTGAAGGTGAAACGTTTCGGGGACTTCCACCGATGATTGCCGATTCGTTACCCGATGTTTTTGGAAATATTATTTTTCAAGAGTGGTTTTCAAGAAGAGCACCTAACAAAAAAATTTCTCCTTTAGAACAATTGACGTATGTTGCCAATCGAGGAATGGGAGCATTAGAATACCGCCCGGTTCAAAACTTGCCTGAATCTGCTGCTATTGATGTCAGCGAAATGGTGCAGGTACTTGAAAAAGTGTTGCAATTAAAAGAGGAAACTACTGCCCATGAATTAAATGAGTTAGCTCTGTTTAACATTTTCAAAATAGGAACGTCTGCAGGGGGAGCACGACCAAAAATTTTAATTTCTGAACACAAAAGAACGAGGCAAATTGTCGCAGGAGATAAACATTTTTCAGATGATTATTTTCATTATTTAGTCAAATTGCATCTGCCGGAACAAGCTCCGTATCATCAGGAAAAGGTGGAATATGCTTATTTTTTACTGGCTCTACAAGCAGGAATTGAGATGATGCCTTCTAAGCTGATTGATGACAAACATTTTGCAACGCTTCGTTATGACAGACAAAATGGCGAAAAACAACATGTGTTAACCGCTTCTGGGTTAACGGGTTGGGATTTTACAAAACCGGAATATTCCAGTTATGAAAACGTGTTTAAATTGGCAACTACTTTGCAAGTGCCACACAAAGATTTACATCAACTTTTTAAACGAATGGTTTTCAATTTGATTTTTCAAAATAGTGATGATCATTTAAAGAATCACAGTTTTATCTTTGATAAAGAAAAAAACAATTGGCATTTAGCTCCGGCTTACGATATCACGTATGCTTTAAATCCGTTGTTGAACTACACTTCTGTTTCAAGGGCGTTATCTATCAACAACAAGCGTCAAAATATCAATTTAAAAGATGTTTTAACAGTTGCAGAAGCGTACGCGATTAAAAATCCAAAAGGAATAATTGAAGAAATTGAACAAGTACTATTGCAATGGCAAATAATTGCAAAAGAATTAGAAATTCCGGAAAAAATCACAAATAGGATTGAGAATGACTTTATGAAGTTGAGCTGATTTAACCAAACAATTCCCCTACCACATCTTCAATCTTCGCCACTAATTTCACTTGAATCAACGTGTCTTTCAACGAAATTTTATTGTATTTCGAGACAAAAATGGTAGAAAAACCTAATTTCTCCGCTTCCAAAATGCGTTGTTCTACACGGTTAACAGGGCGAATTTCTCCTGCTAATCCCACTTCTCCCGCAAAGCAAAAATCTTTACCAACAGGAATATCTTCGTTAGAAGAAAGAATAGCGGCAACAACTGCCAAATCAATCGCAGGATCATCCACAGAAATGCCGCCTGTCACATTTAAAAAAACGTCTTTCGCTCCCAAACGAAATCCGGCACGTTTTTCTAAAACCGCTAAAATCATGTTGAGTCGTTTGGCATTGTAACCGGTTGTGCTGCGTTGCGGCGTACCGTAAACAGCGGTGCTGACTAACGCTTGAATTTCAATCATCAACGGTCGCATTCCTTCCAATGTTGATGCGATAGCAGTACCTGAAAGTTCTTCGTCTTTATGCGAAATCAGTATTTCCGATGGATTGGCAACTTCTCGCAATCCCGAACCTTGCATTTCATAAATGCCAATTTCAGCCGTAGAACCAAAACGGTTTTTGAGCGAACGAAGAATTCGGTACACGTGATTTCGATCGCCCTCAAATTGCAGCACGGTGTCGACCATGTGTTCCAGAATTTTAGGTCCGGCGATGGTTCCGTCTTTTGTAATATGACCAATCAAAAGCACGGGAACATTCGTTTCTTTCGCAAATTTGATAAGTTCGGCCGTGCATTCGCGAATTTGTGAAATACTTCCGGCAGTGGATTCAATATAGTCGGTATGTAAGGTTTGAATGGAATCAATAATCACAATTTCAGGTTCCATTTCCTGAATTTGTTTGAATATGTTTTGTGTTTTAGTTTCGGTGAGAATATAACAATTGTCGCCGTTGGGTGTAATCCGTTCGGCTCGCATTTTTATTTGTTTCTGACTTTCTTCGCCCGAAACATATAAGGTTTTAAACGGTAGTTTCAAGGATATTTGCAATAGCAAGGTGCTTTTTCCAATGCCGGGTTCGCCACCCAAAAGCGTTAAAGAACCGGGAACCAATCCGCCACCTAACACTCGGTTTAGTTCACCATCAGTAGTGTCTAATCGAATTTCCTGAGAAGAGTCGATATCGCTGATTCGAAGTGGTTTTGGAGCTTTTTTTACTTCCGAGGAGGAAGGTTTCCAACCCGATTTTTCTTCTTTTTGAATGACTTCTTCCACAATGGTATTCCATTCGCTACAAGCATGACATTGGCCTTGCCATTTAGAAAATTGTGTACCGCAATTTTGACAGAAGAAAGACGTTTTAATTTTTGCCATTAGTATTACTGCATTTTCTTCATTTCCTCTGATTTGTCAAACATCATGTCTTTGTTTAAATCGCCAATAGGTTCTTTGTTGAAGGCATTGATATAGTATTTTTGAGCTCTTTTATAATCTTCTTTTTTCTCAAACATCAAAGCCAAATGATAGTCCGGCAACATTGATTTTGGATAATGTTTGCGGGCTAAAATGGACAATTCATCAAATTCATTATAGGCTTTGTTTCTCAAAATTGCGGCTTCAATCGCTTTAAAGTCATTCAAACGAATAGGCATACTGATGTTTAATGATTTTTCAAGCGTTTCATATTTATCAGACAAATACGTCACATAACCACTTTCCATTTTGACAATTTTTTCTTGAAATTCTACACTGGTAATGGGTTGGTATACGGCAAAAAATTGATATAACGCATTGGGAATGGCGTGTAACACAAGTGAATAATGAGATGCTCCTTTGAAATCATCAAATTTATAATTGAATCCCGTTTTAGTGATTTTAGACAAACCTTCATCTAATTTTTTAATGCGGGTTTGCATTTTTTTCAAATCACCATCGGCTGTAGCATGGTAGTAAAATATGGGTTTGGTGATTTGGTTGATTCTTTCCGGCAAGCGGTTTTCCATTTCGATGGGAAGTTCCGGGCTCAAAGAAATATAGGCATCAAAAAGAGGCGTTTCTTTATAAAGATAAATATTCAAAAAACCGGCAGTTGTGTCATGACCGGCAATTATTTTGAAGGGAGCGATTCGGTAATTTTTTTCAATGTAGGGAACCAGTTCCGTACCGATAAATTCAAAGAAAAGATTGCCTTTTTCTTCCGGAAGCCCGGTTTCTATAGAAACTTCACAATCGTCATAACGTTCTTTGTTTTTATTTTGTGAAATAGCCACAATAAAAACTTCGGGCATGTCGTCCCAATAATTTGAAAAGTCCAAAGCTCCTTGAAACGGGTTTACTAAATAGTCACCGTCTAACAACACGAGCAGCGGGTATTTTTTAGTTTTATCAAATCCATAGGATTTGGGAACAACGATAGTAATTTCTCTGTCTTCGCCTAATTTTTTTGAAGTAAATTGTTCGGTACTTTTTTGTGCAAATGAAGTAAAAACTACGGCTAAAAAAGTAAAAATGAGTGCTTTTTTCATCATGACTCGTTGCTGTTTAGAGATTAAAAAATAATTTTTAAAGCAGCAGCAAGATACTAATTTATTTGTTTTTTATGCAGGATAGGTAAGATTAAAAAAGACAAGAGTCCTAAGGCAACAATCATTAGGGTTTGCGAGGTCCAAACGATCCAACCAAAAGCATTACCGGCAGTTTCGGGAACGGCATACACCAATAAAATTTTAGAAATTAAAAAAGGGTAGGCACCAAAGCCGCTATTGGTAACTGTTATGGCAACGCCACCTGTAATAAACGCCATCAAAACAGCATTAAAACTCAAATTGGACGTTTCGGGTAAAGCAAAAATAGTGACATAAAACATTAAGATGTAGCACAACCAAATGAAAAGAGAGTGGAAAATAAACCAGCTCTTTTTTTTCATGGTGAGTACACTTTGAATGCCTTCCACAAGTCCTGCAAGTTTAGCTTTCAGGGCGAGAATCCATTTGTTGTTTGATTTTTTATAAAGCCACAATGCTAGGCTAAAACACGCTAAAGCCACAAAAGCCAGCAGTCCTAATTGTTTTACTGAAAGATGGTCTAAAACAAATTTTTTAAAAATATCATATTGAAGTACGATTGCCAAAGCGATAAAGCTCAACAAGAATATAAAATCAACAATTCTTTCAGCAATTATAGTTCCGAAGGCTTTGTCAAACGGAACGTCTTCGTATTTTTTTAAAACTAATGCCCTACTCACCTCTCCGGAACGTGGAATGGTCATGTTCATAAAATAGGCAATACAAACTGCCATAAAGTTGGAGCTTAGTTTGGGTTTATAACCTAAAGGTTGGAGCGTGAAACTCCATCGGTAGGCTCTGGAAAATAAGGCCATCATTCCAAAAAACAAGGAAATCAGAATGTACCAATAATTGGCATTTTGAAATTGAGATTTGATTTCCTCAATTTGTTGCGGTGTAAATTTGTTGTAGGTATAAACAATTAAAAATACTCCCAATGCAATTGGAAGCACAATGGAAAGCCATTTACTGATTTGTTTTTTCAACAGACTAAGTCAAAGAGTTATCTTTTTCGTTGGGGAAAACTAACGAAGGCTTGAAGGTTTTGGCTTCTTCAAAATCAAGGATTCCGTAAGAGATAATAATGATAATGTCCCCTTTTTGAACTTTGCGGGCTGCAGGTCCGTTAAGGGTAATCTCTCCACTATTTCTATTTCCTTTGATTACATAAGTTTCTAATCGCTCACCATTGTTGATGTTTACGATGGCTACTTTTTCGCCTTCTAAGATATTGGAAGCTTCCATAAGGGCTTCGTCAATAGTAATACTTCCGATATAATTTAAATCGGCACCAGTTACCGTCACACGGTGAATCTTGGATTTAACAACTTGAATTTGCATGGTGCAAAGGTAATTAATTTAATGAAATCGTATCTATCAATCGGATATTGTTAACAAAAACAGCAATAAAAGCCCTGTATTTTTTATTCTTTGATTTTCTAAAACAGGTTTTTAATGTGGATTCATCTGCAATTTCAAAATATTCCAAGGTGAACGTTTGGTGGTTTTGGAATACTTTAGTCACCCAATCGCTAACCTCTTTAGCACTTTTCGTGCCAAACTTTAGTTTTACCTGTTGTAATGTCTTGTAAATCAGAGCAGCATCTTTCCTTTCTGTGTCAGAAAGGCGTTCGTTTCGCGAACTCATTGCCAGTCCATTTACTTCGCGATGGATAGGGCAAGACACGATGTTTACAGGGATTTTATATTTTGAAACCAATTTTTTGACAATTTGCAACTGTTGGAAATCTTTTTCACCAAAGTAGGCATTGGTCGGTTGAACGATTTCAAAAAGTTTTTTTACCACAGTGCCCACCCCGTCAAAATGTCCGGGTCTGAATTTGCCTTCCATTTGAAACTCCAAACCATCAAAAGAAAATGGAGCTGCTTTTTCATTAGGCCTATAGAGGTCTGCAACTTCCGGTGCATAAATGACAACAGCAGGGTTTTGTTTTTCAATTTTTTGAATATCAGCTGCTAAAGTGCGGGGATATTTTACCAAATCTTCCGGGTTGTTGAATTGTGTGGGGTTGACAAAAATACTGATTACAGTTACTGTATTGTTTTTGGCAGCAGCATCTAAAAGTGACAGGTGACCTTGGTGCAATGCTCCCATTGTCGGAACAAAACCTATCGATTTGCGTGCTGCCCAAAAGGGCTTTAAATGAGTGGCTAAATCTGCTTTGTTTTTAAAAACGAGCATTTGTTTTGAGTTAAATAAGATGCAAACTTACTATTTTAGTAATTAACTCCATAAATTTTTGTAATTTTGCATGTTTTTAATCTAACCCATAAAAGTTCAAAACCTTATGAAGGACAAGAGGATATTGTATGTATCATCTGAGGTGGTGCCTTATTTAGCAGAAAATGAAGTTTCCAATATGTCGTATGACGTGCCGAAAATGATTAATGATCAAGGAGGACAGATACGCATTTTTATGCCTAGATATGGTAACATTAACGAGCGAAGACATCAATTGCATGAAGTAATCCGACTATCAGGAATGAATTTGGTTGTTAATGATTTGGATATGCCTTTGATTATTAAGGTAGCTTCCATTCCAAAAGAGCGAATTCAGGTTTATTTCATTGACAATGATGATTATTTCAAAAGAAAAGCAACGTTTACCGATGAATTGGGTGTTTTATTTCCCGATAATGACGAACGAGCTATTTTCTTTGCCAAAGGAGTTGTTGAGACTGTAAAAAAATTAAATTGGGTTCCGGATATTATTCACGTACACGGTTGGTTGGCTTCATTGTTGCCACTTTACTTGAAACATTATTACAAAAACGAAGCGTTATTCGCTGAGACAAAAATTGTAACTTCTGTGTATAGCCAATCTTTTGACGGTAATTTAGACATGCAATTGCTCAATAAAGTAGCATTTGACGGCATTTCAAAAGAGGCCGCTCAATTTTTGGCAGCCCCTAATTATGAAAACATAATTAAAACAGCCGTGATGCACTCCGACGCTGTAATAATTGCATCAGAAGGCGTTTCTTCAAGTTTAACAAAATTTATAGAATCATCAGAAAAACCTTTTTTACCTTTCGCATCGAAAGATCGTTTTGCAGAAATGTATACCGAATTCTATAAAAATACTGTATTACTCTAATTTTAAAATTTAGAATGTTGTCACATAAAAATTTATACAACGCACTAGTTGCCGTTTTTTTTCTTGCTTTCCTATCGTCATGCGACAAGGATTTTAACACCATTGGAGGTGATATTATCGGAGATGATCATTTTGATTTACTTGCTTATCGCGATGCTACATTAACCGCTTACAATCAGCGAGTAGGTGTGGTGCAAAGTAATAATTTGGATGTAAATCCTTTGGGCGTTTACAACAATCCCGTTTTTGGCAAAACGATTGCTCATTTTGTAACCCAACTTGAAGTAAGCTCAACCAATATTAATCCAACCTATGGAGAAAATATTGAAGTTGAATCGGTTGAATTAATCATCCCTTATTTTAGTACAAGAACAGATACCAATGATGATGGGGAAAGTACTTATGAACTGGAATCTATCTATGGTACTGCGTTATCTAAGATGAAATTGGACGTTTATGAAAACGGTTATTTTCTTAGAGACTTAGATCCGGATTCCAATTTCACGCAATCACAAAAATATTTCACCGACCAAAAAGCAGATTTTGATGCTAACATTGTTGGGAATCGTTTAAATGACGATGAAGCTGTTTCACAAAACGATGAGTTCTTTTTTGATCCTGCGGAGCGTGTAGTCACTACCGTTGATGAAGATGATGAGGAAAATGAAACCGTTACTCGTTCGGCACCGGCTATGGTTTTACAATTAAATAAAGACTTTTTTAAGACCAAGATTTTAAGTAGTCAAGGAAAGTCAAATATGGTGAACAACAATCTTTTTAAAAATTATTTTAGAGGGTTGTATTTTAAAATTGATGAACTTGGTGCATCTAATACATTAGCGTTATTAAATTTTAAACAAGGTAAAATTACCATTAAGTATAAAGAAGATGCTGTTTCGGGAGAGGAGACCACCCGAGTAGATAAAGTGGTTGAACTTAATCTTCTTGGGAATACCGTTAGTTTACAGGAAACAACAAATAGTCCTGCATATGAAAATGCTTTAGCCAGCAGTAATACTTCTACCGGCGACCCTAGTTTGTATCTTAAAGGAGGTCCCGGCTCCATGACAGTAATTGATTTATTTACACCGGAAGAATTAGAAGATTTACGTGCCAAAAGATGGTTGATCAATGATGCCAACTTAACGTTCTTTATAGAAAATACTACCATGAGTAGTGCTCCGGAACCGGATAGGGTTTTTCTATACGATTTGAATAATAAACGACCTTTGGTTGATTTTTTCATCGATATAACCACTAATGCAACAAACCCAAAAGAAGGAAAGATTATACACGGTGGTAGTATACAAAAAGAGGCAACTGAGGATGGGCGAGGTGTTTTTTACAGAATTCGAATTACCAACCATATTGCCAATATCATTCGTAGAGATTCAACGAATGTTAAGCTAGGTTTAGTGGTGACTGATGATTACAGACAGACCACAAATTATAGTAGAAAAAATGCTTTGCCGGAGGATTTGCTAAAAAGTGTTTCAGCAGGAGCTGTGATGAGTCCTTTAGGCACGGTGCTTCATGGAAGCCATCCTTCAGTGCCGGACGATAAAAAATTACGTTTGGAAATATTTTACACAAAACCTAATTAATATATTATGTGTGGAATTGTAGGCTATATAGGTAAAAGAGATGCTTATTCTGTTGTAATCAAAGGATTAAAACGCTTAGAGTATCGAGGATATGACAGTGCAGGAATTATGTTGCATGATGGCACTGATTTGAAAGTTTCTAAAACAAAAGGAAAAGTTACTGACTTAGAAATTAAAGCGGAAGCAGAAGGTACTATTTACGGAACAATCGGCATGGGTCATACCCGTTGGGCCACACATGGTGTTCCTAACGACGTCAATTCACATCCTCATTTATCAAACTCCGGTAAAATTGCTATTATACATAACGGAATTATAGAAAATTATGAGCCTTTAAAAAAGGAATTATCAAAACGTGGGTATGTGTTTCATTCCGATACGGATACCGAGGTTTTAGTAAATCTGATAGAAGATGTTCAAAAGCAAGAAAAAGTGAAACTTGGAAAGGCAGTTCAAATTGCTTTAAACCAAGTGGTTGGAGCCTACGCAATTGCGGTGTTTGATGTGGATAAACCGGATGAAATTGTTGTAGCAAGATTAGGTAGTCCTTTGGCTATTGGTATAGGTGAAGATGAATTTTTTATTGCCTCTGATGCCTCCCCATTTATTGAATATACTTCTAATGCCATTTATTTGGAAGATGAAGAAATGGCAATTGTACGTTTGCACAAACCAATTAAAGTTAGAAAGATAAAAGACGATACCTTAGTTGATCCGTATGTTCAGGAATTAAAAATGAACTTGGAGCAAATTGAAAAAGGAGGCTACGAGCATTTTATGCTTAAAGAAATCTATGAACAACCTAATGTAATTAAAGATACGTACAGAGGACGTCTTTCTTCCACCACCGGAATAATTAAAATGGCCGGAATTGAAGACAATATTGAAAAATTTCTTCAAGCCGACAGAATACTTATTGTAGCTTGTGGTACTTCCTGGCATGCCGGTTTGGTTGCTGAATATATTATTGAAGAATTTACCAGAATTCCTGTTGAGGTGGAATATGCCTCAGAGTTTCGTTATAGAAATCCGATTGTCAATCAAAAAGATGTGGTAATTGCCATATCGCAGTCCGGAGAAACGGCCGATACTTTGGCAGCCATAAAATTAGCTAAAGAAAAAGGAGCTTTTGTTTTTGGCGTATGTAATGTGGTTGGTTCTTCTATTTCCAGAGAAACGCATGCAGGAGCTTACACCCATGCAGGCCCGGAAATTGGAGTAGCTTCAACAAAGGCATTTACTACGCAAATCACGGTGCTTACATTAATTGCGTTACGATTAGCTAAAGCAAAAGGAACACTTTCTAAATCTGATTTTTTCAGGTATTTGAATGAATTGGAGTTGATTCCGGATAAAGTACAAGAAGCATTGCAGACCAATGATGAAGTAGAAAAAATTGCAAAAATTATAAAAGATACCAATAACAGTTTATATTTAGGTAGAGGCTATAACTTTCCCGTTGCTTTAGAAGGAGCTTTGAAGCTAAAAGAGATTTCGTATATTCATGCAGAAGGTTATCCCGCTGCAGAAATGAAACACGGCCCGATTGCTTTAATTGATGAACACATGCCTGTAATTGTTATTGCACCTAAACAAGGACACTATGACAAAGTGGTGAGTAATATTCAGGAGATTAAATCCAGAAGCGGAAAAATTATTGCAGTGGTAACAAAAGGAGATACGCAAGTAAAAGCTTTGGCCGACCACGTGATTGAAATTCCGGAAACCTCCGATGCTTTATCACCGTTGTTAACAACAATACCTTTGCAGTTGTTGTCTTATCATATTGCAGTGTTACGAGGATGCAATGTAGATCAACCCAGAAATTTAGCAAAATCAGTTACGGTAGAATAACCTAATTTGACAGATAATATAAGCAAGAGCGAGAATTTTTTCTCGCTCTTTTTATTTTGTTTAAAAATTGATAATTTTTGTTATTAATGTAAATATTATTTGTAAAATAGTATGAACGCATAGTATTTTTCGATTTTTTATTACATTCGTTACATATTTCACAATAACTGTCGTTACGAAAATCACAAATTCAACTCGCTTTTAGTGTTAAATATCACAAAAAACACCCTCATTTTTAATAATATCAAAATTATTTGTACTTTGGTATCTTAAACTAACAAAATTTCAACCTTATGAAAGTGTATTTATTTATTCTGTCATTGTTTATTTGTGGCGTCTCATTTGCACAAAGTACGATTTCAGGATCTGTTGTTGATGCAACCAATCAACCCATTCCTGGAGCAAGTATTAAAATTGTTGGCGAAGCCATAGGAACAGTTACCGACTTTGACGGTAACTTTACTTTGTCAACCCAAAAAAATCCACCTTATGTCATAGAGATATCAAGTATTGGATTTGCTTCTCAAAAAGTAAACATTACCAGCAGTTCTCAAAAAGTAGCTGCTCAACTTAGTGAAGAAGAAACCCGATTAAACGAGATTGTGGTGTCTGCTTCTCGAACACCGGAGCGAATTCTAGAATCTCCTGTAACCATTGAAAGAATGACTTTGCAGGAAATTAAAAACACAACATCTGCAACGTATTATGATGGTTTAGAAAATTTAAAAGAGGTGCATTTTAACACTAGTAGTTTAAACTTTAAATCAATAAATACCAGAGGGTTTGCAACTGTTGCTAATACACGTTTTATGCAATTGGTTGACGGAATGGATAACTCTTCTCCGGCGTTGAACTTTGTATTAGGAAACCTTATAGGACTTTCTGAACTAGACGTTCAAAGCGTTGAATTATTACCCGGAGCCTCATCGGCTCTTTATGGGGCTAATGCCTTCAATGGTATTTTATTTATGAATAGTAAAAGCCCTTTCACACATCAAGGAATAAGCTTTTATTCAAAATATGGACAAACGTCTCAAAAAATTGCCGGCGATAATGATTATTGGGATTTTGGAATTAGAGCAGCTCATGCTTTCACAAAACATTTTGCTGCAAAAGTTAATTTTACTTACCTAAGAGCAACAGAATGGATTCCTGCTGATGAAAGAAGTGTTTCAGGCGGAACTATTGGTCATGCAAACAACCAAAATTATGATGGATTGAATATATATGGAGATGAGGTTACTACGTTTATACCAAACGTGGGACAAGTTTCCAGAACAGGTTATGCAGAGCAAGATTTAAACGATAATAAATTGGAAAATGTAAAATTTGATGCTTCGATTCATATCAAACCTTGGGATGATGATTTTGAGATTATTGCAACCCACAAAATTGGTTTGGGAAATACAGTTTACCAAGGAGCAAATCGCTATCGTTTAGAAAACTTTAGAATGCAACAAAGTAAATTAGAAATCAAAAATAGAAATTTCTTTGTTCGTGGTTATATTACCACAGAAAACGCTGGTGATTCTTATGACATGCGTTTTGCCGCATGGAATGTGAACAGATCTTGGAAATCAGATCAAGAGTGGTTTACAAATTATGCAACTGCTTATTTAAATTCAAGTATATTTTTAGGAGCAGATGCCACTACAGCATCCGGCATTGCTAGAAATTTTGCTGACTACAACCAAGTGCCAGCTGCTTTAACAGGAATTTTAACACCATCTACTTCTCCATCAAGATTTATGCCCGGTACTCCTGAATTCCAAAATGCGTTGGAGGCTGTAACCGCAGATCCGGATTTAAGAACAGGAGCAAAATTTAAAGATGAATCCAGAATTTATCATTCCGATTTAAATTACAATTTTAAAGAAATTATAAATATTGCCGAAATTCAAGTAGGAGGTTCTTATAGAATGTATGAATTAAATTCCGATGGAACTATTTTTACGGATTACGACGGGCCAATCAGATACAAAGAATATGGAGCCTATACACAACTTCAAAAGAAGTTCTTAGCAGAGGAACGCCTAAAATTTACAGGATCTATTCGTTATGACAAATCTCAAAATTTTGATGGACAGTTTTCACCAAGAGTTTCTTTGGTTTATTCAGCAGGGGAACTTAAAAATCATAATTTTAGAGCTTCCTTTCAAACCGGTTTTAGAAATCCGACAACTCAAGATCAATATATTGGTTTAGATTTAGGACCATTTGCTTTAATTGGTTCAACTCCTGACAATTTATCTCGCTATGTTGAAACTTTAAACGTTAGTGCTCAAGGTCAAACATTTCCGGGTGTTGGTCCAACAGTGACTTTTACCGGAGCAGATGCTTATAACAACAATTTATATACAGCTTCCTCTGCAGCACTTTTTGCTGCTACTCAAAATCCAGGGGTTTTGGAAGTGGCCAATATCGCTTTAGTTAAACCGGAATTTGTAAAAGCTTTCGAAGTGGGTTATAAATCGGTTTTAGAAAATGGACTTTCTGTTGATTTGAATGCTTATTATAACATTTATGATGATTTCATGAGTACATCTCGTGTTATTAAGCCTTACTATGGAACCGTTGGTACCGATTTTACTGATCCGGAAGTACAACAATCATTACAGGCCTTAGCTAATGGTGACCGTAGAGTATATCAAGTATACACCAATACAACAGAAACTGTGAATTCACTTGGATTTGGTGTAGGACTATCTAAAAAAGTATTTGGTAATTATGAAGTAGGGGTGAATTATAACCATGCTCAGTTTGAGTTTGATCAATCAAAAGATCCTTCATTTATTGCCGGTTTCAATACACCTAAACACAGAGTAAAAGCATCTTTAAGCAATACGGAGCTATTTAAAAACTTTGGTTTTGGAGTGAATGCAAGATGGAGTGACGAATATTTGTGGCAATCTTCATTTGCAGATGGCTTGATACCTGCAGTAACTGTGTTTGATGCACAAATTACCTATGCTGTACCTACCATTAAATCAGTTTTCAAACTTAGTGGAGCCAATATTGGAGGTAATGATTATCTTCAAGTTGTTGGTGCAGGTAGAATTGGGCAACAGTATTTAATTGGATGGACAATTAATCCATAAGAAGTATTTAATTTTAAAAAAGTAAGAAACCATGATAAAAAATTTCAAATTGCTACTATTAGTTTCCTTAGGGTTTGTAGCTTGTAATTCAGATGAAGAAGATATTTCGGGTATTTTACCTGAAGAACCACCTGTAACCGCAGGAAGTGCCGATTTTTCAAAATATGTTGCTTTGGGAAATTCATTAACGGCGGGATTTAGCGATGGAGCTTTATTCATTAAAAGTCAAGAAAACAGTTATGCTAAATTACTCGCCGATCAATTTGAGTTGGCCGGTGGCGGAGAATTTAGGATTCCATTTATGAATGATAACGTAGGAGGTTTGCTTTTTGGAGGCATGCCTAATGCATCTTTCGGTCCCAGATTAATATTTAACGGTGCCGCTCCAATTCCTTTACCTGGGGGTACCCCTTCAACTGAAACGTTTAATGTTGTTAGTGGGCCTTTTAATAATTTAGGTGTTCCGGGAGCCAAGAGTTTTCACTTATTAGCTCCGGGTTATGGAAATCCCGCAAATCTGCCGGCAGCTGCAAATCCTTATTTTGTAAGAATGGCATCCGCTCCGGGAACCTCAGTTTTAGCTGATGCTATGGCTCAAAATCCGACCTTTTTTTCGCTGTGGATTGGGAATAATGATGTGTTAGGTTATGCTCTATCAGGTGGCGATGGAACAAATCCAATTACTGATGAAGCTACTTTTACTTTTGCTATAAATACATTAATTACCACTTTAACTTCAGCTGGTGCTAAAGGTGTTGTAGCTAATATACCCGATGTAAAAACTATTCCTCATTTTAAAGTGGTGCCTTTTAATCCTTTAAGTCCTTCTAATCCATCATTCGGACCAATGATACCGACATTGAATGCAACTTTTGCTCAATTAAATCAGGCTTTTGCATTTTTAGGAGTTCCTGAGCGTTCTATTCAATTTAACACAAATTCCAATAGCCCCGTGGTGATCCATGACGAATCGTTATTAAATATTTCCGCTCAACTTACAGCCGTTCTTCAAGGAGGTGGTTTAGATCCGGTTACTGCCGCTCTGTTTGGCAGTCAATTTGGACAATGTAGACAAGCCACAAATCAAGATTTATTTGTATTACCTTCTTCAAATATCATTGGTCAACTCAATACGGCTAGATTTACAACCTTAGTAGGTATGGGTGTGCCGGCTGCTACAGCAGGACAGCTTTCAATTAATGGTGTAACTTTTCCATTAGAAGACAAATGGGTGTTGTTGCCAAGTGAACAGGCAGATTTGGCTGCCGCCACTGCTACTTTCAATACAATAATTAAAAATGCAGCAGAGGGAGCTAATTTGGCTTTTGTTGATGCCTTTGCAATATTAACTCAATTATCTACTACAGGAATTCGTTTTGATAACTTTCACATGACGAATGCATTTGTTTCGGGAGGAGCTTTCTCCTTGGACGGAATCCACATTACGGCTCGTGGAAATGCCTATATTGCAAACAAATTTACGGAAGCAATTAATGCTACCTATGGATCTACGCTTCGAATGAATAAAATGAAAGATTTTCAAATTCATTACCCTCCTATTTTAAATTAATTTAAAAAATCCATTTTAAACCACCTCTAATCAAGGTGGTTTTTTGTTTTTATGTACTTTGTTTAAGCGTTAGGAGTCTATGATTAGAATAATTCAAAAAAACCTAAAAAAAACACGCATTTACTATTGATTTTATATTTTTAAAAATTATCTTTGCACTCTGAAAAAAGAGGTGTTTACCATAAACATAAATAGCTATTAAATAAATACATAAGCAATGTCAAAAGTAATAGGAAAAGTTTCCCAAATCATCGGTCCGGTAGTAGATGTAGTGTTTAACGCTAAAGATGCCGAATTGCCAAAAATTTATGATTCTGTTGAAATCACTAAACAAGATGGTACCAAGTTAGTTCTTGAAGTACAATCTCACATTGGTGAAGACACTGTTAGAACCATCTCTATGGACTCTACAGACGGTTTAAGCAGAGGAACAGAAGTGGTAGCTACAGGTGCTCCAATTCAAATGCCAATTGGTCCGGATGTTTACGGAAGACTTTTTAATGTAATTGGTGATGCCATTGATGGTTTAGGTGATTTGCCAAAAGCAGGTGCTGATGGAATTTCTATCCACAGACCGGCTCCAAAGTTTGATCAATTATCAACTTCTACCGAAGTTTTATTTACAGGTATTAAAGTAATCGACCTTATCGAGCCTTATGCAAAAGGGGGTAAGATTGGTTTGTTTGGTGGTGCCGGTGTAGGTAAAACAGTATTGATTCAAGAGTTGATTAACAATATTGCAAAAGGTCACGGTGGTCTTTCTGTATTCGCAGGAGTAGGTGAAAGAACACGTGAAGGGAATGACTTACTTCGTGAGATGTTAGAGTCAGGAATTATAAAATATGGTGATGATTTCATGCACTCTATGGAAAATGGAGGATGGGATTTGAATAAAGTGGATAAATTGGGGATGAGAGAGTCTAAAGCTACTTTCGTATTCGGTCAGATGAATGAACCGCCGGGAGCTCGTGCTCGTGTGGCTTTATCAGGACTTTCTATCGCTGAATATTTCCGTGATGGTGCAGGTTCAGACCAAGGGAAAGACGTACTTTTCTTCGTAGATAACATTTTCCGTTTTACACAAGCAGGTTCTGAGGTATCGGCTCTTTTAGGTCGTATGCCATCTGCCGTAGGTTACCAACCAACATTAGCTACAGAAATGGGAGCGATGCAAGAGCGTATTACGTCAACTAAAAAAGGTTCGATTACTTCTGTACAAGCGGTTTACGTACCTGCGGATGACTTAACTGAACCGGCTCCTGCAACAACGTTTGCTCACTTAGATGCAACAACCGTATTGTCGCGTAAAATTGCGGAGTTAGGTATTTATCCTGCAGTGGATCCATTGGATTCTACTTCAAGAATTTTAACTGCTGATATCTTAGGTGATGAGCATTATGATTGTGCACAACGCGTAAAAGAAATTCTTCAAAAATACAAACAATTACAAGACATTATCGCCATCTTAGGTATGGAGGAATTGTCTGAAGAAGATAAATTATCGGTATCAAGAGCTCGTCGTGTACAACGTTTCTTGTCACAACCTTTCCACGTTGCGGAACAATTTACAGGTATCCCGGGTGTTTTAGTAGATATCAAAGATACCATCAAAGGATTTAATATGATTATTGACGGAGAATTAGATCACCTTCCTGAAGCGGCTTTCAACTTGAAAGGAACTATTGAAGATGCTATTGAAGCCGGTCAAAAAATGTTAGCAGAAGCGTAAACCAGTCAGGAGTTGGTAGTTGGCAGTATTCACATAGGGCTAATTACTAATTACTAATCACTAATCACTGAAAAAATGATTTTAGAAATAATATCACCCGAGGCAGTTTTATTCAAAGGCGAAGTAATCTCAGTAACCGTTCCGGGAACTAATGGAGAATTTCAAATGTTGAACAATCACGCTGCTATAGTTTCTTCTTTAGGAAAAGGAACCGTGAGGTTTGAAGGAAATAATGTAAGCTTTTCTAAAGATGTTGCTGCTAAATTCAGTCAACAAGGTGCTACTTATAGCTTGGCAATCAATTCGGGAACGCTTGAAATGAATAACAATAAAGCTATTGTTTTAGTAGATTAAATTACATTTTTATAAAATACTTTAAAGTCATACAGCAATGTGTGACTTTTTTTTATATTTGATTAATGGAAAGCTATAGAACTATAAGCATCGAAAAGAAACCCATTTGGTCTGTAATTGTCGGGGCACTTCTTTATACATCTTCTGTTTATGTTTTTTATTTGGTTTTTCATTATTGGACCATAAGATGGATTGCAGTAGGAAACGAATTATTGCTTTTAGGATTGCTGTTATTTAATAGTGGCACCATGTTCTCAAGCACTAGAACTATATTGTTTGAATCAGAAAAAAAAGTAATTAAAATTCAATATTCGGTAGGAGCTATAAACCATTATTCTTATAAGATTACTGATTTAAAATATATTTCCGTATTTCTTAATCCTTCAAGTAAACAATTTGAGATCAATTTATGGTACAAAAAAAATAAACATATAAAACTAGCTTTGTTTAAACATTTTGAAATTGCTTTCGATTGCGGATTGAAATTTTCTAACATACTTGACATCGATCTTCTTGATGCTACACAAAAAGGAAATTTTAAATGGGTTGATAAATCTAATAGTCAGTAATTTTTCCAAAAGCTATTTCCCGCTTTTATCTTCAAACTTATTGCCGGCAGATTGGTTAGGTCTAGATTTGCTTTAACTTAGTATATTTGTATCATGAAGCCATTTCCAAATTCATTAGCACAAAAACTTACCCTTCGGGAGCAAAATGACTCGCTTCGGAAACTTGCCTCCAAAAATGGTTGTATTGATTTTTCTTCCAATGATTATTTAGGATTTGCGAAGAATGAGGAAATTTTTCATCAAACACATGCGTTATTACTTGAGAGAAATTTAAAAAGCAACGGAGCCACCGGATCAAGATTGCTTTCCGGGAATCATGCTTTATATTCAGAAACCGAAGCATACATCGCTCAATTTCACCAAATCGAAGCGGCACTCATTTTTAATTCCGGTTATGATGCCAACCTAGGGTTTTTTAGCTCCGTACCACAACGTAACGATATTATTTTATACGACGAATTGTGTCATGCATCCATTCGCGATGGAATTCAAATGAGTTTAGCCAAATCCTATAAATTCAATCATAACGATTTAACCGATTTAGAAAACTTACTCACTAAGTTCAGCACATCAACCGAAAACAAAAAACAGACAACGGACAACAGACAACGGACAACAGACAACGGACAACAGACAACGGTGTATATTGTCACCGAATCCATTTTTTCCATGGATGGCGATTCGCCGGATTTGGAAAAACTAGTTGCATTAACTGAAAAGTACAACGCTTATTTAGTGATTGACGAAGCTCATGCCTTAGGTGTTTTTGGGGAAAATGGGGAAGGTTTGGTTCAAAACTTACAACTTCAAGACAAAGTATTTGCTCGAATCGTGACTTTTGGTAAAGCCTTAGGATGTCATGGAGCTGCTGTTTTAGGTAGTCAGGAATTAAAAAAGTACCTCATCAATTTTGCCCGTAGCTTTATTTATACCACGGGTTTGTCACCTCATGCGGTGGCTACGATTTGGGTTGCCTATCAACAGCTTGCTAAAAGTCAAAAAGAAAGAGCATTGCTTTTTGAAAACATAGCTTATTTTAATGAAAAACTCCAATCTACTATTGTTACTATTCCATCCACTTCGGCGATTCAATCCGTCATATTAACCGGAAATGAAAAAGTAAGATTAGTCGCAAGTCAATTACAAGAAAAAGGGTTTAATGTTAAAGCTATACTCTCGCCAACAGTTCCGCTAGGTCAAGAACGCTTAAGATTTTGTTTGCATTCTTATAATTCGCAAGAAGAAATTTCTAAAGTTTTAAAATTGTTGAGTATTTTTGTGTTTTAAGCCACGGATAAAACGGATTTTAACAGATTTACACGGATGACATGACAAATTTATTACACAAATCTATTACCGATGCAATTATAAAGTCTTATTACAACGTTTATAATGAATTGGGATATGGTTTTCTTGAAAAAGTATATCAAAATGCAATGTTTATAGAATTGACATCGCTAGGTTATAAAGTTGAAGCTCAAAAACAAATTAAAGTGTATTATAAAAACAATCTTGTTGGAGAGTATTATTCCGATTTATTAGTTGAAGACAAAGTAATCGTGGAATTAAAAGCAACTGAACTTTTAATGAATGTACATATAGCACAAATAATGAATTATTTGAAAGCCACACCAATTGAAGTGGGTATGTTATTAAACTTTGGTGAAGAAAAAGAGTTTAAGAGAATAATTTATACAAATAACAGAAAAAATCAGTGATAATCCGTTGAAATCCGTTTTATCCGTGGCTAAAAATATGAAATTATTTATTACCGGAATTGGTACCGACGTAGGCAAAACCATCGCCTCCGCTATCATTTCCGAAGCTTTACAAGCCGATTATTGGAAACCTATCCAAGCCGGTGAATTGGATTTTTCAGATAAAGACAAAGTCAAATCGCTCTTGTCCAATTCCAAATCAGTCATACACAACAATAACTATGCATTGCAAACTCCCGCCAGTCCGCATTACGCAGCCGCAATTGACGGAATTTCCATTACCATAAAAAACATACAAGCACCCCAAACCAAAAACCATTTGGTCATTGAAGGAGCCGGTGGTATTTTTGTGCCTATCAATCAAACGGAGACGGTAATGGATTTGATTCAAACCGATTACAAAGTAATTGTAGTTTCCCGACATTATTTGGGAAGTATCAATCACACTTTGTTGACCATTGAAGCGTTGCAAAACAGAAAAATAAATATTGGAGGCATCCTGTTTTCCGGAGATGAAAACCAAGGAACGGAATCCATTATTTTATCCAAAACCGGCATCAAATTTTTAGGAAGAATTGACAACGAACCCTATTTTGATCAAAATGTAATTTCGTATTATGCCGAAAAATTCAAAGAGAACCTTATCAGCCTAATCTAACAATCCAACAATCTACTATGACGCTCTCCCAAAAAGATCAACTTTATAATTGGCACCCTTATACCCAACATCAAACCACCGGACTTTTACCGGCAATTGTGAAAGGAGATGGTGTTTATCTATGGGATGAAAACGGCAAACAATACCTCGATGCAATTTCCAGTTGGTGGGTCAATCCTTTTGGGCATTCCAACCCTGTTCTGGCCCAGGCAATCTACAAACAGCTGACTACTTTAGAACATGTTTTGTTTGGTGGTTTTACTAACAAACCGGCAGTTGAATTGGCGGAAAAGTTACTGGCTATGTTACCGTCCAATCAAAAGAAGTTGTTTTATTCGGATAATGGTTCCACCGCAGTAGAAATTGCTATTAAAGCCGCGTTGCAGTATTTCTATAATAAAGGAGAAAAACGCACCAAAATCATCGCTTTTGAAAATGGTTTTCACGGCGATACCTTTGGAGCAATGGCCGCGAGTGGCATTAGTTTTTTCACGGAAGCTTTTCAGGGCTCGATGCTGGAAGTGGTTCGAATTCCGATTCCGACTGCAGAAAATGATAGTTTGACGGTGTTGAATGACTTACTTCAAACCAATGAATTTGCAGCTTTTATCTTTGAACCCCTTGTTCAAGGAGCTGCGGGAATGGTGATGTATGAAGCCTCAGAATTGGACAAATTGATAGGGCTATGTAAAAAAAATAAGGTTTTTACCATTGCCGATGAAATCATGACGGGATTTGGCAAAACCGGAAAAACCTTTGCTTGTGATTATTTAACCGAACAACCGGATATGATTTGTTTGTCAAAAGCCTTAACCGGCGGAACTATTCCTATGGCTGTGACGAGTTTTTCACAACAAATTTTCGATAGGTTTTTATCTGAAAATGTCAATAAAGCTTTGTTTCACGGACATACATTCACGGGAAATCCAACCGGATGTGCAGCGGCTTTGGCGGCTATTTCCTTATTGGAATCTGAGGAAATGCAAAGCAACATACAACGAATTGCTGCACAGCATTTAGCATTTCAAAAACAAATTAAAGCACATCCTAAAGTAAAAACCACACGCGTTTTGGGGATTATCTTTGCTATGGAAATTGCATCCGCCGGTGACCAAAGCTATTACGGATCATTGCGAAACCAACTCTATGATTTTTTTATTGAACAAGGAATTATACTCCGACCGGTTGGTAACGTGGTTTATATTTTACCGCCATTTATAACTTCCAATGAACAATTGGAAATAATTTATACAACACTTTCAAAAGCTTTGGAGATAGTGTAAATTTGTATTCCAAAACTACACTATTGCACACCAAAATTGCCATAACATCACTTGCTTCTTTTTCGCCATTAGGTCAAACAAAATCTGCCCTTTGGAAAAGTTACCTTGCAAAAGAATCGCTGATTTCTGAAAAAGGAATTGGAAATACTTCGGCTTTAGTTGCGGCTTTGCCTGAGGCTTTGACTACAGAAGTGGAACAACTACGAAATTCTGATTCGAAATACAAGTTTTTAGATGCTTCTGTTTTGTATGCTATTGTAGCGGCTCGAGCTGCTGTAGCTCAAACGGATTGGTCAGCTACTTCTGATTTTGGCATCAATATCGGTTCGTCAAGAGGGGCCACCCGGTTATTTGAAAACCACCATGAAGATTTTTTAAAAACCGGAAAGGTTTCCACTTTGGCATCGCCCACGACCACTCTGGGAAATATTTCCAGTTGGGTGGCTCATGATTTGCAGTCTACAGGACCTGAAATATCGCATTCCATTACCTGTTCCACCGCTTTGCATGCGTTACTAAATGGTGTGGCTTGGTTAAAAAGCGGAATGGCTCACCAATTTTTAGTGGGAGGAAGTGAGGCTCCTTTGACTCCCTTTACCATTGCACAAATGCGAGCCATGAAGATTTATGCTTCCGAGCTTGCTGATTATCCGTGTAGAACGTTTGATTTTGACAAAACAAAAAACACGATGGTTTTGGGCGAAGGTGCTGCTGTAGCTTGTTTGGAAGTAGGTGAAAAGGCAAAAGCTTTGGCTTATATTGAAGGAGTTGGGTATGCTACTGAAGTTTTGCAACACGGTGTTTCCATTTCAACCGATGCGTTGTGTTTTCAGCGTTCTATGAAAATGGCATTGGGGACAGTTCGTCCGGAAGAAATAGATGTGATTGTTACCCATTCTCCGGGAACGGTGAAAGGGGATGTTAGTGAAAGCAACGCTATCAAAGCTGTTTTTGGATTAAAAAAACCTTTGCTGACCAACAACAAATGGAAAATAGGACACACGTTTGGTGCTTCCGGATTATTAAGTATCGAAATGGCCGTTTTGATGATGCAACACAATCACTTTATACAAGTCCCTTTTTTAAAGCACCAAGAACAGCACAGACCGATTCAGAAAGTACTAGTTAATGCCGTTGGTTTTGGTGGAAATGCCGTGAGTGTCTTACTCTCTTTAACATAAAAAAAAATACCGCTACTAGAGCGGTATTTCTTAATTAACAAGCAGTAAACTATTGAAGAATAATTTTACGGGTTACTGTTTTATTGTTTTCCAATGTTAGTTTTACAATTAAAAAGGCAGCATTTAAATCGAAAGCGTGGGTTACAAATTCCGACGTGTCAAGTGTTGTGTTGAAGTAAATTCGTTTACCTAAAACATCATAAATTTCTATTCCGGTAATAGTAGCAGCTGTTGATGCCGCTGTAATGGTTTTATTAGAACCATAAATCACGACACTTTCTTCATTAAATACAGGATTATTTACACTTAAAAGGGGGTTGATATAATGAACTTGGAAACGCTCATTAAAAGTACCCGCTATCGATGTAAATGTAAATGGACCCTCTTTTAAATTGTGATAGGTTTCAGTAGTGGTATCTTTGATATAGATAGCTTGGTTGGTATCAAAAAGTCCTTCTGCACTGTCGAGTTCAAAGGTGTAAGTTCCTGCCGTGGGCACTTTATAGCCTAAAGTCACAACATCTTGATTGGTAAAGGGTAATGCCCTGCCTTGTATGGTTGCATTTTTACCGTCAACGATAGTATAGATATCGATTGTGCTACTTGTAAAAGTCATGGCATCATACGTTAGGTCTAAATCATTGGATGCTCCTTCTATATAGCCCACTAAAAGCTGTCTAAACATGTTTGAGTTGGCTCCTTTGATATTAATCCAGTACCTGTCATATTCCTGAGTTAAAGGGGGGTATTGGTAATCATATATGGTATCGGATTGTGTGGTGTTTCCAACAGCGGTTCTATAAAACGTGGTGTTGCTTGTGCTTTGTTGCAAAATTCGCATACTGTTATCAAAACGCACATTGCCATCAACAAATAGTTTAGCAAAGAATCCCTGACCTGCGGCAATTTTTCCATTTGGTCTAAGGTTTTCTAATGGTGTTGTGGAAGTTGTAGTACTACCGGTTAGGTTCCAAGAAGCATAATCGGATTGTGAATAGGACCCTCCTGTATAAAGTGTGTTGGATGTCCAAAGGTATAACGTACTGATTTGTAATGATTGATTTATGGAGTTTCTAAGAAATCGTGTGGCATCAATAGCACTAGGATAGGGGTTTGCCAGTAATATGGTGTTTCCGGAAACATCTGAAGAACCATCAAAGATGTTAGCGGCCACAGCAATGGTACCATTGTTGGGCTTACCGTTGAAGGTAAACGATAACGTTCCGCCGGCTGCATTATAAGGAGCAATGTTCTTTACTCGTGTTATAAAACCTCGCCCGGGTGTTGTAGTGGCAAGATTTACCCAGCTGCCGTCCATAGTTCCATTCAAATTCCAAACGTATTTACGATCAAAATCTGCCGGTATTTGACTGGTTACGTTTTCTTGTACCGGGCTGCCCCAATACACATAATCCAAGCCTTTCATCGTGCGGGTAACTCTTGTCATTTGCAGGTTGTTGCCGGTATAAGTGGCATCTTCTTCTATTTGCACTAAGCTACCACCATTCTGAATGGTTATTGTTCCGTTGTTTACAATATCATGTCTTACGTTTACAAAGTTTCCGTCAGCAATAGTTAGCGAGCCTGAGGCAGTAACAATCAGTTTACACGCATCAAAACTAGCACCAGTATAAGGTCCTGCAATTTCGATTGTTTTAGCATTGTTGGGCAGTCCTTTAGACCAAGCACTTCCATCCCAAGTGGTAGTTAATAAGGAAAGGCAAGTGCCAAACACTTCTTCTACCAGATTGGTGTAATTGGCAGGGAAACCATTGATAGGCGTTACATTACTGTTACCCCCTTGAATGGTGATATTAATGGTTGCATTTGGATCTAAAAAGTAAAATTGACCTCCTGATCCTTGATTGATAAAGATACCGATAATGTCACCACCTACGATTAGGTTACCATTGTTTTGTATTTGCGAAGCGGTATTGGAATTTAAATTGCCAACAATGGCTACTTCTGCCATACCAAATTTGGTTGTACCGTCATTGGTATAATTACCATATACAACAATAATTGCAGAATCACTATTACCATTTCCTACGCTAAATGTACCGCCACTATTGACGATTACATTACCTTGAACGTTAATTCTTCGATTGTTGCTGATGTTTAAAGTACCGCTATTTCCATTAATGGTTGTGTTTCCGGTGTTGAGGTAGGGGCTTGTTCCGGAATGACTAATGTTTAAGGTGCCGTTAATTATCAAATTAGCGGGAGAAATCGAGCCATTTGCAGCAGTGGAAACGGTGTGGTTTAAAATGGTAATGGTATTGGTGTTGGTAAAAGAAGCAGCATAAGGTGAAACAGTTGCTGCCGCCCACGTAGTTCCATTATACACTTGCCAGCCGGCATTTGTGTTAAGATTAGTGTTGCCACTTGTTCGATAATCGCCTGAGACTTGCGAAAAAAGACTGCCGGTTGCGACCAGCAGAAACAGGAATACAAATTTTGTACGCATGGTTCATTTTAGATTTAGGGTTAATAGACAGTACAATAGTACAAAAAAAATTAATATAAATACACTTTATCGATAAAATATTACACTTAATCGATAAAAGTGTACACTTTATCGATGAGGCCTCGTAAACACTAGTGTTTATAAAATGTAAGAAGTTGTGTTATGTAGCGTAAGAATATGTATAGTATATTGCAAATCACTATTTTAACAATTGTTGAAGTAGGATGTCACTTAATAAATAACATAAAAAAACCGCAATTTTTCAATTGCGGTCAGTTTTTGTGTTAGGGTTGTAGAAATGGTAATGTTATTGGAATATGATTTTTTTCGTACTTGTTGTATTGTTTTCTAATGTTGTTTTTACAATTAAAAAAGAAGTAGTAGTTGTATGTATCGGCGTAACAAATTCATTGGCATCCACCATTGTATTTAAAAACAACTGTTTTCCTAAAATATCATACACTTCAATTGCTTTTATTTTTATTTCTTTTGAAGTAACATAGATAGATTGGTCCGCACCATAAACCAGCACCTCATTTTGGCTCATTTCATTTTTGCCGTAAGTAGTGTCTTCATTATCAAAAACCAATTCAAATCGGTTGTTAAAGGTGCCTGCTGCTGTGGTAAAGCTGTATGATGCACTTCTTATGTTGTGGTAGGTGTTCGTTGTTTTGTCATGGATATAGACAGGAAATCCTTTACTGAAAAACCCATCAACGCCATTGATTTGAATAGTGTATTGTCCGGCTTGCGTTGTTTTGTAGCCAAGGGTGATGACATCAGAGTTATTAAACGGAAGTGCTCTACCTTGAATTACTAAGTTTTTATCGTTCAATACGCTGTAAAAATCGATAGGATTCGATGTAAAACTTACACCGTCAAACGTATCTTCAAAGTTGTTGGTAGCACCTTCAATATAACCAACCATCATGTTTCTGAAGACACCATTGTTGTTTGACAGCAATAACCACAAACGATTCTTTTGTCTTTCAATGTTGATAGCTTGACTTCTTTCAGCAGAATTTTCCGTTCTGAAAAATTGGTCGTTGTTATCAATTTCACGCATGGTGTTGCTGAACGTAACCGTGCCGTTAGCTTTCGCTTGAACAAACATTCCTTGAGCGGAAGCAATTGTGCCTCTTGGATTTAAATCTTCGTTCTCCGGATCACTAGACGGAGGCGTACTAGCTCCACTTAGATTCCAGCTCGCATAATCCATAGCCGTATATTGAGTAGCTAAAGTATAGGCCGATAAGGAAGTCCAAAAATAGATAGTTCCTGATAAAACATCTGTATTAGCAATGATAAATGCCTCTGCATCAATACCACTTGGATAGGGATTAGCTATTAAATTATAATTTCCGTAATTAGTTGTTTCAGCATTGACAAAAGAAACAGGTACAGTTACCTCTCCATTGTTAGGCTTTCCGGAGAAAGTAAACGTAATAGGTGTAGCCGTTGTGTTGTAAGGAGCAATATTACGCACTCTGGTGATGAATCCATTACCGGGAGTTGGTGTAGTTGTTGTCAAGTCAAACCAGTTATAACTGGCTCCCGCTTGCCATCTGAATTTTTTATCAAATACTGTTGGAATTTGAGTCAGTACATTTTCCTGAACCGGTGATCCCCAATATACATAATCACTTCTTCGCATCGGACGCGTTGTTCTTTTAACAGTGATGTTGTTTCCTGAGAAAGACGATGCATCATCATTTTGCACTAAGCTCCCCTCGCTTTCTACAATGATAGCCCCTTGGTTATCAATACTGCCTGCAACTTCTACATAGTTGTCGGGATTGATAGTAAGAGTAGCCCCATTGTTTATTTTTAAAAAACAACTGCTAAATGAACCTGCTGAATAATCTTCTGCAATTACCACTCTCGTGTTAAGGTCAGGAATTCCATTAGTCCAATCGCCATCCCATGTAGTAAGCTTATTATCATATTCCACTACTCGAGTATGAGTATAGGAAGTATTGTTATAATAGGTAACATAGGTTAAACGGAATTGATACACACCCTCTTTGTTAAGATCCACACTAAACGGATTAGCGGTAGAAGTAACTTCGTTTAGATCCGGTTCTGTAACTATCCATGAAAAGCTTGTATTGGTTCCGGCCAATCCTACATAACTTGGTAGTAAGTCGGCAGTAAAAGCAGCGGCATTACAATCTGCAAAAGTCGCATTAATTACACTAATTAAAGAACCATTAGCTTCCATTAATTCTAGAAAGGATATAGGGTCACCAGGACCATTACCGTTACAGGTTGAAAACAATATCGTTCCTATGTAAACTCTTTTAGAAGCGTTACAGTTTCCATCAGGGGGTAGCAAACCATACGGGAATACTGAAATTGGCATATTAGCAGGAAATCGTAAATCCGCATTTCCTTGAAAATAAATGGAACCTTCATTTTCCGTAACTACCGTGGCAGAAGCATTTACATAAACGTTTTGGTTTGGTGATAAATACAATTGACCATTTATTGTTAAGGTACCAAATTGATAAGGCATAAAAACATTAAAACCAGTACTAGATGGTAATGTAATGGTGTGATCTGACGCTATTTCAACGTCATAATTGCCTTCATTTTGACCAGGGTAGTCTATTGCATCTTCCCAAGTTGTTCCATTGTATACTTGCCAACTGTTTGCATTATTCCAAGCAACGGGGCCGGCACCTTTAGTTCGATAATCTCCAATACTCTGACTAAGTACGCTTAAGGTACTTAACAGAGAAATAATAAGTAGTAATTTTGTACGCATGATTCGTTAAGTTTTTCATTATTAAATAATTGAAAACGTTATAGGGTTGGATTTGGAGAGACAAAATTCAGTACAAAAATGTGAGATGCCTATTTTTTTCGATATACAACATAGAAAATCGATTAAATGCGTTTTTTTGTGCATCTTGTTGTGTTTTTTTTAACGATTTTCAAAATGGTTTAAGATAAAACCAAAATAATCGACAAAATACACACTATGTTACGGATTTAACAAAATTTTGTAAATTTAATTCACACATCCCTAGGATATTTTTATTTTTAATAGAGAATTACGAAAAAAGTACCATAGTGGATGTAAAAAAAGGTAGTTGGTCGATGTTTTTTTGTTACGAGATTGTAAATAAATAGTTGATAATAAAGAATCTAAAGAACCAAAAGAATCTAAAGAATTGAAAAAAATAGGTGTAACCTGCCCGTCAGCTACGGATTAAAAATTGAATAATCAAACAATCTAATAATCTAAAAATCCAATAATCCTTCCCCAATCTATTTCCCCGAAAGCGATTTTACCTTAGCATATACCAAATCTGATTCCCAACCTTTGCGGAGGAGGTAGTCGCAACACTTCTTGAATTTTTTTACGGCATTGCGTTCTGTAGTGGTTTCCCAGATTCTTTCGGCGAGTTGCTCAAAGGTGTCATGGTATTCTTCAACCGGGAGGGTTTTTAACGCACTTTGGATTAACCGCTCGTTTAGGTGGCGTTGTTTCAATTCGTTTAGAATGCGGATTTTACCCCATTTTTTTTGATGGAACTTACTGATGGCAAACGTATGGGCAAACCGTTCTTCGTTCAAAAAGTTGTGTTGCAGTAAGTGTACTACAATTTCATCTTGCTGGAGGGTGGTCAACGGCAATGCCCGAAGTTTTTGGGTTACTTCCTGATGGCACCGCTCTTGGTAGGAACAGTAGTATTCCAGTTTTTTAACGCAATCCGAATAAGAAAAGTTTTTATCCATAACAAACCATCGTGTGGTGTTGCAAAAATACATTTATTTAAATAGGTACCGCAATTTTCATTCCATGTACCATTTGTCAAGCACTATCACCTTTTTGAAATAAAGACGCTCATGAAACCTTTTGTTTTAGTAGTGCTTACCTTTCTTTTTCTAACAAAAGAAGCAACCGCTCAACAACCAACAAAACAAAAGGAGGTATTGTTGATTTAGAGGAAAATTTTAGAGTGGTAGAACTAAAAGAGATGCCGGAGAAATAAAATAGTGTCCAAAAGATTTTGTGTAAATGGAAATAATGAAATGCTATCGCACTTTTATTATATTTGAATTGCTAAATGCAATCGAACAACACAAAAAGCAGAAAATAAGAAAATGGCAAGCCACAATTTTCCCATACTACAAACAGAAAAATTTGTACTCCGACAATTTGTCGAAAGCGACTTGTCGGCTATTTTCAAAGGATTATCAGATCCGGAGGTGATACAATACTACGGCATAAGTTTTAAAACCCTCGAAGAAACAAAAGAGCAACTGCAGTTCTTTGCCGATTTAGAAGCAAATGAAACCGGCATATGGTGGGCCATTTGTTCGTTAGACAATCAAACTTTTTATGGTGGTGGCGGATTTAACAATCGCAGCAAAGAACATAAAAAAGCAGAAATTGGATTTTGGCTACTGAAAGACTTTTGGGGTCAAGGCATCATGACCGAAATCCTACCGCTACTTTGCCAATATGGTTTTGACCACTTAGACCTACACCGAATTGAAGGATTTGTAGAAACCGAAAATTTCAAGTGCAAAAAAGCCATGCAAAAACTGGCGTTTAACCACGAAGGAACAATGAAAGACTGCGAAATAAAAGATGGAAAGTTTATAAGTATTGACATTTATGCCCTACTAAAAAACGATGGAGTCCAATAAATGGAACCCAATTGATTTTGAAAAAGGGTAGTAATAGGTTATATAACATAAATCCGTGACCATCCGCAATAATCCGTTATATCCTTGGCTAAATGAATACCCCCAACCCTACACGAGCAGGTTAATGACTACCGCCTAGTCATTTCCATTTTAGCCAAAACCCCATCCACTTGATGCAAATGCCGTACATTGTGATTGATTAAAAAACGAAAGGTATCGCCCAATTTAAGGGTAAGAAAGGAAAGGGTGGTTGTAATCTTTACCGCGTTCAAGCTAACATTCCTCGATTGGTTCAACAAGTCAAGAAGCTGCAGTTGCTGTAGTAAGAATTGGTCAATCACCTTTTTGTCCAATTGGGTACGAATCGGATTTTTACTTTTAAAAGTTTTCATTTTAACCATTTTTTCTTTCGGCAACATGCTTTTTGCAAAGTAGTCGCCTAAAAAGCTACTAGTGAATTCAGGTTCGCCATGTGAAGTGGCTGTTTTAATTTTGTGCTCAATTTGGGGTAAATAAAAAGCACCATACAAATTCAAATGCTCCAAACATTCCAAAATGTTCCACGAGTCGGGATGGTCTTTCCAAGTTAAAGTAGCCAAGTCGTAGTTTTTAAGTTGCTCCGCGTGGTTACTGTTTTTACGCGTTTGCTCGATAAGTACTTGTAGCATTTTTTCAGATTCCATGTTTTCAGTATTTGCAACAAAGTTCAAAAAAACAAAGGGTAAAAATCTTGATTGGCGTCAAGATTTTTTTTAAACGTGACAGCGTTTCAGCACTCATTCGCAGGTAGTTGGCGATGTAGCGACTTGGAATTTCCTGAAACAGTTGCGGACTTCTCTTTAACACCCGTTGGTAGCGTTCTTTAGGTGAGTTGGTCAACAAATCAATTTCCCGTTCCATTTGCTGCACCACTAAGCTTTCCATAATTTGAATCCACAGCGTAGCATTGTCGCCTTCTTTTAAAAATTGGTCCAATTGCTTTTTAGTAATGATTCGCACCACCGTTTTTTTTAGGGCTTGAATAAAAAAATCAGAAGGTTTACCGGTCAAAAAAGAGTCCAGCGAAGCAATCAAATTGTCTTTATAGCCAAATCGGATGGTTTGCTCTTCAAAATCATCCAAAATAAAGACACGTAAACTGCCGCTTTCCACAAAATAAACATTCGTGTCAATACTGCCTTTTACCTTTAGATATTCATTTCGTTCCAAGGTTATGGTTTTTTCAGAAAGTGCTATAATTGCTTCCATCGTGCTTTTTTATTACCTATTGCTGAAGAGAATGTTCTTTTTTTATCGTAAAAGTGGCTGTCAACCCCACACAAAAGTTCCGGGGTAATTTGTGTACCCCAAATAGAGCACGTGAGTGCTCCCCTTTGCTTCCCAATACGTTTACAAACAAATCGCTGGCACCGTTAGCTACCACAGGAGCATCGTCCCAATGGTCACCGGATTGAAAATAGATATCCAAGTGATTGAGTCCTACCAGTTGGTCAAAACCAATTTTTTTATCCACCTGAGCCAACACGTTTAAAGCACATAGTTCCATGGCTTTATAACCCTCCTCGGTGGTTAGTTCTTCCCCCAATCGTCCTTGATAGAAATAAACCTCGTTTACTATAGGAAATTGAATGGCCACATAGGCAATGTGTTCGCGAATATTCACGGAAACATAACTGCCACCCGGAGTGGAAACTTCGGGTAATGTAAGTTGCAGTTGTGCTAAAATTTCTTTCGGATTTTGGTGCATGGTTGCTGTTTTAAAATCGCCTTTTTAACTTATAATGACTTGTAATAACTTCAGTATATAAAAACATAAATGACTTATAGGGTGTATTTTAATTTATCATTTCTTTAGCCTATCAAAAATAAGCATTTGTTTAAAGCAAAAAAACCGGTCCGTACTGAAACAGTACAAGACCGGAAAAAACAAACCTAATTTTTAGGATTAGAATCGGTAGCCAATACTAAATTGAAAACTCGAGTTTTTAATTTTTCCTAGAGATTCTGAAGGTTCTTCTTCAAAGCCCTCTTCTTGCAAATCTTTATTGATATCGGTCAAACCAAGGTGATAGCGAGCTTGGAAAAACAAATTGTTTTTTAACTGATAACCCAAACCAAAATTCACGCCTACGTTTATTTTTTCAACAAAGTCTTTGATGTCTTCTTTTCCGGATTCATCGATGTTGATTTCATCCCCAAAATTGATGTTAACATCATAGTGGCTGTTGGCATGAAGTAAATAGCCTATTTGTGGACCCACTTCAAGGCTTAGGCCATCCGCAAAATGGTATTTAGCCATAACAGGAAGATTTAAATAACCCAATTCATATCTTTCTTTGGTGTCGAAAAGCGTAAATTCATCTTCATAGAAGAACGAAGATTTACCACCTTCCAACGAATACAAAAGTTCCGGTTGGATTGAAAATTTTTCAGTTATTTGAATGTCGGCAATACCACCAACATGATAACCGGGAATGGTTTTTACACCATCAATATCGCCGGTTAGGGTAGCCAGGTTCAAACCGGCTTTGGCTCCAAAAGTTACTTTTTGAGCAGCAACGTTAAGTGTTGTTAGCAACACTACTACTAGACTTGTGATTAGATTTTTTGTCATTTTTTTGATTGATTTAAATTACTACTTGTTGTGGGTTTGTTTTTTTAACTTTTACTAAGACTGAATATGTAACACTTTGTTACAGCCCCCGATTATTTTCGACAAAATTATCGGAAGTGTTGGATAAAAAAGTTGATTGAAATCAAGAAATTTAGTGCAGTTTTTTCAGTTTTTTGTATAGAAAACCGTTGAGTAACTGGAATAGGATGTATTTAATTAGCTTTACAGTTATTTTAGGACGGGTCAGACGGGTCAAGGACGGGTCAGTTTAATAGATAGTCCATAGATAAGCCATAGATACTCCCTATATAAGCCGTACATAAGCCATCAATGGTGACAGATTGTAACAAATAGCAGAGGTAGAAATAAAAGCAAACAACACAATGCCGACCAAAAGTAAGTATGGTTATTTAACTATAAAAAGATAGTCATTAAGCTGTATTGTTATTTCAGGAAGAGTCAAACTACTACTTGTCACACTAACTGGGTCAACTTGCCTCCGACAATACCTCGACATTACTTCGATGATACCCCGACGATACTCCGACGATAGTTCGACTTTAATGCGACGAAAAAAGTTTCGTAAATCAAAACACAAAGTCCAACAATCCAACCACCTTAACCCGAACCCTACTACATTTTTTTGTACGAATAATTTAACCCCACTGTTGCAATGGGCAGTAAACACAGCCCCATAAAAAACAATAATGCAACCATAATAATTTCCTAACTTAAGCCTCTTGTAAACTAGTGATTTAGTGCTATATTTGTAGCCCCCAAATTGCGTTAGCAAATACAAAACCAATAGCGGTTTTATAAAATATTTTTTTCTATATGAAATTAAGAATACTAGTGCTCGCTTTGTTCTCGAGCGTTTTGGGTTGGGGGCAGATTGCTGCTTGGGATTTTAATGGTGAAAATACTTTAGCTACATCTGCTGCTGAAGTTTATAATGGGAATTTAGATTCATCCAATTTGATTACAAGAGGAGCAGGGGCCGCAGCAAGTGCTGGAGCTAATTCTTTTCGAACTGTTGGTTTTCAAAGCAATGGTATTTCAACTGCAAATACTGATTATTTTCAGATAACTCTTTCGGCTGCAACCGGTTTTACTTTGTCTTTATCCACTATTGATGCTCGATTTGCTGGAACTGCAAGTTTCTTTGTTTCTCCGGGAGTCTCTAGTCAATTTGCATATAGTTTAGATGGTGTTAATTTTACATTGATTAATACTCCGTTACTAATTACTGGTCCCACTGTTCCTTTGATTTCTCCTCAGATAGATTTGACTGGAATACCACAGCTTCAAAATGTACCTGATGGAACAACCATAACTTTACGGTATTATGCTTCTGGTCAAACAACAACTGGAGGTTGGGGGTTTAATTCAGCTACCACACCAGGAACTTATGGCTTAGCGATTGGAGGAACATTAGGTTCAGCTTGCCCGGCACCAGCTAATCCAACCGGTATCATTTCCGGCACGACTCCGGCATGTGATGCTACGACATTGAGTTTTTCGGGAACAGCACCTGCCAATGTGGTGTACTATTGGCAAACTGCAGCTTCAGGTACCAGTATGGGAAGCAATGCTGCAGCTACTTTAAATGCTACAGCAACAGGTAATTATTATGTTCGGGCCTATAACACTGTTGATATGTGTTGGTCAACCGGTTCGGTTGGACCGTATGCGGTGGTTGTGAATGCAACGCCAACAGAGCCTACAAATGACCCTACTGCATCCGGTTGTCAAGGTACTGCTCTTACAATTATAGGTGCTGGAGCAACCTCATATACCTTTTGGGATTCCTCAACGGGAGGGGCTCAATATACAACGGGAGGAAATTTCACAGTAAATGCTTCACAACTAACATTTGGTGTGGGTGTTGTTAGTGGCACCTACATAATTTATATTCAAGGTCATAACGGCACGTGTGTTAGTGCTACCCGTAGGCAGGTTTCGGTTACTATCAATCCGGTTCCTGCAACACCACCTGGTTCTATAACAGTTTCAGCCAATCCGTCTTGTGGTCCGGCTACTTTGAGTTATCCCGCAGGCTTTTATTGGCAAACCACTGCTATAGGAACCGAAACTACGAATCCTACATCATCCGACTTAGTATTAACTGCTTCCGGAACACGATATGTTCGAGCACTAACCGGTTCGTGTTGGGGTCCTGCTTTGGCATCGCCGGCAGTTACGGTGCATACTCCTGTGACTATTACTACGCAACCAACTCCTGAAAATATAAATTTACCGGGAAGCAGAACTTTTACGGTTGCTGCAACCGGAACAGGTTTGTCTTACCAATGGCAAATTGATACAGGAAGTGGTTTTTCAAATTTAACCAATGGCGCTCCTTATAGCGGTGTAACTACAAATTCATTAACCATTAATCCGACCACATTAGCCATGAACGGGCATTATTTCCGTTGCGTGGTTTCCGGAACAGCTCCTTGTACTGCGGTCAATTCGGATGCAGGACGATTGAAAGTGTTTCCTAATAATGGTCTTAGCTTAGTTGGATGTATCGGAAATACTGAAGTTGGTTTGTCATGGAATGCAGCTACCGGAGGTGCAACCGGTTATTTAGTTTTTGCATTGGCAGGTGCAACAGCTCCCGCATTATCACCTGCACTGGCAGGCGATGCTTCCGGTTATACCGCAAATACTAACTATTCTTTAGCCACAACCTATGGCACATTAGGCCGATTGGTTTATAAAGGTGCTGCTTTAAACACCAATGTAACGGGTTTAACACTAGGGCAACAATATTCATTTAAAGTGGTGGCTTATAATATGGAAACCTATACAGGTTGGGCAAATGGTATCAATACGTTGGGTTCATGGAATCAAACCTACACTACGGGCGTACAAAATGTAACCATTACCGGAGCTTCCATAGCACCCAATTCCTCTACTATCACTTGGACAAATCCGTTGCCTTTAGTATGTTATGAAACTTTAATTGTGGCCAATCAAGGAGGCCCGGTTGTGTTTACACCTTCAGGCGATGGTTCAGCTTATACCGCAAATTCAGTTTATTCAGGTCCTAATCAAGTCGTGTTTAAAGGTTCAGGAACCAGTGCGATAGTAACCGGATTAACCCAAGACGTGGAATATTGTTACAGGATATTTGTTAGAAGAGGTTCAGAATGGAGTACCGGTGTTGAAATTTGTCAAACAACAGGGGTGGTGTATTGTGATTCAAATCAAAGTCCGTCTTATGATGATGGTACGGGAATAGTAAGAGTCCGATTTAATACCATTGATCAAAGTTCATCAAGTGCCCCTAGTTATTCTAATTATACAGCTGTTTCCACTAATGTATTGTTGAATCAAACGTATGATTTAACAGTAGATGTGAACACGATTGGTTTTCAAAATTACACCAAAGCTTGGATAGATTGGAACCGAGACGGCGATTTTAGTGATGCCGGTGAAGAATATGATTTAGGCGATACCTATGACCCCGAAACACTAACATCCAATTCACCGTTAAGTATTTATGTGCCGGCAAATGCCGTTCCCGGAGCTACGCGAATGCGAATAGCTTCACAATACTTTTTTAATGATTCCGATATTATTTTGTCACCTTGTGCCAGTGAATATGATGAGGGAGCCGAAGTAGAGGATTATACCATAAACATTCAACGACCTCCGGGAGCTGAGATTAACGTGATTTCAAATAATATTACGATTTTAAATGGTTTTGATGCCCCTTTTGGGTTGAACAACACCTTATATGGGCCAACAGACTTGCTTGACACAAACGGGCCAAGAACGTTTACAATTCAAAACTTAGGGTTGTCCCCTTTAAATTTAACAGGAGCTCCATTAGTAAGCGTTGTTGGTGATCATCCGGGTGATTTTGTAGTGACACAACCTGCTGCTGCAACAATTGGTTCGGCAACGTCTTTAGATTTTACGATAACTTTTCAACCACAAATAGGCGGTATTCGCAATGCGATTATTTCAATTGCGAACAACGACACCACCGGAAGTGAAGATCCTTATACGTTTGCCGTTAGAGGAACCGGAGTTTGTGCCACGCCAATAGTGAGTAGCATCACACCAACATCAGGTCCGGTTGGCACTGAGGTGACTCTTACGGCCACTCAAAATGATTATGTTGGAGCAGTGGTTCGATATAATGGCGTTTTGTTAACCACTACCCAAGTTTCAGCAACAGTGCTAAAAGTAATAGTTCCGGCTGGAGCCATTTCAGGAAGTTTTTCAATAACCAATAGCACAGGATGTTCCATTGAGGTGCCATTTACGATTATCGATAATGTCATTCAAGGTTGTGCCGGAAATACGGCCGATGTAAGAACCGAATTATTCATTAGCGAAGTAACCGACCACGGTTCGGGAAGTCATACGTATATTGAACTGTACAACCCGAGAACTACTTCAATTAATTTGTCGGGATATACTGTCCGAACGCATAATAATGGGGCAACTACAGCAACTAGCACTATTAATTTAACCGGGACTGTCGCTCCAAACAGTACCTATGTTATTGCGATTGGAGGAGCAGATGCGAACTCAAATTTTGGCGGACATACACCCAATTTAATCAGCTCAACAACTCAGGGTATCAACAACAATGATAATGTCCGTCTTTATAATGGAGGGACATGGCAGGATTTATGGGGAAACACCAATAATGTTAACTTTACTATTGAGCCAAAAGATTATACCTATCGCAGATTAAATGAAGGAATTATTGCTCCCAGTACTACTTGGAATCCAAGTGATTGGACCGCATTAACACCGGTGGATTATACCAATATTGGTCAATATACCAACACGGAGGGAATACCACCTTCAATTGACCAACAACCCACTTTTGAACCCACATGTAAAACAGTAGTTTTAGAAGTAGAAGCTAGTGAAGGAGTAGTGGATGCTACAACTATACTTTACCAGTGGTATGTGGCAATTCCCGGTCAAACGAGCTGGGCTGCTTTATCAAATGGTGGGGTTTATTCCGGTGCAACTACCAATGTCTTGACAATTTCAGACATTACCGGATTGGAAGGCTATCAGTATTATTGTCAGGTTAGAGAGAATACAGTAACTTGTTATGTAGCTTCAGAAGCTGTAGTCATCCGAGAGCCACAAACTATTGTTTGGGACGGAATAGATTGGACTTCAAGTATAACACCGAGCTTTACCACCAATGTTGTTTTTGATGCTGATTATGATACAGCTATCCATGGCGATGTAACCGCTTGTGCGTGTCAAATCAACTCCGGAAATGTTGTTACTATTGCAAGTGATGATTATTTTGATATTTTTAATGGGGTAACCAATTTGGGTACTTTAAATATCGCCAATTCAGGAAGTTTAAGACAACACAATGACGATGCCATAAACACAGGAAACATAACCATGACACGCAGAAGCCGCAACATGTTCCGATTAGATTATATCTATTGGGGTTCACCGGTGGAAGAGAATGTTATTGGGCAAATTCCGACTGACTTCGATAAAAAATTCAAATGGGTGCCGGGTGTAGGTTCTACCTGGGCTGTTTTAGATGCAGTTATACCAGGGCAAGGTTATATTACCCGAGTTCGAAATATTGCTCCGTTTAATACTATAACAATTCCTGATCGCACCATCACTTTTAATTTCACGGGAACACCAAACAACGGTTTGGTTACTGCAACTACAACAATGGTGAATACTGACGATACCAATTTTGATAATTATAATTTATTAGGCAATCCATACCCGAGTGCTATCAATGCAGAAGATTTTTTAACGCAAAACAATGGAACTATTGACGGTACCATTTATTACTGGACCTCCATCACACCCTATCCCGGAATTGGCAATTATCAAACCGGCGACTACGCCAAATGGAATCTAACCGGAGGGGTAGGGACCAATGCTCCAAATGATTTGGCAGCAACCCCGGCCTTAAAGCCCGACGGTCAAATAGTGGCCGGACAAGGATTTTTTGTTCAGGCTTTGGTCAATAATGCAACGGTTACGTTCAGAAATTCCCAACGTTTGATTTCAGACAACACGCAATTTTTCCGAATGGCACAACCTGAAGTGACGCAGGAAGCTGCAGTAGAAAGACACCGCTATTGGTTGAACCTAACCAGTAGCAACGGACATTTTAACCAAATGTTAGTGGGTTATCTTGGTGGAGCCACCAACGGTATTGATTGGGGATATGATGGATTTTCTATCGTGAATAATCCGGTGAATTTATACAGTATTGTGGATGGCAAATCGCTTTCCATTCAAGGGAAAGCCTTGCCGTTTGAAACGTCTGATGTGGTTCCCTTAGGACTTCGCATCACTACAGCCGGAACCTATACCATCGCTATTGATGAACTGGATGGGTTGTTTGCTGATGACCAAGCCATCTATATTGAAGATTTTACTACGGGTGTGATTCATAATTTGAAAACCGCACCTTATGCCTTTACATCCGCTGCCGGAACGTTTACCATGCGATTCCAAATTCGTTACACCAATGTTACATTAGGAATTGATGACGTTACTGTGCCTTCTAACTCGGTTTGGGTGTATGGCAACGATGTGATGACTGTGGCTTCTTCAGAAGAATTTTTAGCCACTGTTGTGGTTCATGATTTATTGGGTCGTCGTTTGTATGAAGCCAAAAACATTTCAGCGTCGCAACATGTGATTGCTTTAAAACCGGCAGAACAGGTGTTGTTGGTAACGATTACTTTGGCTAATGGGCAAGTGGAAACGAGGAAGGTTAAGTTTTAAAGAGGAGTTTAAAAGATTAAGGGTTTAAATTGTTTAAGAGTTTACAGGTTTAAATTGTTTATTATACTAAAATCGTTTGTTCTATTAGATTGGAACAAACGATTTTTTTTGGAATGAATTCGCTGTACTACAATTGTTTAGAAAAAAGGCATCCACTAATTTGTAGGATTTATTGAAACACGATGCCTTTTAATTAGTGTGGTTATTGCTACTAAATTGACAAATCTTCAGTATAGTATCTAAATACTGGTAAAAACACAAAAAGTTATCGACACGAAAACGTTTTCGGTGCATTTTTGTTAAGACGGTATGTATCTATTTTGTAAATTTAAAATTCCTAAAAGGTTAAAAATTTGGAGTTTACAAAACACATACCTCATAAAACACTGTTACTACTTTTTTTAGTGGGAGCCATTGGTGTGTTTTCACAAAATGCAGTTGTTGGTACGGGATTTTCAAGTGGTTGGGGAGGTGGAAGTTGTCCTTCAGGAAATACTGATTTTTCTTTTATGGGCAATAGTGATAACGGGACTTTTATCCGAACCACAACGGCCAACAATACTGGGCATCAATATTTTCGATTTGGCGTAGATTGGAGCGGTACAACGAAGCAACTGACCATCACGCCGGGTTCAGATGATGCGGTTAGTCCAAATCTAACCTACAACTTAAATGCTTCATGTGTAGTAGTAGGTGCAATGTATGTTAATGTGCCGAATGCTTCCTATAATTATGTTTTTAAAACACTAGATGGAGGTACCGACCCAACGGGAAGGTTTGTGTTGTTTGAAGTGCAAGGAGACATTCGAACAGTAACAGCAGTAACGCAGGTGCCTCAAGTTGTTTTGCCAACTACAGCGGTAACCATCACAGCTACTACCGATGGCTTGTTTAACCCGGGTCAGGCCGCGTATTTACGATATGCCGTTAATGATGACTGGAACAATTCGGTAGTTCAAAAAATGACCTTTAGTTCCGGAACGGATTATGTAGCGACCATTCCTGCCATGGCAAACGGTACGAACATTAAATATTATGTTTTTACTTCAGGTGATGGCACCGTAGGTTCGGCAACCGGTCCTGCTGCAAATGGTTCTGATGCTCCATTGCGAACCATTAACTTGAATAATAACAACTATTCGAATTATCAATATGACAGTAATGTGGCCGGTCTTTTTTCTGCTAAAGTGTATTTGCGAACAGTCGATTGGACTGCTACCCGTTATTATAATGTAGATACGAATTTAGCTTGTGACCCGGGTGTTACTTCCAATTGGGAAAATGTGGAGGTGGCACGAGTGGAACCGGAAAGCACCATCAACTTAGGCGGAAATATCATTTCATATGGTGGAGCCGCTTGGTCCAATCAACGTCTTTTTTATCGGATGTATTTGGATGGTTTTCCAACGGGTACATTTACATCTATTTCGTTATCGGCACCTAATACTGTATGTAATAGTGGTGATATTAAGCATGAATCTTTGGAGGGTAATACCACAATTGCAATGCCCTCACAAGAAGGAATTTATGTTTTAGAAGTATATTTTCAAGCTAGGCGTTCCGATAACACTGAGTTTTTTTGGTCTAATTTTGGTCAAAATTATAAAGCGAGAATTCAAGTCAAAACACACAGCAATATTTTTGAGAGCTATGCTTTTATCAATTTGAATGATGTTACTACTTTTTATAATTTAGATGGAGCCAATGGCAGTTCGAATCCTGATTTACCCGCCAATTTAGGCACCTTTCAACCTGGTTTGGTATTCAAATTGGGAGCTGAACAAAAAATATATTCGCGAAACGAGCACCAAGTTTGTGAATGTTCGGTTTGGTATTCTATTTATGACGACGACGACGGCAGTGATCCTACTCCAAATGATTTTCCTTTGCCACCTGCGGGAGCCTATTTTGATTCTGACATTAATGAAAAATTTATCAGAGCATCCAATTTGTCGTTTTTAGAAGATACCGGAACCGGAAATTCAACAGGCAACGGGACTTATGATGGTATTCTAAATGGTATGACCCGCAAGCAAAAGTTTCAAAATATTGGAGCTGCTTTGGATACGCAGATTAATTTTCCGGATTGTATAGGAACGTATCGGTTTGCTATTGCTAATTTAGCGGCTGTTTCTACTACGGGTGATTGTAATGACACCTCCAGTTATCGTTATATACGAGATATTAATGAAGATTTAAAGTTTTTATTGAATACTTCCACAGATGTAATTTTAAACCCGAAACGGCCTAATCAAACTATTTCTTCTAACGATTATTTTTATACTACCAAAATAACGATTGGTGACACCAACACTCGAACTTGGGATGGTTTGGGTTGGGATGCAGCTCCAAACCGAGGTTCGAATGTCATCTTTACCGGCGATTACACCGCATCTCCTTTGGGGTTGGAAGTAAATTCCATCACTATACAAAATGCAATCACAGTTACAATACCCAACAACACTTTTATCAAAGCTTTTAATGATGCAGAAACTTTTGGAACGGGTAAGTTGTCCATTGCCCCACAAGGAAATTTTATACAAGTATGTGAAAAAGTTGATTTAAAAAAGCCTTATATTGAATTGTTGAAAAATACCCGAATGATGCGAAAATGGGATTATGTGTATTGGGGTAAACCCATTGTTGAAGACGTTTTTACGCAAATTCCCATTGCATTTGATAAAAAATACTATTGGCAATCCGGGGTAAATGCTACATGGGTACCATTGGCTGAAACTAAAAACGGTGAAGGTTTTATCACTCGCGTAAAAGTGATTGATGCAGGTAATCCAAATGCTCAAATCAGTATTCCTTTTGAATTTAAAGGAACTGCCAATAACGGTTTGCAATTTGTGACGGTGACCCCATTAAATTTGACAGATAACATTCCGGCCAATACTGCTTTATTGGCAAATCCGTATCCCGGAGCGATTGATGCGGAAACCTTCTTACGCTATCCCGGCAACAATAAATTGGGGGGTACCTTATATTTTTGGACCTCTACAACACCTTATCCCGGAATTGGGCCCTATCAACAAGCCGATTATGCCTCTTGGAATTTAACCGGAGCTACCGGAACACAAGCTCCAAATGATAGCAGTAATCCTTCGGAATTAATTCCGGATGGAAGTATTGCTTCGGGTCAAGGTTTTTTTGCAGAAATTAAACAACCCGGGACTATTGTGTTTGCCAACAGCATGCGAACCACCGATGGGAATGAACAATTTTTCAGAACGGCTTCACCTATTAATCAAACCAATACTGCTTCTTTAGGGACAATAGAAAAACACCGCTTCTGGTTGAGTTTACGAGGTACTAATTCCTATTGTCAACTACTTTTAGGCTATGTTGACGGAGCTACCAACGGACTCGACAGATTGTATGATGGAAACAGTTTGTCAATTAGTCCTAATCCTATTTATTCAATAGTTGAAGGTAAAAAATTAGGGATTCAAGGGAGGAGCTTGCCTTTTACTACTTCCGAAATTATTCCTCTAGGAATTAAAACAACAACAAGCGGCACTTATCAAATTGTATTGGATGCTTTTGATGGCTTGTTTGAAGGTTCGCAAACCATTTATTTGGAAGACCAATTGCTCAATGTAGTTCATAATTTAAAATTGGGGGCTTATTCTTTTGCAACAACAGCCGGTGTATCTGATGCCAGATTCCGGATTCGTTTTGTGAACGAACCGGAATTAACAGTACCTAACTTTGATGATGAGGTAAATGTTTTGATTTTTAGTAACGATGGGATTCACGTAAAATCAGCTACAGAAAATATGAAAGAGGTAGTTGTGTATGATGTTTTAGGAAAACAACTCTACAAACAAAATGCCAGTTTGTCCAATGCGATTTCCATTATGTCATTGCAGAAACAAAACCAAGTACTTTTGGTACGTGTGGAATTGGAAAGTGGCAAAGTGGTTACCGAAAAAGTAATTCATTAGTTGGCTGCCAATTTCTTTCATTTAAGTAATACCCAACTTTTTATGGGTGCGTTTGATCGCTTCTTCATTTTTATAATCAATCCAAGCTTGGCCTTTTTGTCTTCGCATAAAATTGTCATAGTGTCGCATGATAAAAACATTATAAGCCGCTCGGAACAGATTGGAAACTCTTCGAGGAAAAGCACGCAAACTCATGGAAAATCCGGGAGTAAGATAGGTCATGTAATGCCAGTAGCCTTCGGGCATGTATAGCATTTCGCCGTGATTTAATTCGCAAACCAAGCCTTCTGCATTTTTAAGAGCCGGCCATTTTTGATAATCAGGATTGTCAAAATCAATATCTTCTCTGGAAATTAAGGCGTGAGGGACTTTATATAAATAAGGTGTTTGGTCGGGAGGAAAAAGTAGGCATTTTTTCTTGCCATGAAAATGGAAGTGGAGTATATTGGAATAATCAATATCATAATGCATAAAAACTTTAGCATTCTCACCGCCAAAGAAAAGCATGGGTAATTGTTTCACTAATCGCAAACCGATGTTAGGCCATTTAAAATCATGCTTTAAAACAGGCACTTCTTTCATTAAATTATAAAGAAATATTCTGTAGTTGGTAGGTTTTGAAAGTAGTAAATCTACATAGTCTGACATTTTCATTTTGGCATGAGCTTCATTGAATCCGTCTTTGTGCGAAACCGGTCGGTCGTCATATAAAGGAACGATTTTATCACCGGCAACTTCTTTAATATAATTAAGGTGCCATTTAGAATAGGCCGGCCAATCTGCTGTTAATTGCTCAATAACAACCGGTTTTTGTTTTTTTACATAGTTGTTATAAAAGTCGGTTTTAGTTATGCTTTTTAAGCGTTCAATTTCAATAAGATGTAATGCCATAATTATAAACTACTAATTTTATTTTGAGAAAGCTAGATAACTCAAACAAAATTAATAAACGTTTTTTTAATAAAACTACGAAAGCTTAGTTAAAATTATAGTAGAAATGTAACACTAAAATGGAGTTCTATTTAGCATGCTTTCAAGGCGAAATGTATGGTATTATCAAAAAAAATCCTTCTTGTAAATCAAGAAGGATTTGGTGTTTATTTTTTGAGTGACGCTTCTTTGTTGCGTTCGATTATGTGACCGGGTCGAGACCATTTGGGTTTTTCCCCTAAGGCTTGCCATTGGGAATCTTCGGCTTCTACTGTTTTGGGTTGTTCCATTTTTACAAACGGTTTTTGTGGAACCAGGCCTAATAATTCAAACATTTTCATGTCGTCGTTTACATCAGGATTTGGCGTGGTGAGTAATTTATCACCGGCAAAAATGGAGTTGGCTCCCGCAAAGAAGCACAACGCTTGTCCTTCGCGACTCATTTCTGTTCTTCCTGCAGAAAGACGCACTTGTGTTTCGGGCATTACAATTCTTGTGGTAGCTACCATTCGAATCATGTCCCAAATTTCAATTGGTTTTTGGTCTTCCAAAGGTGTTCCTTCAACAGCCACTAAAGCGTTGATTGGCACCGATTCCGGTTGTGGGTTTAAGGTGGAAAGAGCGACTAACATTCCGGCTCTGTCTTCGAGGCTTTCACCCATTCCAATAATACCACCACTACAAACGGTGACATTGGTTTTTCTTACATTTTCAATGGTTTTCAAACGATCATCAAAAGCCCGTGTTGAAATGACTTCTTTATAATATTCTTCAGAAGAATCTAAGTTGTGGTTGTAGGCATATAAACCGGCTTCTGCCAAACGCAGGGCTTGGTTTTCGGTAAGCATTCCTAACGTACAACAAACTTCCATGTCGAGCTTGTTGAGTGTTCGCACCATTTCCAATACTTGGTCAAACTCAGGGCCGTCTTTTACATTTCGCCAGGCAGCTCCCATACAAACACGAGAAGAACCTGATGATTTTGCACGAAGGGCTTGAGCTTTTACTTGTTGCACCGACATTAAATCGTTGCCTTCTACATTGGTGTGGTAACGGGCCGCTTGCGGACAATAGCCGCAATCTTCGGGACAGCCACCGGTTTTAATGGATAATAAGGTGGAAACCTGAACCACATTAGGGTCGTGGCGTTCTCTGTGAATGGTTGCCGCTTCATATAGTAAATCCATCATTGGCTTTTGATAGATAGCCATGATTTCTTCTTTAGTCCAATTGTTTCTGGATGGTGTCATAGTCAAATTTTAGATAATCAAAAATACATATTTTAGGTAAAGCATTTTAATTAGCAACTCAGAAGATATTCACAAGAGGTGTTTACTTCCTTATTTTTCGATTGGATTGCCCTGAGAATCATAGCGAATGATCCAGTTGTTATGTGAAAAATAATTCCATTTTGCTTGGGCAAAATCAACTGCAGGGTCAACAAACATGAGGTAAGGTTTGTTGTTGACACTCACTCTGGAATCAATAAAGATGGAAATGTCTTTGCCTTGAGCTTCATATTCTTTTTTTATGCGTTGTGCATATTGCCAAATGCCATCGGGTTTGTTGAGTAAACTGTATTGTTTGAAAGTCACTTTGCTTTGGTGTGGATACATCCATTGTTCTTTGGTTTGTTTGTCCACAATGCGATAGGTGATGGTGCCATTTCGTTGTCGTAGCATCATTCGCCAACTTAAACGATGGCCTTCTTCTGTCCACAACACATCTCCTTTTATGAACCAATGCCGAATGGGCAATACCAGTTGTAGGGTGAAAAAGAGAATAAAGAAAAGTAAAATTGGTTTTGCCGGTTTTAGATTGAGAGCCGTATCAGGAACGGGATTTTGGTTTCTGAAAAACAGTTTTCTAATTTTTTCAGGGGGATAAAAAAACACAACAAAACTAAGAGCAAAAAAGGGGAAAATACCAATTTGAAGTGTGACCGCATTAAACAAGTGAAAAATCAGTGATGCGATAAAAGCAATTGTTCTGGTTTTTTTCCATAGTAAGGCGGGGATAATTAAGCCATCAAATAAAATACCTGAGTAGGCTATAAATAGTGGAAACCATTCTGAGGAAAAGACAGCTCCAAAGAAGGGAAAATTTTTGTGCGGTTGAAATAAATTTCGAGTAAATGTACCATCCAACCAATCAGGATAAAATTTGGCGATAGTAGCAAAACCATAAACGATGGCCATTTGCGTAATCATTACTGCCAAAACAAACTTTGGCATGTAATTCGTTTTGATTTTTGGATTTTGTTTGGCATCGATTGAAACGGCTCTGTTTGCGGGTAAAAAAAGCATGATAATGCACACCAGAATCAGTAAATAATAGTGGTTGTTGTAGGCTTCTTTTTGCATGAGATAAACGCCTGTCCACAGCAACGTAAAGATTCCCAGGCTCCAGCGGTATTTGTAGCCTAACATTACGGCAATACCCATGGTTCCCATTACGGAAAAATAACCATACATGCCAAAACCGGGTAGTGGTTGTAACCATTCAAAGCCAATATGAGAAAAAGTAAATTCGGGTTGTACTAAAACTTTTCGAACCCATCCTGTGAGTATGGCACCAAAAGACTCTGCAGCAATCAGAAATCCGAAAAAGATTCTGAACACAATTAGTGGAGCATTATCTATAGGATTCCAAAGGTTTTTCATTAGTCTTGTATTTCAAGCCACGCCATGGCTGTTTTTTTATCGGATTCCAATTGGGTTTTTAATTGGTCTAAGGTATCAAATTTAATTTCGTCGCGTATTCGATTCAAAATAGCGATTTGAATTTTTTGATTGTAAAGGTCTTCATTAAAGTTAAAAAAGTGTACTTCAATGGTTTTTTTATCTCCTTTAACCGTTGGATTGTAACCAATATTCATCATTCCAAATACAAGTGCTTCTTTGTGTGTTGAAGAAACAATATAAACCCCTTTTTTAGGAATTAGTTTATGGTTGTCTTTTAAGTCTAAATTTGCTGTTGGGAAATCGATGGTTCTGCCAATACTTTTTCCTTTGGTTACCAATCCTGTTAAGAAATAGGGATAGCTTAAGTAGGAGTTGGCCAATGGGATATTGCCTTCTTCTAAAGCATTTCTGATTTTGGTAGAACTCACGGCAACATCATCAATTTCTTGAGCGGAAATTTCTTCCACTTCAAAATTAAATTGTTTGCCAAATTCTTTTAAGTCATCAATATTTGCGGTTCTGTTTCTACCAAACCGATGGTCGTAACCAATGATTATTTTTTTTAAATTGAGCTGTTTTACCAGTACTTCTTCTACAAATTCTTCGGCTGTTAATCTTGAAAATTCTTGATCAAAAGGATGTATGATTAGATTGTCCACTTCTAATTGTTCCAAAAGTTGTGCTTTTTCATCCATAGTATTCAATAGTTTTACAGAAGATCCGTCTTGTAAAACCATTCTGGGATGAGGGAAAAAAGTAAGGATTACACTCTCACAGGATTCTTGTTTGGCTGTGGCAACTAATCGGTCAATGATTTTTCTGTGACCTAAATGTACTCCGTCAAAAGTTCCAAGGGTTACGATGGTTTGCTTTTTGGATGTGAATTTTTGTATAGAATGGAATAGTTTCAAACGAGGTGACTTAAGATGCACAAATTTAGTATTTCTGTGTGTAAAAAAAAAGGAGGATTGCAATTCAATCCTCCTTTTGGGTATAATTACTACATACTTCTTAGTTTTTGATAAACTGAAGCGTTTTGCTTTCGTTGTCTTTTGTTATTTTAACAAAATAGACACCTGTTGTATAACCGGAAGTATTCACTGAAAGGTTGGCCTCTGTGCTGATAGTTTTGTTTTCAACAACTTGTCCTAAAGCATTATAAATGGTTAAGCTTTCAGGGAACCCATTCATGCCGTCAATTTTGATATTTAAAACATCTTTCGTTGGGTTTGGATATAATGTGATGCCTTGTAGCGAGTCAAAACTATCATTGCTTAATAGATTAATGGCAAAAGTTTTGCTTTCTCCATCACCAAAATCACCACCACTGGCAATAACAATTTCCTCAGGAGTTTTGATATCGTAATAACCATCACCCCAAGCACAGCAGATACCATCGCCAAAAACATCATTTATTTGAAAAGTATAACAATCGTTATTTGGAAGGTTCCATTGCTGTTGAATTAAAGGGCCTAGATTAGGATCCGTATCAAGATACGGACCTCCGAAATATAAAGTGTTACCCAATCCGTTTTTAAGTGTCCAAGTTATATCAGAACCATAATTATCTAATTGTAAACGGAAATTGATTAAATTGGATGCGTAGTTTTGAATAAGTTCTCCTTCAAAGTTTTTAGTAGCGGTATTGTTGGAAACTCGTTGATCTGTTGTGTTGTTTGCCGTTGCTACTGTAACAGTAAGCAGCCCTTGGGCAGTAGAATTTGGTAAAGTTATAGTTGCAAATTTATTGCTCAATAAATTTCCTGTCCAATTAACTACTTGGTTAGTGCCGCCATTAAAGTTGTAGTTTAGAGTTGCCGCAGTTAAATTAGAAGTACCACGGTTATAGAGTAATACTACTTTGTTGGTTCCGGTGCCGCATCCTCCGGTTTCACAACTGTTTTCAATTTTCACTTCTGCATCAATAGCGAACAGTGGAATTGCAACGTCTTTTGTTGAGGTCTTAAGCGAAGCTCTTCTTGCTGCATTGTTCATAATTACTACCATTCTGTCTTTTTGGTTTTGGGTAAAAATGTTCATGCATAAATCATCGGAATAGTCCATATAATTTTCTACCATATCAGTTGACGTACAAGAGACATGACCAATTGCACAACCAAAATTGGGAGCATCAGATAAAGGCGTGTCTACACAAAAATCATCTACACCACAGCCACCATCTCCCCAGATATGACGTAATCCTAACCAGTGGCCTACTTCATGAGTCATGGTGCGACCTCTGTTGTAGGGAGCACTTAGTAAGAAACTACCATCGTTGAAAGCAATACTTCCAAAAAAGTTATAGTTGGCAACAACACCGTCAGTAGTTGCTAAACCACCATTTGTATTAAGACCCGGCAGACCTGATCCGTCAGGAAATTGAGCAAAACCCAATACATCATTTTCTACAAAGTTTACTACCCACATGTTGAGGTATTGTGTAGGGTCCCAAATGGTTGCCGGTTTTACAATAGTATTCACTTCGCCATTGGTGATATTTCCAATCTGCCATGCAGTTTTACAAAGGTTCACTCTATCAATACCATTTGTTGGATTTCCGTTAGGATCAACTTTAGCGAGAGCAAATTGAATCTGCGTATCTGCACCAGCAGGATTGTTGTTAAAGCCGGGTGTTCCGGTAATTCTTCTGAAATCTTGGTTTAACACCGTAATCTGAGATTCAATTTGACTGTCTGTAATGTTAGGGGCCACACCTACGGGCTGTCCGTTGTGAATTACGTGAACCACAACCGGAATTGTGATGATGCTTCCGGATTGTGAACTTACAGCTTGTTGGGCTTTATATTCTTGAATTTTTAATTCAAGAGCGGCTTCAAATGCTTCTTTAGAATTAGCTCTTGCGTTTTGATTTCTCTGAAACTCTTCATATTCATCAGTTAAACATCTTATGTATCCTTCCGGAGATATTTTATCGGCTGAAATTTCTTTGCCAAAAAATGTGGGTTTTGATTGAACTTCTCTTTGTGCAGTTACGGAGTTTATACCCAAGCATAAAAAAGCTAGGCATACGAAAGTATTTTTAAACATCAAATAAAATTTTCGCAAAAATACTTTTTTTTTTAAAACAGCCTAAAATTAACTTCAATAAAACACTTTTTTTAAGAATAATGTGGTATTTTTTAATTATTGTGAATTTTTAGCTTATTTTCTTTTGAAGAGGATATCATAAAATATATATTTGTAGTAATTAATATCATCAAAATGAAAAGACTATTACTCCAGATCACAGTATTTCTCTTTGCTTGTACCGCAGCATTTTCACAAGAAAATTTATGGATGCAGACTGATGAGAATCGGTTTTCTATTTTAGAAAAAGTAGAAAGATCATCAACATTAACATCTTATGATGTTTATTCAATGGATTTAAACACATTGAAGTCACAATTAACGGGTGCACCAAATCGTATGCATGCCTCTGCAAACTCGACATTATTGTTGCCTTTTCCGAATGCGAAAGGTGAAATACAAGAATTTAGAGTTTATGAAGCCTCTATTTTGCATCCTGACTTAGCCAATCAATTTCAGGACATCAAATCATATGTAGGATTTAGCACAACTGATCGTACTGCAGTGATTCGATTCAGTACTACTGTTTTTGGATTTCATGGTATGATTTTGTCTAGTGAAGGAACTACGTTTATTGATCCTTACACGACAGATAGAGCTAACTATGTGGTTTATTTTAAAAGTGCCGCACAAACCGATAGGCTTTTTGAGTGTATGGTTGAAGATGTTGAGGAAAGAATGCCTGAAGTGGCATATTTTTCACCAAAAAACGCACAGTCGATTGAAAGTAATACAGGGATATTCAGAACCTATCGATTGGCTTTAGCTTCAACAGTAGAATATTCCCAGTTTCATATCAATCAAGCAGGTCTGGCTGGTGGTACACTTGCACAACGTCAGAATGCTGTTTTGGCGGCGATGAATGTTACCATGAACCGAGTAAATGGAATTTTCGAGAGAGATATGTCATTAACGATGCAAATTATTCCTTTCAATACGGCGATTATCTTTATAAATCCTGAAAATCCAGATACGTTATCGAATACGAGTAGTATGATTAATCAAATTCAGGAGGTTATAGATAACGCTATTGGTTTTTCAGAATATGACATTGGTCACGTATTTAGTACAGGTGGCGGAGGAATAGCCTCTTTAAACTCACCATGTACGGTGAATAAGGCAAGAGGTGTAACAGGTTCTTTTGCACCTGTTGGAGATCCTTTTGATGTTGATTATGTAGCTCATGAAATGGGACATCAATTTGGAGCAACACACACTCAAAATAATAGCTGTCAACGCACTGCAGCAACGGCTGTAGAACCGGGTAGTGCAAGTACCATTATGGGTTATGCCGGTATTTGTGCACCTAATGTTCAAAATAATTCTGATGCTCATTTTCATGCCGTAAGTATGGCTCAAATGGATAATTTCGTTGCCGGCACCGGAAATTGTTCAGATAATATAGGTAACAACAATGCGGCTCCGGTAATTCAACCGTTATCGAATTACACGATACCTATCAGTACACCGTTTGTGCTTACAGCTGTAGCTACAGATGCTAACAATGATGCATTGACCTATTGTTGGGAACAGATTGACAATCAGGTTTCGCAACAGCCACCACTGACTATAAACACAGAAGGACCTAATTTTAGGTCGTTACCACCAACAACATCCGGAGCCCGTTATTTTCCTGCTTTGCCAACGGTTTTAACAGGAGCAACAGATTCAACATGGGAAGTGGTGCCGTCAGTTTCAAGAAATTTAAATTTTGCAGTTACTGTTCGTGATAATAGAACTCCAAACGGCGGACAAACGGCAAGAGCAAATAACACTATAACCACAACCGCAGCTGCAGGTCCATTTGTTGTTACAGCACCCAACACTCTAGTTTCATGGCCGGCCGGTTCTAACCAAACAGTAACATGGAACGTAGCGGGAACAACTGCAAACGGAGTGAATACACCACTTGTTGATATCTATCTGTCTACAAATGCAGGATTTAATTTCCCTATTTTATTGGCAAGTCAAGTGCCAAATGACGGCTCTGAAATTATCACTGTGCCAAACACGGTTGGGTCCTTAAATCGCATCATGGTTATGGGACATGGCAATGTTTTTTATGATGTGTCAAATGTAAATTTCAACATTACAGCGGCACCAAGTTCAATGGCAATTGGTTTTTCAGGAGTAGCAGGAGAGCAGAACAAATCAGAGTGTAGAGGAAATACAATAACTTATACTTTTCCATATACTACTTTTGGAGGCTATTCAACGCCTACTACTTTTAGTGTAACGGGTCAACCAACAGGTTCAACGGTTACATTTACACCTAACACTTTATCGGCTAATGGAACAGTTACCATGCAAGTAGAAACAACCGCATTGACTCCTATTGGTTTTTATACATTAGCGGTTACAGCCACTTCAGGAGCTCAAACCAGAACGGTGAATTTTTATCTTAATTTAGCTGAGGGAGGATTCGGACCCGTTGTTTTACAGTCACCTGCAAATGGTGCAACAGGAGTAAATCCTAGTAATGTTCCATTTTCATGGACAAGTTCAGCCGGAGCAACAGGATATGACATACAAATTGCAACTGATTCTAATTTTACCAATATTATAGAAACCGGTACTTCTGCCTCTGCAAGTTATACGGCTTCAAGTGTTACTAGTTCAACAACACTATATTGGAGGGTTAGACCAAAAAATGTTGCCTGTGCGGGTAATTATACAACAGCCTCCTCATTTAGCACTATTTTTTGCGGTACTATTGCTTCCACAAATGTACCGGTTGCTATTCCTGTAACAGCAGCAACTGTATCTTCTACACTTACGATACCTACAAATCAAAACGTAACCATTCAAAAAGTTACGGTTAATTTACAATTAACACATACCTGGATGAATGATTTGATTGTAACGCTTATCAGTCCAACCGGAACTCAAGTTCAATTAATGAATAGAGAGTGCGTGAGTAATCCGGCCTTTCAAAATGTTTCGGCAACTTTTGATGATGGAGGGGCTGTAGCAGTGTGTCAAACAGCACCTAATCCTGCTTTATCAGGGGTGATTTTACCGGAACAACCATTAAGTGCTTTCAATAATCAAAATTCACAAGGGTTGTGGACATTGCAAGTTCAAGACGTATTTGATCAAGATGGGGGAGCTATAGTTAATTGGAGTTTGACTATTTGTAGCATTAATGCACCTTTGTCAATTGAAGACACTAAAGTGTTTGATTTTAATTTGTATCCGAATCCAAGCAATGGAACGTTTACCTTGCAAATGGATAATACGAACGGAGAACCTGTTGATGTATCCGTTTATGACATGAGAGGAAGAATTTTGTTTGACGCTACTTATAATACTGTAGGTGCGATGGATGAAACTATTCAATTACAAAATGTTCAAACAGGTGTTTATTTAGTTTCAGTTAAGTCAGGAAATGCTAAAGAAGTAAAACGAATTATTATAGAATAATAGCCGTTATATAAAAGTAAAAGGGTTGAAATGTTTTATTTCAACCCTTTTTTTATTTTGCAGTTCCCGAAAATGAACTTATAATTTGAGGCACTTCCTTACTAATAAAGGTACTCTGTATTTCAAAACCAGCTGTTGTTTTTTTAACTTGAAGTGTACCTGAATTTACTTTAAAAAAACCGGCTTGACCTTTGCAATAACAATGTCTTCCAAAAATCATTTTTGTTTGTTGTAACGCTTCGTTTTCAATTGTTAAGTTGGTTTCATTAGCGTTAATTTCAAAATATACTTCCTCAATATGTTGGCCGTCTTGAACATCTTCCGGTACATTTCGTTTGTATTGATAATGAAAAACATGAGTGGCTTCATTATCACTAAGAGAAAAGTATAAACTACCTAAATCGTCGGAAAGTACATTTAGTTTTTTATTTTTTAATACTACAAGGGTACATGTTCCGTCTTCAGGACATTTTTCAAAAACAATGTCTTTGTTCTCAATAGCACAGGTATTTGTGCTTTTACAGCTTAACAGGCTCACCAGCAAGGAGGTCAAAAGTAGTTTTTTCATGATGTTATTTTTTTGAAGAAGTCAAAAGTAATGCCATTTTATTTTCCATTAAAATCATTCATTGTGTTTTGTAAACCTGCTAATACAAAAGAGTGTATAACATCTGAGGCTATTGTTAAGCGTTCGGGCAAAAGATTTTTTTCTTGTTCGTCCCATTCTCCTAAAACATAATCTACTTGTCTTCCTTTTTTGAAGGCATCACTGATTCCAAATCGAAACCGAGGATATTCCGTTGTGCCAAGACTACTTTGAATGCTTTTTAAGCCATTGTGTCCTCCGTCGCTCCCTTTGGCTTTAATTCGAATTGTTCCAAAACTTAAATTCAAATCATCGGTTATAATCAAAACATTTTCCTTGGCTATATTTTCTTTCTCCATCCAATAATGAACCGCTTTTCCACTAAGATTCATGTAAGTGTTTGGTTTAAGAAGCAACACAGTTCTTCCTTTTGTTTTGAATTGTGCAATTTCACCCAGTTTTACGGTTTCAAAAGGGACGAGTTCTTTTTTAGCTAAAAATTCAACAATTTTAAAACCTATATTATGGCGTGTATTTACATAGTCGGCACCGATGTTCCCTAGTCCGACAATTAAGAATTTTTTCATATCCGATGGTGTAGCGGTTTTAGAAGATTTAAAAAAAGAGGTAATCCAATTGCTCATGATGCAAAAGTACAAAAGTTTCTATTGTCAACTTTAATTAGTTTGTCAAGGTTAAAAGCGAAATAGTTAGCATAAAAAAAGCACCGGCGTAAACCGATGCTTTTTGTATTGCTAAAAATGAAATTATTTTTTCTTTTTTGCTCCACCTTTTTCTGCTTTTGCAGCTTCTTGAGCGGCTTTCATAGCTGCACGAGAGATTCTCACTTGAGCAACAACAGTGTTGTCAGGGTGAATTAATTTGAAATTATTGGCAACCAATTTGGTTACATATAATTTGTTACCCATTTCTAATTCAGAGATGTTCGCTTCTACAAAGTCAGGAAGGTTTTTTGGTAATGCTTTTACTTTTAAACGACGTTGGTTTAAACGCAATACACCACCGGCAAGAACACCTGGAGAAGTACCTGTAACTTTTACAGGAATTTCCATTGTGATTTCTTTGTCGTCTTTTAATTGGTAAAAGTCAACGTGTAAAATTTTGTCAGACACCGGGTGTACTTGAATGTCTTGAAGAATAGCATCTGCTTTTTTACCATTTTCCAATTCAATCACTACTGTGTGTGCGTTTGGAGTGTAAACCAAGTTTTTAAATGCTTTTTCTTCTGCAGTAAAATGTACTGGTTGATCTCCTCCGTAAATAACGCAAGGAACCATTCCAGCATCACGTAAGGCCTTCGTTGCCTTTTTGCCTACGCTTTCTCTTTCTGATCCTTTAATCGTAATCGATTTCATTGTAAATAATATATAGTTAATAAATAAAAATTCGTTGTCTGTTGTCTGTTATCTGTTGTCGGTTATCTGTTGTTGGTTGTCAGTTATTTTTATATGCCAAATTACTGATTACCTTTCACCGATTACCCATCGCCATCCAAAAACCTACATTAAAAATTTTCCACTAATGGAATTGTTGTGTTGTACCATCTGCATTACTTCTGCAAAAAGCGGTGCACAACTCACCACTCTTATTTTGTTTGATTCTTTCTTTAACGGAATAGAATCGGTAACTATCAATTCGCTCAATTGCGATTTTTCAATTTTTTCGTAAGCATCACCGGATAAAATAGCATGCGTACAAATGGCACGAACACTTAAAGCTCCTTTTTCAATCATTAGGTCAGCTGCTTTTGCTAATGTTCCTCCGGTATCAATCATATCGTCTACCAAAATTACATTTCTTCCTTTAACCTCTCCGATTAGTTCCATTGTGTCAATTACATTGGCTACTTTTCGTTGTTTGTAACAAATCACTACGTCTGATTCTAAAAATTTAGAATAAGCATAAGCTCTTTTTGAGCCTCCCATATCGGGTGAAGCGATTGTCAAATTCTCCAAATTCAAACCTTTTACATAAGGCAAGAAAATGGTGGAAGCAAACAAGTGGTCAACCGGTTTTTCAAAGAAACCTTGAATCTGATCGGCATGTAAATCCATGGTCATAATTCGGGTAGCTCCGGCAGTTTCTAGTAATTTGGCTACTAGTTTTGCTCCAATCGGTACTCTTGGTTTGTCTTTTCTGTCTTGTCTTGCCCATCCAAAGTAAGGAATAACCGGTGTAATATGTCGGGCTGATGCTCTTTTTGCAGCATCAATCATCAATAATAACTCCATTAAATTATCTGCACTTGGAAAAGTGGAACAAACAATAAAAACCCGTAATCCACGAATTGACTCTTCGTAAGAAGGTTGAAATTCGCCATCACTATAATGTGAGAACGTAACTTTACCTAGTGGGATGCCATAGTTTTTAGCTATTTGTTCCGCTAGATAGACACTTTGTGAACAAGCAAATATTTTTGCTTCCGGTTCGTTGTGTGACATTTTTAATTCGTTGTTATTACTCCGCTACGCTCCATACAATTCGGCTTCAGAATTCTACTAAAACAAAACATATGTAAACGCCTCGGGTGTAGTTAGTTAGTTGTGTGTCGCCGAAACGAGGTGCAAATTTAGAAATAAAAATCAACTTGTAAAGCAATTTTTGCACATTTTTCTTGAATGTATGTCAAAAAATTATTTACATTTGCACCCACAAATAAGCATCCTTGCCCGGATGGCGGAATTGGTAGACGCGCACGACTCAAACTCGTGTACTTAGGTGTGTGGGTTCGATTCCCACTCCGGGTACAAAACCTCTCAGAAATGGGAGGTTTTTTTATTTTTAAATTGAAAATTATGTATTATGTATATGCTTTATCAAGTTTAGAAAGAAATTATATCTATGTTGGCATGACTGATAATTTAGAAAGACGTTTTTGTGAACATAATTCAGGAAAAAATAAAACAACACAACCCTACAAACCATTTCAGCTTATTTATTTTGAAGAATGTGCAACACGAGCCGAAGCTCGAGTAAGAGAAAAATATTTTAAATCTGGAATAGGAAAAGAGAAGTTAAAAAGGATTAGGGATAATTTCAAAAATAATGACCCAAACACTTGTACTTAGGTGTGTGGGTTCGACCTGCCTGTCGGCAGGCGGGTTCCCACTCCGGGTACAAAACCTCTCAGAAATGGGAGGTTTTTTTTATTTTTAAATTGAAAATTATGTATTATGTATATGCTTTATCAAGTTTAGAAAGAAATTATATCTATGTTGGCATGACTGATAATTTAGACAGACGTTTTTGTGAACATAATTCAGGAAAAAATAAAACGACACAACCCTACAAACCATTTCAGCTTATTTATTTTGAAGAATGTGCAACACGAGCCGAAGCTCGAGTAAGAGAAAAATATTTTAAATCTGGAATAGGAAAAGAGAAGTTAAAAAGGATTAGGGATAATTTCAAAAATAATGACTCAAACACTTGTACTTAGGTGTGTGGGTTCGACCTGCCTGTCGGCAGGCAGGTTCCCACTCCGGGTACAAAACCTCTCAGAAATGGGAGGTTTTTTTTTGTTTGGTACAAAACTGAATTTTTACTTTTCTACTATATTTTTTTCACCACAAACGTCACAATTCCCCAAATGATTAATTGGTTTTCATCTGTGATTTTGATGGGTTCAAAAGCTTTATTTTCCGGCATCAAAAACATTTCTTCTCTGCTTACTTTAATTCGTTTTACAGTAAATTCACCATCCAACAAACATATAGCCACCTTGTTGTTTCGGGGCTCTAAACTTCGGTCGATAACCAAAATGTCACCATCGTCAATTCCGGCTCCCGTCATGGAGGTTCCGGAGGCTTTGGCATAAAAAGTAGCTTCCCTATTTTTGACTAAAACGGCATCCAGACTGATTTTGGTTTCATCAAAATCGGCTGCAGGAGATGGAAAACCGGCTTTGATTCCCGCTGTTATAAACGGAAGTTCAATTGGATTATCTAAATCAGGACGAAAAAAAGTAAGTTTATTTTTTGACATATTTTTTAACTGCAAAGTTTGCTAAGACGTCACAAAGTTCGCAAAATAAAGGATTAGTGACAATTTACTTTAAAAATATCGCGGATGTCCGTCGTGTATTTTGGTGAAAGTAAATTCTGTTTCATTTTCCAAGTGCGTTGCAAATCCTGATTGCCCAATCGTATTTTGCGTTCGCCGGTTTTCTTGTGAAAGGCATCCATCACTTCCATGATTTTTTGGTGTTTCGGATTTTCTTCTTCAAACAGATGAAATTGCTTTTGGTCTTGTGGAATAATTTGCGTGACAATCACTCCTGCTTTTTTGTAAATTTCGCCTTCTTCAAAAATTTCTTTCAACATTTTTACAGCTATTGCACTGATGGTAATACTGGAATTACTCGCAAAAGGCAAGGTTTCCATTTTATAAAAATTATATTTGGGTTTGTCGACTTTGTATTTGTCTTTTCGCAAATATAAAATTACGCCGTAGCAACAGGATTTTTGTTTGCGAAGCTTCTCGGCACAAACGGTAGCGAATGTAGAAACGCGTTCTTTCATTTCGTCAAACGTAGTGATGTTGCCGTCGAAACTTCGTGTGATGGCAATGTTTTTACGGTCTTTTGGTTCTTCGAGTTCTAAGACGGATTGACCTAATAATTCCAATCGCAAGCGGTTGCCCACCACACCCATTTCTTTTTTAATAAAGGCTTCGTTGTGTGGCAAAGTAAAATCGTAGGCGGTATGAATATTTTGTGCCTTCATTTTTTTGGTTAACCGATAACCGATGCCCCAAACGTCTTCGATTTTGGTCCATTTTAAACCTTTGATGCGTTTTTCTTCCGTGTCGATTACATAACTTCCTAAGGTTTGTTTTGGGAATTTTCGAGCTATTTTGTTGGCTACTTTTGCCAATGCTTTAGTTGGAGCGAAGCCAACAGAAACGGGAATGCTCAACCATTTCATCGTTCGCTTTTTCATTTCCAAACCGTAGTGTTGGTAATCCGGAATGTTCATGCCGTCAAAGTTGAGAAAAGCTTCGTCAATGCTATATACTTCAATGTTGGGGGTGAATTGTCCTAAGATGGCCATTACTCGACTACTCATATCGCCATACAACGCATAATTGGAAGAAAAAACGGTGATGTTTTTTTGCTTGAGTTCGTCGCGTATTTTGAATTCAGGTGCTCCCATTGGGATACCCAATGCTTTGGCTTCGTCGCTGCGGGAGATGATGCAACCGTCGTTGTTAGACAAAATAACAATGGGTTTTCCATTCAGTTGTGGTTGGAAAACACGTTCGCACGAAGCATAAAAATTGTTACAATCGACTAAAGCATACATGTGGTAAAGTTAGTGGATTGTTACTTTTTTTGGAAGCGAACGGATGTTAATGTTGATAAGAAAATAGAAGAAAGAAGAAAGAAGAAAGATAAACAGTTAACTGCAAGCGACAACCGATAACAGACAACTTATAACACCTTCTCATATGCTCGTCTCGGGCTTCCTCTAAAATGAACAATACCACAGAAAACAAAGCCTGATTTTTCAAAGATGTTCATCATGGCATAATTATCGTGGTTGGTATCGGCTTTGAGGCTATGAATATTGTTGGCTAATGAAAAAGCTTCGATATGTTCGATTATTTTTTTAGACAAGTTTTGACCGATATAGTTTTGAGCAATCGCCACGCGATGAAAAACAACAAAATCGTTATTGGTTAACCATTCGCCTTGCAGATTGTCATATTCCGGTTCGTCGTTGATTAAAACAGCTGAATAACCCACAATAATTTCACCATCGGTTAGCACATAACCAATTTCTTTTTCAATATCTTGTTGAATGATTTGTGGGTTGGGATAGCCGTCTTGCCATTGGTTGCTGCCGTCGGCTTTTCTTCGTAGAATGGCATTTTGTAAGATGGTCCAGATTTGTGGAGCATCGGAGCTGGTGGCTTTTCTGAATTGGTAGTTCATGGAAAGTTGGGTTCTGTTTACTAAGCAATAAGTTGTAAAGTTAGCAGAATTTTTACTGAAGCACAAATTGTGTTAGGGTTTGAAGTGGAAAGACTGAACCCAAAAAAATATTTTTAGATTTTTCTAATTATTTTAATCCGTGTTCTTTAAAATAAAAAAAACGTCTCGATTGCTCGAGACGTTAACCATTCATTCGGTAATCTAAATAATATATATTATTCGATCACAGCTACTTGAGCTGCTACTTTACCTTTTCTACCTTCTTCTTCTTCGTAATGAACTCTGTCACCTTCTTTAAGCTCTTCAGCTTTAATTCCGGTTGCGTGAACGAAGATGTCTTTTCCGGTTTCTTCATCTGTGATGAATCCATAACCTTTTGACTCATTGAAAAATTTTACTGTACCTGTACGCATTGTGTAATAAAAAAATAATTAATAATGGCCAAAGGTAGTCTTTAATTAATTACGAATGTTAAAACAATGTTACTTTTTTGTGAAAATTATTGATTTTCAGCATTTTCACCGTTTTTATTATCAAATTTAAAACTATAGTCTTCTAATTTCTTGTTTTTATATCGATGCCATAAAAAAATGGGCATAAGTACCAAAGCTGTAAGTAAAACGCCAATGCCTACCCATTTATCACCTTCTTGACCAACGGTATTTTTGATATAAAAGCCATAAGCAATGAAGCCAACGATGATGAAAAACAAGATGCGGATGACGTATTTCATAAGTTTATTTTAAATCTAATTTGATATGTAGTTCCTTTAATTGTGCTTCGTCAATTGTTGAAGGAGCATCAATCATGACATCGCGACCGCTGTTGTTTTTTGGGAAAGCAATGAAATCACGAATGGTTTCTTGTCCGCCCAAAATTGCCACTAAACGGTCTAATCCGAAAGCTAAACCTCCGTGTGGTGGTGCTCCGAATTGGAAGGCATTCATTAAAAATCCGAATTGATTTTCGGCTTGTTCAGGTGTGAAGCCTAATAAAGAGAACATTCTGCTTTGTAAATCACGGTCGTGAATACGGATGGAACCGCCACCGATTTCGTTTCCGTTTAACACCATATCGTAAGCATTGGCACGCACTTTCCCCGGTTCGGTTTCGATGAGTTGCATATCTTCCGGTTTTGGTGAAGTAAACGGATGGTGCATGGCATGGTAGCGTTGTGAATCTTCATCCCATTCCAATAATGGAAAATCAACTACCCAAAGCGGAGCAAATTCGTCCGGTTTACGCAAACCTAAACGAGTAGCAACTTCCATACGAAGTGCTGATAATTGTGTTCTGGTTTTATCCGCTTTTCCGGAAAGAATTAAAATTAAATCGCCGGGTTTGGCGTTGGTGATTTCGGCCCATTTTTTTAAATCGGCTTCATCATAAAATTTATCTACAGATGATTTTAGACTTCCGTCTAATTCGTATTTTACATACACCATACCGGTAGCACCGATTTGAGGACGTTTTATCCAATCAATCAAGGCGTCAATTTCTTTTCTGGAATAGGAGGCACAGCCTGGAACGGCAATTCCGACTACTAATTCAGCAGAATTGAATACCGGAAAATCTTTATGTTGAGCAACGGCGTTTAACTCTCCGAATTTCATGTCAAAACGAATGTCCGGTTTGTCGTTTCCGTAGGTTTTCATAGCATAATCGTAGGTGATTCTTGGGAATTTATCTACTTCAATACCTTTTATTTCTTTTAATAAATGACGTGTCAATCCTTCAAAAACATTCAAAATGTCTTCTTGTTCAACGAATGCCATTTCGCAATCGATTTGTGTGAATTCCGGTTGACGGTCGGCACGCAAATCTTCGTCTCTAAAACATTTTACGATTTGAAAATATTTATCCATTCCTCCCACCATCAATAATTGTTTGAAGGTTTGCGGCGATTGTGGTAACGCATAAAATTGTCCTTCGTTCATTCTACTTGGAACGACAAAGTCTCTTGCTCCTTCGGGAGTTGATTTAATCAAATAAGGCGTTTCAATCTCACAAAAACCTTGTTTAGACAAATAATTTCGAACTTCCATCGCTACTTTATGACGGAAAATCAGGGAATTTTTTACCGGATTTCTTCGAATATCTAGGTAACGGTATTTCATTCGAATGTCTTCGCCACCATCGGTTTCGTCTTCGATGGTAAAGGGTGGAAGTTGAGCTGCATTTAAAATCGTTAATTCAGAAACTAAAATTTCAATATCTCCGGTGGGAATGTTTTTATTTTTTGCTTCGCGTTCGATTACAGTTCCTTTCACTTGAATCACAAATTCGCGACCCAATGTTTTAGCTGCTTCAAAAACGGATTTTTCAGTACGGCTTTCATCAAATATTAATTGAGTGATTCCGTAACGGTCACGTAAATCTACCCAATTCATAAATCCTTTGTCACGCGATTTTTGCACCCATCCGGCTAAGGTAACTTCTGTATTGATGTGCGAACTGTTTAATTCTCCGCAAGTATGACTTCTGTACATTTTGATTCGAAATTTTTTGAGTTGCAAAAGTACTATTTTGTTTGAAGAATTTTGGTTTTTTTTTTGAAAAGCCATTAGCCAATAGGCAATAGCCAAAAGTAGTCTATGTAATAGTAAAGATTGTTACAGCTAAAAAATCATTTATATACATATGCTACCTCAAAACTTTTGCCTTTTGGCTATTGGCTCTTGCCTTTTCAATTTTCCAATGTTAAGTTTTCATCTAATGTTACCAAATTGTTACCAAATTGTTTTTTTATTGTGAATTAATTTATACATTTGTTGTGTTAATGTTAACCTACTTAAAAAGAAAGAATATGAAAAAGTTATTTATTGCAGCAATGCTAGTAGTTTCAGGGGTTATTTCAGCACAAGATGCTAATGTAAAACATGAGGTAGTTGATCAAATGGTAAAATCTACATTTTATCATGACAATGGTCAAGTGAAACAAGAAGGTTTTTATAAAGACGGAAAAGTTCACGGTCAGTGGGTTTCTTATGATGTAACGGGTAAAAAAGTTTCAATGGGTCAATATAATGAAGGAAAGAAAATCGGAAAATGGTTTTTCTGGACAGGAGTTGAACTTACTGAGGTAGATTATTCAGACAGTAGAATAGCTCAAGTGAAAAAATGGTCAGAAGGAGCTGTTGTAACAGTTACCAAAAACTAACCAACTTATTTAAATTTTAAAAAGCTGTTCAGAAATGAGCAGCTTTTTTTGTTGGGGCATATTCACAAAAAAACCCTTACTTTTCAGCAAGGGCTTGTCTTAATACTAAAATCTTAATACAAAATATACTAGTATCTGTAATACTCCGGTTTATACGGTCCTTCAACAGCTACACCAATGTAAGCTGCTTGTTCGTTATTCAACGTTTCCAATTCAACGCCCAATTTAGCTAAATGCAAAGCCGCCACTTTTTCATCTAAATGTTTTGGTAACATATATACTTCATTGTTATAAGCAGCAGCATTGGTAAACAATTCAATTTGAGCCAAGGTTTGGTTGGTAAATGAATTACTCATTACAAAACTTGGGTGACCTGTAGCACAACCTAAGTTTACCAAACGGCCTTCAGCTAAAATAATGATATCGTTACCTTTGATGGTATATTTATCAACTTGTGGTTTGATTTCAATTTTAGAAGCACCATGGTTTTCGTTCAACCAAGCCATGTCAATTTCGTTGTCAAAGTGACCAATATTACAAACGATAGTTTTGTCTTTCATTTGTTCAAAATGTTTTCCAACAACAATATCTTTATTACCGGTTGTAGTAATTACAATATCCGCCGTTTTGATAACCGTATCTAATTTTTTAACCTCAAAACCATCCATGGCCGCTTGAAGAGCACAAATTGGATCAATTTCTGTAACAGTTACAATCGAACCCGCACCTCTAAACGAAGCTGCTGTTCCTTTTCCAACGTCACCATAACCACAAACGATTACTCTTTTTCCGGCTAGCATAATGTCTGTTGCACGACGAACCGCATCAACAGCCGATTCTTTACATCCGTATTTGTTGTCAAATTTCGATTTAGTAACCGAATCGTTAACGTTGATAGCAGGAATGTGTAAAGTTCCGTTTTTCATTCTTTCATATAAACGGTGAACTCCTGTAGTTGTTTCTTCAGAAAGTCCTTTGATTCCAGGGATAAGCTCAGGATATTTATCAAAAACCATATTGGTTAAATCACCACCATCATCTAAAATCATATTTAGTGGTTGTCTGTCTTCACCAAAAAATAAGGTTTGCTCGATACACCAATCAAAATCAACTTCATTTAAACCTTTCCAAGCATACACTTGAATTCCGGCAGCAGCAATAGCAGCAGCAGCATGGTCTTGTGTTGAAAAAATATTACATGAACTCCAAGTAACCTCTGCACCTAAAGCGATTAACGTTTCAATTAAAACAGCAGTTTGAATGGTCATGTGTAAACATCCCGCTATACGAGCTCCTTTTAAAGGTTGGCTGTCTCCGTATTCTTCACGAAGAGCCATTAGACCCGGCATTTCTGCTTCGGCCAATTCAATTTCTTTTCTTCCCCAAGCGGCTAATGAAATGTCTTTCACTTTGAACGCTACAAATGGCAATGTTTGTGTACTCATCTATAAATTAGTTATATTAGCTAAAAATTTTTGCAAACTTACGGAATTAGCTACTATTTTAAAAAGCTTTTGCCATTTTTTGTGATTTGTTTAGTTTGCTAAAGTTTTGAAATACAAATTGATATTGCATTTTTATTATGCCTTTTTTTCAAAAAATTGTTGTTGACGCTTTTACCAATGTTTATGTTTGGAAGATTTCTGAATCGTTTGACGAGTTGTTTCGAGCAGTTTCGTTAAAAGATATTTCGTTGACTCGATTAGAAACTATGAAATCAGAAAGCCATAAAAAAGGGTTTTTAGCCGTAAGAATGTTGTTGCAACACGCCGGTTATACCGATTATGATTTGTATTATGATGCATTTGGAAAACCCAATTTAAAAGATGGTACTCACATTTCCATATCGCATTCTTTTGAATTTTCTACTATAATATTGTCAAATAAAAATTGCGGTATCGATTTGGAATTGCGTCGTGATTTGATAAAAAAGATAGCTCGTAAATTTGCCGAAGAACCTTTTGTCTATCACTGTGATGAAAATTCATCAGATTATGTAAGCAAACTTACTGTTATTTGGGGCGTGAAAGAGGCGGTTTTTAAAGTGAGAAACGAAGTGGGAATTAGTTTCAAAGACCATATTTTTGTGAGTCCTTTTGAAATGGAGGCTCAAAACACTACCGCTTTATTGGACTTTAACGAACTAAAAATTCCTTTTGAGGTGTATTTTACAGAAATTGAAAACTATACGTTAGTTTGGCTATGGGAAAAAGAACTATGAAAAACTACTACCAAGAAATAGTTCATGCCAAAAGCGACAACAGAAAATTAATTGCAATACTCTTAGATCCTGATAAAATAGTGTTGAATAATTTGCCAACGCTTATTGAGAAAATCCAACTTTCACCGGCAACACATGTTTTTGTGGGCGGGAGTAGCGTTTCCAATCAAATTATGGATGTATTGATTCAAAGGTTAAAAGAAAAAGTAACACTACCCATCGTTTTATTTCCCGGAAATCCATCACAAATTTCTGAGCATGCTGATGCTATTTTGTTCTTGAGTTTAATTTCCGGAAGAAATTCCGATTATTTAATCGACCATCAAGTGAATGCAATTCCGATTTTAGAAAAAACGGATTTAGAAATCATTTCAACGGGTTATATTTTGATTGAAAGTGGGAGTGAAACAGCTGTGGAACGAGTGAGCAAAACCAAGCCATTAGACAGAAATAACAGTGATTATGTTTGTCAAACTGCCGTAGCCGGAGCCTACTTAGGAAACAAACTCATTTATTTAGAAGCCGGTAGCGGAGCAAAATTAGCCGTTCCTTTGGAAATGATTCGGAAAGTAGCGGATGCTATTTCAGTTCCTTTGCTTGTTGGTGGCGGCATTAGAAGTCACAAGGAAATTAAAGAGGCCTTTGATAACGGAGCAGATTTGGTGGTGATTGGAACTGCTTTTGAAAACAATCCTAATTTTTTCCATCATGATTGAGTTTTTATTCTCACAATATAACGACTATTCAACCACTGCTATCATTCTTGAAATAGTGGGTGTTTTGTTTGGTTTAGCTAGTGTTTGGTTTGCCAAAAAAGACAATATCCTGGTTTTTCCAACGGGAATTGTTAGTACCACCATTTTTATTTATTTGTTGTGGCAATGGGAACTTTTAGGGGATTTGATAATCAATTGTTATTATTCCATCATGAGTGTATACGGTTGGTACCATTGGTCACGTAAAAAAGGAGATGAAATTCAATTTCCAATTGCGTCAATTTCAAGAATAGAAAAAATTTGGAGCTGCGTTATCTTTGTTTTAACAATCATTGCAGTGGTAGTTATCTACGATTTTTTTGATAAATTTACAACTTGGTACAGTTATGTTGACACATTAACCACCGGATTATTTTTTGTTGGTATGTGGCTCATGGCTAAACGAAAAATAGAACATTGGATTTTTTGGATTATAGGTGATGTAATTTCAGTTCCATTGTATTTTTCAAAAGGATATACCTTTACCAGTATCCAATATTTAATTTTCACAATTATTGCCATTTTTGGCTATATCGAATGGAAGAAGCACTTAAACAAGAACCAACAAAAATTATAAAAATTGCTTTATACGGACCGGAAAGTACCGGAAAAACAACGTTAGCAAAACAGTTGGCAAAACACTATACAACCACTTGGATTCCGGAATTTGCTCGTGATTATTTACAGCAAAAATGGGACAGTTCAAAGCAAATTTGTACAGAAGACGATTTGTTACCGATTGCCGTTGGTCAAATTAAATTGGAAAATGAAGCGTTGCATTCGGCAAATCAAGTTTTATTTGTGGATACTACTTTATTAGTTACTAAAGTGTTTTCCGATTTGTATTATGGCAAAACAGGAGCAGTTTTAGAACAAGCAGCAAAAGAACATACCTATGACCTTTTTTTACTTACAGATGTTGATGTGCCTTGGCAAAAAGATGATTTGAGAGATAGTCCTGAAAATAGGGAACAAACGCTGCAACAATTTGAAAAAGCGTTAATCGATTTGAAAAAGCCATATATAAAAGTCTCAGGGGCAAAAGAAGCGAGATTGAATAAAGCCATTGCCATTATAGACGAATTAAAACAAGCAAAAGAATTTGGATTTACTTCTACTGACTTTGTTCAACTCTACTACCATACTGTTTCCGTTTCAAAGATTATCAAGCAAGTTGCTTTTTTGAAAGAGGGGATTCCTCATGCAGCATTGAATAGAGTTGCAAAAATTGGCGATGGTATTGAAACACTTTCTGCAGAAGGAGCCAATTATTTTTCAAATTTATTTGACTCCAAAAAAGAACATTTAAAACTCAAAAAGTTTGTTCCAGCTTCAGGAGCCGCCAGTAGAATGTTTAAATTTTTATTGGAATTTTTACAAGATTTCAATCCGGAAACAGAGAGTATCAATGCCTATATCAATAGAAAAAAAGCAAGAAATGTGACGCTTTTTTTAATTGGAATGGAGAAATTTCCGTTTTATAAGGAAATTTTAAAAGCGACCAAAAACAAGTATCCGGAATATAGTCAATGGTCAAAAGACAAGAAAGATTATGCTTTTATTAAAACGATGTTGTCAGAAAGCGACTTTAATTTTTCCAACAAACCAAAAGGGATTTTGCCTTTTCATCACTATCCAACCCATATTGCAACGCCCATAGAAGAACATCTCATTGAAGCTTCTATATATGGCAGTTCTAATTCAAAAGCCTATGTACATTTTACAATTTCAGAAGAACATCAAAAAGCCTTTGATGCAATTGTGGATAAAGTAAAACCTAAAATTGAAGACCAAAACGCAATTCGAATTAACGTCAATTATTCCTATCAAAATCAAGCTACTGATAGTCTTGCTTTTGACATGAATAATAATCCGTTTCGGGATGAAAATGGCAATTTGATTTTCAGACCCGGTGGTCATGGAGCTTTATTGGAAAATTTAAATCAAATTGATGCTGATTTGGTATTCATCAAAAACATTGATAATATCATCCAAAATCACGTAGCTACTATAGCTTTGTACAAAAAAGCATTAGCCGGAGTTTTGCTGGAAAAACAACAAAAAGTATTTCACTACCTGCGAGAATTAGACGCTCATCAGCTTACTAAAGATACGATTTATGAAGTGGTAGAGTTTTTAGAAACACAATTCAATATAGAGGTAAGTGATGATTTCGCAATGTTTACCAAACAAAGTAAAATAGATTACCTTCATAAATTGCTCAACCGACCTATTCGTGTTTGCGGAATGGTAAAAAATGAAGGGGAACCCGGCGGCGGTCCTTTTTGGGTAACCAACAATAAAGGACAGGTTTTTTTACAAATTGTAGAAACCTCACAAATTGATACTGCGGATGCACATCAAGCCAAAATTCTTGAAAATGCCACCCATTTTAATCCGGTTGATTTGGTTTGTGGTATTCGAAATTACAAAGGTTCGCGATTTGATTTGATGCAATTTGTAGATTATAACAGCGGATTTATTGTTTATAAAAATAAAGGCGGCAAAGATTTAAAAGCCTATGAATTACCCGGATTGTGGAATGGCGGCATGGCAAAATGGCTAACTGTTTTTGTGGAAGTGCCCCTAATTACTTTTAATCCCGTAAAGACGGTAAATGATTTATTAAAAGCCCCTCATCAACCGCAATAATGGATAGTGAAAAAATCATAACGGAATTGACTTTTAAAGCGGTCAGAAGTAGTGGAGCCGGAGGACAAAACGTAAATAAAGTTTCCTCAAAAGTGGTGCTTTCCTTCGATTTGCAAGCGTCCAAATGTTTAACAGATGAAGAGAAAACGCTGCTTTCAGAAAAATTAAAAACAAAACTCACTTCAGATGCTGTTTTAATTTTGAATTGTGACGAAGACAGAAGCCAACTGAAAAACAAAGAAATTGTAATCAAACGATTTTTAAAATTACTTAAAAACGCTTTGATTGTTCCTAAAAAAAGAAAACCTACTAAAATTCCACGTTCCGTAATAGAAAAGCGAATCAAAGAAAAACGAACGACTTCGGAGATTAAGCAAAACAGAAAAAGACCGGATGTTTAGTAGGGAGTTTAGAGTTAGGAGTGCCCATTACCTTTTACCTTTGATATTGATTTTTGCAATTGAAATTGATTTTTGCAATTGAAATTGATTTTTGACATTGCCATTATAATTCTTTTACTACCTTTGCCCCGTCTCAAAGGGGTGCTCTAAAAAACGAGCTGAGATTATACCCAACGAACCTGGAACAGGTAATGCTGTTTAGGGATTAGACAAAAGAACAAAAGTGCACGTTTGTTTTGCTGTCAAGAGTATCAATTTTAATTTTTAACCAAGAATAATTACCCCTTTTATTCGTATATTTTTACGAATGAAAACTTTATTCAATTATCACCAAAATGGCTCGAAGTCGCTTAGCAGGTATTGCTTAGCAGGCTTACTTTTCTATTCTTTTTCCGGATTTTCGCAAGAAACCGTTGTTGACACCATCAAAGCAAAAGAAATTTCATTAGATGAGGTTTTGGTTGGTGCAGTTCGTGTAACCGCACAAACACCGGTAACCTTTTCCAATCTGACCAAAAAAGAATTTCAATCGCGAAACCTCGGACAAGATATTCCGATAATGATGAATTATCTTCCGTCAGTAGTCACCACAACCGATGCAGGAGCCGGAGTAGGTTATACCGGAATTCGGGTGCGTGGTTCTGATGCTACACGTGTCAATGTGACTATCAACGGAATTCCTTACAATGATTCTGAAAGTCAAGGTACATTTTGGGTAAACATGCCCGACTTTGCCAGTTCGACTGAGAGTTTGCAATTGCAACGCGGTGTTGGAACTTCAACTAATGGAGCAGGAGCTTTTGGTGCCAGCTTGAATATTTTAACAGATTCCTATGCTCAGGAAGCTAGTGGAGAAATTTCCAACTCTTTCGGGAGTTTTAACACCAGGAAACATACTTTAAAATTCAGTACCGGAATGATGAATGACAAATTTGAGATTGCCGGAAGGTTATCCACTATTTATTCTGATGGCTACATTGACAGAGCTTTTTCTGATTTGAAATCCTATTTTCTGCAAGGTACTTATGTTGGCGAAACCACATTAATTAAAGGATTGGTTTTTGGAGGCAATCAAAAAACCTATCAAGCTTGGTATGGTTTAGAAGACCCGGAATTGCTACAAAAAAACAGAACCTTTAATGTTGCGGGAATGTATTTTGATGAAGAAGGCAAGATGAAATTCTATGATAATGAAACGGATAACTACCAACAAGATCATTACCAATTGCATTGGAATGAGCGATGGAATGAAAACTGGAGCACCAATCTGGCGTTTCATTATACCATGGGGAAAGGTTATTTTGAACAATACAAAGAGGATGAAGATTTTGCCGATTATGGTTTAAGTCCGATAACACTTGGCGGAGAAACCATCGATGTAACTGATTTAATTCGTCGTCGATGGCTGGACAATAATTTTTATGGGACTACTTTTTCGGCCAATTATAAAAAAGAAAAAGTAGATTTAATTTTAGGAGGAGGCATCAACAACTATGAAGGTGCTCACTTTGGTGAAATCATTTGGGCACGTTATGCCTCGCAAAGCGAAATTAGAGACCGCTACTATGATGATTTTTCAACAAAAAGAGACATCAATTTATTTTCTAAGCTAAATTATCAAGTAACGGAAAAATGGCGTTTGTTTGGTGATGTTCAATACCGAAATGTAAATTTCACAGCCAATGGTGCTGATACGGGAATTGTTGATGATACGTTCCATTTTTTTAACCCAAAAGCGGGTGTTACTTATACGTTAAATCAAAAAAACAACTTTTACTTATCCTATGCACAAGCCAACAGAGAGCCGAATCGTAATGATTATGAAAACGGCAATCCAAGACCCGAGCAATTGCATGATGTTGAATTAGGATGGCGACATGTGACGGAAAAAACCCAATTGAATGTGAATGGTTATTTTATGAAATACAAAGATCAATTGGTGTTGACGGGCGAATTAAATGATGTGGGAGCTCCAATTCGAGCAAATAGTGGCGATAGTTACAGAATTGGATTAGAGGTGGATGCCACACTGAAATTAACTGAAAAATGGTTTTTGCAACCTAATGTCACTTTAAGTCAAAACAAAAACCAAGATTTTGTTTTTCAACGTGATGGCGTTTTAGAAAATTTAGGCACTACTAACATTGCCTTTTCACCCAACTTTATTGCCGCGAATCGATTGACCTTTATACCAATAAAAAATTTACAGCTTTCTTTCTTATCTAAATTTGTTGGAGAACAATATATGGGTAATATCGATGCGGAAAGTTCAAAATTAGACAGTTACTTTGTGAACGATTTGAATATTTCTTATGAAATCACATTTAATAAAGTATTCAAATCGATGCGATTTAATGCTCTTGTGAATAATATTTTTGATTTGAAATATGAAAGCAATGGATATTTTTACACCTATGACGATGATTTTTCAAACCCCGGAACGATTTCAACTATAGAAGGAGCCGGATTTTATCCGCAAGCGGGAATTAACTTTTTGATTGGTTTGACCTTGCTGTTTTAACAATAGACTATTGAAAACCCTGATCTTGAAATCAGGGTTTTTTGTTAATTATAAACTCTTATAATATTTCCTAATACTTCCACGCGGTATCTTTTTAAAGGATATTGCAACGCTCCTAGACCGGTGAACAAACTGTATTCCTCATTATCACACGGACAAACGGCATTGATGCCATTGATGGTCATCGTAGAGCAGGATGTCAAAGGTTGGTTTGGACAACCTGCATCAAAAGCATTAAATACTCCATTGCCGGCGTTAAAAACAATAATGCCATTCACACCAACGCCCGGTTGTGTAATTAAAACGCCATTACTCACAAATTGTAACTGACTGTATAAAGGAAGATTCATGTTTACATCAAACGAAAAACTATAATTGGGCAAATACGGATTGTTGTTGTTAAACCCGTCGCTGTCACAATTTAAAAGAGTGAAACTAAAAATAAGTACTAAAATTGCTTTTCTCATTTTAAAAATTGGTTAAAGGAAATGAAAACAAATTTAATTTAATTAACTTTGTATTGTTCGAAGGAACGAAAAAAATTAAAATAAAATTAAAAATACTATCTTTGTAGAGAGAAATCCCGTGCAAGTGGGATTTTTTCTATTTATATAAACGAATATATTATGAGTACAGTATCTTATTATACCGCAGAAGGATTAAAAAAATTAAAAGACGAGTTAGAACATCTAAAACATGTGGAACGTCCTAAAGCATCTCTAGCTATTGCAGAAGCTCGTGATAAAGGTGATTTGTCTGAAAATGCAGAATATGATGCAGCAAAAGAAGCTCAAGGTTTGTTAGAAATGCGAATTTCTAAAATGGAAGAAATATATGCTAACGCCAGATTGATTGATGAGTCACAATTGGACTTAACAAAAGCATTGGTGCTGTCTAACGTAAAAATTAAAAACCAAGCCAACGGCATGGAGATGAAATATACCTTAGTGGCAGAAAGTGAAGCCGATCTAAAAACCGGAAAAATTTCTGTTACTTCTCCTATTGGTAAAGGTTTGTTGGGCAAATCAGTTGGTGATGTAGCCGAAATTACAGTGCCAAATGGTGTCTTAAAATTTGAAATTTTAGAAGTTTCAAGAGATTAAATAGGGAACCATGGCGAGCATTTTCACCAAAATAATCAACGGCGAGATTCCATCTTATAAAATAGCAGAAAATGAAAATTTTATTGCTTTTTTGGATGTTAATCCCAATGCCATTGGTCATACACTTTGTGTGCCTAAACAAGAAATCAACAAGCTTTTTGAAATGGAAGAAGACCATTATTTGGCTTTACTGCAATTTTCAAGAACTATTGCTCTTGCTTTGGAAAAAGCAATTCCGTGTAAGCGAATTGGTTTAGCTGTTGTCGGTTTGGAAGTGCCACACGTTCATGTGCATTTAATTCCGCTACAAGAAATGGATGATATGCGATTTCAGCGGAAAGTGACTTTGAGTGAAGAAGAATTTGAAGCTACGGTTTTAAAAATCCAAAATCAATTATAAAAAATATCCCGATAAACTCGGGATTTTTTTATGTCTTCTTAAAACTAACCAACATCGTTGTCCCTTTGCCAATATCCGAATGTTGTACTCTGATTTTTCCTTTGTGGTATTCTTCAACAATGCGTTTGGTTAAGGAAAGCCCTAAACCCCAGCCGCGTTTTTTGGTGGTATAACCGGGTTCAAAAATCTTTTTGAATTGGTTTTTCGGAATTCCTTTCCCGGAATCAGAAATATAGATATTCACTTCTTTCTCAATTTCAATTATATTCACATCCAAAACACCTTTGCCCTTCATAGCATCCACCGAGTTTTTGATGAGGTTTTCAATAGTCCAACTGTGAAGAGCGGGATTTAATAAAACCATTATTTCTTTATCAGGTGCTGAAAATGAAAATTCAACTTGCTTTGAAAAACGGGATTGTAAATAGTCAAAAGAATTTTTGGTTTCTGCAATAATGTCTTTTTGTTCCAAAACGGGTTCCGATCCCACTTTTGAAAATCGATCTGTAATGGTTTGCAGGCGAAGGATGTCTTTTTCAATTTCAGCAATTATCGTTTCATCATAATTATTTGCTTTCATGATTTCCAGCCAACCAATTAATGACGATAAAGGAGTGCCAATCTGATGAGCTGTTTCTTTAGCCATTCCGGCCCAAAGTTTGTTTTGCGTTGCAATTTTTGAAGTTTTATAAAAATTGAAAATGAGCAAAGCAAATAGCAAGATAATTAATAATAACGCTATCGGATAATATTTTAACTTACTGATTAATGGTGAATTTCCATAATATAAATTGTTGTATTTGTTTTCATCATACTCAATTTTAATAGGCCTATTTTCAGCTTTAAAAGATTGTATCAAGGCGGCTGATTTTTTAGGGTCATTTAAAAGCAAAGAATCAATATTTCTTCCGTCAATAATACTGTCGTTGGCATTTGTTAAGATTAAAGGAATACTGGTGTTGTTGTTTAATAAAACCAGGGTCAGTTCAATGTCGGTATTACTATCAGCATTATTCAACGATTTTTGTGCTTCTGCCCAAAGTTCCATTTTCATACGTTCGTCTTCTTTAAAGATTTGAAAAAAAGAATAGGTATTCCAAAGTATCAAAGTAATGATTACGAAGGAAAAGAAAATAAGTAGCCAACGGGTGATATTACGACTTTCGGAAAATTGCATTTCAAAATATTTAGGTTAAATGTAGTAAATCTTGATTGAATTGAAAAAATCAAATTAATTTAGGGTCAATTTAGTACTTTTGTATAAACTGTAAATTACTATGATTAGTATAACTCCTGAGTCTATTTCACCTGTTCAATTGCAAGGGTATTTGCAAAGCTCTGTGGGTCCGCGACCTATTGCTTTTGCGAGTACTATTGACAAAAATGGCGTTCCCAATTTGTCGCCTTTTAGTTTTTTTAACGTGTTCAGTTCTAATCCACCAATATTAATTTTTTCTCCTGCTCGAAGAGTTCGCGATAATACTATAAAACACACGTTGATTAATTGTGAATCCACTAAAGAAGTTGTGATTAATGTCGTGAATTATGATATCGTACAACAAATGTCACTTTCCAGTACAGAATATCCCGATGGAGTGAATGAGTTTTTGAAATCAGGATTAACCATGTTGCCTTCCGATAATGTAAAACCGTTTCGGGTAGCGGAAAGCCCGGTTCAATTTGAATGCAAAGTAAACGATATCATTTCTTTAGGGACAGAAGGGGGAGCCGGAAATTTAATAATTTGTCAGGTTGTAAAATTGCATATTTCGGAAACCATTTTAGATAAAAATGGAGCCATTGATCAAACCAAGATTGATTTGGTTTCCAGAATGGGCGGCAATTGGTATTCGCGTTCCAATCAAGGTTTGTTTGAAATACCAAAACCTTTGGCAACACTAGGTATTGGAGTTGATGCCATTCCCGATTTTATTAAAAAAAGCCCTGTTTTTGACGGCAATGATTTAGGCATGTTAGGAAATGTAGAAAGTTTGCCAACTGAACAAGAAATTGATATATTTGTACAAGAAAATATTCAGGTAAAAGGTGTTTTGAGTTCCGCTGATGAAATGAAAGTACATCACAAAGCCAAAGACTATTTGAACAATCAAGACGCAGTTGCAGCTTGGAAAATTTTATTAGCCAAACGAGTTTAATTAAAAGCCAATAATAACATTAAAATTTAAAAAGTATGGAAGTTACAGGAAAAATCAAATTGATTAATGCAGAACAACAAGTTAGTGCAACATTCAAAAAAAGAGAATTAGTAGTTACTACTGATGAACAATATCCACAGCATATTTTAATTGAGTTTACTCAAGATAAATGTGATTTATTAAATTCCTATAAAGTGGGTGAAGCTGTTAAAGTTTCTATCAATTTAAGAGGTAGAGAATGGATTAATCCACAAGGTGAAGCAAAATATTTTAATGCAATTCAAGGATGGCGAGTAGAACGCTTACAAGCAGAAGCACCGGCCGCTTCAATGCCTCCAATGCCTGCTGCAGAAGCTTTTGAACCGGCGACTAACTTTAACGAAGAAGAGCACGACGATTTACCTTTCTAGTTAGAGCATTGAAAAGTAAAAAATCATTCTAAATAGCAAACTGAGTTATGCGTTTAGAATGATTTTTGGTTTTTAACTAGTTTGTTCTTTTTCTTTTTTGTTGTTTCTTCTCATTACATTCTATTTTTTTAAACCATGTATTTTTTAAGTAAAGAATTATACTTTCCACCTGCCTCAGAAGCTTCTTTTGAGGGGATTTTGGCTGTTGGTGGTGATTTGAGTACCGAAAGATTGCTTTTGGCCTACAGAAATGGTATTTTTCCTTGGTTTGAAATCGATGAACCAATACTTTGGTGGTGTCCACCGCAACGAATGGTGGTAAACCCTTCCGGATATAAAATAGCAAAAAGTTTGAGGAACATTTTGAATAGAAAAATCTTTGAAGTGACATTCAATCAAAACTTTTCGAAAGTAATTCAGCATTGCCAATCAATCAAAAGAAACGGCCAAAACGGTACTTGGATCACCGATTCCATGATTGAAGCCTATCTGAAATTACATGAAATGGGAGTTGCCAAATCGGTTGAAGTTTGGCAAGATAATGAATTAGTTGGCGGACTTTATGGTGTAGATTTAGGCACTATTTTTTGTGGCGAAAGCATGTTCAGTAAAGTGCCAAATGCGAGCAAAGTGGCTTTTGTTTCACTTATTCAACAATTGAAAGAAGCCAATTATCATTTGTTAGATTGTCAAGTGCACAACGATCATTTGGAAAAACTAGGTGCTTTTGAAATTTCAAGAGCTAATTATCTTAAGATTTTGAAAGCCTCACTTTAATTTCGTTTCCAACAACTTACTACATGATCATTTACCATTCCTGTAGCTTGCATGTGAGCATACATGGTGGTTGGTCCGATAAATTTAAAGGCACGCTTTTTTAAATCTTTACTTATTTTTTCGGCTAATGGTGTAAATGCGGGAACTTCGCTTAAAGCGGTATATTGGTTCATGATTGGTTTTCCGTCAACATAACCCCAAATAAAATTGGAAAACGAACCAAATTCTTCTTGAATTTTTATAAATGCTTTTGCATTGGCAATTGCTGATTTTATTTTTAATGTGTTTCTGATGATTCCGGCATCTTTCATTAATTCTTGCACTTCATAGTCGCCAAAATGAGCTACTTGTTTGTAATCAAAATCAAGAAAAGCTTTTCTGAAATTCTCTCTTTTTTTTAAAATTAAATGCCAACTTACTCCGGCTTGAAACGTTTCTAAGATTAAAAACTCAAATAATTTATGATCATCAAAAACAGGATTTCCCCATTCTTCATCGTGGTATTTACGATATAAATCATCTTTTTCGCACCAAGCACATCTGTTTTTACTAGCTGTCATTGTTTTTGATTTAAAAGGGTTTTTACATACAACTCTTCCACTTTTTTTCTTGCCCAATCGGTTTTACGCAAAAAAGTTAGACTTGATTTTACAGAAGGGTTTTCTGTAAAGCATTTGATTTTTATTTTTTCGCCAAGAACATCAAATCCATAAAATTCAACCAAATATTCAACAATGGATTGCAATGTTTTGCCATGAAGCAGATTGTCGTTTTGCATGGTAAATTGTATTAATAAAACCCGAGCATATTCCTGTTTTCAAAATCGGATTCAATTTTGCCAAATGAAGCTCGAACGCGTTTTTTGTGTATTGATTCATCTATCATTTCTATCATTAACGAAGGGATAAGTTCATCATCCACCAATTGTTTTTGAATAGGACTAAAATAAGCTTTTGGGTTACACTTGTTGTTTTTATCTAAAACAAAAGCTATACAAAGCAATTTCTCAGTTTGCATGTTATAATAGTTATTGTCATCTTCTTTTGAAGGAATCATTTTATAAAACCAATAGCCAATTTCTTTGTTTTCAAATTCCAGAGTTTTTTTCTCTAAAAACACTAATTCCTCTTTTTTTGCATTCACTTTATCCAAATGAATTATTGCGGCTTCAATCAATTGCTCATCGGTAATACTTTCCAGAATTTGAAATTCTTTTGCATCATACAACATTTGATAAGAAGCAAATAGTGTTTGTTTATTTGAAAGTAAATTTTCAACGAATTGTTTGTCAATTGTTGTTTTGTTTTTTAGTTCTATGTTTAGTATTTCCAACTGAATCGGTTCTATATTTAAAGCAACAATTTTAGAAATTAGAGCTTCAAAATCTTTTTCTTTTTTGAAAGGATAAATCAATTGAATGTATTTTTTTAAATCGCCACTAACCGATTCCGAATCATCATACATTTCATCATCGCTGGTTTTTTTAGATTTCCAACCCGCCACTCTTTTGTATTCTAATTTGGCATTGGTTAAAATCATTTTTTTATATGATTTTAATTTTTTAGGTTGTATCATGTTTTTGTTCAACAAAGCTGCACAAAAAGAAATAACGGGTTCGTGATATTCAGGAATGCTATAAAATTGAAAGATATCGGGAAACAAAACCTGACTGTTTTCCAAGTCTTTTTGAAACAATCCCATCAAGTTAATGATTTCAAATTTATTGGTTGATAATGGCAAATCATGAACTAAAAGTTCAAGAATTTTTTCATAAGCCTTTTTTGACTTTTGATGTGCCAAACCTTTTAAAATCGAAAGTTGTAATTGTGTACTAATTTCGTCTCTCTTATAATTTTTCTCTAAAAAGGTGATAACCGCAGGATCTTTTAAATGACCTATTTTTTCATAAAGAGCGGCCAAAGTTTCAACTTCATCCGTATTAAATTCAAACTGATTTATGAATTCTTGTAATGTGTTTATTTCTTCTTTTTGAATTTTAAGAAAGGCAATCGATTTTAATGCCGAATAGCGAATGCTGTCATGTGGACTCTTGGCATCTTCAATAAAATCTTTGAGTTTGGGTTCATACAATGAATGTTGAAAAACGGTATCTGTTGGTGAAAATGACTGATATACTTTTTCAATAAACGGATCGTCATTTTGATAGTTTTTTGGAACAATTGTTTTGAGTTGGTAGGTAATACCATCTTTAAAAATGGCTTTTAATTTTATTGCTTGTTGCGACGTTGCTTTTGAAATCAGAGCGTCATAGGTTATTTGACCTGATTCAGTATTCTTGTCTGTGTTTTCAGAAATAATGGTTAATTGTGAAGCTTTCTTTTTTGAATTATAACCCAAACCCAATTCGGTTTCCCATTTTGAATTGAAATAGGCAACATCATTCGAATCATAAAAACCCCATTCCTCATCTTCATAAAAATCTTCCATTACGATTTCGTTTTCACCAAATCCCAAGTCATTATTTTTTTGAAATATTTTTTTAAATTGAAACAAAGTAGAGTCGGCATTTTTTTCAAATTCATATTTATGAAATTTGTAATAATCTAAATTAATGGTTTTTCCACTGGCCGATTTTATAGCAACACTATTGGATTGGCTTTTAAAATGATTTGTTTTTTTTCCTTTTTTATTTGTTGCTTTTTTGTGGTTTTTTAGAAATAAAATTTCATTTTGTTTCTTTGGAATTTCAACTTGAAAGTGACCCGTACTGTCATTTAAAACTTCAAATTCTTCAGAGATTGTTAGAGGTTTAAATTCAAAAGAGTTTAAAAATTGCGTTGCTTTTTTCGGACTTGCGTTCACCGCTCCCAAAAGATAATAGCTACTTCCATTTAACAAAGTTTTGAGCTGAATAGGTTGTTCGTATAAAATGGATTTTGAATGATAGCTTTTTTCCGATTTTGCCACTTCGCTAAAATCTTCCGTTGCGTCATATTGGGTATAAAATTCTTCTTGAATTCGCTTCAATTCATAGGCCGTTTCTTCAAGAACGGACTTGTCATTTAAATGTCTTTCAATAATAAAGTAATAGGCGTTTTCTTCTTTGTCAAAGGCATAAATTTCAATGTCTTCATGTTTTGCTTGGTTGTTTTGGTTGCCATAAATAATGTGATAATCAGGAATTGAAACTTCAAAAGCCCCCTTTTTAGGAACTATGTTTTGCCATTGGTTAGTTGCGTTGCGTAATTTGATTTTTGAAAAAACCTCATTTTCATATTGATTCACATAATCACCGTTTCCAATCATGTTAATGCTGATAATTTCTAACGGTGTGACATAGAAGCGATACCTTTGATCGTTTCCTGTTTTGGTTCGGTTTTTAATGTCGTATGCCACAAAGTTTTTGTCTTCAAAAAACTTTTTCTCGATGATATTTCCAGGAATATTTTCGTAGAATAAACTATCAAGCGATGTATGCGAGATATGCTGTTTCTTCTTTTTTAAGAAATTCAATAATAGCGAACGTTTAACATTTATATAGCCGCCATTAGCCAAATCCGGACTGTTATAGTCTTCTTTTGAAGGAATTATCATGGAGTACATTGGAAGCGATAAAAAACCATCATTAGAAACTTTTGTTTCCATGAAAGGGTTTGTAAAATATTTATCGATTTGTTTTTTTATCGTTTTTCCTTTTTCAGTATAATTGTCAAAAACGGGAGTTACAGTATAACCTTTGCTGCGAAGCATTTCGATGACCCCTTTTTTTCCGGGTAAATGAGCGGCACCAATAGCAGCAAATAAACTTCCTTTTTTTACAATTGAGTCAATGCTTCTCACCATATTGTAATTTCTTTTATAAAGCATTCCTTCTAAAAAAGGTTCTGGTGATGAAAGTGTCAATAAAGAATCAATCATATCCAAATCTTTATCTCTGTAAAAATCGGAGAGTGCTTCTTCAAAAGTTTTGTTTCTGAGAATACGGGTTATCTTTTGGATATTCTCCTCTTTTGGCATGGCGTCATCATAATCAATATTCATGACCAACATCATTGATTCTTTGGCATCCTCCAAACCAATAGTTTTTTTGTTGTATTTTTTGCCGGTTTGATAAATGAACATGTCCAAATAGGTTTCTTCCTGAAAATCTTTTCCGTGTTCGTTGGTTCTGAATAATAAATTATCCATCGTGTAATTTTGAGCACGAAACAATTCTATTAAACCTCTTTTGTCTAGTGGTTTTAAATAAAATTGTTGGTAAAATTTAGTGTAATAATTGTAATTTTCATTTGGTAAAAGATCATAAAGTTCTGACCAACTGCTAGGTTCGCTTTCGTTTGCTACATAATCAGATTCCAGCAAATGTTTGAAAAAAGCATCCGATAAATGATAGGATATCTTTTCACTTACATGCATAGAGCCATATAAATAGGAGTTTTTAGTGACACCGTTACCGGAAATTTCCCAAAGTAAACTTTGGTATTTTTTGGATTGTGCCGTTACTATAAAGGGTACAATTAAAAGCAGGAAGATTATTTTTTTCAAAACATTTTATTTTTTAGAGCTAATTTCAAATATAAAAGAAATAGGTAATATAAATGAAAATTATATCATAAAATTATTTTAAAGAAATTGGAGTTGATTTTAGTTTTAGAAGTTATATAAAATAAAAAAACCCCAATAAAATTGAGGTTTTGTATATGGAATTTGAATCGAGTTTAGGATTATGCTATCCTAAAGCAACTCTTTTGAAACCTGTAATTTCAACGTTGAATCCTTTTACGTAATCACCAACTTTTTTACTGTCATCTTTGATGAAGTTTTGATCTAGTAAAGCTTTTTCTTGATCTAAAGTTGTGTTGTCAGAAATGAAACGTTGGATTTTTCCCGGAATGATTTTATCCCAAATTTGCTCTGGTTTACCTTCTGCTTTTAATTCAGCTTTAGCATCTTCTTCAGCTTGTTTGATAACTTCTTCAGTTAATTGAGAGAAAGAAATATACTTAGGAACATTTTTTAATGTTTTTCCTAAACGTTTTGCTTCTTCATTTTCTTTTTCGATTATAGCAATACGAGCAGCAAGTTCAGAAGCAACGAAAGCAGGGTCAAAATCTTTGTAAGATAATGTATCAGCTCCCATTGAAGCAACTTGCATAGAGATGTCTTTAGTTAAAACGTCACCATTAGAAATTGGTTCAGAAATTGCAGTTAATGCAGCAATTTTATTAACGTGAACATAAGATCCAACGAAAGCACCTTCTAAAATTTCAAAACCACCGATTTCGATTTTTTCACCGATAACTCCAGTTTGCTCGATTAATTTTTCGGCAACAGTAATTCCGTTGAAATCTGACGCTAAAAATTCTTCTTTAGAAGAGAAGTTGATAGCTTTTTCAACTAATTGTTTAGCTAAAGTTACAAAAGTTTCATTTTTACCTACGAAATCTGTTTCGCAGTTTAAAGTAATGATAGCTCCTTTAGTTTTGTCAGCATTTACAAAAGAAACAGCAGCTCCTTCACTTGACTCACGGTCAGAACGGTTAGCAGCAACTTTTTGCCCTTTTTCTCTAAGGATTTGTATAGCTTTATCGAAATCTCCCTCAGCTTCAACCAAAGCTTTTTTACAGTCCATCATTCCGGCACCTGTAGTTTGTCTTAATTTATTTACGTCTGCAGCAGTAATTGTTGCCATTTTGTATCTATTTTTAAGTTTTTAATTTTTTGTAAAAAAACAAATTCCAATATTCAAATTCCAAATTCCAATTTTAATAAATCATCAATTTTGAGAGAGACAATTTTTTGGAACTTGGAATTTTTCCTATCGGAATTTAAATTATTTATTCTTCTGAAGTTGTTTTAGCTTCTTCTGCTTCCACTGCTGGAGCAGCTTCTGTTGCTGCTACTACTTCTTCTACTGTTTCTTCAGTTACAACTGCGTCAGCATCTTTTTCAGATCCTCTTTCAGAATGACCTTCAATGATAGCACCGGTTACTAAAGATAAGATTTTGTCAATTGATTTAGAAGCATCATCATTTGCAGGAATTACATAATCCACTTCACGAGGATCTGAATTAGTATCAACCATTGCAAAAACTGGAATGTTTAATTTTTGAGCTTCTTTTACTGCGATGTGTTCCGCTTTGATATCTACTACAAATAATGCAGCAGGTAATCTAGACATGTCAGCGATAGAACCTAAGTTCTTCTCTAGTTTAGCACGAAGACGATCTACTTGAAGTCTTTCTTTTTTAGAAAGTGTATTAAAAGTGCCATCTTTCTTCATTCTATCAATAGAAGCCATTTTTTTAACAGCTTTACGGATAGTCACGAAGTTAGTAAGCATACCACCAGGCCATCTTTCCGTGATATACGGCATGTTCGCTGCAGCAGCTTTCTCGGCTACGATATCTTTTGCTTGTTTTTTGGTAGCTACGAAAAGTACTTTTCTACCGGAAGCTGCAATTTTTTTCAAGGCTTCGTTAGCCTCTTCAATTTTAGCAGCAGTTTTATATAGGTTAATGATATGAATACCATTACGTTCCATATAAATGTAAGGAGCCATGTTTGGGTCCCATTTACGAGTCATGTGTCCAAAATGAACACCAGCCTCTAGTAAGTCTTTAACTTCAACTTTGTTTGCCATTTTTGTACTAGTTTACGTTCTGTTGATTAGCAATAATGTAGTAGCGATTACTCTGGTCTTCATTATTTAGATGCTAAACTAATTTTCCGATCGCATCGGAATAATAACAACAATAACTTTTTTAATAATAATTTTGTAAATCGATTAACGTTTAGAGAATTGGAATCTCTTACGAGCTTTCTTCTGTCCAAATTTCTTACGTTCAACCATTCTTGGATCTCTTGTTAGCAATCCTTCTGGTTTCAAGATAGCTCTGTTTTCAGCTTCTACCTCACACATTGCTCTTGCAATAGCCATTCTCACAGCTTCTGCTTGCCCTGTTGAACCACCACCATGTACATTTACTTTTACATCAAAGTTGGTTGCATTTTCTGTCATAGACATTGGTTGCATCACTTTGTACTGTAAAGTAGCTGTAGGGAAGTAGTTTTCAAATTCTCTTTTGTTTACGGTGATTTTTCCTGTTCCTTCTGAAACATAAACACGTGCCACAGCACATTTTCTTCTACCGATTTTGTGAATAACTCCCATTACTTTAGATCGTTTAAGTTAACGGTTTTTGGTTGTTGAGCAGCATGTTTGTGCTCAGTACCAACATTTACATTTAAATTTCGGAATAATTCGGCACCTAATTTGTTTTTAGGTAACATTCCTTTTACAGCTTTTTCTACTAAAGTTGCAGGGTTCTTTTGCTGCAGTACTTTAGCGGTCAAGCTTCTTTGTCCACCTGGGTAACCTGTGTGACGGATGTACGTTTTGTCATCCAACTTGTTACCAGTCAGGTTGATTTTTTCTGCGTTGATAACGATTACGTTATCTCCACAATCAACGTGCGGGGTATAATTTGGTTTGTATTTACCTCTTAATAGCATCGCTACTTTTGAAGCAAAACGACCTAAGTTATGACCCTCAGCATCTACAACAACCCACTGCTTATCTGCGGTAGCTTTGTTGGCTGAAACTGTCTTGTAGCTTAATGTGTTCACAATAATTTATTTTAATTAAACATTCCATCCCCAATAAAGGGGTTGCAAAAGTACAATTAATTATGATAAAACCAAATAGCAATTTGAGAATATTTTTTTTAGTGTTTTTAAACCGTTATTTTTATGTAAAATATGTAGTTTTTAGCCACTTATGAAGGGAATAAAATTGTAAATTATTAAAATAAAAATTGCAATTGTATCTTTTTTTAGCTTGTATATTCTATTTTCTTTCCCGGATGTAGTATTAGTTTATTAAAACACCTCAATTTTCGTAGTTTAATTTTATTATTTTTACAACTTAAATTGTTCGTATGAAACCAAAAGTCACATTAAAGCAAATTGCAAAAGATTTAGGATTGTCTGTTTCAACTGTTTCAAAAGCGTTGAGCAATAGTCATGAAATTGGAGATGCAACCAAAACCCGTGTTCAGGAATATGCTGTGCTTCAAAAATATAAGCCCAATACGATGGCTAAAAATTTGAAGAACCAAAGAACGAATACCATTGCAGTAATCATTCCAAATATTTTGAATCCCTTTTTTGCAAAAGTATTTAGTGGAATTGAAAAAGCCGCGAATGCTAAAGGTTATAATGTTATTACTTATATTTCAAACGAATCCAATAAGAAGGAAAAGCAGGCAATGGATTTGTTGAGTAACGGAACGGTTGACGGATTTATACTCTCAGTAGCCCAAGAAACTCAAACTTTACATGATGTTTCTCATTTTAAAGAAACACTTCGTGAAGGATTACCCATTGTCATGTTTGATAGAATCATGGAAGAGGTTTCTTGTGATAAAGTGATTGTGGATGATTTTGAATCTTCAGTGGAAGCAGTAAATCATTTAATAAAATTAGGCTGTAAAAAAATAGCATTGCTATCATGTATTGACAATTTAAGCGTTGGAAAACACAGAGCTTTGGGTTATGAAAAAGCGTTAGAAAACAATAAAATTAAACCGGATGCTAATTTGATTTTGAAAATAGAAAACCAAGAAGCTTTCGATATTCAATTAAAACAATTGTTGGACATGCGAGAGGTAGATGGCATTTTGGCTGTTGACGAACATTCATCAACTATGGCGATGAAAATTGCGATTCAGAAAGGCATAAAAATACCGGAAGAATTATGCATAATTGGTTTTGCAGACGGTGTTTGGTCACGACGATTAACGCCAAGTTTATCCACCATTAGTCAACACGGACCGGAAATTGGTGAAGAAGCAGCTAAACTTTTGATTGAAAAATTAGAAAGCAAACAAGAATCACCAACATATAAAACTACGGTTGTGAAAACGGAGTTACGACAAAGGGATTCGACAAGGAGGGTTTAGGTTTTATTTGACTGGAATTCGGAAAAGTTGTTCTTTGTATTTTATTCATTTTCTTCTAGAATTTCATTTTTCTTAGATAATTTCTTATTTATAAAATGTGTTAATGAAATTCCACCATAAATTGAAATTAGTAAGCATAATATTAGATTGTCAAAATCAGTTTTTAAAGAGTGTGCGTTTATTTGATTTTGAATTTGATTGATTTTTGAAATGTCTTCGATTTGATTTTTTAATAAAATGTTTAAATCAACTTGTTCGTTGTATTTTTCTCTCGCACTTAATGTTAAATAACATAAAAATATTATTAAAACGAGGTTAATAATCCAGTTTGAAATTATTAGAAATTTTTTATTCAACATAATTAATATTTATAAATATAATTTTTCAAATTTTTACTTTTTGATCTCCATATTCAAAACTGAAACAGACAACTACCTTAATGAGCCTCCAACCAATTCCTTCCCATTCCTAATTCCACATCCAACGGAACATTCAATTTAAAAGCATTTTCCATTTCGTATTTAATCATCGGTTGAATTTTTTCCAATTCAGAATTGTGCACATCAAACACCAACTCATCGTGTACTTGCAATAACATTTTGGACTGCCAGTTTTCGGAAGTTAATTTTTGATGAATATTGATCATTGCAATTTTGATAATATCGGCAGCAGAACCTTGAATTGGAGCGTTCACGGCATTTCGTTCAGCACCGCTTCGCACCATCGCATTCGCGGAATTAATATCTTTTAAATAACGTCGTCTTCCTAAAACGGTTTGTACATAACCATTTTCTCTGGCAAAATCTACTTGGTGTGCCATATAAGCTTTCAATTTCGGATAAGTGGCATAATAGGCATCAATCAACTCGGCACTTTCTTTTCGGGATAAATTGGTTTGGTTGGAAAGTCCGAATGCCGAAACGCCATAAATAATTCCGAAGTTTACCGTTTTGGCATTGCTTCGTTGTTCTTTGGTGACTTCTTCCAGCGGAACATTGAACACTTTGGCGGCAGTACTTTTGTGAATATCTTCGTTGTTTTGAAAGGCTTTAATCATATTTTCTTCGCCTGATAAAGCGGCAATAATGCGAAGTTCTATTTGCGAATAATCGGCAGAAACTAACGTGTAATTTTCATCTCTGGCAATAAATGCTTTTCGGATTAATCGTCCTCTTTCGGTACGAATCGGAATGTTTTGCAAATTTGGATTATTCGAACTTAATCGTCCTGTTGCGGCAACCGTTTGCATATAATCGGTATGCACACGTTGCGTTTTTGAATCTACTTGATTCGGCAACGCATCAATATACGTGCTTTGTAATTTCACCATTTGTCGCCATTCTAAAATGTCTTTTACGATTTGGTGCTCATTCACTAAATAACTCAAAACCTCTTCACCTGTGGCATATTGACCGGTTTTAGTTTTCTTTTGTTTGGCTCCGCCGATTTTTAATTTATCAAATAAAATATCGCCTAATTGTTTTGGAGAAGCTAAATTGAATTTTTCTCCGGCTGTTTCATAGATTTTTTGTTCAAAATTAGTAATGTCTTTTTGCATATCAACCGACATTTTTTTCAGAAAATCAACATCCAATCGAATGCCTTCGGATTCCATTGCGGCTAAAACCGGAATTAACGGAATTTCGATTTCATCAAACAATTTCTTCGTTTCGGCTTTGTCTAAAATCGGACTGAAAACTTCTTTTAATTGAAATGTAATATCAGCATCTTCAGCAGCATATTCTTTGATGTCTTCCAAATTGACATCACGCATTGATTTCTGGTTTTTACCTTTTTTTCCAATTAAGGTTTCGATGGATTTTGGCGAATATTTTAAATACGTTTCCGATAAAACATCCATATTGTGACGCATATCGGGATTAATCAAATAATGAGCAATCATCGTGTCAAATAATTTTCCTTTGACAGCAATGCCATAATTTGCTAAAATTTTCAAATCATATTTTAGGTTTTGACCGATTTTTTCAATGGTTTCATTTTCAAAAAAAGGTCTGAATTTCTCCATTAATTGTTGAGCTTCTTCTTGATTTTCCGGAAATGGAACGTAAAATGCTTTTCCTTTTTCCCACGAAAGTGCCAAACCAACCAATTCTGCATTCAACGCATCAATTCCTGTGGTTTCAGTATCAAAACAAACGGAAGTTTGATTCATCAAATTTTGCATCAATAATTTCATAGGCAAATCGCCTTGAACACTTTGGTAAAAATGTTCGGTCGTTTCTAAGGTAGCATAAAACGAATTTGTTCTCACTTCGTCTGAATCATCATCACTAAAACCAAACAAATCAAATTGATCTTCGTTGGATTTTTTGGAGGATGGTTTCTTTTGAATTTGATTTTTGTCATTGCTATTGACATCTCCATTTCCATTAGTACTAATTTCATCATACTCTTTACCAGTGCCAAACCATTTATCAAACTGAGCTTTCATTTGACGGAATTCTAATTCTTGAAAAATAGCATCCGTTTTTTCAACATCAGGTTTTGACAATTCAAAATCGGCAGCATCAAATGTTACCGGACAATCGAGTAGGATAGTGGCCAGTTTTTTGGACAACAAACCTTGTGCGGCATTATCTTCAATTTTTTGTTTGATGGCTCCTTTTAGTTTGTCGGTATTGGCTAACAGATTTTCAATAGAACCGAATTCTTTTAACAATTTTTTAGCCGTCACATCGCCAACTCCCGGAAACCCCGGAATGTTATCCACTGCATCACCTTTCATTCCTAAAAAATCAATTACTTGTAGCGGATGTTCAATTTCAAATTTTTCCAGCACTTCGGGAATACCCCAAATTTCAATATCGTTACCCATTCGGGCGGGTTTGTACATGAAGATATTTTCGGAAACCAACTGAGCGAAATCCTTATCAGGTGTAACCATAAAAACTTGAAATCCTTCTTTTTCGGCTTGTTTGGCCAATGTTCCAATTAAATCATCGGCTTCAAACCCTGCTTTTTCCATAATCGGAATTTGCATCGCTTTTAATAATTCCTGAATATACGGAACAGCAATTTTAATCGCTTCAGGTGTTTCGTCTCGATTGGCTTTATAGGTTGGAAATAATTCATTTCTAAAAACACTGCCGCCTTTGTCGAAAGCTACTGCTAAATGATCAGGTTTTTCGCGTTTTATCACATCCATAAGAGCATTCATAAATCCCATGATGGCAGAAGTGTCCATTCCTTTGGAATTAATGCGGGGATTTTTGATAAAAGCATAATACCCACGGAAAATTAAAGCGTAAGCATCAAGAAGGAAAAGGCGTTTTTGCGTTGACATAATTCTAAAAATATTGAAGATTTCAAAGATACATTTTTGATTCATAAAAAAGAAAAATGCCAAAACCAATTTCTGATTTCGACATTTTTACTATCACTGAGTTTCAAATAAAATGAAAATCATCAATTGACTTTTATAGAGTTGTCATTACTATTTACAACCGTTAAATTTTTAATAAATACAAATCAATCAACTCTAGAAGTTGTTATTTTGTGTAAAAATTGAAATTGATGATTCGTTTGTTGTTTTTTATTCTATTTGTTTTATTTATTGAAGTTTATGCTTTTCAAGCCTTTAGAACCTTGTCCAAAATAAAATGGGTTCAGTATTCTTATGTGCTTTTGAGTGTACTTATTTTGGCGTTTATCATCTATTCTTTTACGCAGTTTGACCGTCGTGTGGGGCAAAACTCGAGTACACTTCTCACTTTTGGTTTGGTGTTGATTGTTTATATTCCTAAAATTATTTTAACTTTAGTGATGTTTGGGGAAGATTTTTATCGAATAATTTCCGGCACGATTTCTCATTTTTTAGGGAATACAGAGCAGAGTTCTTTTCTTCCCGAAAGAAGAAAATTTGTGAGCCAGATTGCTCTTGGCGTAGCGGCTGTTCCTTTTTTATCACTTTTGTACGGGATGACCAAAGGGAAATACAATTTTAAAGTCATCAAACAAACGCTTTTTTTCAAAGATTTACCCGATAGTTTTGACGGAACAACCATTACCCATATTTCTGATATTCATTCCGGCAGTTTTGATAATCCTGAAAAAATTCAATATGCGGTTGATTTAATTAATGAACAGAATTCTGATATGGTTTTGTTTACCGGAGATATTGTAAACACACACGCCACAGAAATGCATCCTTGGATTGATACGTTTAAAAAAATACATAATCCAAAGTTTGGAAAATATTCTGTTTTAGGAAATCACGATTACGGCGAATACATTGATTGGCCAACGCAAAACGAAAAAGCAGCTAATTTTGAAGCCATCAAAGATTTACATCGTCAAATAGATTTTAAATTGTTGATGAATGAAAACGTAAAATTGAAAAACGGAACCGATGAAATTGCTGTCGTTGGTGTTGAAAATTGGGGAAAAAGTTTTAAAAAAGCCGGCGATTTAGTGAAAGCTTCAACGGGATTACATCAAAAAGATTTCAAAATTTTGATGAGTCACGATCCAAGTCATTGGGAGTATGAAGTTAAAAATAACGAACAAAACTTTCATTTAACCTTATCTGGTCACACACACGGATTACAATTTGGAATAGAAATCCCGGGTTTTATTAAATGGAGTCCGGTGCAATATGTTTACAAACAATGGGCAGGATTGTATGAAAATTTGGGTCGCTATATCTACGTAAATCGTGGTTTTGGCTTTCATGCTTACCCCGGAAGAGTAGGAATTTGGCCTGAAATTACGGTAATCGAACTAAAAAAAGGAGAAAAAGTAGTGTAATTCGTTAAAAATACTACATTTGTATATTATTTATTAAAGAATAGGTTTAATTTCAATATAAAATTTGTCAACTTATGTCAAAATTTGGTGAACTTATTAATGCTCAAGTTCCGGTTCTATTAGACTTCTATACGGAATGGAACGAATCTTCTGTAGCCATGCATCCTGTAATCAGAGATGTTGCGGCAGCTTTGGGTGATAAAGCGAAAGTGATTAAAATAGATGTTGATAAAAATCAAGAATTAGCAGATGCTTTACGAATCAAAGGATTACCAACCTTGATGATTTATAAAGAAGGACAGATGGTTTGGAGACAATCCGGTGAGTTAGATGCTAATACGATCATTGGTTTGGTTCAAGAACAAGTTTAAACTAGCGAATTATATCACATTGGTATCCGTTTTCGGATAGAAATTGTAAAGTTTTTGGAAGCACAAATTCCAAATTCTTAAATGCTTTTATGCTATCGTGAAAAACGATAATGCTACCCGATTCTATGTTTTTAATTACATTTTCAAGACATTTTTCTTTAGAAATTTCTTTTTTGTAATCAGCACTCAGCACATCCCACATTATAATTTGATATCCTAATTTCCGTAAATTTCTGGATTGCGAAGGTTTTATTTTTCCGTAAGGTGGACGAAATAATTTTGAAGTAAGGTTGTTGATAGCAACTTGTTGCAATATCTCTTCACATTTTTCGACTTCTTTTGAATAGGTTTTATTTGATGTATTCCAGCCTTTCACATGATTGTAAGTGTGATTTCCAACAGTATGACCATTTGAGATTATTCTATTAAATATTTCGGGATTTTTTTCAATATTATTTCCAATACAAAAAAAAGTGGCTTTGAATTGGTATGCTTCTAATTGATTTAAAACCCAATCGGTAATTTCCGGAATTGGACCATCGTCAAAAGATAAAAACACTTTTTTTTCAGTAGTAGGAATGCTCCAAACATAGTTTGAAAAAATGCTTTTTATAATTGGGTTTGTTTTTATCCAGAGTAAATCCATATATTTTTAAACAAAAAGAGCCAAATTAATGGCTCTTACTATTATTCGCTTTTGCGTTTAAATCGTTCAAAACGTTTGTTGTAATTGTTAAAATCTATTTTTGATTTTTCATAAAACTCCTCATCTCCGCGATCTTTCATTGTTGTCAATAGAGAGCGATAACGTTCAATGTTGGTTACAATTTCAACAATTAAATCACTTTGTTCTGTTGATTTTAAATTGCTGTAATAGTTCAAATTGTCTTGGTATTTGCCTATTAATTTTGTAAGCAATTGACGGGCTTTTTCTTTTTCGCCAACTTCATAATAACCACCGGCAAAAGGTTCAATCATGGTATAATAACCATAATAATCAATTGGCATTTTTTCAATAGCTAAATTGATGACATCTTTTGCTTTATCAAATTTTTCTTCATGAATCAATTGTTCTGTCAATCGGGCCAGATTAGTTCGGTATGAAATGCTGTTTCTTCGAGTTTCTGTATCGTGATAAATATCAGTACGTTCACCGTTACCCCAATCCCATTTCATTACAATAGCATACATTTTGTCACTATCAATTTGACCCATATCTAACGGACTCGCTGCTTTTTCAACCGGAGTATGAATAGGAACTAATTTGTAAACCAAGCCTTGTAATTGCAAGTAATCCTTCATCCAAATATAATCATCATCACTAAAACTTCCGCCTGTAAAACAAATTGGGCGTTCCCAATTGTTATTATTCACAATGTCCAACATCATCAAACGGTTTTTCAAAAGTGACCTTGATTTGATGGTGATATCGATATAAGGAACAATAGAATCATGGTATTTTTCATGTACCACATTATTGGCAATTACAGCATTTTTATCAACCGGAATTCTTATTTTATTGGTTGGAAAAAAGTTTAATTTTTGACCATTTTGCATTTCAACTTTTGTTCGGTCATCATCCATGGCAATAAAATTCAAGAAATCTTTTAATTCTAAAGCATTTTCTGTTTTTGGAGAATACACGCAGTAATCAAGGTTATCTCCAACATATTGTTTTCTCACAAAAGAAATAGGCAAAGGTTCGGATTCATAAGCTTTGGCTTTCATTTGATCTATGTACCAATCGGTCATTAATAAACTGGTGTTTACAATTCTTACATCGGTTCTGATGCCTTCAATTTCTTGAGCATACCATAGTGGGAAAGTGTCATTATCACCAATGGTAAACAAAATGGCATTGGGATCACAGGATTCTAAATAAGCTTTTGCATTAGCTAATGCGGTATATTTATTGGAACGGTCATGATCATCCCAATTTTGGGAAGCCATTAAACCAGGTGCTGCTAATAAAGTAATAACCAAAACAGCAGGTACTGCAATCTTTGGTTGTAACCATTTTTTCAAATAATCAATTATAGCAAATGCTCCCAAGCCAATCCATATTCCAAAAACATAGAAAGAGCCAACGAGTGCATAATCTCTTTCTCTTGGTTCAAATGGTCTTTCGTTAAGGTAGATTTTCAATGCTAATCCTGTAAATAAGAACAGAACAAACAGGACATAAAACATTTTTAAATCTTTTTTGGCTAAAAAGAGTAAGCCAATGATCCCTAAAATGAATGGTAAAAAGTAATAGGTGTTTCGTCCTTTGTTGTTTTTTACATCTTCGGGTAAATTCTCCTGAGAACCTAATCTAGCTGAATCTATTGGGGTTACGCCACTAATCCAGTTGCCGTCCAAAACATCATATTTTCCTTGAACATCATTTTGTCTACCCACAAAATTCCACATTAAATATCGCCAATACATGTAGCCAAATTGGTATTCAAACATGAAACTTAGGTTGTCCCAAGTACTTGGTTTGTCAACAATTAAATAACTTCCATATGATTGTAAAAAGGTGTTGTAATCTTCAATATCAAGTTTGCCCATTGCAAAAGCTTGTTTGAATTCTAATACAATACTTACCAGTTCTTCTTCGTGACTATATTCAGGGTCAATTTTAAAATCCGGTATGCTTGTAAAGTTGATATAATTTTCAACATGCTCAGTGCTCCACATTCTTGGTAAAATGGCATTGTGTCTGGAGTCACTGTTTTGAACCGCATTTTTGTAGTTATTGGTTATGATATATTTCTTTAATTCATAATCTCTTTCATAGTTTGGAGCATTATCCAAAAATGGATTGTCAGGATCTAAACCGGCATAATCACTAGTATATTGAGGACCGTAAAATAAAGGGTTATGTCCGTATTGTTCTCTATTATAATAAGCCAAAACTTCTCTGGCATCTGAAGGTCTGTTTTCGTTAATTACAACATTGGCATTAGCTCTAACGGGAAGCATCATCCAAGTTGAAAAGCCAATAAATATGAACAAAATACAAAGTAACAAAGTGTTAAATTGTGGTTTGTTTTTCATTCTTGAATAACGTAATCCAAAATAGAAAAACACAATTAATAAAATGGTTGTAAAAATTGTTCCTGAATCAAAAGGCATTCCTAAAGAATTAACCATGAACACTTCAGTTTTGCCAAAGAGTGCCATTGTCCAAGGGAGTAAAAGTTTGAAAATGAATAACAAAACAGCAACAACAACTATGTTGGCAATGATAAAACTCTTTACTGTAATAGTTTTAAAATTTTTAAAATAATACAACAATCCAATTGCCGGAATCGTTAGTAAGGCCATGAAGTGCACTCCAAAAGAAAGTCCAATTACTAAACATATAATTAAAAGCCATTTGTTACCTCTTGGTTTGTGCATGTCTTCTTCCCAACGTAACCCAAGCCAAAATAATAAAGCAATTAAAAAAGTTGCCATAGCATAAACTTCGGCTTCTACAGCATTGTACCAAAAACTATCCGAAAAAGTGAATGCCAAAGCTCCAACAAATGAACTACCTAAAACGGCATAATCATTCCAAACAGTAGCTTCAGTAAATCTAGCTGTTATTTTTCTTAAAATAATTGTAGATGACCAAAACAAAAATAGAATTGTAAATGCACTCGAAAATACAGACATCATATTCACCATCAAGGCTACTTTTGAAGCTTCAGTTGCAAACATGGCAAAAAAGGCACCCATCATTTGAAACAAAGGAGCTCCGGGCGGATGTCCTACTTGTAATTTTGCAGAAGTAGCAATGTATTCGCCACAGTCCCAAAAACTTACTGTTGGTTCTACAGTTAAACTAAAAACAACCAACGCAATTGCAAAAGTGACCCATCCAATGATGGTATTCCATTTAGAAAAATTAAAAGTAGTCATGAATTTGATTTGAATTTTTGAATCACATCCACAAAGAAACTATTTTTTTGTTTAATCAGCCTCGCATTAACAAAAATTTCTATTCTAAATGAATTTCTTTGTGTTTGATAAGCTTGTTTTTTAAGCAATTAAAAATAAAAAAATAAATTTCATCTAAAATACTTGTAAAAATTAAAATATGTTTTAAATTTGCACTCGCAATTAACAAATGCTGGTCCATGGTGTAATGGTAACACTACGGTTTTTGGTACCGTCATTCAAGGTTCGAGTCCTTGTGGACCAACAAAAAACTCCTTCTGAAAAGAGGGAGTTTTTTTTATTGTCTTTATTTTAATAAATAGAGGTAATGGTTGTAATAATCAATGATTGCTTTACCTTTTAATAGAATGTCTGCTCCAATAATTCCGTGAACGGTTTTGGCTTTGTATTGTTTTAGAGCTGTGTTTACATGACTCATGTCAAAGACAATCAGAGTGATGTCTGATGAATTCCATCTGCCAAGTTTTAAATTGTTTTTCTCTGCAATTTGTGTTTCCATACCGATAGCTCCGGCACCGGCAGCAGTGTTTTTTGAAGCTTTTGCAGAAAGGTTAAAATAAAAAGTGTTTTCAAATCCAACGCAACTGTTGGAAGCACCCGTATCTAAGATAAAGTTTCCCTTTACTCCGTTGATAGATGCTTTTATTAATAGATGTTGTGTTTTTGAAACTTTAAAAGGAATTTTTTTATACCCCTTTTCTTTTAAAATATCGTGAAGGTTTTTCATTAGCAGTTTTTCAATTTTCAAAAATAAGTTATTCGTTTCATTTAAGACAACAACTCTTCAACTTTGTATATTTGTAGCTTTAAAAATACTATGCAACTTACAGACACACATACTCATTTATATTCTGACGAGTTTGATTCCGATAGAAATGTAATGATTCAAAGAGCTTTAGAAGCTAATGTTACCCGTTTTTTTATTCCGGCAATTGATTCCAATCACACAGAGGCAATGTATGAATTAGAAAAAAATTATCCCGAGAATGTTTTTTTAATGGCAGGTTTACATCCATGTTATGTTAAAGAAGATTATGAATCGGAGCTAGCCCATGTTGAAATGCAATTGCAACAAAGAAAGTTTGTGGCTGTTGGCGAAATTGGAATTGATTTATATTGGGATAAAACTACTTTACCAATTCAAAAAATTGCTTTCAAACGCCAAATTCAATTTGCAAAAAAACACCAATTACCTATTGTCATTCATTGTAGAGAATCGTTTGATGAAATTTTTGAGGTTTTGGAATCGGAAAAAAGCAAAGATTTATTTGGAATTTTTCATTGTTTTACCGGCACTTTTGAACAAGCACATCAAGCCATAAATTACAATATGAAATTAGGGATTGGTGGTGTTGTTACATTCAAAAACGGTAAAATTGATACTTTTTTAAATCAAATTCCAATAGAACACCTTGTTTTAGAAACCGATTCGCCTTATTTGGCTCCGGTTCCTTTTAGAGGAAAACGAAATGAAAGTAGCTATATAGATGGTATTGCTGAGAAAGTAGCTTTATTGTATGGGATTTCAAAAGAGGAAGTAGCTCGAATAACTACAGAAAATTCAAGGCAGATTTTTGGGATTTAAAATCATTTTAACCTAAAAGTCACAAAATTTTTGTTCATTTGTCACTGATAAATTATATTTAATGTCAAAATTTGATTCCATTCGTCCTTACTATGACAGTGAGGTTAATGAAGGTATAAATTCCATACTACATCACCCAATGATGAAGGCAATGATGAATTTTACCTACCCCGATTTAGACGAATCTGATTGGAAAGAACAATTGAAAAAGACCCATTCCATCAGAGATTTTCAAATTAACTTTATCTATGAATCAGTACAAAAAGTGCTGGAAAGAAGTTCTGATGGATTGACCACTTCGGGGTTTGATCAACTAGATAAAAACACTTCTTATTTATTTATTTCTAATCATAGAGATATTATTTTAGATACTTCGTTGTTAAATGTTTCGCTGTATGATCATCAATTGATTATGACAGCTTCTGCTATTGGTGATAATTTGGTAAAAAAGGATTTTTTGTTGAAATTATCAAAACTTAACAGAAACTTTTTAGTACAACGAAACTTACCACCACGTGAGTTATTGCATTCGTCAAAATTAATGTCAGAATATATAGGTCAGTTATTGTTGCGAGAAAACAGATCAGTTTGGATTGCACAACGTGAGGGAAGAACAAAAGACGGAAATGATGCCACCCATCAAGGAGTAATAAAAATGCTTGCCATGGGGTCTGATGAAAATTTAGTGATGGATTATTTTAAGAAGATTAAAATAGTTCCGGTTTCAATTTCATATGAGTATGACCCAACTGATGCTTTGAAAATGCCACAATTAATTGCAGAAGCAAATAATGAAATCTACATTAAGGAAAAAAATGAAGATTTTATCACTTTATTGAGTGGGATAATGGGTCAAAAAAAACGAATTCACATTCATGTGGCAGGAGTTTTAGATCAGGAAATAGACCAAATTAAATCAAGTATTGATAATTCTAACAAGCAAATTCAAGCTTTAGCTCAAACTATTGATGATGCGATATTGTCCACCTATAAACTTTGGCCAACTAATTTTATAGCTTATGATTTATTGCACAATACTAATCGATTTTCAACACATTATACAGAAAATGAAAAAATGCTGTTTGAAAGAAGATTAGAAATGAAAATTGATGCAGCTAACCCAATGGCTACTGAAAGTTTCTTGTCAATGTATGCAAATCCTGTGGTTAATAAAATGAAATACGAAAATGCCTTATAAAGCAAAAATACTTTTAGTGTATACCGGTGGAACAATTGGTATGATTAAAGATTTTGAAACCGGAGCTCTGAAAGCATTCAATTTCAAAAAATTATTACAACGCATTCCCGAGTTAAAACAATTGGATTGTGAAATTGAAACCTATTCATTCGAAAAACCAATAGATTCATCCAATATGAATCCGGAAAGATGGGTGGAAATTGTAGAAATTATTGAAAACAGTTATGAACAATTTGACGGTTTTGTAGTTTTACATGGTTCTGATACGATGTCTTACAGTGCTTCTGCTGTGAGTTTTATGTTAGAAAATCTTTCTAAACCGGTGGTATTTACCGGTTCTCAATTGCCAATTGGGGATTTGAGAACAGATGCTAAAGAAAATTTAATTACAGCTATTCAAATCGCTTCTTTACGTCAAAAGAACAAGGCGGTTTTTCAAGAAGTATGTTTGTATTTTGAATATAAATTGTACAGAGGCAACAGAACGACCAAAGTAAATGCCGAACATTTTAAAGCGTTTTCATCGCCCAATTTTCCTCCGTTAGCAGAATCAGGAGTTCATTTGAAGGTGAATAATGAACTGGTTCCAACACAAAATAATGCACTAAAATTGCAAGTACACAAAAATTTAGATTGTAATGTTGTAATCATAAAGTTGTTTCCCGGAATTAATCATGCGGTTTTTTCAACATTGTTGGAAGTTCCAAATTTAAAAGGAATTATACTCGAAACCTATGGAGCCGGAAATGCATCAACAGAAGATTGGTTTGTAGCCGATTTGAAAAGTGCAATAAAAAAAGGAATTTACGTTATTAATGTAACGCAATGTTCGGGCGGAAGTGTGAATATGGGGCAATATGAAACCAGCAGTTTGTTAAAAAAAATAGGAGTTATTTCGGGGAAAGACATAACAACAGAGGCAGCAATTTGCAAATTAATGTATTTATTAGGACAGAATGTTTCACCTAAAGTGTTCAAAACCATTTTCGAAACACCTTTAAGAGGAGAATTGTCATAAAAATAACGAATTAAATTTTTACAAGTGATAATTTTTTTGTTATTTGGCACCTTGTAAATGCATACTTTAAATGTATGGGGAGAGGTGTCCGAGTGGTCGAAGGAGCACGCCTGGAAAGTGTGTATACTCCAAAAGGGTATCAAGGGTTCGAATCCCTTTCTCTCCGCAGTTTAAAAAATATGTTTTTATATAAGAATTTTTATTAATACCTTTAACCTGATTAACTAATTAAAATTAAGAACAAAAAAAATGAAAAGACTATTTTCTATTTTAGCTATCTCTGGTTTGTTTTTGTTTGGAACCATTCAAGCTCAAGAATCAGATTCAATTCAAACTTCAGAACCTGCTGCTGTTGAGGCGGTTGTAGAAGAAACTCCACAAGTTGATGCTCTTGCAGATGATGCAGTTGAATCTTCAGAAAGGTCATTTACTCAAGAATTAAAACTACGTTTTATTGAGGGTGGTCCTGGATTCATGGGAATTGTATTGTTGTGTTTGATTCTTGGATTAGCCATTGCTATCGAAAGAATTATTTATTTAAATTTATCAACTACCAATTCAAAAAAATTAATCAAAGATGTTGAGGATGCTCTTAAATCAGGTGGTGTTAATGCTGCAAAAGAAGTTTGTAGAAACACAACCGGACCTGTAGCATCTATTTTCTATCAAGGTTTAGATCGTATTGATCATGGTGTAGAATCTGCCGAAAAAGCTGTTGTAGCTTATGGAGGTGTACAAATGGGTCAATTAGAGAAAAACGTATCTTGGATTTCTTTGTTTATCGCTCTTGCTCCGATGTTAGGATTCATGGGAACTGTAATTGGTATGATTCAGGCATTTGATAAAATTCAAGCTGCAGGAAACATGGATGCTTCACTTGTTGCAGGTGGTATTAAAGTAGCGTTATTAACAACTGTATTTGGTCTTATTGTTGCAATTATTCTTCAAGTATTCTACAACTATATCATTGCAAAAATCGATTCTATCGTAAATGATATGGAAGATGCATCAATCAGTTTGGTTGATATATTAGTAGATTACAAAAACAAATAATAACAAATAATAAGTAACTTATGAATTTTAAAAAATTAACCCGATTAGCGGCTATTGTAATAAGTTTACTTGCAGTAGTTTTTTGGGCAACCATTGCGTTTTCTTCCGAAATTGATGGAGGAATGATAACTCCGATGATATATGTAGCTTTTTTAGTGCTTATTATCGCAATAGTTTTAGCTTTAGGATATACATTCAAAAACTTAGCATCTAAAAAAGGAGATTTAAAGAAAACATTTATTAGTGTAGGAGCTTTTCTTGGTATTTTCTTAGTATCTTTCCTATTGGCCGATTCAACACCGGTAAAAGTCGAATCAGGAGAAGTTTCTTCAACTACTTCTAGATTGGTAAGTACAGGATTAAATGCCTTTTATATATTAGCCTTAGTGGCAATAGGTTTGATGTTTTTTACAGGGTATAACCGTCTAAAGAAATAATTATGGCAAAGAGAAGTGCACCGGAGGTTAATGCCGGGTCAATGGCGGATATCGCTTTCTTACTTTTGATTTTTTTCTTGGTTACTACAACCATTGAAACAGATCAAGGTATTAATAGAAAGCTACCCCCTATTGAAGATGTGACTGACCCACCGGAAATTAAAATGAAAAATATTTTCACTGTATTGGTTAATAAAAATGACCAATTACTGGTAGAAGATAACGTTATGGAATTGAGTGAGCTTAGAGAAGCTGCCATTGCATTCTTGGATAATGGAGGAGATGGAAGTTGTACTTATTGTAAAGGTGAAAAAGATCCCGCTTCATCAGATAATCCGGATAAAGCAATTATATCATTGCAAAATGATGCAGAAACTTCATATAAAGCCTATATTTCTGTTCAAAATGAATTGGTTGCAGCCTACTATTTCTTGAGAGACAGAGAATGTAAAGCAAAATATGGAAAAACTTTTAGAGAGTTAGAGGCCATGTTTGAAGATCCAAAGACAACAGAGGGCGTGAGATTAAGAATTGAGCCTTTGATTAAGGATATTCAAACGATGTTCCCTCAAAAGTTATCTGAAGCCGAACCAAAAAAATAATTAATAGTAAATTTTAGAAGTATGTCTAAATTTAAAAAGAAAAAAGGATCACAAACTCCAGAAATATCTACCGCTTCATTGCCGGATATTGTATTCATGTTGTTGTTCTTTTTCATGGTGGCTACAGTCATGCGTGATAATGATTTATTATTACAAAATGCTTTACCAAAAGCAGATCAGGTAACTAAGTTGGAAAAGAAAGATCGTGTAATGTTCATTTATGCCGGTAAACCACATGAGCGTTATCAGTCTCGATTTGGTTCCGGGGACAAGATACAGTTGAATGATAGACTTTCTGAAGTAAGTGATATTCGTAACTTTGTTTTGGCCGAAAGAGCTTCAAGAAATCCAGAATTAGAAAAAGTTTTAACTACTGCTCTTAAAGTAGATAAAGACACCAAGATGGGAATTATTGGAGATGTAAAGCAAGAATTGCGTAAAATTGAACAATATAAAGTGAACTACACCACTCAAAAAGGAAGTGTATTAGAATAGTTTGAACTTTAATAAATTGAATAAAGGTAATCCGTTTTTGGGTTACCTTTTTTTGTATTTTTATACTTTAAAATCTCCCTATGCGATATTTTTTATATTTTTTATTTCTATTTCAAACGCAATTCGTAGTAAGTCAGTTGGATACTTTACAAACTGTAAAAATTGATTCGTTATATCGAGAAGATCATTTTTATCTTGGTGTAACTTATAATGCTGTTCAAAATAAACCAAATGGATTTGCTCAAAATTCATTTTCTCCCGGATTTAGTTTTGGTTATTTGAGAGATATTCCGTTAAATAAAAATAGAACCTTTGCAATTGCTCCCGGATTGGGCTTTGCTTATTTGGGGTATAAGGCAAATTTAGTGGCTCAAGAAGTTTCAGAAGGATATAATTATTCTCTTGAAGGTTCCTTTAAGTCCAATTTATTTTCTCAATATTTTATAGAAGCTCCAATTGAAATTAGGTGGCGAAATTCCACCCCGGAAAGTCATCGCTTTTTTAGAATTTATACAGGTTTTAAAGTCGGTTATTTGCTTTATGATACATCAAAATTTGATGTTGATGGGCAAACAGAACGAATTACAAATAACAAAGACTTGAACCAATTTGCCTATGGAGCCTATATGGCTATTGGATATAATACGATAAACCTTTATGTGTATTACGGCTTAAATCCAATCTTTAAATCGACTGCAAAGCTAAATGACAGAACAATTGACGTGAGGACTTTGAATATAGGTTTGCAGTTTTATATTTTATAACCAAAAGTACCATAATAGTAGTTGAGGGAAGGTACCTGCCAAAAAACCTAAAACTAATTCGGAAGAGTTATGGGCATTCATTACTAATCGGGAACTGCCAACAAAACCAATCATTAGTATAAAAAAAGTTATAGTATAGAGCAAATCAACTTCAAATGCCAAGCTAATTCCAATAATAAAACACGTCAAAGCACTAATTCCGATAAGGTGAATGCTTATTTTTTTATCAAAATAAAGAAAGATTAATGCAATTAACGAGCTTATAATTCCACCTAAAAAGAAAAAAAATAATTCCGGAACTTTATCATAGGTAATGCTTTTTAGAATTAAAACCAGAAGCAATCCTGCGTTTAAAAGTAGTGGTGTTTTCCTTTGCGATTTTTTTTCGACCATAAACGAATCTATTTTTCCTGTAGAAAGTAGTAAGAAAAAAATAGACAATGGTAGCAGCAAAGTCAGTAAAATAACTTGTATGGAATAAATAAAAATCTCTTGCCAAACAAAAAAGTTGTATGTGATACTAAAATAAAAAAGTGTAGCAAAAAATGCCGTGAATAACGGATGAAATAAATAGGAAAATATAGGAAGAATTTTTTTCAAAAAACGTCATTTATATTTTTTTACGCATTCTTGCCACAGGAATATCCAGTTGTTCTCTGTATTTTGCGATAGTTCTTCTCGCAATTGGATATCCTTTTTCTTTAAGTAAATCAGCCAATTGATCATCCGGAAGTGGTTTCTTTTTGTCTTCTTCTTCGATTATGTTTTGCAATATTTTTTTAATTTCCAAAGTAGAAACATCTTCGCCTTGATCATTTTTCATGGCTTCTGAGAAAAATTCTTTGATTAGTTTTGTGCCATAAGGTGTTTCAACATATTTACTGTTTGCTACACGAGAAACGGTTGAGATATCCAAACCAATTAAATCTGCAATATCTTTCAGAATCATTGGTTTTAACTTTGTTTCATCGCCTTCTAAGAAATATTCTTGCTGATAATGCATGATGGCGTTCATTGTGACATAAAGCGTTTCCTGACGCTGTCTGATGGCGTCAATAAACCATTTTGCTGAATCTAATTTTTGTTTAATAAACTGAACCGCTTCTTTTTGAGCATTCGATTTTTCTTGTGTTACTTTATAACCTTGCAACATTTCCTGATAATCTTTTGAAACATGAAGTTCGGGTGCATTTCTTCCATTTAACAAAAGTTCTAGCTCGCCTTCACTGATTCTGATAGTAAAATCGGGTACTACATGTTCAATAATTTTGTTGTTTCCGGTAAAAGCTCCTCCCGGTTTTGGATTTAACTTTTCAATTTCTTCAATGGTTTTTTTTAATAATTCTTTAGAAATCCCATATTTTTGAAGTAGTTTATCGTAGTGTTTTTTGGTAAATGCTTCAAATTGATTTTCTATCATATCAATCGCCAAATTGATAGATTCTGTGGGCGTTTTGTGTTTGAGTTGTAACAATAGACATTCTTGTAAATCTCTTGCTCCAACACCGGCAGGTTCTAATTCATGAATGATGTGAAGCACACGTTCAACGTTGGCTTCATCAGTATAAATTCCTTGTGTGAATGCTAAATCGTCCACTATATCCTGAATCGTTCTTCGGATATAACCCATGTCATCAATACTTCCCACCAAAAACTCGGCAATATCTTTATCGTCATCAGACAAGATAAAGGTATTGAGTTGATTTATTAAATCCTGATGAAACGTAACCGGAGCAGCAAAAGGCATTTCTCGATCATCGTCATCATCACTATAGTTGTTAGATTGTAATTTGTATTCTGGTGTTTCGTCGTTGCTTAAGTATTCATCAATATTGATATCTTCGGCATCGATTCGGTCAAACTCGTCTTCTTCATAATCGTCAAACTCATCTTTTTCGTAGTCGTCTTCTAAATCACCTTCTTCTTTTCCGCCTTCTAAAGCCGGATTTTCATTCATTTCTTCCTTGAGACGCTGTTCAAATGCCTGCGTTGGCAATTGAATTAACTTCATCAACTGGATTTGTTGAGGAGATAATTTTTGAGATAATTTGAATTGTAGATTTTGTTTTAACATTTAATAATAGTTTAAAGGTTTAAAGTTTAAATGTTTAAGATTGTTTGGATTTAAACAACATTAAACAATTTTTGAACAACATTAAACATTTTTAAAATTCAGCATTTTTAAAATTCAGCATTTTGCGGTGTTCTTGGAAACGGAATTACATCTCTAATGTTTGTCATTCCGGTTACAAACAACACCAAACGTTCAAAGCCTAATCCGAAACCGGAATGCACTGCGGTTCCGAATTTTCGGGTATCTAAATACCACCATAATTCTTCTTCGTCGATGCCGAGGGCTTTCATTTTTTCAACTAAAACATCATAACGTTCTTCTCTTTGTGATCCTCCAACAATTTCACCAATACCCGGAAATAAAATATCCATGGCTCGAACTGTTTTTCCATCTTCATTTAAACGCATGTAAAATGCTTTTATTTTTGCCGGATAATCGAATAAAATCACCGGACATTTGAAGTGTTTTTCAACTAAAAAGCGTTCGTGTTCACTTTGTAAATCAGCACCCCATTCGTCAATTAAGTACTGGAATTTCTTATTTTTATTGGGTTTAGAATTACGTAAAATGTCTATTGCTTCTGTGTAAGTTACTCTTTTAAAATTGTTTTCCATAACGAAATTCAATTTTTCCATTAAACTCATTTCACTACGTTCATTTTGAGGCTTTGATTTTTCTTCTTCTAACAATCGTGTTTCTAAGAATTTTAAATCATCAGCACATTTTTCAACAGTATATTTGATAACATATTTAATGAAATCTTCTGCCAAATCCATGTTGGCATCTAAATCATTGAAGGCAACTTCAGGTTCAATCATCCAAAATTCGGCCAAGTGACGCGATGTATTTGAATTTTCTGCTCTAAACGTTGGGCCAAAAGTATAGACTTGACCTAATGCCATGGCATAGGTTTCTGCTTCTAATTGACCGGAAACAGTAAGGTTTGTTTCTTTTCCAAAAAAATCTTCTTTATAATTTACTTTTCCTTCTTCAGTACGCGGTGTTTTGTCAAAAGGTAAAGCGGTTACTTTAAACATTTCACCTGCACCTTCGGCATCAGAACCTGTAATTATCGGCGTATTTACATAGAAAAAGCCTCTTTCTTGAAAATACTGATGTACTGCAAATGATAAAGTAGAACGCACTCTCATGATAGCTCCAAATGCATTGGTTCTAACACGAAGATGGGCATTTTCTCTTAAAAATTCTAAAGAATGTTTCTTTGGCTGCATCGGATATTTTTCAGCGTCAGAATCGCCAAGAATTTCCAATTGAAGCACTTGTACTTCATATTTCTGACCGGCACCTTTGCTTTCTACTAAATTTCCGCTGATAGATAATGCGGCTCCGGTTGTTATTCTTTTTAAAACAGTTTCCGATGTGTTTTCAAAATCAACAACACATTGAATATTGTGAATGGTTGAACCATCATTTAAAGCAATAAATTGATTGTTTCTAAATGTTCTTACCCAACCTTTAACAGTAATATCGTTAAGAGTAGTGGTGGCGTTTAAAAGGTCTTTTACTTTTTTGTTGTTTTTCATTTTCATTACTTTTTCAGTATACAAATATAATTGAATGTATTTTTTTATTTATCATTTAATTCGTTTTCAATAGTATCTTCAGCAAGAATATCAATTTTTGGTTCAATAAATGCTTGTTCGTTTGCAATAGTTTTTTCTAACGAAAGTAATAAAGCGGGTAATAATAATAAATTAGATAGCATGGCAAATAATAATGTTGCAGAAACCAATCCACCTAATGCTACAGTGCCACCAAAACTGGAAATCATAAACACAGAAAATCCAAAAAATAACACGATAGAGGTGTAGAACATACTAACTCCTGTTTCGCGAAGTGCATTAAAAACCGATTTGCGAATTTTCCAATTGTTAGCTTTCAGTTCCTGTCTGTATTTTGCCAAGAAATGAATTGTGTCATCAACAGAAATTCCAAAAGCAATACTAAATACCAAGATGGTTGATGGTTTTATTGGGACTCCCAAATAACCCATCATTCCGGCGGTTATTAGTAACGGTAAAATATTTGGCAACAAAGAAACCAAAATCATCTTAAATGATCGGAACAAATAGGCCATAAACAACGATATCAAAAAGATAGCAAACAAAAGCGACAAAATTAGGTTGTCAACCAAATAGGAGGTTCCTTTTTGAAAAACCAAAGCTTTACCGGTTAGGGTTACTTTATATTGATCTGGCGGAAATACTTTGTTGATTTTGTCCCACAATTTTTCTTCAATTTTCACCATTTTATCAGTGCCGATATCTTTCATGAAAGTAGTAATTCGGGCATATTGTCCGGTACTATCCACATAACTTTTCATTAGATTTTCTTTGCCGCCTTTGGTTGCATTTTTTGCATAAGTCATAATAAATCCTTGTTCTTGAGCTGTTGGAAGCTCATAATATTCCGGATTGTTATTATAATACGTTTGCTTTGAATATTTAACCAAATTAACAATAGAAGAAGGAGCAGACAATTCAGGAATTTCACTAATCGTCTCTTGAAGTTCATCCATTTTTCTTAAGGTTGAAAGCTTCATTACACCTTTTTTTCTTTTGGTGTCAATCATGATTTCCAGAGGCATAACCCCATCAAATTCATTTTCAAAAAATACAATGTCTCTAAAGAAATCGGTTTTTTTTGGCATGTCTTCAATTAAACTCCCGGAAATTCTGATTTGATAAATACCGATAATACTTGCCACTAAAAGCACTACTACTGATATGTAAATTGAAATGCTTTTTTCTTTTACCGTTTTTTCAATCCAATTTACAAAAGTTTTTGTGTAAGTTTTATTTAAATGTTTCAAGTGCTTTTCTTTTGGCAAAGGCATGAAACTGTAAATAATAGGAATCACCAGCAAACACAAAATGAAAAGCAATACAATATTTAATGAAGCTACAATACCAAATTCTGTTAGTAGTTCACTATCGGTAATGATGAATGTAGCAAATCCGGCTGCCGTTGTAAGGTTGGTCATTAACGTTGCATTTCCTACTTTTGAAATGACACGCTGTAATGATTTTGCCTGATTACCATGATTTTTGATTTCCTGTTGGTATTTGTTGATTAAAAAAATACAGTTCGGAATTCCAATTACAATAATTAACGGTGGGATAATTGCGGTAAGCACAGTAATTTCAAAACCGAGTAATCCTAAGGTTCCAAAAGCCCACATTACGCCAATAATTACAACACACATTGAAATAAAAGTGGCTCTGTAACTTCTAAAAAAGAAAAAGAAAATTAAAGAAGTAATTAATAATGCGGCAAGAACAAAAAGACCAATTTCATCAATAATGTTTTGAGAATTTAAAGTTCTGATATATGGCATGCCCGAAACTCTTAGGTCAATTCCTGTTTTTTCTTCAAATAATTTTATTTCGGGAATTAATACTTCGTCAATAAATGTTTTGCGTGCTTGTGTATTTACAATCTCTTTATCTATATATATTGCAGAACGAATAGTTCCGGTTTTTTTATTATAAAGTAAGTTTTCATAAAAAACCAAATTTTCGAAAAGTTCTTTCTCAATTTCAGCTAGATAAGTGTCATTTTTTTCTTTTTTTGGATCAAAAAGGGGCACCATTTCAAAGGTTTCGTCTTCTTGATTTTTTTGAAGTTTTTGAAGTGATTCAACAGAAACAACAAATTCAACAGCTTTATCTGTTTTGAGTGTTTCCATCATTTTGGTCCAAGCTTCAAATGATTTGGATGAAAAAAAAGTGGTATCTTGAACTCCAATTATTATCAAATTTCCTTCTTCTCCAAATTTATCCAGAAAATGTTTGTATTCTTCATTAACCTCATGATGGTCAGGAAGTAAATTGGCTTCAGTATAAGTAAAACGCATGTTTTTCCACTGTATCGCCATGAATACTGTGAAAAGTGCAATCAGTGAAAGAATAAAGATTCTGTTTCTTAAAATAATTCTGGCAATTGCTTCCCAAAACCCTACGCTAAACCATTTAGCCATACTACTTTTTTAATGGTTGCAAAGGTAAGCATTTATGCTAAAAAACATAAGTTGACAAAGTAATATTATGGTAATTTAGTTACCTATGAAATCATGTTTTATCTTTGCTTCATCTATAAATTAAAAAATCATGAATTGGATAGTTTTGATAATCGCCGGACTTTTTGAAGTAGGCTTTGCATTTTGTTTGGGAAAAGCAAAAGAGTCTACTGGCTCCACTTCACTTTTTTGGATGATTGGTTTTTTTATTAGCTTAACAATCAGCATGTTTTTGTTGTATAAAGCTGTGCAAACGTTACCTATCGGGACGGCCTATGCTGTTTGGACGGGCATTGGAGCAGTGGGAACAGTATTAGTTGGGATTTTTATTTTTAAAGAACCGGCTGAATTTTGGCGAGTGTTTTTTATCACCACTTTAATCGCCTCTATTGTTGGGTTAAAATTAGTTTCAAACTAAAATTAGATTCCTAAATCAAGTGAAAATGTGATTTTTAATGCGATGTTATCTTCAAATCTACTCAATTGATTTGGGCCATATCGATAAAATCCGGCTAAACCAAGACCTTTGTAAATTTGGTTTAATTCAATACCCGACTCAAAAAAACCATCGTTCAAGGTTTTGTAGTTCAAACCAATATGTTGCTCGGGTTTTTCCATTTCGCCCCAAGCCATTCGGGTAACCATAACCAAAGCAGGTTTTACTTTCTTAAAAAGTTCAATTCGTTTAAAACCATGTTTAAAATGCAACATTACATAACGATTCGAAAAAAATTCATTGAAATACATGGTTTCAAAACTGTTTTTACCGGCAACAGTTACACGTTGTAACAATCGGTCTCTGTCAAGATTGTTGGGTTGATTGTTGTATAAATGCGTTAGTGGGACATCGCCATAAGCATAACCCGCTTGTGCTAAAAGTGACGTTTTTTGACCGTTCAGATATTTTTTTTCATAATCAGCCCTAATGTCAATTTTACCAAATGAAAAATCATTTTCAAATACATCAGGCATCGATTGTGTCCATTGAAAAGTGAACTTAGGGAATCGTTTTTCAACTTCAAAATTACCTTTTGGCGTATGCATAAAATCACTAAACGGATTCCATTGCATGGATACCGAAGCAGTGGTCATGGTGTAATTGGTATAAAGATTTCCATTCAAATTGAAAACATAATCAAACAAAGGTGTCACATGACTTCTGTTCAATTGCCAAATGCTTTCGGTTTTAGGTAAAATTTTAGTTTCTACAAAACCTTTCCAAGTTTGATGGTTGTAAAAAGTACTAACGTTGATGGGTCTTGGGTCATAAATTTTAAAAACCCGTTTGTCAATATTAAATTTTGTACTACCAATTTCACTCACATCATCAGTATAGGAAGCACCAATCCATGAGTTGGAATAGTTGCCAATTCGGGTTGCGGCACCAAGTTGGTATTTTATGGTTTCATCTTTCAAACCATAGGCAGTATAACCCTCTAATCTGAATTTCTTTGAAAAGCGATCGTTGGTTTTTCCGCCAATTCCAAGTCGGAAACCTTCATAATTGTTATAACTCAGAAGGTATTTTAAATCAAAATCTATCGGGCCAACCGGTAAATACCCATTGATGATTTTTCTGCCAAATAGTATTTTTGATTCAATGCCACGTTGCATTGAGATGCTATCGAGCGAGGCATAGGTGTTTTTATCTCTAAAACTTAAATTTTCTTTTCTATAATTATCCCAAAAGGATTCGTCTTTTTTGATGGCTGATTCTAAAACTTCTATCGTAAACGTTTTGTTGTTTAAAGAAGAAGTGGGTTCAAAGTTTAAATCAAAATAGGAAGTTTTTGAATCTAAATAGGTGAAATCGGAAGCATATTTAGGTCGGGTGAGTTCTGTGTTTTTATATTCACCTTCAAAAATAATTGTTCCGCCAAGCACTTTTATTGGATCGTCATTTTTTCCTTTTACGATTTTAATTTCGGTTGTTGATGGGAACCATAATTTTTTCGCATCATTGAATTCATAATCATGAATGGAAGTTAAATCCAAAATTCCTCGAATTCGAAATATTGCTTTTGAAATAGCATAATTTTCTTGGTCAATAAATAAAATCCCTTCTAAACCTTTCCGATTTATTTTCTTTTTATTTTTAAAAAACAGCACATACGAAGGTCTATTATTTACAGAAATAGAGTCAATGAGTTGGAAGGTATAATCGGATAAACCAATTTTGGAAATGGGACTAACGTATTTTGATTCAAGTAAATCATATTTGTCATCATATAGATTGTAGGTTTCCAGTTTTAATCCGATAACTTCATAAATAGGTTCTTTGAAACCTGACATTTTTGAACCCACTACCGTTTCTTTAAAAAAATTCTTTTCCCACTGGAACTGCGAAATTTTTTCAGTTTGAAAGAGATGTTGCTTTTCAATTATTTTTTTGAATTTATAATCGGAAGAATCGATTTTAAATTTGTTTTTTTTGGGATTATAAACACTGTCAATTCTGCCAACAATTGAATCCGGATTAGCCGTGATTGTTACTTTATTATAACTTTTAAATTCAAATCTTGAAATGGCTTTTTGAGGGTTGTTTTTGTTTTTATTTTGAAAAACTTTTGCAATTATTTTTTCTGCATTTTCAATAGAAAATAATTCAGCAGCTTGTCTTTTTTCTTTAGATAAAGGATCTAAGTAAATAGTCTTTTCAAATTGTACACTATGTGTTATTGTTTTCTTGGTATAACCTGAACGAATAAAATGTATAGGTAAATTGTTATCAGAATACGAAAAATTAAATTTTCCATTTACGTCAGTAAACAATTTTTCTCCTGAAGAAAATGCAATAGTTACATAAGGAATAGGTTTGTTAGAATCAACATCCTTAACAATTCCATTCAAAGTGTTTTGAGCGGAAATTGAAATTGAAAAAAATAAAAACAAAAAGAGTAGTTGTTTCATGCAGTGTATTCTTATCACAAAAGTAAATCATAAAATGAAAAATCCACTCAAAGGAGTGGATTAGATTATTAAACTTTCATGATTTCTGCTTCTTTGACAGCTAGAATATCATCGATTTTTTTTATAAAAGCATCCGTTAGTTTTTGAATGCTATCTTCGGCTGTTTTACAAATATCTTCTGAAGTTCCGTTTTTTTCTTCTTTTTTGATGTCGGTATTGGCATCTTTTCTGGCGTTTCTAATTCCGATTTTGGCATCTTCAGCTTCCGATTTAGCTTGTTTTACCAAATCTCTTCTGCGTTCTTCGGTTAAAGGTGGAACAGAAATGATGATGTTGTCACCATTATTCATTGGGTTAAAACCTAAATTGGCAATTTGAATCGCTTTTTCAATTGGATGTAACATGTTTTTTTCCCAAGGCGTAACTGTGATGGTTCTTGCATCGGGAACATTTACGTTTGCCACTTGCGAAAGCGGTGTTTGCGAGCCATAATAATCTACAAAAACACCACCTAACATTTGAGGTGTTGCTTTTCCGGCTCTGATGTTTAAAAATTCTTTTTCTAAATGAGCAATAGAACCATTCATGTGTTCTTTTGCCGTATCGATAATAAATTCTATTTCTTCAGTCATGACTATATTTTTTAATCGTGATTTTTTTTTACAATAATTGAGCCATTATAAGGTAACTGTGGTTCCTATGGTTTCGCCGTTACAAACTTTTAATAAATTACCTTCTTTGTTCATGTCAAAAACAATTATTGGCAATTTGTTTTCCTGACTTAATGTGAAAGCGGTAGTGTCCATTACGTTCAATCCTTTGCTTAGTACTTCTTCAAATGAAATATAATCAAATTTAACAGCGTCTTTATTTTTTTCAGGATCGGAATTATAAACACCATCAACACGAGTACCTTTCAAAATAACATCTGCACCAATTTCTACACCTCTTAAAACAGCAGCGGTGTCGGTTGTGAAATATGGATTTCCTGTTCCTGCACCAAAAATAACAATTCTTCCTTTTTCTAAATGGCGAACGGCTCTTCTTTTGATATAGGGTTCGGCTATTGCTTCAATTTTTAAAGCAGTTTGTAAGCGAGTTAACATTCCGGCTTCTTCCAATGCACCTTGCAATGCCATCCCGTTAATTACAGTTGCAAGCATTCCCATATAATCACCTTGCACTCTATCCATTCCGTTACTAGCTCCGGCAACACCTCTAAAAATATTTCCGCCTCCAATTACAATGGCAATTTCAACCCCTTTTTCATGAATCTGTTTGATTTCTTTTGCATATTCTGCCAGTCTTTTGGGGTCAATACCATAGTTTCTATCTCCCATTAAGGCTTCTCCACTAAGTTTTAAAAGTATTCTTTTATATTTCATGAGTCAAGTTTTGTGGTGCAAATATAAAGAATAATTGATTTTATTGCAGTAAAAAATAGTGTAGTTTCTATTTAGTTGTTAGCTGTTTTTAAAATCTTCATATGATTTTTTTGCCGCCTCATATCCAATGTTATAAATAATTTCCATTTTAACTTTGCTGGTTTCAAAAGTCCCAAAGGATGATAATTCATCAGGTTCAATTACCCAATCACATAATGTGAATTTCTGCATTACATTATTGGCGGTGAGTAAATCAAAGGCTCTTGAAGTAATTGCTTTTATAGAATTTAAATCTTTGTTTTCAATTTTTTGAATGGGACTTACATAGATTCCAATTAATAAATCACATCTTCCTTGTAAAATATCCGTTGGAAAATGATTCAAAATTCCTCCGTCACTATAAAGAACTCCGTCAATTTCATAAGGCGACATGATCCCCGGAAATGCACTCGATGCCAAAATAGCATCAACTATTTTTGTTTTATTGTCAAATATTTTAAGTTTTCCTTTAACCATGTCTGTAGCGGTGATATGAATAGGAATTTTTAATTCTGATAAAGTAGCTTTTCCAAAAACATCAATGAAGTATTTTTTAAAAGATTCACTATCAATCAAGCCGGCTTTTTTAAAAGTAAAATGTCGCCAATTGAAAAAATAAATGGATTGGAAAAAGGCTAATATTTCTTTTGGTGTTTTTCCAAAACTGTAGAGAGCTCCAACAATTGAACCGGCACTAGTTCCTGCAATTTGATTAGGAATTAAATCATTTTCTTCCAAAAACTGCAAAGCACCAGCCTGAGCAATTCCTTTAGAACCACCACCTGATAAAATAATGCCAATTTTTTTTGATTGCATGTAAAAGAGTTTATATAAAAATACATTTTTCTGATGAATGTAATTAATGTTACACGCGAAAAATAAATTTAATACTACTTTTGCATTGTCAAATAAAAAGTCATGAAAAATTTACTTAAAAATAGTATTGAAAATAGCTTGTCTTATGCAGATTACCGCAAGCATGTGTCCGAATTGTTGAAAGAGGGCAAATCAACTGGTAACGAACAATCGGAAGACTTAACAAAATATAGTGAACTAAATGAAGTCCGCATGAATCGTTTGGATAAAACCATTCAAATTACTGAGGAGGTTAGGGCAGGTTTAGCTAATTTACAATCAAAATATATATGGCTGGTTCTCTCTGAAGGTTGGTGTGGCGATGCGGCTCAATTGTTGCCAATCATTAATAAAATGACTGAACTATCTGAAAATATCGATTTGCGAATTGTTCTTCGTGACGAGAATGAAGATTTGATGAATCAGTTTTTGACTAATGGTGGAAAAGCCATTCCCAAATTATTGATTTTGGATGCGGAAACATTAACTGTTTTAAGCGATTGGGGACCAAGACCGGAAAGTGCAAAAAACCTAATTTTAGACTATAAAGCTAAACATGGAATTGTGGATGAAACCGCCAAAACTAACTTGCAAAAATGGTATTTGCAGGATAAAGGGGTGAGTACGCAAAATGAAATTATGGCTTTGGTTGACAAATGTGAAAAGCAACTAGTTTAACTTTCCAACAATTTTAATTTTTTTAGAAGTAGAAATTCCACCGGGATTACAACCAAGTTCTCCTTCTGGAATTTCTATTTTTAGTTTTTGATAATAATCAACCCAAGCAGAGAAAAATTCATTTGTATTTGGCTGTTTGAACGTCATCGGTTGTAGTTCGAAAAAAGGTTTACCATAAGCATTTAAAAAAGCATCATAAATTAATTCCGAACAATAATACTTTCCGTTATCATACAAATAATCATCATCATACGGAATTCCGATTTGCTGGTTGGAAAACGAAATAACTTGCGGAATTAGTTTTTTATATTTCGATTTTACTCTTCCAATAAACATAGTGGTTTGTGTGTTTTTTGAAAACTGTTCCAACGTCACTTTTCGAACGGCATTTCCGGCGGCTTCGATGATAAAAACAGAGTCGTTTTCAATTACAACCAATCCCAAATGACTAAAATCATTGCCGTCATATCCTTCGGTTACAGCGTGAATGGCTTCGCATAAATCGCCACAATTCATCTTTTGAAAAAGTAAATCGCCGGTTTTTAATTGAGTTGATTGGCCAAAAATAAATATGGAAACAAGAAGAAATAGAGAGGAAAGTAAATTACGAATCATGTTTTGATTTTTCTGACTTGTTTAATGATTTTTGGTGAACGACTTCCGTGAAATGCTCTTAACACTTCAATTTTATTGGCTCTAATTCGGTAGATAATTAAATAAGAACCTAAAATGATATTTCTGTAAATTTTGGTTTTGGTTTCAAGATGACGACATTCGGGATGAAGGAGGTATTGTGTTTCGAGTTTTTCAACATCGTTTAAAATTGATTCAAAAAAAAGATCAGCCAATCTCAATCCAAATGTAGCTTCTCCATATTCATAAATGTCCTGAATATCCTTATAGTAAAAATTAGATTTTACGACTTCTTTCTCTCTGCTCTCCATTTGTCAAAACGCTCTTTGAATTCTTTAAGTGTCATAAATTCACCTTCTTCCGCTTCTTTAATAAGCGAAACAAATTCATCCTGCGACATAGGTTTGCCTGGAGTTGCTAAGTTTTTAGATTTATCTTTTGATGTTTTCATGGCTATGAATTGAATAGTAAAGATAAGAAAAAAATAAATGCTTCTTATTTTTTCAATAAATTTGATTCAAAATCATCCGGCGAAACTGCACTTTCAACCGAATAATCGCCAATTTTTGTGCGACGCAAAACCGTCAAATGAGCACCGGACTCAAGAGCTTTTCCAAAGTCGTGAGCTAACGAACGAATATAAGTTCCTTTGCTACAAACTACTCTAAAATCAATTTCGGGTAAATCAATTCGGGTAATTTCAAATTCATGAATGGTGGTTTTTCTACTTTCCATTTCCATTTCTACACCGGCACGAGCGTGTTCATACATTCGAATTCCGTCTTTTTTAATGGCTGAAAAAACAGGTGGTTTTTGATCGATTTCACCTAAAAATTGCGGTAAAATTTGATTAATTAATGTTTTGTCAATATGATTTATAGAAAATTTTTCATCAATTTCAGTTTCCAAATCATACGATGGAGTAGTTGCTCCCAATTTGAAAGTTCCTGTATATTCTTTGGGTTGACCTTGAATTTCTGTGATTCGTTTGGTGAATTTTCCTGTGCAAATAATCAATAATCCGGTGGCTAAAGGATCTAATGTTCCGGCGTGACCAATTTTAAATTTTTTAGGTAGACCTAATTCGCGTTTCAAAGCGTATTTCAACTTATTAACCGCTTGAAAAGACGACCAAGTTAATGGTTTATCAACTAAAATGACTTGTCCTTCTAAAATTTCTTCCGCTGTCATTCGTTAAAGCGTTAAACCGATGATAATTGCCAGTAAACCCACAACTAAACAATAAATTGAAAAATATTTTAATTTGCTGTTTCTAACCAATTTAACCATCCAGCTACAAGCAAATAAACCTGCGATAAAAGCCGCCAAAAATCCAGCGGATAAATAACCAAAACTTGATTCATTATAAACTAAATCGCCACTCATAAGGTCTTTCGCGATTTTTCCAAAAATCAACGGGACCACCATCAAAAAAGAGAAACGAGCTGCTTTGCTTTTATCAACACCTAATAAAACAGAAGTTGAAATGGTTGCTCCCGAACGAGAAATTCCGGGAAGCATGGCAATCGCTTGAGCAATTCCGATGAACAAAGCGTTTTTAAAACTAACAGGCTTTAAAGTGTTTTGGGCTTTATCTGCAAAAAAAAGTAATAAAGCAGTAACGATTAACATAAAACCGACAAAAATCACATTGCCGTCGAAAAGTTGTTCTAATTCTTTTTCAAACAACAATCCTATAATTACAGCAGGAATCATAGATAGAATAATCTTCAATGAAAATTGAAAAGATTCATTCCATTTAAATTGAAACAATCCAGTGATGATTTCCACAATATCTTTTCTAAAAACCACTACAGTACTCAAAGCTGTAGCGAAGTGAACGATAACAGTAAATAATAATCCTTCTTCAGGCATTTTATCTTCACCCAAAATCGCTTTAGTAAGTTCTAAATGTCCGCTGGAAGAAACAGGTAAAAATTCAGTTAGACCTTGGATAATACCTAAAATGATAGCTTCTAAAATACCCATTATGGATTTAGTAAATGATTAGTTATTATTGAAATAAATAGAAAATTATTTCTTCGGATTTTTCAATATCGCATAAATTACTACTCCAAAACCGGCTAAAACAACCGTTGGAGCAATTTTTATTCTTCTGGCATTGAAAATCGCATCACTGAAAACAGTTGGATCATCACTACCACCACCGCTCATTAAAATGAATCCTAAGGCAATTACGGCTATCCCAATCAAAAGAATTTTATAATTTACTTTTTCAAACAGAAATTCCTGTTTTTGTTCGTTTTTACTGCTCATTTTTTTCGGTTATAATTAATATAAATCATCTGTTCTAAGGTTTAAGAATTTTTGCGTAGCAAAGAAAGTACTAAACCAAGAAATTAAAATTCCTAAAAATAATACACTCAATAAAACGGCTCCAATCATAAACTTGTCTTCTAAAATATTTAGTTTTGGAAAGTTGGAATCAATATAAAATAAAACGGCAACTATGGCAATGATAGCTAACACTGCCCCGATGATTCCTAGTTTGATGCTTCTCCAAATAAATGGTTTTCTGATAAAAGATTTAGTGGCTCCAACCATTTGCATAGTTTTTATAATGAATCGATTGGAATAAATTGATAATCGCATCGAACTGTTGATTAACAAAACAGCAATCAAGGCTAAAAACCCTGTGATTACTAAAATCCAAAAGGTGATTTTTTTGATGTTATCGTTTACTAAATCTACCAAATGTTTGTCGTAAACAATATCAGAAATCATTTTATTTTGCTTGAATTCTTGCTCGATTTTTTTGATGCTGTCTGCAACAACATAATCCGCTTTTAAATGGATGTCGTATGAATTTTGTAAAGGGTTAAATCCTAAAAACTGCATAAAATCTTCACCAATAATATCTTTGTGTTTTGAAGCGGCGGTTTCTTTGGATACAAAAGTGTCCGTTTTTACAAAAGTGGATTCTTTTAGTTTTTTGCCAAAGTTTTTAAGTACGCTGTCACTTGCCACATCTTTAAAATAGACTGACATTGGGATTTGTTCTTTGAAGTCGTCGGATAATTTTTTAGAATTAATAACAAACAATCCTAAAACGCCCAACAAAAAAAGTACTAAAAACACACTTAATACAACAGAAAAATAGGAAGAAATAAGTCGTCTTTTTTGATACTTTTCGTAAGATGATGCCATAAAACTAAATTTAAGCCGTAAAATTAAAAAAGAAATTGGTTAAACCACAGTTTATAACGTTCAAAGTTTTGACTTTAGTACAATAAACGTAAATTTGCCCTTTAAAAAGAAAAAAAAACTTAGCAACTCAGAAACTCAGTTTCTCAGCATCTCAATAAAATGAAATACTTCCACGAACAAATCGAAGCCAAATGGCAAAAATATTGGGCAGAAAACCAAACATTTGCCGCACAAAATAATTCTGAAAAACCAAAATATTATGTGTTGGATATGTTTCCATATCCATCTGGTGCCGGTTTACACGTTGGTCATCCGCTGGGATATATTGCTTCAGATATTGTGGCTCGATACAAACGTCACAAAGGTTTTAATGTGTTGCATCCGCAAGGCTATGATTCGTTCGGACTTCCGGCGGAGCAATATGCCATTCAAACCGGACAACATCCTGAAAAAACAACTAAAGAAAATATCGCTCGCTATCGAGAACAATTGGATAAAATCGGATTTTCATTTGATTGGAGCAGAGAAGTGCGTACTTCCAATCCGGATTACTACAAATGGACACAGTGGATTTTTATTCAATTATTTGAATCCTATTATTGCAAACAAGCCGATAAAGCATTTCCGATTTCAGAATTGGTAAAAGTGTTTGAAGCCGAAGGAAATGCCAACGTTGATTTGGTATGTGATGATGGTGTTGAATTGTTTACTGCGGCTGAATGGAATGCTTTTTCATCTGAAAAACAGCAAGAGATTTTATTACAATATCGCTTAACCTATTTAGCCGAAACTGAAGTAAACTGGTGTCCCGCTTTGGGAACTGTTTTAGCTAACGACGAAATTGTAAACGGCGTTTCCGAACGTGGAGGTCATCCCGTAATTCGAAAAAAAATGACGCAATGGAGCATGCGAATTTCTGCTTATGCAGAACGATTGCTTCAAGGTTTAGAGACAATTGATTGGAGCGAAAGTATTAAAGAAAGTCAACGAAATTGGATTGGGAAGAGTGTGGGAGCATCTGTTACGTTTCAAGTTTCAAGTTCCAAGTTTCAGGTTGAGGTGTTTACAACAAGACCCGACACCATCTTCGGAGTCACTTTCATGACACTTGCACCCGAACATGAATTGGTGTCACAAATCACAACGCCTGAACAAAAAGCTGCTGTTGAAGCCTATGTTGAAGCCACTGCCAAACGTTCCGAAAGAGAAAGAATGGCTGATGTGAAAACCATTTCAGGTGTTTTCACAGGAGCTTATGCTGAACATCCTTTTACTAATGAACCAATTCCAATTTGGATTGGCGATTATGTATTGGCAGGATACGGAACCGGAGCTGTAATGGCCGTTCCTTGTGGGGACGAACGTGATTATGCATTCGCTAATTTCTTTAAAGGAAAAGAAGGAATGCCCGAAATTAAAAACATTTTCAACCAAGATATTTCCGAAGCGGCTTTTGCAGAGAAAAGTGGTTTTGAATTAGTGAATTCCGATTTCTTAAATGGGTTGGATTATAAATCCGGAACCAAAAAAGCCATTGAAGAATTAGAAAAAATAAAAGGAGGAAAAGCAAAAGTAAATTACCGTTTGCGTGATGCGGTTTTTTCCCGTCAACGGTATTGGGGAGAACCATTTCCTGTTTACTACGTAAATGGAATGCCGCAAATGATTGATGCAAAACATCTTCCAATCATTTTGCCGGAAGTAGAGAAATATTTACCAACTGAAGACGGACAACCACCATTAGGAAATGCTACGCATTGGGCTTGGGATGTTGAAAAGTTGCGAGTTACGAGTTGCGAGTTGATTGATAACAAAACTGTTTTCCCATTAGAATTGAACACAATGCCGGGTTGGGCAGGTTCTTCGTGGTATTGGATGCGTTATATGGATGCTCACAACGAAAACGAATTTGCCAGCCAAGATGCTTTAAATTATTGGGAAAATGTCGATTTATACATTGGAGGTAGCGAACACGCCACCGGACATTTATTGTACTCCCGTTTTTGGAATAAATTTCTAAAAGACCGCGGATTCATCACACCCGAAGAACCGTTTAAAAAATTGATTAATCAGGGGATGATTTTGGGGATGAGTGCGTTTGTTTATAGATTTTATACAATTCCTATGATGGGAAAAAAGGCAACTGGAAATTTCGAAGATGTTGTAAGTAGAAGTTTTACATCTAATATTTTTGTTAGTAAAAAATTAGCTGATCAGTTTGAAAACGAAACTTATGATACAGATTTGTGGTCAAAAATTATGAAAATCTTAAACCAACAAATTGAACTAGCAAATTCTAATCTAAAAGAAAAAGAATCAAAATTTACTCAGTTTACCAATTTTAAAACAATTCCTTATCATGTAGATGTTAACTTAGTAAATTCGTCAGACGAAATAAGTTTGAATCAACTACAAAATTGGATGCCAGAATTCAATAATGCTATATTTATTGATGAAAATGGGATTGAAACTGATAAAATAATCGTCGGTCGCGAAGTCGAAAAAATGTCCAAATCCAAATACAACGTCGTTAATCCTGATGATATTTGCAATCAATACGGAGCCGACACCTTACGTTTATACGAAATGTTTCTTGGTCCGTTAGAGCAAGCCAAACCTTGGAATACGGCCGGAATTACCGGTGTTTCCGGTTTCTTGAAAAAATTATGGCGTTTGTATTTTGACGATAATGGTTTGATTGTCACTAACGACGAACCAACTGCTGAAATGTACAAATCATTACACAAAACCATCAAAAAAGTAACAGAAGACATCGAGAATTTCTCGTTCAATACTTCGGTTTCACAGTTTATGATTTGTGTGAATGAATTGGCTCAGTTAAAATGCAATCACCGAAAAATTTTAGAACCGTTAGCTATTTTAGTTTCACCGTATGCTCCGCATATTGCCGAAGAATTATGGAGTCAATTGGGTCACAAAGGTTCGGTTTCAACGGTTGCTTTTCCTGTTTTTGAGGAGAAATATTTAGTTGAATCCGAAAAAGAATATCCGGTTTCTTTTAATGGAAAAATGCGATTTACCATCAAATTACCGTTAGATCTAACCGCTGCTCAAATTGAAGAAATCGTCATGACAGACGAACGAACACAAACTCAATTGCAAGGAAGAACACCGAATAAAGTAATTATCGTTCCCGGAAAAATCATCAACTTAGTAGGGTAATTTCATAAAAAAGTTTTAGTCACGGGTTTGCAAATTCATTTGTGAATCCGTGTTTTTTTATAAATTATAATAAAATCATAAATTTTAGTTTCAGAATAAAAATCTTATATATTTTTGAAATAATTAAAAATTAAACTCATGAGAAAAATTTATTTGATTGCAGCCTTATTTGTATTCCAGTTTTCATTTGGTCAAGAAGAAATAACCAACACTTCTGATGGTCCAAAAATGGTTAAATTTGATTTATACATAGGTGTAGGTGGAGTTTTTTACAATGATTTTTCAATTAACGAAAAAATTAGAGCTTCCAGCATGCCCGAAATTCGCGAAGCAATGCCGGAATTTTTAGTTGGATTTAATGTGTTGTCTGAAAAGTTTTCGTTTGATACAGAATTTGCTTCGTCGTATTCAAAAAACAAAAACAGTTCCTCACAAAATAAATTGACAAGTTTTTCAACACGTTTACGTGGGCATTATAATTTTGTCAATGAATCTAAGTTTTTATTTTCAGGAGGTATTAATTTGGCGTATTCTCGCAACGATTTAAATTTGTATTCAAGAGACAACACAATCAATTTGAATGATTTGAATCCTGAAAATAATTCGGGACATGTTAGTTTGTATAACAATGTTTTTTATGCCGGACCTTCTGTAGCATTCAATTTAAAAAGAAAAGAAAAATTGAGCATTCGTATGAATGTTGGTTACGAGTTTGCTTTTACAAACGGCAAATGGAAATCTGATTTTGCGAATGTTTCCAATACGGTTAAAGAGAATGGACAAAACCGATTAATGGTGGGCGTTGTTTTCTTTTAAAAACTGACAAAATAGCATATTTGTTAAGGCTGTATTAATTGGTTTAAAATTTGCTATATTTATTGTAATTTTAAACTCTTAAAAAAATAATTATGTTTATAATATTGATGGTAGCAATCATGGGAGCTAGCTGGTTAGTTAGTAATAGATTGCAAAGTAAATTTGACAAATATTCCAAACTGCATTTGCAAAATGGAATGAGTGGAGCTGAAATTGCCGAGAAAATGTTGGCCGATCACGGCATTAGAAATGTACGTGTGATTTCAACACCGGGAAGATTAACCGATCATTATAATCCTGCGGATAAAACAGTCAATTTGAGTGAAGCGGTTTATAACCAAAGAAATGCTGCCGCTGCTGCTGTGGCTGCTCACGAAGTTGGTCATGCCGTGCAACATGCAACTGCCTATTCTTGGTTAACCATGCGTTCTAAATTGGTTCCGGTAGTAAGTGTTGCTTCTCGATTTGTACAATGGATTTTGTTAGCCGGAATTTTGATGGTCAATACATTTCCTGAGTTACTTTTGGTAGGTATCGTGATTTTCTCCATGACTACCTTGTTTTCAGTTGTAACGTTGCCGGTTGAATATGATGCCAGCAATAGAGCATTAGCTTGGTTAGAAAACAAACGAATCGTAAATCAACAAGAGTTAGCCGGTTCAAAAGATGCATTAAAATGGGCAGCAAGAACTTATGTAGTTGCAGCAATTGGCTCAATAGGAACCTTGCTTTATTATGTCATGATCTACATGAATAGAAGATAATTTTTTGAAAATATACAAATCAAATCCGTTATGAAAGTAACGGGTTTTTTTATGGAGCATCACAAGCGAAAGCAAATTAGCACAACAGTTGTTTGGATTTTTTTCATTCTGAATCTTTGAGACTTATTCCCGTTTTCCACTTAGTGCCTTCTTTACTTCGTGGCAAAAAACCCGCAACCCGTAACTTTTAAAGTTGTATCTGTCTCTCAATCTGCTGTTCCAGCGAAATAAACGTTTCCGTTCTCGAAACGCCATCAATCGGTTGAATTCTTTTGTTCAACAATTGCATCAAATGTTCGTTGTCTCTACAAATAATTTTAATTAAAATACTCCAATTTCCGGTGGTGTAATGACATTCTAAAACTTCCGGAATTTTTTTTAATTCTCTCACAGCATCTGAATTGCTGGAAGCTTTATCCAAATAAACGCCAATAAATGCCATAGTTTTATAGCCTAAAACTTTATTATTAATGATGAATTTTGAACCGGAAATGACACCGGCTTCTTCCAGTTTTTTTAACCGTTGATGAATAGCTGCTCCGGAAATTCCGATTTTGTTGGCAATTTGTAAAATGGGTTTTCGGGCATCCTCCATCAAATTACGAAGAATTTCTTTGTCTATTCCGTCTATTTCAATTTGAAGTGAATTGATTTTCATGGTTGTAAATTTTAATCAAAAGTATTTAAAAAGTTTTAAAAATTAGTTTTTCATTTAATTTTAGTTACAATTTAATTATTGCTTTTAATTGTACTTTTCAACTTTATTTTACGTTATTAGGTTTCTAATGTAGAAAAAATTAAATTTGTTTTTATAATTTTTTAGAACCAAACCAACTCTAATGAAACGCAACTCATATCTTCTACTGTTTATTTTTCTTTTCACAACCGTTTATTCACAAGAACAAACCGATTCCGGTTCACCTGCAACTATGAATGGTTCTTTAGATCAACAATTTGAATATGTTTTACAGAAGTCGAATAATTTTCAGGAATATAAAGTAGTAAAAAAGGATTTTTTGTTGTTGCTAAAGAAAAACAGTATTGATTCTTCCAACCGATTCAAAAAGGAATTGGTTGCTATAAAAGAACAAGTAGCTTCACATGATAACGAAGTGAAAATTTTAAAAGACACACTTGCTACAACAAAAGTGGAGTTAGAAAAACTACAATCGGCTCAAAACAATATTTTATTTTTAGGTGCTCCTGTCAGCAAAACAAACTACAATCTTATCATGTGGGGAATTGTAGCCGCATTATTTTTATTTTTGTTTCTACTGTTTTTTCAAATGAGAAATGCAAAAGCCACAGCCAAAGAAGCCAAAGAAGCTAGTGACAAAATAGAATCCGATTTTGAAGATTACAAACAAAAAGCTCTGGAAAAAGAACAAAAATTGGGGCGTCAACTTCAAGATGAAATCAACAAACACAAAGCTTCCAAATAAGGTTTAACTTCCAACATTGTTGGGATTGTAACCCATGTAAGGCACTTCTTTATCATTAAAAATAACACCAAAAGTTTCCAATTCTTTTAAAATGGGTTCATAAACTTCTTTTTGAATAGGAAGTTGAACGCCTGTAGTTTTAATGTTTCCTTTCAGAATTTGAAGAGTGGCAATTGCAACGGGTAGTCCCACGGTTTTTGCCATAGCGGTATAGGTTTGGTCTTCGCCAATACAAACCATGGTGCTGTCAATTTGTTTCTTCTCGCCGTTTAATTCATAACCAAATTTGTGATACATCACAATCATGTCTTTATCGTTTGGTTGCAAAGCCCATTTTTCAGCTAAGATGTGTTCTAGATATTGTGCCGGAGAAGCATTTTTTAAACCTGATTTTTTAGTAGCATTAAACAAATCCAATTCCACCAATTTGTCCCATATTACGTCATCTTGATCAATTTTTAGATAATGACGTAATTTTAATTCTACCGAATCCGTGGGATGGTAGGCCAAAAAAGAATTAGTAAAATCGCGATAACTCATGTTCTCAGAATTTTCCATGGTATAGGTGTCGTCGGTCATGCCTAGTTGAACTAACATGTCCCAAGCTTTTGAATAGCCCACTCTTCGCAATGTTCCGCGATACATGGTTTGAATGGCATCCAAACCATAAATGTTTCTGTATTTTAAGGAGTCACGGTTAGCATAACCTTCAAAACGGCCGTAACCTTCCACTTCCATAAATTCAGTTCTACGGAATAATTTATTATAAGGTATGTATTTGTATTTTCCTTCCTGAATAAATTTTGAAACACCACCTTGACCTGCCAAAACTACATTTCTTGGGTTCCATGAAAATTTATAATGCCACAGGTTTGTATCACTTTCGGGAGCAACTAATCCGCCACAAAACGATTCAAATTGAATCATTTTTCCGCCTTTGGCTCTAATTTCATCAATTATTTTCATGGCACTCATGTGGTCAATTCCCGGGTCAAGACCAATTTCATTCATAAAAAGCAAACCGTTTTCTTTTGCCAAAGCATCCAATTCCTGCATTTCTTTACTAATATAGGATGCAGTTACCATGTTTTTTTTGAAGGTAATGCAATCTTTGGCGATATCAACATGAAGATGAGCCGGAAGCATTGAAATAACAATGTCGGCCTTTTCAATTTCTTTTTGACGGTCGGATACAGCAAATATATCTAAAGCTATTGCTCTTGCATTTTTATGATTTTGAACTTTCTTTTCTGCTAATTCAAGAGATAAATCGGCAATAGTAATTTGAATAGCTTCTTCTTCAGATTTGTTTAATAAGTACTTTATAAGAGAGGATGCCGATCGTCCAGCACCAATAATTAGAATTTTTTTCATGCCATAATTAATATCACACGAAAGTAGGCATTTGTTATAATTCAAACAAAATTTAAGATGTTAATTATAACGTTTGCGTAAAAAGGTTTTTTAAATTTGACTATAAATTCAAAACATGAATAAAAAACTTGTACTGGCCGCATCCGTCTTAGGATTATCAGCAATAATTTTAGGAGCATTTGGAGCTCATGGTTTAAAGAAAATACTAACAGCCGACGAATTAATTACTTTTGAAACGGGCGTGAAATATCAAATGTATCATGCCTTGTTTTTACTGTTCTTAGCATCAAATACTTTGGTTTCGGAATCGGCAAAAAAAGTAATTTTTTATTTGGTTCTACCGGGCGTTTTGTTCTTTTCAGGTTCCATTTATTTATTGGCCACAAATAATGCTACGGCTATTGATTTTTCATATTTAGGACCCATCACTCCAATAGGAGGTTTGCTTTTAATTCTAGCTTGGGGAAAGTTATTTGTAGCTGTTTTTAGCAAAAAATAATAATTTTAAATTAAAAAAAGCAACGTAAGGATTTAATTTTTTACTTTTGCAGTCAATTAATTACACAACACAAATTAAATTTTATGGATAATTACGCTCAATTTACGAAAACGATTTCGTTAGAGAAGTATGGAATCAAAAATGTTCAAGAAATTATATACAATCCTTCGTATGAATTTCTGTATGATGAAGAGTTAAAATCGTCATTAGTTGGATTTGAAAGAGGACAACTAACAGAGCTTGGAGCAGTAAATGTAATGACAGGTGATTTTACCGGTCGTTCTCCAAAAGATAAATATATTGTAGAAGATGAAGTGACCCGTGATACAATTTGGTGGTCATCTGATAAAGCAGTAAATGACAACAAGCCAATTTCAACAACTACTTGGAATGCTTTAAAAGAAACAACGGTTAACCAACTGTCATCAAAAAAACTATATGTAATCGATGCTTTTTGTGGAGCAAATGAAGATACCCGATTGAAAGTTAGATTTATCATGGAAGTGGCTTGGCAAGCACATTTTGTAAAAAACATGTTCATCCGACCAACAGAAGAAGAATTAGACAACTTTGGCGAACCTGATTTTATTGTAATGAATGCTTCAAAAACGTCTTTCAAAGCTTACGAAGAGCACAATTTAAATTCTGAAGTTTATATTGCTTTTAACCTTACTGAGAAAATTCAGTTAATAGGCGGAACTTGGTATGGTGGAGAAATGAAAAAAGGTTTATTCTCAATGATGAATTATTATTTGCCACTTCAAGGAATTGCCTCAATGCATTGTTCTGCAAATAAAGGAAAAGATGGTGATGTTGCGGTGTTTTTCGGATTATCCGGAACCGGCAAAACAACGTTGTCAACAGATCCAAAAAGAGAATTAATTGGAGATGACGAACACGGTTGGGATAATGATGGGGTCTTTAATTTTGAAGGCGGATGTTATGCCAAAACCATTGATTTAAGTGCGGTTAACGAACCGGATATTTTTGGAGCAATCAAAAAAGATGCTTTATTAGAAAATGTAACGGTTGATTCAAATGGTAAAATAGATTTCACAGACGGATCAGTGACACAAAACACGCGTGTTTCTTATCCGATTTATCATATTGATAATATTGTAAAACCGGTTTCAAAAGCGGGTCATGCTACTAAAGTTATTTTCCTAACGGCCGATGCTTTTGGAGTGATGCCTCCGGTTTCTAAATTGACACCGGAACAAACAAAATATTATTTCCTTTCCGGATTTACAGCAAAGTTAGCCGGAACTGAAAGAGGTGTAACCGAACCACAACCTACTTTTTCAGCTTGTTTTGGAAAAGCGTTTTTATCATTACATCCAACCAAATACGGCCAAGAATTGGTTAAAAAAATGGAAGAACATAAGGCAACTGCCTACATGGTAAACACCGGTTGGAACGGAACAGGAAAACGTATTTCAATTAAAGACACTAGAGCTATTATCGACGCTATTTTGGATGGTTCCATCGAAAAAGCGGAAACGAAACTAATTCCGGTATTTAATTTTGAAGTACCAACTGCTTTGCATGATGTGAATTCGGCTATTTTAGATCCGAGAGATACGTATGAAAATGCATCCGATTGGAATGAAAAAGCTACAAATTTAGCCGGATTGTTTATTAAAAACTTTGTACAATATACAGACAATGAAGAAGGACAAAACTTAGTGAAGTCCGGACCTCAATTATAATTTTACACTAACTAACCAAACGAAAAGAGTCCCGCAATTTTGTGGGACTCTTTTTAATTGTATCTGTGTCAGGATTATTTATCCTTGTTTGTCTTTGCAATATATTTTTCCAATGCCATTGTCATGGACGGAGCTTCAGGAGATGGAGCCATAATATCCACTCGCAAACCGTGTTCTAAAGCTTCTTTTTGAGTGGTGCTTCCAAAAACGGCTATTCTAGTATTGTTTTGTTGAAAGTCAGGAAAGTTTTTAAATAATGACTTTATTCCTGTTGGACTGAAAAATGCTAATACATCATAATATACATCAGCCAAATCAGTTAAATCACTCATTACGGTTCTATAAAAAATACCTTGTGTCCAATTTACTTTCAAACCATCTAAAGTTTGAGGGACATCAAAGTTCAATTGATCAGAAGCCGGCAACAAAAACTTTTCTTCTTTGTATTTTTTTATTAATGGCGATAAATCAACGAAGTCTTTTTGACCGACATAAATTTTTCTTTTTCTGTAGATAACATATTTCTGTAGATAAAAAGCAACGGCTTCCGACTGACAAAAATATTTTAAATCTTCAGGAACTTTATACCGCATTTCTTCAGCCACTCTAAAAAAATGATCTACAGCATTTTTGCTTGTTAAGATAATAGCTGAAAAATTATTTAGGTCGATTTTTTGAGCACGAATTTCCTTTACAGGAACCCCCTCAACGTGTATAAATGGTCTAAAATCAATTTTCACTTTATGCTTTTGAATAAGCTCAAAGTAAGGTGAATTTTCTACTTTTGGTTCTGGTTGTGACACCAAAATTGTTTTCACTTTCATAGTTGACATTTTGTAATGCTTCAGCTTCTAGTAAACCAGTAATAAATGAAATAATAAGGGGCTATTTCAAGGGCACAAAGATATAAAATAAAATAAAATATTTTGCTAATTAATAAGGATTGATAAGCTTTAAGTGTTTTGATGTAAGTTATGATATTGATTGTCAATACTATAAATATCAAGATGTATATAAAAATAGTAGAAGAAATTTCATTATAAAACAATATTGCTGCAATTGGAAGCACTAATAGGCCAATTAGGGCTCTGTAATTCAATTTATAAAGGTTGAAATTCTCTGAAAATTCTTCAATAGAGAAAGATGTTGCAATGATTTTTTCGATTAAATATTTCGATAAGATGAAAACACTAAACAAAGTAAATAGTTGTATGAACTTAATACCATCTGTTTTTTCAACGATACCAAAATAACTCAATACAATTTGAGTAAAAAAAGTAAAGGAAACCAGTTGAATTATAAATAAAGAAACAGTAAACCAGTTTAATAGATTAGTACTGTCTTTGTAAATTTTCAAATATTTATCATTAATAAATAAGCGTATGAATTCGTTGAAACGAGTTTCAAAAAAAGTTTTTATAATAGTGATTAGAACCAAACACAAGACAAACAAAATAGTTGCCCAATCTTTAGAAACGGTTTCTCTAAAATTATATAAAAGTTCCATCATAAAGTGCAAAGGTATATAAATTTTGTGGCTATAAACACCTCTTTTAATTATAAAAAATTTATGAAAATACTGCCATAAAAAAGCTATTTTTGTTCCGTATTATAGGTGCTTATGAATCATGGGTTAGTTATTATTCCAACGTTTAATGAAATAGAAAACGTTGAAAACATTATTCGTGCTGTTTTTTCTTTGAAAAAGCAGTTTCATGTTTTAATTGTAGACGACAATTCTCCGGACAAAACACATGAAAAAGTAAAGCAACTTCAAAGTGAATTTCCTGAAAAATTGTTTTTGGAAGTTCGAATGAAAAAAGCCGGTTTAGGCACCGCCTATGTTCATGGTTTTAAATGGGCTTTAAAGCACAATTACGACTATATTTTTGAAATGGATGCCGATTTTTCGCATAATCCAATCGACTTAGAAAGGCTTCATGAAGCGTGTTCATCCGGTCAAGCTGACATGGTTATTGGTTCTCGATATGTGAAAGGGGTTAATGTCGTGAATTGGCCGTTAAGCAGAGTTTTGCTTTCCTATTTTGCCTCTATTTATGTGAAAATTATAACCGGAATGAAAATTCATGATGCTACTGCCGGTTTTATCTGTTACAATAGAAAAGTCTTGGAAACTTTAAAACTCAATAAAATTAAGTTTGTGGGGTATGCTTTTCAAATTGAAATGAAATACAGAGCTTTTTCTAGAGGATTTAAAATTGTTGAGATTCCAATTATTTTTACAGATCGAACAAAAGGGGTTTCAAAAATGAGTAATGCAATTATAAAAGAAGCTGTTTTTGGTGTGATTTCTTTACGAATTCGAAAACTGTTTAATCGTTTATAAAAATTAAAAATGGCAACTACACTTATAAAAAATGCTAAGATAGTTTCAGAAGGTAAAATTTTTGAAGGTGATGTTTTGATTGAAGGTGAAATCATTTCACAAATTGCCAAAAATATAAGTGCACCTCATGATGCAAATAGTATTGATGCGGAAGGACATTATTTAATTCCCGGAGCCATAGATGATCAAGTTCATTTTAGAGAACCCGGGTTGACGCACAAAGCAACTATTTTTACTGAAAGTAGAGCGGCTGTAGCCGGTGGTATAACTTCTTTTATCGAACAACCGAACACTGTTCCCAATGCCGTAACTCAAGAATTATTAGAAGAGAAATATGTGATTGCATCCCAAACTTCTCATGCTAATTACTCTTTTATGATGGGTGGAACCAACGATAATTTGGAAGAAGTCTTGAAAACCAATCCCAAAAATGTTGCCGGCATAAAATTGTTTTTAGGTTCCTCAACAGGAAATATGTTGGTGGACAATCCAAAAATTATTGAGTCTATTTTCTCAAGCACCGAATTGCTGATTGCAGTGCACTGTGAAGATGAAACTACTATAAAAAATAATTTAGCAAACTATAAAGAGCGTTATGGAGATGCAATTCCGGTAACGGCTCATCATTTGATTCGAAGTGCAGAAGCTTGTTATTTGTCATCATCAAAAGCAATTGAGTTGGCCAAAAAAACGGGAGCACGACTTCATGTTTTCCATTTGTCAACCGCCAAAGAAATGGAACTTTTCACCAATAAAATCCCGTTAGAACAAAAACGCATTACAGCCGAAGTTTGCATACACCATTTGTGGTTTACCGATGCAGATTATGAAACCAAAGGTAATTTCATCAAATGGAATCCGGCCGTAAAAACAGAGGAAGACAGAACTGCTTTATGGGAAGCCTTATTGGATGATAGAATTGATGTGATTGCAACCGATCATGCACCTCATACTTTTGAAGAAAAAAGCAAAAGTTATTTAGAAGCACCTTCCGGCGGACCGTTAGTGCAACATGCCGTTGTAGCGATGTTTGAGTTTTATCATCAAGGAAAAATTTCAATTGAGAAAATTGTAGAAAAGATGTGTCACAATCCGGCAAGAATTTTCAATATTGATAAACGAGGTTTTATAAAAGAAGGTTATTTTGCCGATTTGGTTTTAGTTAATCCTTCAAATCCTCAGCAGGTTACCAAAGAATCCGTTTTGTACAAATGCGGCTGGTCTCCTTTTGAAGGAACTACTTTTAAATCACAAGTAAGCCATACTTTTGTGAATGGTGAATTGGTTTATGAAAAAGGGAAAGTAAACGATACAATATTGGCCGGAAAAAGATTGTTGTTCAACAGATAACAGTTAAAATCAAATTACTATGAAAAAAATTGTGTCAATTGTAGCCTGTGTTTTGTTTTTATGGAGCTGCAAAAGCGAAGTAGAAAAACCTGAGAAACTGTTTTCTGAAGAACAAATGGTTGACATGATTTATGATTTGACTATTTTAGAAGCTATTAAAAACAACAATCCTTCTTTTTTAGAAGATAAAAGTATAGATCCGTATACTTACATTTATAAAAAATATAAAATTGATAGTTTGCAATTTGTTCAAAACAACAAATATTATGCTTCCGATGTAAAGGAATATGCAAAAATTTATGAAAAAGTATTGAGTAGAATTGAACAGAACAAATCGGAAGCTGACACTTTAATGAAAAAAGAAAGTAAAACTACTACGCTACAACCTATGTCTAAAGATTCAATTCTGAACATCAAAAAGAAAGTGCTCAAGAAACTCGATAGAAAATAGTATATTTTGAAGCTAATGATTTGCAATACGCTTTTATTGGAATAAAATCATGCGATAGAGCTTCGTTAATTTTCTTGTTAGAGTAGATGGATTTATTATGGAGCGAAATAGCTAAATTTTTTGTTATCCCGAATTTTTTTATTCCAAACAAAGCCAATAACGAAGAAAATCGCCACGCAATTTGTGTCACAATGGATCCTACTTTTATAGTTGGGCTGTTTTTATTCATTGCTTCAGCAATCCATTCCAAAAGCGTTTTATAAGCTATGTTTTCTGATACCAATGAAAACCTTTCATTTTGAATTTCACTTTTCATGAGCGAAAATAGAATTGCGACAACATCTTCTACAGCAATAAAACCGGAAGTGCCATCGGTATAAAATGGATTTCCTTTTGCAACAGATTCAAAAATTTTGCCACTACCAACCTCCCAAAAACCACTTCCTAGAATCACCCCCGGATTTACAATTACGGTCTTTAATCCTTCTTGTTGGGCTCTGAAAACTTCCATTTCTGCACCATATTTTGAAATAGAATAATCGCTATGGTGTTTTTCCGGATTCCATTCGCAGTTTTCATCAATTTCATAACTGCTATTTATTGGGTCACCTAAAGCCGCAATAGAACTCACATGGCAAAACTTTTCAACGCCAAAATGCAAAGCACAATTAACCATATTTGAAGTGCCTTCAATGTTTGTTTTTCTAAGTAATTCTTCATCTTTACTATTGAAGGAAATTAGAGCTGCACAATGATATACATATTTTATGTCTTTGAAAGCAACCTCTAACGAAGGAATGTTTGTTATGTCACCTTGAATCCAATCTATTTCATCAAACCTTTCTAAACTGCCTGATTCTTTAAAAAAAGCGATTGTTTTTTGAATACTCTTTTCGTTGCGATACAAAGCCCGAACTTTTTCACCCTTTTGAAGTAAATGAAGTAATAAATGTGCACCAACTAAGCCGGTTCCGCCTGTAACTAAATTCATAAAAACAAAGATAAATGTTTCTGTACTACATTTTCAAATTATCGAATTAAAACTATCTTTGCCAAAATTATTTTTTTGATGAAATCGCCAATATAATAACTGATTACATCGGATCTTTAAAAATCAATAAAATCCACACATGAAAAATTTAGTAGAAGAATTACGTTGGAGAGGATTGTTTCACGACATGATGCCGGGAACTGAAGAGCAGTTGCTAAAAGAAGCTACGACAGCCTATATCGGATTTGACCCAACTGCCGACTCATTGCACATTGGAAGCATGGTACAAATCATCTTGTTGGTGCACCTTAAAAACTTTGGGCACAAACCAATTGCATTAGTTGGTGGAGCTACAGGAATGATTGGTGATCCTTCCGGAAAATCAGATGAAAGAAACTTGTTGGATGAAGCTACTTTAAATAAAAATGTAGAAGGAATTAAAAGTGTTTTATCTCGTTTTTTAGATTTCAATGCAACGGATTCCAATGCACCAATTATGGTGAATAATTATGATTGGATGAAAGATTTTTCATTTATCGATTTTGCTCGTGATGTGGGTAAACGAATCACAGTGAATTATATGATGTCGAAAGATTCTGTGAAGAAACGTTTTTCAGGTGATGGTGAAGGAATGTCGTTCACGGAATTCACCTACCAATTGATTCAAGGTTACGATTTTTATCATTTACACAAACATTACAACTGTTTACTACAAATGGGCGGTTCCGATCAATGGGGAAATATCACTACAGGAACAGAATTAGTTCGTAGATTAAACGTAAACACCGAAGACGAAGGAGCAAAAGCTTTTGCCTTAACCACTCCATTAATCACCAAAGCGGATGGTTCTAAATTTGGAAAATCGGAAGGTGGAAATGTTTGGTTAACAGCTGATAAAACGTCGCCTTATAAATTCTACCAATTTTGGTTTAATTCATCAGATGAAGATGCTGAAAAGTATATTAAAATATTTACCTTTTTAGATAAAGCAACGATAGAGGATTTGATTGAAAAACACAGACAAGAGCCTCATTTGCGTTTGTTACAAAAGAAATTAGCTGAAGAAATTACAGTTTTTGTGCATTCAAAAGAAGAATATGAAAAAGCAGTAAAAGCATCAAATATTTTATTTGGAAATTCAACTTCGGAAGATGTAAAACAATTGGATTCGCAAACGTTTTTAGATGTTTTTGACGGAATTACACAAGCTGAAATTTCAAAAACAGATTTAGAAAACGGAATTACCATTGTAGACGCGTTAGCCGGAAAATCAGGGTTTTTATCGTCGAATAGTGAAGCAAGAAGAGCATTAAAAGAAAATTCGATTTCGGTGAACCGTGAAAAAGTAACAGAAGAATTCTCGCTTTCAACCAACGATTTAATCAACAATGAATTCGTTTTATTGCAACGCGGAAAGAAAACCTATTTTATTTTGAGAGCAGTTTAAACCCGTAACTCGTAACTTTCAAACCCGCAACGGTTAAATAACCATCAAATTACACCCTCGAATATCACTACTATCAAAACGTCCCAACACTTCAAACGAATGGTTGGGATTTTTTTTCCCCAAATCTTGTGTAGCAATAAAGGAACAGGAATTAATATTGGCCAAATCGATGACATTGATGCCGCCGGTTTTTCCATAATCAACATACGTTAAAGCGTCTTCGGTGTCACGAATCAGAATAGACATCCAAGGCGGACATTCAAAAACACCATTTCCTAACGAATAGGCTTGCGATAACAATTCGGTCATACCGTATTCTGAATGTATAGTGGGAACGCCAAAACCGTTGCATAAAATGGAATGCAACTCTTCACGAATCATTTCTTTTCGTTTGCCTTTCATGCCACCGGTTTCCATGACAATGGTGTTTTTCAATTGAAAGGACTGCTTTTCAACCAAATCCAACAAAGCATACGTCACACCAATTAAAAGGACATTCTGACCGGAAGAATCCAATTCAATTAGTTTATGAAGTAATGCATCATAATTATTCAAATAAAATCCGCTTTCAGGATGATTAGAACCTGCTATCAAGTCATTGACCATATAAATTAACGACGAACCATCACGTTCTAAATAGGAAGGAAGCAAGGCTAAAACAACATAGTCTTCGATGTTCCCGTAAAATTGTGAAAACGCTTTTCTAAAACTTTGTTCGTATAAATTTACATCAGTTACCAAGTGTTTACTTGTGGTTGTTCCTGTTGTTCCGCTACTGGTGAATGTTTCTTGGGTAGGATTTTGCGAACTCAGAATTTCATGACTTTTAAAAAACTGAATGGGTATAAAAGGAATTTCTTCTATCGATTTTACAGTCGTTTTATCTTTTTTCAAAAAGGAACAAAAATCTTGATACACCTTGTTGTTGTCATATTGATGACGAAAAACTTTGAGTGCAATTTTCTCAAATTCTTTTTGACTACTGATTGAAAATAGGTCGGGATAGGGATTCATAGTTGCAAAAATAGCAATAAAAAAAGCACCAACTTTCGTTGATGCTTTCAAAATATAAAGAGTTGGATTATTGAACTACTAATTTACGAGTAGCTGTTTTTCCTTCTTGAGTAACTTTTACAATATAAACACCTTTGTTTAAAGTACCAATGTTTACAGCATCGTTTACTACTTTAGACGAAAGGATTCTTTTTCCTAAAACATCATAAACAGCAACTGTTTTTTCACCAAACAAATCAGAGCTTACATAAAGTGTATTTCCTGCAATTGGATTTGGATAAATTTTCAAACCTGCAATAGCGTTATCGTTTACGCTAGCAGTTGCACAATTATTAATTGGAGAAGCAGTATTTCTTGGAGTTGGTTCGCCAGCTACAAAATCATCTGCGTTGTTGTTTGTGTCAGTACATCCACCATTAGCTCTAATACCAGCAGTGGTATTTGATAGAGCAGGTCCAACAGTTCCTTCAAAACAATTTGCTGTTCCAAAACCTACGAAATCTAAAATTTGTGTCCCAGTAGGACAAGTTCCAGTCTGAGCATCAACAGTATTAGCCAACAGAATTTTAAAGTTAGCTCCTGCCATTGCAATTGCAGTAGCTGGAATTAAATCCGGAGTAGGTAGAGCAACTGTTCCGCCAGCTCCCTGAGCTTGTTGAATTAAGTAATATTGACCTGGAAGTAACGTTACATCAGGTAAAACTGTAACTTGCCAAGTTGAACCTGTAGCTGAACCATATTGAATAGACATCCCGTTTAAACTTGCACTAGTTGTTCCAGTGTTTAATAATTCAACAAAATCATGTGTGTAAGTAGAACCAGCATTTCCACCTCCACCATAAGCTTGACTGATAACAATCTGTCCAATTGATGCGTTTGAAATTAGCATTGCTGCTATTAAAAAGTAAAGTTTTTTCATATTAAATGAATATTTAAAGTTTGTAACAAAGATACTTAGTATTTTGATAAAAATAAAATTTTCAATGTAAAACTAACATTAATTAACACAGAAAGTATTATTTAACGATTAGCTTTCGTGTTGCGGTAGCTTCCCCTTCTTTAATTTTAATCATATAAACCCCTGGAGATAAACTTGACACATTCATCTCTTTAGAAGAGAGGTTGGCTTGTAACACTATTTTACCTAAAACATCATAAATCGTAACTTCTTTAGTTAACGCTAATTTTGACGTAATATAAATCTTTCCGTTACTCACCGGGTTTGGGTAAAAGTTAAGCCCCTCAATAGTAGTATCTTGAGTTTTAGGTTGCTGTTTACTATCTTGTGCATTACCGGAAAAAGTAATCAAGAACAACAAAATAAAAGAATAAGCGTAATTTTTTACCATTTCATTAAATTGGATTTGTAAAGGTATAAAAATATTTCAAATACTGTACCAAAAAAATAGTTCTCGAAGAGAACTATGATTTTAAAAGTGAAATTATTTTTTTGTGACCCATTTTCTCTGATTAACATCATAAGAATTAAAATCGTCTGGAAACTCAATGTAAAATTCATTACCTGAATTTTTTGTATAATAAGGCGATAAATCCTCGTTGTTTACATATTTTTCAAATAATAAATCCGTTTTTTCCTTAAGTTCTTTTTCTTCCATCTTCCATGTTCGTGCCACTTCTTCATAGTAGGTTATTGCTCCCGATTTGTCTTTTTTCAATTTTCCTATAGTTGCTACTTTTTTCACAACCAAACTTGGTGCTATTTTAGCAATCGCAAAATAATAAGTGGAATCACTGTCAACATACAAGTGCATCAAATCTGAATTTTGAGCTTTTTTGATATAATAGGAATCGTGTAGGGTGTCAAATTTGGTTTCGTGAGTAGCATTTTTTTTTGGTAACTTTTCATAATACCGAACAATAGAGAGTTTAAATTCCTCTTGCTGTTCTTTAGATAAATAGTGATCAGGTGTAGAATTGATTTTTTCTTTCGCACAAGAAAGCACTAGAAAAGTCAAACTTAAAAGTAAATATTTTTTCATGACTTGTTATAAGTAGATAATGTTCAAAAATACAAAGAGCTTAACATTTTTGGTGTTAAGCTCTTTATAAAATTTATAAATTATTAATATGCATTGTCATTTGGTACAAAATCAGCCCAACCATCTGTCCAATCAGTAGCTCCAAAAGCTCCGATATAAGTTGTTGGTGTAAACCAAGTGTTTAATTTCTCATCTGTAAAAGAAGCACCTGAAGTTAATAATAAACCTGAAGTCACTGCAAATGAAGGGTTAGCATTATAACCTGAGGTTACATTATTACCAAAAGCGATATTATTATTTAAACCTAATACAGCAAATTGATCTTCAATTGGAGCAGTAATAGTAGTATTTGTAGCTGTAAACCATGTTTGAAGATCCGCTGCAGTAGCGGTCATACCTGAACCAACAGAATATGTTGTTGTTGGAGCAACCATAATGTTGTTTAATAATTTACCCGTACCTGCAGCATAGTTATCATAAACTGATTGTTGGTTAAATCGAATACCTCTTGGGTAACCAATGAATACAGAGTTTGCAATAGTTACAGCAGTTCTTCTTCTTAAATCCAAAGAGTGTTGGTAATTAGCATTGATAGATTGAGCATTTGTAGCTTTTGGACCAATACATGTAAAGTTAGAAAAAGTTCCTGTAGTTAATAAAGCGGTAACGTTATCATTTGGACCGTTATCACACTCAAAAGAGTTTGAACCTGATTGATCAGCAAAACTTGGGTATCTTACTTCAACTCCAAATTGATTTTTTCCTGAATAACCAAAGTCAACGTCAAAACTATCATCCCAAGAAGCAAAAGAAATTAAGTATTTTCCGTTTATGGTTCCACCAAACCACTCAAAACCGTCATCTCCACCGAAAGATACTTGACAGTATTCCATTTCTGTACCACTACCAACACCACCCATTGTGATAGAGTTGGTTTCGTTGTTTGGAGTTAATTCGATACCGGCGTATTCAACACGAACGTATTTTAACGCTCCTGAATCATCATCTGCAATGTTTCCACCGTATACAACAGCAGGAGTAATACCTTCAATTTCTGGATTAGTTTGGTTTACTGGTGCATTACCTAAAATAACTAAACCTCCCCAATCTCCTCTGTCCCTTGAACCAGCTGGTAAATTAGAGGTCATTACAATTGGTTCAGCAGCTGTACCAACAGCTTCGATTTTTCCTCCTTTATCAATAATTAAAGTTCCTTTAGTTGCTTTGTCTCCTTTAATTACTGTACCCGGTTGAATAGTCAAAACTTTACCGGCTCTAACAAAAGCTTGACCTTTGATAAGGTATTTGTTGTCTTTGGTTAAAGTTGTTGTTTCAAGATTGCCCTCCAAAATCACAACCGTATCGTCGTTGTTGTTGTCATCATTGTTGTCATCACTACTACAGCCTACAAATGTAAAAGCGGATAGTAAAAGACTTGCCAGAAAAAATTTTGTAATTTTCATGATAAAAAATAGTTAAGTGTTATGTTAAAATTTATAAGTTACGTTGAAATTAAATAGAGCTCCTGTTTTATGAACAAATACAGGATCATCACTATCGTTAATTTTATTGTCTAAATTGGAATCTTGGAAAAATTGAAATTTGTCGTCCAATAAGTTGGCTATTCCAACTTTGTAAGTTACTTTTTCAAAAGATTTCGAAATTGTAAAGTCGAGTTGATTACGAGCTACTTCAAATATTGTTGGAAATATATCACCACCAACAGCATAAATTCTATCGCCAAATCGATTAAAGATTAAATTCCCGTTCCATCCATTTTCTTTATTGTCATATCCTAAAGCTAGATTCACAACATATGGGGATTGTCCTTGGAGTGCTCTATTTTGCTGCTGAGCCAATGCACCTGATCCTAAATCAACTTCAGAAAAAATATACGAGGCATTCAAATTAAGAGATAAATCAGAAAAGAAGCCGATTTTAAATTCTTCTTTAAAAGATTTTCTTACCTCTAGTTCTGCTCCATACAATGTAGCTGATTCAGAATTATTATATCTCATTCTTCTTTGTTGACTTACCACAGGAAGAATGAATTCAATTGGATTGTCAAATTTTTTATAAAATACGCCTAAACTTGCAGTTTCACCTTTACTTGGATAAAATTCATATCGTAAGTCAAAATTATCAATAGTTGCAGTTGATAAATTACTATTACCGTCAACCTCAGTGTCTTCTTGGAAATCGTAAAATAAGAATGGAGCTATTTCTCTAAACTCAGGTCTGTTTACTGTTCTACTGTATGCAAGTCTTACTAAGTTTTTCTCGTTGAATGTATAACTGAAATTAAAAGAGGGTAATACAGATGTAATAGGTTGCTCAACTAATAGTCTGTTTATTCCTTGATAACCATCAACTTCAAGTCTATTGTGTTCTACTCTTACTCCACCGGTTAAAAGAAATTTGTCAATTGGAAATTCGCCATACAAATAGCCGGCTGCTAATGTATTATTGGCTTTGTAAGAATCACTTAAATTTGAGCCCTCTCTAAATACCCAACCATCAGAAGCAGTCACATTTGTTGGACTGAATATTTCAGTTAAAGGCAATCGCAGTAGCTGTTCTTTTCGTTCTTGACCAACATTGCCGGGAATTAAGTAAGAGAAATACCTAGCACTAAAATCCCTGCTCTTATAATCTCCGAATATCCCTGCTTTAAGAACAATACTAGCAAGTTCTTCATCTCCTTTCACACGTTCAATTTTATATTCGTAGTCAACACCACCATTGACTGAATTTTCATTTAATTCTGAAAAAAACCTTCCCGTGTCAAATGGGTTTGAACTAGGTGGATCAATCATTGCAAATGAATCGTTAGGACTATCAATGTCTCTAAATGTTCTAAATCTTCTTAAATCAGGTAGAATATCATTGATAAGGTTTCCACCAAAAACCCAGTGAACACTGCTTTTTTCAGAAAGTTTATGATCACCATTTAATTGCGAAGTTAAAATCTTCCTACCGGAATAACCAAATTCATAATTATTCAATACTTGTCCTGGTCTTTGATCAAAATCAAAACCTGTTCGTAACGTAGTAAAGTTTTCTCCTATTTGGTTGTATAGATTTTTAAAAGTAATCTTATTATTAGGATTTAATCGCAATGACCAATTTGAAAGTGCTGATAATCTTACTTCGTTAGAATAGTACTGATCATCAAAATCTCTCTGTTGCTGGGGAATGTTGTTTCCTCCGGTAAAATCATTAATAAACGTGTTAACATTTTTAGAGTAATTTTGAAAACCGTTAGAATACGATATCATATTCAACGAACTCAAGTTTCTATCATTCTTCAATTTAATTTGTCTTCCAATACTAAATCCAATTCCTGTGTTTAAAAAGGCAGTGCCTCGAGTCGGATTGAAATTATTAGGTAATTGGTTAGCATAAAACACACTCTGCTGGTTGTCATTTAGTACATTTCTATCACTTGGAAATCCACTTGGTAGTTGTCTATAACCATTATCCATTCCAAGGAAATCTGTCGGAGAACCTTCAGTTTGCCAATAATCATCAAAAGTGGTGTTATTTCTAAAGCCAACACTAAATGATAATTGCGTAAAGTCTGTAAAATTTTCAGAAGTTGTAACATTTATTAAACCACCTGCAAAGTCACCTGGCAAATAAGCGGCTCCTGTTTTGCTGATAGTCATTTTTTCTAAAGTGCTTGTTGGTAACAAATCAAAAGAAAAAGTTCTTCTGTCAACTTCAGTACTTGGTGCCAAGGCTCCATTAATCATTACATTATTATATCGTTCTCCTAAACCTCTAACCATTACAAATTTTCCGTCGTTAATAGTAACTCCCGGAACTCTTTGCATGGCTTGAGCAGCATTACCATCTGTACCTTTGCTCATTTGTTCTGCTGAAATAGCACTAATTACTTGTTTAGCTTCTTTCATCTCCATTACAAGAGCTGATTCCGTATTTTTTCTTCTTGTTGTCGCAACAACTACATCTTTTAGCATAACGCCATCGCCACTGGTTAAAGCTCTGTTGATTGTTACCGTTTGATTGGCTTTTACTTCAACGGGAACCTCTACCGTTTGGTAACCTAAAAAACTGAATTCTAAAGTGTAATTTCCCGGATCTGCTTGAAGAGTAAATTTTCCGTCAACATCAGTTGTTGTACCTATAGTAGTTCCTTTTAATAAAACATTTGCAAAAGGCAAAGACTCATTGTTCATGTCTTTATCAGTTAATGTGCCGGTAATAGTGCCTTTTTGAGAAAAAGAAAAGAGTGTGATTAGTAGCGTGATTAATGTTACTTTTAATTTCATTTTGGGTATTTTAATTTATGGGGCAAAGAAAAGGCTAACTTGTAAATTTGGAGTTACCCGCTTGTTACCATTTTGTTTTAGTTATGTTATGATAAGGTTACTACATTAAATTACCGTTAACACCGTGTTTCGTTTTGTATTATATTTATCTTTACAAACCAAAACAAGTAACTGTATCGTTATGAAAAAAAAGGAAATTAAAATCTTATTAGTTGATGATGAGCAAGATATACTGGAAATAGTAGGTTATAATCTTGCACAAGAAGGCTATCAAATTGTTACTGCCATCAATGGTAAAGAGGCCATTCAGAAAGCTAAAAAGGAGTTGCCACAACTGATTATTATGGATGTTATGATGCCGGAAATGGACGGAATTGAAGCATGTGAACATATTCGAAAAATTCCTGAATTAACCAATGTAATCATTACTTTCTTAACGGCTAGAAATGAAGATTATTCACAAGTAGCCGGTTTTGAAGCCGGTGCTGACGATTATATTGCAAAACCAATTAAGCCTAAAGTATTGGTTAGTAAAGTAAAAGCTTTATTGCGTCGTTTAAAAGAAGACAGTCCTGAAGGAGATGTTTTAAATGTCGGAGGTATCGAAGTGAACCGCGAAGAATATAAAATTGTAAAAGAAGGTAGAGAAATCATCTTGCCACGAAAAGAATTTGAATTATTCTATTTATTAGCATCAAAACCCGGGAAAGTTTTTAAAAGAGAAGAAATTCTTGATAAAGTTTGGGGTAACGAAGTAGTAGTCGGCGGAAGAACAATTGATGTGCACATCAGAAAATTGAGAGAAAAAATTGGCGACGAATTTTTCAAAACAATTAAAGGAGTGGGTTACAAAATTGAATTATAGTAGATACAAGTACAACGTGCAAAAATTTTATGTTACTTTTGGGCTGTTAACCTCATAGAATGGCCTTAAATTTTAAAAAAACATACAAATTTGCTGTTAAATCAGCTTTATACATTACTTTGTTTTCCACAGGTGTGGTTGGCATAATCTCTTATTTTACATCAGGATTAAATTATCTTGTGCTATTGCTTTACTTTGTTTCAATCTATTTATTTTCATTTTTTGTTATTCAATATCGGGTAGAACGATTTATCTATAGAAGGGTAAAAAAGATTTACGATGATGTATCACTTTTAGATTCTACAACTTTAAGAAGCCAACCCATTACAACCGATATGGCAACCTTGACGAAGGAAGTAAAAAAGTTTGCTACCGATAAAAAACTGGAAATAGAAACCCTTAAAATCCGAGAAGAATACCGTCGGGAATTTTTAGGCAACGTTTCTCATGAATTAAAAACACCTTTATTTACGGTTCAAGGTTATCTTTCAACACTTTTAGATGGTGCAATGAACGACAAAACTATTCGAAAAAAATATTTAGAAAGAGCCGAAAAAGGAGTGGAACGGCTCATTTATATTGTTAAAGATTTAGACATGATTACCAAATTAGAAACCGGTGATTTGAATCTGGAATATAGCGATTTCAATATTGTTGAAGTGGTTCAAAATGTGTTTGAGTTACTAGAAATGAGAGCTTCTAAAAAAAATATTACACTTACATTCGATACAAAATACGCAAAACCTATCATGGTTCATGCTGATCAAGAGAAAATACAACAAGTGGTAACCAACTTGGTTGTAAATTCTATAAAATACGGAAAAGAAGGCGGCACAACCGAAGTAAGTATTGAAGATTTAGTTAAAAACAAAGTAATTGTTCGTGTGACTGATAACGGTGAAGGCATTCAAAAACAACACATTCCTCGATTGTTTGAACGGTTTTATAGAGTAGATAAAAGCGGTGCACGTTCGGAAGGTGGTTCCGGATTAGGATTGGCAATTGTTAAACATATTATTGAAGGTCACAACGAACGTATTTATGTGGAAAGTCAACACGGAGTAGGTTCAGAATTTTCATTTACGCTCGAAAAGCAATAACAATCGCTTCCAATCTAGATCGCTTTTAAAAGAATACAGTCCTTTATACATCGCAATTTCATATAAATTTTCTATCACAAATTTATCTTGCTTCGCATAAGGAACAATTCCCTCTTTTTTGTATTTCTTTGCCAAATATTCTTGTTCAAACTGACCCGGAGTGGGGATGAAAAATGCTTTTTTGCCCAATTTTGCTAAATCCATAACGGTGGTATAACCGGAACGACAAAGTACCATTTCACTTTCGTTAAAAGTTTGTTCTAATTGAACGGAAGTCATATAATTATAATACAACACAGCACCTTTTTGTTCCGATTTTTGTTCCGATTCAACTACTCCTCTAATAAAAATAACGTTTCCGTTAAACCGTAACAACTCTTCTTTCAAATGTACTTCAAGCATCGTGCGTTGTGGTTCAGGTCCTGATAGAATAACCATCAAATCATATTTTATGGGTAAATCAACTTTGTTCAATCGACTTAGCGGACCAATATAGTTTATCTTGAAATGCGGATTTTTAATGTGACCAAGTTTGCCGGTTAAATTTGGAATTTCCGCTACATCCGGAACCCAACATTCGTTGTATTTTTTAATGATATATTGATGTAATTTGCTCGTAATCCAACTGGTGTTTCCGGTTAAAACATTCAATTGATGCGTGATAAAAACGGAAGGGATTTTTTTGGAATAGATACCCAATCGATTATCAGAAATGATTCCGGCCAACTTATATTCTTTCACCCATTTTTTGGTTAATTGCCGTTCAATATAAATGGCTTCCATCATTTTTGGGCTGTTTTTAATTAACTTCCATTTAAAAAAAGCACCATTTTTGGCATATTCTATCTGATAAGAAGGTAATTCTAAGAAAACTAAATCGGGAAATTCTTTTTGTAAAATATGAAGTGCAATACCGTCAGAAGCAATTATAGGCTCAAATCCATTTTCTAACAAAGCTTCAATTATTGGAATGCAGCGGGTAGCATGACCAAGTCCCCAATTTAGTGGAGCAACAAGAATTTTAGGTTTAGCTGTTTCCAAGTCTTAATAACTCATTTAATAAATGTAAAAGTACAACTAATTTTGATTACTTATATTTCCCTAATTTTACCAAAAAATTAAATTACGTGGGAAGCAAAAATAAACTCAAACGATTCAAAGAAAATGAAACCTTTCAAAATGTCATAGAACCAACACGTGAAGAGGTTGTTTCAGGAAATTTTAAATGGAAAGGAAAATGGAATGCCGAATTTTTTAAAAATAATAATCCTATTATACTTGAGTTAGGTTGTGGAAAAGGCGAATATTCTGTTGGTTTAGCAGAACGCTATCCCGATAAAAATTTTATTGGAATCGATATCAAAGGAGCAAGATTTTGGCGTGGAGCAAAAACCGCAGTAGATAACGGAATGCAAAATGTTGCGTTTATCCGAACGCAAATTGAACTCATTGAACATTGTTTTGCTGAACATGAAGTAGATGAAATTTGGATTACTTTTCCTGATCCGCAAATAAAATACAAACGAACAAAACATCGCATGACCAATTCGGAGTTTTTACAACGCTATAAAAAAGTTTTAAAACCTAACGGTATTATGAATTTGAAAACCGATAGCGAATTCATGCATGGATATACATTGGGTTTGCTACACGGTGAAGGTCACGAAGTTTTATATGCTAACCATAATGTGTATAAAAATGAAGGAGCTCCCGAAGTAGTTACAGCGATTCAAACTTTTTATGAAAAACAATACTTAGAAATTAATAAAGCCATAACTTACATCCAATTCAGAATTAAATAAAAGGAAAACATTATTTAGAAAAAAATGAATCCAACACTACCACTTTTACTGGGAATTTCTACTGCTGTTATTGGAACACTACCGCCTGGATTACTTAATATGACAGCCGCAAAAGTGAGCATGCGTGATGGAAGAAACAGAGCCTTGTGGTTTGCATTTGGAGCTTCTGTAATTGTTTTTTTTCAAACACTGCTCGCTGTTTTATTTGCTCGCTTTATTGATAGAAGAGCCGATATTAGTGCCGTTTTACAAGAAATTGGATTTGTGATTTTTAGTCTTTTAACCATTTATTTTTTGTGGGTTGCAAAAAAACCTAAAACCAATAAGAAGAAGGAAGAAGTAAAAATGCGAAGCAAAACGAGTCGCTTTTTTATGGGGATGTTATTATCATCGTTGAATTTATTTCCTGTTCCTTATTATGTTTTTGTAAGCGTAACTTTAGGAAGTTATGATTACTTTATTTTTGATTCCTATTTTATTTATGCCTTTTCTTTTGGAACTGCAATTGCGGCTTTTTTAGTGTTTTTTGGATACATTTCTTTCTTTAAAGGAAAACAAAATAATGCTTCGTTTTTATCCAAAAACATCAATTATATCATCGGTTCTATCACTGGCGTTGTTGCTTTACTTACGTTATTTCGAATTATATTCCGATAATGCAGCCTATGGAAGAAAATTTTTTCAATAGAGTGTATGAAATTGTTCGTCAAATTCCCGAAGGAAAAGTCACTTCATATGGAGCCATTGCAAAAGCATTAGGAACAGCTCGATCTGCCAGAATGGTTGGATGGGCAATGAATGCCTCTCACGGTTTAGAGGGAGTTCCTGCACATCGAGTGGTGAACAGAAAAGGGTTGCTTACCGGTAAACATCATTTTGACGGAACAAATCTCATGCAACAATTATTGGAAAGCGAAGGAGTGAAAATTAGTGACAATCAAATCATTGATTTCGAAAAAGTGTTTTGGGATCCGAACTTAATCGATAAAAAGTTAGCAAAGTAAAGTCAGTATAATTTATATTTAAAAAACGTATAAATAAATAAAGATTGTTTTAAAAGCGTATTATCCTACAACTATTTTGACTTTCTAACGCCATGGTAATCCCATGGTAATCCCACAGTAAAGCCATGGTGAAGCCATGAATGTTAAAACTAGCAATATTACGTTATTTCTTGTTAAGAAAAACCAAAAAACAGCAGTGAGCTTTTGTTGAAAAATCAATTTCACAATCTTAGTGAGATGACTTCGTTTTTTGAATTCAATTTATATAACCTTAAGAAAGTTTACTACCTGAAAGACACACTACTTAGATTTTTTTTGTTTTCATAACACAAATAATCGACAAACCACTTACGAATACACCTACAAGAGGTTGTTTTTAATTAATTTATTTAATAAATAATGTTAAAAAATTCTACAGCCACTTAAATTAAACCTACTTTTGTAGCCCCTCAATCTGGTTGTTTATATGAAAAAGACCTACTTTTTTTATGGAGTAATCTTGCTGTTTATTAGCGGATTACTAAATCTTCACGCTCAAAACAATTCCAATCAAGACAGTATTTCAAAGTTGATTGATTTGAGCCGATCTAAGCTTTATGAAGATAAAGCAGCAGCTATTAAATATCTTGATATAGCTGAAAGTCTCTATCTGGAAACATTTGACAAGAAAATATATGCCGATATTATATATGCAAGAGCAACAGTGTTTTATGTTTCTACTGATTATCATTTGGCCTTAGAAAATTTCTTAGAAGGTTTAGAAATTTATCAAGAAACTAAAGATCAAATTGGAATTTCTAAATCGCTAACCGGAATTGGTTTAGTTGAAATGGGTTTGGAAAATTATGAAGTTGCCATCTATTATTTTAATAAAGCAATTGCCAATAAAAGCGAAAAGCAAGAATACATGAACGCAGCAAATTTTTTTAACAAAGGAATTGCTTTTATGGATTTGAATGTGTTAGACTCCTCGGAACATTATTTAAGAAAGTCACTCAAATTAGCTATCAAAAATAAACGTGTTGAAACGGAGCACATGGCAATCAACAGGTTTGGTCAACTGAATCTTCAAAAAGGGGAAATGGACTCGGCTTTTTATTATTTTCAAAAGTTGCTGAATCATCCGGTGGAAATTAATACTTGGGAGAGAACTTTTGCTTATCGTGGGTTGGCACACTATTATTTAGAAAAAAATCAATATGATATTGCAAATAAATATGCTAACGATGCTATTATTTTAGCAAAAAAAATCCCATCAAAATGGGAAATTTTCAAAAGTTATGAAGTTTTAAGTAAAATTGCTTATAAACAAAACAATACTGATTTGGCTTATGAATATCTGAAACTACACAACATTTATAATGATTCAGTTGTGGGCGAAAACGTGGCCAGAAAAGTAAAATACTTGCAGTTTTTAAAAAAGGAATCGGAATACAATAAATTAAATCTTGAAAAAACAGCCATTCAAAAGCAACTTCGGGACAATAAAATCATTGTGGTTTTGCTGATTTTATTTGTTGGCTTTTTTGTTGTGGTTATCTATTTTTTATCCATTCAAGCACAAATTAAATCTAAATTTAATCGAGAACTAGGTGAGAAAAACGATAGTATCGCTTTACAAAACGAAAATCTTGAAAAGCTGAATACTACCAAAACAAAGTTGCTGTCTATTTTATCTCATGACATGAAAAGTCCATTGGCTTCAATCGAGCAAGTACTTAGCATGTATCAACAAGAAATTTTGAGCAAGGTTGAAAAAGAAGAACTCCTCCAAAAGTTACAAATTCAAGTTGGCAACACATTGGAAATGTTGAACAATATGGTTATTTGGGCTCAATCTCAGTTGGAAGGATTGAAAACAGAACGCGTTTTAATAAATCCGCACCTCACCTTAACAAATGTGATACAAAATGCACATTTAAGCTTGGAGTTAAAAAATATAACCGTTGATTATATCAATTATTTTGAACATGAAGTTTGGTGTGATCCAAATCATTTGCGAATCATCTTTCAAAATGTAGTATCAAACAGTATAAAATTTAGCTATCCAAATGGCAAGATTACAATTCATATGGAAGATTTTGCAACAGAAGTAAAAATTTATTTTACAGATAATGGCGTAGGTTTAAGCAAAGAATTAATGGCAGAATTAAATGATAAAAAAGAATCAGTAATTGCAAATGCCGGAACCTCAAATGAAATGGGAACAGGAATAGGACTGTTATTAATCAAAAATTTATTGAAGTTAAACCAAGGAAGATTAGAAATTAAAAACAAACATAATAAAGGAGCTGTTTTTATTATTGTTTTAAAGAAATAATATGATTGCAAAAAAGAATATATTCTATAGAAACATAAAATGTGTTGTCATTGGAGTTTTATTAATTCTCTTTGTCATTGGCGGATGGATGCGTTTGGTAATATTAAATGAAGAACGTTCTGACAAAATGACTTTTTATCTTTTATCAACAAAAGACAGAATTGAGCAAACTTTAAAAAACAGTCATACTGCTTGTATCACTCTAGCGATGACTATCAATGATAACGGAGAACCACAAAATTTTGAACAGGTAGCGGAAGAATTAATTAAAAGTAATAATGATTTTGATGCAGTTCAGTTGGTTCCTAATGGAATAATCAAATACGTATATCCGCTTGAGGGTAATGAAAAAGCTCTTGGTCTTGATATTCTAAATAAAACCGAAGACCCCATTGTTTCTTATGAAGCCAATAAAACCATTTTACAAAAAAATATTTATTTCTCCGGACCATTTGAGCTTAAACAGGGAGGTATAGGTATTATAGGTAGAATTCCTGTTTTTAAAAATAACACATTTTGGGGTTTTTCTGCCGTAGTGATTAAACTTTCCACTTTTTTTGATAATGCTGGACTTTCTAAATGGCAAAATGAAGAGTTTAGCATACAGTTTTCCAAAACAAATCCTTTTGAAAAAGAAAAACAATTTTATGTAAAAGAAAACCCTTCACCTTATGGTTATAATTATGTAGAAACACAACTTTCTAATGAAAGCTGGAAATTATACATCATAGATAACAAAAGAGGAACATTCTACTTTGATTTGCTTTTAGAATTTATTATGTTTTTGTGTTTATTTCTACTTTGTGTAATTGGGATAGATTATTTTTTCAAAAAATTTATATTCCTCGAACAAAAAATCATCATACAAGAAGACAAACTTTTAGAAAATGAAAAGTTATTTAAAGCCGTTTTTGATGGAGCTGCAATAGGATTGATTCGAATTAATAAAAAGTCTAGAAAAATTGAATTAGCCAATGGACATTTCAATAAAATGTTGGGTTATGAATCAGATGAACTGCTAGGCAAAACAACCAGTCAAATCAGTTTTCCGGAAGATAGAATGCAAAACGAAGCAAATCTAAGTCTTTTAGCTCAAAACAAGATTACTCATTTTACAGTCCAAAAAAGGTACTTACACAAAGAAGGTTATCCGGTTTGGTGTAATTTAACAGTTTCTGAGTTTACAGACAACAAGAAAACAGAATACTATCTTGGTGTTGTTGAAAACATAAGTCATCAAAAAGAAATTGAACTAAAAAATAGAATTAATCAAATACGATTTGAAAGTTTATTCAATGATTCACCTATCCCAATGTGGGAAGAAGATTTTTCTGAGATTAAAGCCTATTTAAATAGCCTGAATCTTTCAGACAAAAGTGAAAATGAAATCACGGAATATTTAAATAGTAATCCTAAAGTAATTGAAAATTGCATCAAGAAAATTAAAATTATTGAAGTAAATAAGGCTTGTTTAAAATTGCATCATGCAGACAATAAAAAACACTTAATTCAAAATCTCAAAAATTTGTTTCCAAATGAAGCTCATGAAACATTCAAAAAACAAATAATCAGTATACTCTTAAATAAAAAACAATTCAAAGAAGAAACCATAACCACAACAGTTAATGGAGAATTAAAACATATTAATTTTCAATGGAAAGTAATGACAGAATTTGAAAATAATTATGAACGAGTAATAATTACAACAGAGGACATTACAGAGAGAAAGCAACACGAACAGTTGGTAATAAATTCTCAAGAAAAAATTAATAACTTAATCAATACCATTGAAGGAATTGTTTGGGAAGTCGAAAAAGAAGGATTTGTACCCGTTTTTATCAGTGACAAAGTAGAAACAATTTTGGGTTACAAAAAAGAAAAATGGTTGCAAGATCCTCATTTTTGGATAAATACCATTTATGAAGAAGACAGAGAAAAAGTGATTAAAGATTATTTTGCCTTGAGCAAAGAGTCAGATCAGTTTACTCAGGAATATAGAATGGTTAGCAAAAGTGGCAACTTAATATGGATTCGAAATTATATCAGTGTTGTAAAAAATAAAGATAGCGACGATACTGTAAGAGGTATAATGGTAGAAATCACAAAATTTAAAGAAGTTAAACTGAATTTGAATGCTTCTTTAGAAATATTAACCAACCAAAATAAGAGGCTTTTAAACTTTTCTCATATTGTGTCACATAACCTTAGGTCGCATTCCAGTAATATTTTGGCCATTAGTCATTTAATCGAAAACACAACTTGTGAAATCGAAAAGAACGACTATTTTAAAATGATTAGTGATGTGGCTTTGGAACTCAATCAAACATTAAGCAACCTGAATCAGTTGACCATTTCTGAGGAAAATCCAAACTCTCAAAAAAACGTAATCAATTTATATGATGCTGTTGAATCCGGTATTGCTTATCAAAGAGTAGCCATAAGATTAGCAAAAGCAACCATTGAAAATAACATACCAAAAGATTTGTTCATTTCCTTTAATGAAGATTATTTAAATAATGTAATCTATAATTTATTGTCAAATGCACTTAAATTTAGAAACCCTAACGAAAAGACAGAGGTTAACTTCAAGGCATTTATAAAAGAAAATCATTTGTTTTTTGAAATTTCAGATAATGGCTTAGGCATAGATTTAGAAAAAAATAAAGGCAAATTGTTTCAGATGAATAAAATTTTCCATCTCAATATTTCAACTCGTGGACTCGGACTATTTATGACCAAAAACAAGATTGAAGCCATGGGTGGAACAATAGATGTTGAAAGTAAAGTCGGAATTGGAACGAAATTCACTATTAAAATGCCAATAATAAATTAATTTTTATCTAATTTAGCTAAAAAGATTTATAATGAATCAAAAGCTAAAAATTTTTGTAGTTGATAATGACCAGATTTATTTAACAATTACTCAAAAATTGTTATCAAAGATTTCAGATGCTTTCTCAGTTTCAATTTTCTATGATGGTATTCAGGCTTTTGAGGTACTAAAAAACCTAATAGATTCAAAATCAAATGACTTACCCGATATAATTCTTCTGGATCTTGACATGCCAATTATGGACGGATGGGAATTTCTTGAGAATTATAAAAAAATGGGAATAAACAATTATAAATCCATTCCAATTTACATCGTAACTTCTTCCATTGCTTTAGAAGATGTTTCAAAAAGTGACAGCTATCAAGAAGTACTGGGCTATTTAGTCAAACCGCTCAATATCGAAACTTTAAAAAACATTCTGACAAATTAATATTGTTTTTTCTTAAAGTTTTAAATTCTCTGCAATTATTTATGTTAAACATAAAAAAAGGATTGTTACATCGATTATTTTATCCATTCAACAGATTTATTTTTTTTAAAATTAATACACACCTACTTTCGTCTCACCATAGCATTAGTAGGTTAAGTTTATGGTAGATTTGGGGCAAAAAAGGTACGCAAAGCGTGCCTTTTTTATTTTAATGAAGTGTGAATCTCCTCCTATATTCTGCTTATAAAAATTGATTGTTATTTTTATTAATCAAATCACCAAAAATGTACTTTTAAACGATTTTTTATTCATTTCAACAGAAATATTTTTTTTGATTATAACATCCAACCTACTTTCGTCTCACCATAGCATTAGTAGGTTAAGTTTATGGTAGATTTGGGGCAAAAAAGGTACGCAATGCGTGCCTTTTTTATTTACTTTAAATTCAAAACAAACGAAACATTTTCATTTCTTTAACTACTGTTTCATCCAAAATCCTATTATCTTTGCAATCTATATTTGATTTAAATAAAAAGAGTGTTTTTTTATCTCTTTTTCTATTTGTCATAGCAGCTAAACTTTACATTTTTAAAATGAAACTTGAACGAAAAGAAATACTCAAAGCTCTCGAAACAATAACAATTGCAGGCGAAGGGAAAAACATGGTAGAAAGCGGTGCAATTACAAATGTGCTCACTTTTGGTGATGAGGTTGTTGTTGATTTACTTTTAAATACTCCTGCATTACATATCAAAAAAAGAGCAGAAGTTGATATCATAAAAACCATTCATGATTTGGTTTATGAAAAAGCCAAAGTAAAAGTGAATATCAAAGTTGAAGCTCCCGAAAAACCTGAAATAAAAGGCAAACAAATTCCCGGAATAACTAACATTGTGGCTATTGCTTCCGGAAAAGGGGGAGTAGGAAAGTCAACTATCACAGCCAATATTGCCGTGACATTAGCAAAAATGGGTTTTAGTGTTGGAATTTTAGATGCCGATATTTACGGACCTTCAATGCCAATCATGTTTGATGTTGAAATGGCAAAACCATTATCAGTCGAAGTTGATGGTAAATCAAAAATGAAACCTGTAGAAAGTTATGAAGTTAAAATTCTATCTATCGGATTTTTTACAAAACCCGATCAAGCAGTAATTTGGAGAGGACCAATGGCCGGTAAAGCTCTTAACCAAATGATTTTTGATGCAGATTGGGGTCAATTGGATTTTTTATTAATCGATTTACCTCCCGGAACAGGAGATATTCATTTGTCCATTATGCAATCACTTCCAATTACCGGTGCTGTGGTTGTTAGTACGCCACAAGCCGTAGCATTAGCCGATGCCAAAAAAGGAGTTTCTATGTTTTTGTCAGAAGCAATCAATGTTCCTGTTTTAGGAATAATTGAAAACATGGCTTATTTTACACCCGAAGAGTTACCTAATAATAAATATTATATCTTTGGAAAAGAAGGTGCAAAAAATTTAGCTGCCGATTTAAATGTGCCGCTTTTAGGAGAAATTCCGCTAGTGCAAAGCATTCGTGAAGCCGGCGATTATGGTCGTCCTGCTGCCATGCAAACCGGTACAGTATTAGAAGCCGCCTTCGAAGAAGTAACCAGAAATGTTGTGCAACAAGTTGTGAATCGCAATGAAAGTATACCGCCAACCGAGGCAATTAAAATTACCACAATGGCTGGATGTTCAGCTGTAAATAAGAAATAATGACAAAAGAAGAAATTAGACTAGGAATCGAAAAAGCTTTAGATGAAATTCGTCCGTTTTTAGAATCTGATGGCGGAAACATTTCGCTCATTGAAGTGCTAGAGGATAAACACGTAAAAGTACGTTTAGAAGGTGCTTGTGTAGGTTGTAGTGTAAATCAAATGACACTCAAAGCAGGAGTAGAAACTACTATTAAGAAGTATGTACCACAAATCGAAACGGTAGAAAACGTAGCCTAATTTTTAGGGCGTATCCCTCCGCAAGCTACGGGTCGGGCTATCCGCTATATCCCCGATGAAAAATCGGGGGATGCCGCTACTATCCCTTACGCAATCTGTGCCAACTGACAAATGTCATATACAAAAGAAAAAAGAAAAATTACTTTCGCAAAGTAAACCTAAAAAGAACTCAGCTTCTCAGCAACTCAGAATCTCAGATCCTCAGTAACTAAGAACCTAAGCAACTTAAAAAAGAATGATACAAACCGACATACTAATCATTGGAGCTGGCCCAACAGGGCTTTTTACTGTTTTTGAAGCAGGATTGTTAAAATTAAAATGTCATTTAATCGACGCACTTCCACAACCAGGAGGTCAGTTAGCCGAATTATATCCTAAAAAACCAATTTATGATATTCCGGGATATCCCGAAGTATTAGCGGGTGATTTGGTGACGAACTTAATGGAACAAATCAAACAATTTCAACCCGGATTTACTTTGGGAGAAACTGCTGAAACAATTGATAAATTAGAAGATGGAAGTTTTATTGTTACAACAAACAAAGGCACACAACATCATGCAAAAGCTATTGCAATAGCGGGTGGTTTAGGGACTTTTGAGCCTAGAAAACCATTGTTGAAAGATGTGGAGTTTTATGAGAAAGAAGATCGTGGAATTGAATATTTTGTAAAAGACCCGGAACTTTTCAGAAATAAAAAAATTGTAATATCCGGTGGTGGTGATTCCGCATTAGATTGGAGTATATTTCTTTCTGATGTAGCTTCAGAAGTAACTTTGGTTCATCGTAGAAATGAATTTAGAGGAGCTTTAGATTCTGTTGAAAAAGTACAAGAATTAAAAAATGAAGGTAAGATAAAATTAATTACTCCGGCAGAAGTGGTTGGTTTCAAAGGATCAGAGCGAATTGAGTCGGTTGACATCGAAATAAACGGAGCCAGAATGAATATTGAAACCGATTATTTTATTCCGCTTTTTGGATTAACTCCAAAATTAGGAGCTATAGCCAATTGGGGATTAGAAATTGAAAAAAATGCTATCAAAGTAAATAATGCACTAGATTATCAAACCAATATTGAAGGAATTTATGCTATTGGGGATGTTAATACCTATCCCGGAAAATTAAAATTGATTTTATGTGGATTCCACGAAGCTACTTTAATGTGTCAAAGCGTTTATAACCGTTTAAATCCAGGTAAAAAATATGTTTTAAAATATACCACCGTTTCAGGAGTTGATGGTTTTGACGGAACAAGAAAAGAAGCAGAAAAAGCGGTCGTAAAATCTATAGAATAAATGGCTCAAGATATCATTATTAAAATAACAGACCGAAACGGAGTTCAACACGAAGTGCAAGCTCCTACTGACATGAACATGAACCTCATGGAAGTGATTCGTGCTTTTGAATTAGCCGAAGAAGGAACAATCGGTGTTTGTGGCGGAATGGCAATGTGTGCTTCTTGTCAATGTTATGTGTTAAATGAAAGCGAAGTTCCATTACCTGAAAAATCTCCAGACGAAGAGGCAATGCTATGGGAGGCATATCACGTTAAAGAAAACAGTAGGTTGGGCTGTCAAATCCACATTAATCAAGAAATCGAAGGATTAGAAGTGCAAATAGCACCAGAACAATAAAAAAAGGCGAGAAATTAAATTTCTCGCCTTTTTAATTAGTTTGTAAAATGTTATTTTTTAATAAACTGTAATGTTTTAGAATTACTGTCAGTCATGATTTTGACAAAATAAACACCTGGACTCATACTTGAAGTATCAAATGTTAAATCAGATTCGTTATTGATTTTTTGACTTGCCATTATTTGACCTAAAGCATTGTAAACCACAAATTGATTTGGCAAAATACTAATGTCCGGCATTGCTATTGTTAAATCACCTGAAGTTGGGTTCGGATATAATTTAATTGATGACAGCATATTATTGTCTGATACACTCAATGCAATATTATTAAAAGAAACAGAATCTGTTGAAGTAAATGATCCTCCAGATGCAATTGTTACGCCTTCTAAAGTTATAATGTTATAATAACCAGGGCCAAAATCACAACAAATACCATCTCCAAATGAATCATTAATTGTAAATGTATAACAGTTGTTCAATTGTACCGGAACATCAACCGTAATTAATTCCGGCAAGAATGTGTTTGTGTCAGTATAATCACCACCACTTGCAAGAGTGATTCCCGTTGTAGCATTAACAAAACTCCAAGTAGTTTCTGAGCCATAAACATCACGCTGAATTTGAATTGTTATTTGAGAAGTAGATTGATTTCCTGCAATTCTAAAAGGCTCATTAATTGTATCATTAAAGCTAAATTGATCCGGATTAGAACCGTTTATTGTTGATAAATTAGCGTTAAAAATATGATTACCTGGCGTTGAGGTGATTAAAGGTAAAAATACAGTTGTTGAAACATTTGTTGGTAATGAACCTGTCCATGTGTAATTTTGACTAGGACCATTATCTATGGAATAGGTTATTACAGCGGAAGTCATTGTGACAGTTCCGGTGTTAGTTAATTGAAAAGAAGCCAAAAAGGAAGTATTACAATCTGATACTGCAATTGGATTCATGCGTAGTCTTCCATTGAATTGATAAGTTTGACCTACGTTACAGAACAAGGAATTAAAAGTTGATCTGCGGGGTGAATTTAATAAAACAGCTTGAATTCTACTTTTTTGATTTAGGGTAAATATATTCATGCAAGAATCACTTGAATAGTCCATGTAATTTGCTGTCATATCTAATCCAGATGCAGAAGGACAAGAATCGAGTCCTATCGTACAGCTATAATTTGGTTGACTAGCGGCTGGGGTGTCTGGACAATAATCCTGAAGACTATCAATTAAATTAACAGTACATGAGTTATTGTCTCCCCAGATGTGTCGCAATCCAAAACTGTGACCTATTTCATGTGTAGTGGTTCTACCTTTATCAGTTCCTGTAAAATACTCACCAAGAGATAAAGTTGATGTTCCAAAAGCTCTCCATTCAATTATTACTCCATCAGTTGAAGCTAAGCCTCCATTTGATGGCATGCCGCCAAGTCCAGATGCACTCGGAAATTGAGCATAGCCCAATACACCATTTAAATCACCACCAAATTGACAAACCCAAATGTTAAAATATTGATTAGGATTCCATTGCGTTTGAGGTTTTAAAATGTTTTCAACATTTGAACTGTTCCAAATTGTGTTTCCTAAATTTACTCTATTGATACCAGTTACAGCTTGACCATCCGGTCCTGTTTGAGCTAAACAAAATTCAATCTCAACATCTGCACCAACAGGATTAGTATTGTATCCGGGTGTTCCAAACATTCTTCTGAAATCTTGATTTAAAACAGTAATTTGCGATTGAACTCTGGCGTCAGAAATATTTCTACCAATTCCAAGTGTTTGCCCGCTATGAATAACGTGAACAACAAGCGGGATAGTGATTACTGCATTAACATTTCTGCCATTTTGACGATCAGACTTGATTTTGGCAATCTGTGGAGCAATCCAAGTCTCAAAAGCTTCTGTGCTCATTCTGTTTGGATTGTTTTGAGATAAATAACTTTCATATTCAGAGGAAACACATTTAATCAATCCACTTTCCGGATTAATAGATTCAACTGTTTTTCCAAATACTTTTGGTGAATTTGTGTTGTTAGTTTGTCCAAATGAAATTATTGGAATAACTAACAATAGGAACAATAACGATTTTGCAAAATTACATTTCATATTAAAAAATTATAAGTAAAAGAGTGTGTTTAGTGAATTACTTTAAAAAAAACATTTAATTGTATAAGTTTTTTTGAGTTTTTCGTTTGCAAAGAAAAGATAAATGTTTAGAAATACAAGTGTTACAAAAGCTTATTTGTGTTAAAAAATGAAGCTTTTTTGGATAAAAGTTTTTTTTAAATCATTTTATAATTTAAAACAATAAAATTGAATTGTTTTCTTCAATTTACAGAAAGTTTTTGCTTAGCAATAGGTAGTAGTCTCTCAACAAACTTGGAGTAAGCTAATTCAGATGGGTGTAAATTATCAGACGCGACTAATAAAGGGTTATTCAGTCCATCTCGAGTAATATCTGTAATGTTTACAAAATTTATTCCTTGTGATTCAGCATAATTTTTAGCAAACAAATTATAATTGTCTAATTGAGCTGAAATTGATTCAGGATTGGAACTTGATTGTCCAAATGGAGTAAAAGCATAATCCGGAATGGAAATTACAATCACACGATTTTTATCTCCTTTAGCTAAAAAAATTGCTGTTTGAAGTAACTCAGGAAATTCAGTTTCATACAACAAAAAAGGGCTGTTTTGATATTGATTGTTAACACCAATTAACAACGTTACCAAATCATATTGTGCAATTAAATTCTCATTGATTATTCCTGTTTTTAAATTGGTTGTAGTCCAACCGGTTTGTGCAACTACTTTTACTGAGATAGTGTCTGAAGCATTTAAATAATTTTTCAAACTGTCTTTTAATTGTTCTGGAAATCGACACGCATCACATACACTTTGACCAATGGTGTAGCTATCGCCCAGAGCCAAATACTTTATATGCCTTTCAATTGAATTTTGAGTGTCAGGAAATGTTTCGTCATTATTTGAACATCCGAAAAATAATAGGTTGAGAATTAAAAATATATAGCTATTCCTTTTCATTTTTCTTTCTTTTGATAAGCAATTAATTCAGTAGGACCTTCTAAGCATTCACGAACAATTTGTAAGGTTCCATCTGTTTTTGTATCAATAAACCATTTGATTAATGAGATGGTTCCTTCCGAAATTTCGATTCCTGTAATACTTCTTGGATGCACACAACTTCCGGCGTTAAAATAATTGATTGAATTGTCATTCGTGTTAGGGAATCTTGGTCGATGAGTATGCCCTGTAATTGTGATCAAATTATTATTTCCTACTATCCATTTTTTGATTCTTCTTTCAATTTTGATTAACTCTGTATAATTTTTTGCTGGACTTGTTGGGTCTTTTATTCCCCAAATCTGAAGTGGTTTCCAAAGAATTTGAACCAAAAAGCGATTAATTTTCCATCCAATATAGTTCATAAAATCAGCTTGATGACCGTGTGTTAAAAAGAGTTGTTGTCCTGATTCACAATTTTCTAACACAATGGCTTCATGATATTTAATTCCTGTAAAAAGAGGTTCCTCTTTACCTGTTTTTGGATCAAAATAGGTGCTTAGTTTTTTCTTTACTACATTTTTATCTCGATAAACCATATCATGATTGCCATAAATCATATGCAAACTATCTGAATCATGAAATTTTTTTAAAAGCAAATAAACATTTTTGTGGGCTTCGAAAATTTCTTTAAAAAAAAGAGTTTCCCATAATTCATCACCATCCCCCAATTCGCAATAACTAAAACCTTCTGCATAATAATAATTCATCGCATGGAAATAGATATTTCGATTACTAGCAAAATCATCTGCAAAACTAGCATCGCCACGATGACAATCGCTAAAAAGAATAAATTTTGATCTGTTGTCAAATGATATTTTTTTGGCCTCTTTAAAAGCTCTTGTTAGTCGGGATTGCGATGACATTTCGTAATAGAATTAATACTAAAGATAATGCAAATCAGTTAACAATAAACTTCTTTTTGAAGAATTTTCTCTTCTATTGCATCCCAAAGTCCGATTCTTTTTTCTAAAGCTAAAATAGAAACCTCTTCCACTTCTTTCCATTTTGTTTGGTTTTCACTACATAATTCAGCAATCATTTTCATTGCCATCGGACCATGTTCATCACCATCTAGTTCTATGTGTCTTTCAAAATAATAAATAAGTTTTGATAAATCAGTTTCAGGAAAGTTTTCTTGAAAATTTTTCAGTATCGAAGTAAACATATCCGGAATTAAATCTTCCCTGCCAAATGTAAAAGCAGCAGCAATTTTGTGTGGTTTTCCTTCTTCTATTATTCTGAAAGTGAAATCTAAAAACGATTTGATATTGATATGTAAGTTACTTTGTTTGATTGAAACAAAAATGTTTTGGGTTTCTTGGATGTTTTCTAAAAATAAAGCAACCTCTTTGGTGTTAGAATTACAAGCAGACATAGCATCCAAATACATTTCAAAGTGACTTTGTCTTTTTCCGTCAATCGAAATATCTGTTTCTTCCGCCAATACGATCTCGTTAATTAAATACCTGATTTCAGGATTTCCATTGGGAATCCATGGAGTAGTTGTACAAGTTAATTTTGATTGGAGGGCTTTTAATAGCGACATAAAATCCCAAACGGCATAAACATGAACCTCTAAAAAACTGTGTAAATCCTCTGTGGTTTTTATGTTTTTGTACAAAGAATGATTTAAAAGTTCCAAACGAATAGGTTCAATTGCTTTCTTAATGTCAATAAAATTCATAGCATTTTATTTCAAAAATAAAAAAGCTTTGTGAGTTTGCGAAACTTATTTGATTGAAATTAGTTATAAAGTGGTTTAATTTATTTATCAAATTTTTTTTTCTTATTTTTAAATTAGGTAACATAAAAGTGACCTTTTAAAAGCTGTTGAATTTATTTTTTTTAAGAATTTTAATATAATTATTAAATTTAAGAAATAATAAATATGTAATGGATTGCATAAATAATTAAAAAAAATGAATAACAATTAATAAAAATATATAAAACTTATTAAATCAATAAAAAACAAACATATTAATTGATAAAATGATGATTATTTCAATTAAAACGCTATTTTTGATTGCCTTAAATTTAATATAATGTTGTTTTTAAAAATGCCTATTTTTTTTAAACAATAAAAGTAATTTTTTAGGTTATTTTAAAATTTATTAAAAATGAGAGTAGCAGTATGTTTTGTTTTGTTTTTTCTTCTTCCTTTTTATGTAAACGGGCAGTTGTATGTAAAAAATAATTCTTTTTTATATGTTGACAATCAGTATGTAACCGTAAGTGGTTATTTAAATTTAGATACATCAGGAGCTGTATATCTAAGAAATGACGGCCAACTATTACAAAAAGGAGTTGCTTCAACAAATGACGGACCAGGACATTTATCGGTTTATCAAGAAGGAACGGTAAACAATTATCAATACAATTATTGGTGTTCTCCAGTTGGTAACACTTCTTCGGTAGGTAATAATCCTTTTGGAATTACTTTTTTTCAAAGACCAACAACTAAAACACAAAGTTCTCCGGTAGCTACAACAACCTCAAATAATGGAACAACTACTAATTCAAATTTAACCATATCTTCAAAATGGATTTATCGTTTTTTATCCTCTGAATTTTATTCGCAGTGGTTACATACGGGTGCCGCAACTACAATAGAAACCGGCCAAGGTTTTACAATGAAAGGTAGTTCCGGTTCTGATGCAACACAACCTTATGCTGAAATAGTTCCAAACAATGCTTCTGGTGCAAGTCAACGATATGATTTTAGAGGAAGACCAAATTCGGGTACAATAACAATTGATGTTGCGGCAAATAAATTCACATTGACCGGTAATCCATATCCATCTGCAATTGACTTAAATCTTTTTTTAACAGACACTATTAATACACCTTTCATTGACGGAACTGCTTTATTTTGGGAACATGACAAAACTATTAATTCACATGTAATATCAAATTATCGTGGCGGTTACGGCGTTTACAATGGTTCAACTAGTGTTTACACACCTGCTACTTTTTACAGTTATGACCTTGGTGGTAATCAAGGTAATGCTACGAGTACACCACTGAATAACTATGAAAGACGTTTTTCGCCAATAGGACAAGGATTTATGATAAGAGGCTTGCAGGATGGTACAGTAGAAATGAAGAATGATCATAGAGTTTATAGAAAAGAAAATGTTGCCGATCAATCTGAATTTGAACGTAATGCTAACGCTACTTCAACTAGTAACACTATTGAAGATAGTGAGAGTGATTTCTTTGGAGAAATTCCAAATTTAGCTGGGATTGATTATTCACAGGTTAGTAAAAAACCGGCTCCTCATATTAAAATTAATACATTATTAAATAATCAAGCAATCAGACAATATGCAATTTGTTTTTTGCCAAATGCTATAGAAGGTTTGGATAATGCAGATTCAAAATCACCAGATGGAACCAATTTACCTTTCGATTCTTATCTGTATTTAAATCAAGAAGAATACGTCCATTCTACAAAGCCTTTTGCGGTTACAAATGTTTATCCAATTGGATTTAAATGCAATACTGAGGCAACTTTCAAAATTGGTGTTAGTGAAATGAATGGTGTTTCCGGGTTTTTAGATGTTTATTTACATGATAAAGTTACGGATGTGTATTATGATATAAAAAACAGTGAACAAACAATAGTATTACCGGCTGGTACAAATAATACGCGTTATGAAATTGCTTTTTTGAACGCTACTTTAGATGTTCCTGAACTTTTAGATAGCCAATTAATTGGGTACTCCAATTTAAAAGACAATTTATTGGTTATTGATAACCCTAAAAATTTAGAATTAAACACTATTGATTTATATGATCTCTCCGGGAAAAAAGTACTTCATTTTAAAAATGTGGGGTCTAACAATAGATATGAATTTGATACAAGTTTGTTAGGAGATAGTATTTACATTCTTCAAATAACAACAAAAGAATTTAAAAACGCTTACACTCAAAAAATACCAATTTTTTAAATAATAGGTTTTAAAGAAAAAGTCCTTCTAGTTTTAGAAGGACTTTTTTATGTTATTTAAATGCTTGCATTCCGGTTATGTCGGCACCGGTAATCAATAAATGAATGTCATGTGTGCCTTCATAAGTAATCACTGATTCCAAATTCATCATGTGTCTCATGATGGAATATTCACCGGTAATTCCCATTCCTCCTAAAATTTGTCTGGCTTCTCTAGCAATTTCAATTGCCATATTTACATTGTTTCTTTTTGCCATAGAAATTTGAGCAGTTGTTGCTTTTCCTTCATTACGCAAAACGCCTAAACGCCAAGTCAATAATTGAGCTTTTGTGATTTCAGTAATCATTTCGGCTAATTTTTTTTGTTGCAATTGTGTTGCTCCAATTGGTTTGTCAAACTGAATTCTTTCTTTGGCATAGCGTAATGCAGTGTCATAACAATCCATTGCAGCTCCAATTGCACCCCAAGCAATTCCGTATCTTGCAGAGTCTAAACAGCCAAGTGGAGCACCTAATCCTGATTTATTGGGTAATAAATTTTCTTTAGGAACTTTTACATTATCAAAAATTAATTCACCGGTTGCCGAAGCACGAAGTGACCATTTGTTATGAGTTTCCGGTGTTGTAAAACCTTCCATTCCTCGTTCTACAATCAAGCCGTGAATTCTTCCTTCTTCATTTTTTGCCCAAACAATAGCAATGTCTGCAAACGGAGCATTTGATATCCACATTTTGGCTCCATTTAATAAGTAATGATCGCCTTTATCTTTAAAATTAGTTGTCATTCCACCCGGATTTGATCCATGATCGGGTTCTGTTAAACCAAAACAACCCATCATTTCTCCTGTAGCTAATTTTGGTAAATATTTCATCCGTTGTTCTTCATTTCCATATTTCCAAATAGGATACATAACCAGTGAAGATTGAACGGATGACGTAGAGCGAACTCCTGAATCACCTCTTTCAATTTCTTGCATGATTAATCCATAAGATATTTGATCCAAACCGGCTCCGCCATATTCTTCAGGAATGTAAGGTCCAAAACCGCCAATTTCTCCTAAACCTTTAATGATTTGAGTTGGAAATTCAGCACGTTGAGCATAATCTTCAATAATAGGTGATACTTCACGCTTCACCCAAGCACGAGCAGAATCACGCACTAATTTGTGTTCCTCGGTTAATAAATCATCTAATAAATAGTAGTCTGGTGCTTGAAATAAATCTGGTTTCATAAGTTGTACTTTTGTGAGGTAAAATGCAATCTCATCTTGGTTAATAGTAATAACGAAAACGTTTGCAAAAGTAAGTAAAGAAATGTAACAATTCAATTAACGATTGTTATAATTTCTAAAAACAGACAATAAAAATGAAGTTACATTTTTAAATAAAAGTCTTTTGTTAAATCAATGTAGTCATTTGTATATAGATGACGAGCTGTTTCAATAATCACTTCGTCTGCTTCTAATGTGCTTAGTTCGTATCGTTTAAAAGCCAACAAACTTCTAACAATTGGAGTAGAAGAATTGCCTTTTACTCTTGTAATTTTTACGGGAAACAATTCAAATTCTCTACACAAATCAATAAACCTCTGCTCTTCTTTAAAAGGAAGTATTACTGCAAAAATTCCGTTTTCAGAAAGTAACAAGCCTGCTGCTTCAATTAATTCCTCAAAAGGTAATGCATCTTGAAATCGTGCTAAATCCCGTTGTGAATTTTCGGTTTTATAATCTTCAGCATAAAAAGGTGGGTTGGAAATGATTAAATCATATTCGTCTTCAGGTTCATCAACAAACTCATCTAAACCGGCATGAAAACAAAACAAACGATCACTCCAAGGAGAGTTTTCAAAATTTTCGACACATTGTTCATAAGCTTCTTCATCAATTTCCAGAGCATCAATTTGTTCTGCATTGCTTCTTTGTGCCAGCATTAAAGCGAGTATTCCTGTGCCTGCTCCAATATCTAAAATTGAAATGGGGTTATTTTCAATCGGACACCAAGCTCCCAATAAAACGGCATCCGTACCCACTTTCATGGCACATCGGTCTTGTTGAATAGAAAATTGTTTGAATTGAAACAAAGTAAGAGACGATTTTTGAATGAAGTTTAAAATTTACTAATGCAACTGCAACTGTGACTGAAAACTGTGACTGCAGGCTTAAAGATACATCTCTACCAAACCTTCTGGTAGATTCATGAGTACCTTTTTGTTTTCTCTGTCAATTTTAACCAAGAAATGATCAATCATCGGGATGAGCATTTCAATTTCTCCATTTATAACTTCAAATAGTGGTTGGGCAGTTGAGTCATTAATAGACACAATTTTTCCAAAAACCCCTAATCGCTGGTCTTCAATTTCAAAACCAATAACTTCATGATAATAAAATTGATTTCCTTCTAGTTTTGGTAGAAAAGATAATGGTAAGTAAAGCTCGCAACCCATTATTGCATCAGCATCTGCTTCTGTTTCAACGTCTTCAAACTTGACTCTCAGAAAGTCGTTTTTATGTAGCGAACTATTTTCAATAAAAAATGGAACCAAGTTTTTGTTTATTTCAACAAAAACTGATTCCATATTTTCATATAATTCAGGTTCATCAGTGTCTAGATAGACTAACAATTCCCCTTTGAAACTAAATTTTTTAGCGATTTTGCCAAGATAGAAACATTCTTCTTTACGCATTATCGCAATGTATTAAGCTTCTTTTTCTTCGTTTGCTTCTTCAGCAGCCGGAGCTTCTTCAACAGCTGGTGTTACTTCCGCAACAACTTCGCTAACTTCCTCAGCAACCTCTTCGGCAACTTCTTCTACTTTTGCAGCATCAGCAGCAGCGGCAGCACGTTTGTCATTTGCTACTTTTTCAGCTTTCAATGCTTCAGCTTTTGCTTTTTCTTGAGCTTTAGATAATCCTTCTTTTTTAGAAGTAACTTTGTTTGCTTTTTCATCTAACCAAGCAGCTAATTTTGCATCAGCTTGCTCTTGTGTTAAAGCACCTTTTCTAACGCCACCATCCAAGTGATGTTTCAATAACGCACCTTTGTAAGAAAGGATTGCTTTTGCAGTATCAGTTGGTTGAGCACCATTGTGTAACCACTGAACGGCACCATCAAGGTTCAAATCAATTGTTGCAGGATTGGTGTTTGGGTTGTAAGTTCCTAATTTTTCAAGAAATTTACCATCTCTTTTTGAGCGAGCATCTGCTGCTACAATCCAGAAAAAAGGTTTTCCTTTTTTTCCGTGTCTTTGTAATCTAATTTTTACTGACATAATCTTGTGATTAAATTTTGAGGTTCTCGACCTCTGTTAATTAAGGGTGCAAATATACAAAAGTTTTCAATGTGCCCAACTCTTAACTGTATTTTATTAAAAAATGATTTGTTTTTCAATTTTTTTACAAATTAATAGAGTCTGTTTCAGCAGAAAAACTATTTTTGTATCACTAATGCAGTTCAAATTTACCTAAAAAAATGAAAAAAATTATATCACTTTTTGTTTTAGCATTCCTTTTCAATTCCTGTGAAGAGGATGTTAAGTTTAGTAATCCTGCTGTGCAAGGAAAATTAGACAACGTTTTGTGGCGTGCCATTGACTTTCAGGCCACTACTGATTTAAGTGGAGCTCTAACCCTAAATGCTTACACTTCTAACCAAGAATTAAATTTAAAAACACCTTCAAAAAACCCTGGGGTTTATGTGTTAGGTGAAAACAGTGCCAGAAGTGCTTCTTTTACAACAAATTTTAGTGGGGAGACATTAATTTATAGCACTGGATCCGGAATTGGTGGTGATGGTGAAATTGTAATTACGGAATTTGACGGAGCTAATAATACAGTTACTGGTACTTTTAGATTTAACGCTGTGAATATCGAGAACAATCCTTTAGGTGGTGAATTGCTTAACATGCAAAATGGTGTATTTTATAAAATACCCGTTTTTGCGGCACAATAAATAGAATAGAGTTATTCAAAATACGAAACCATTGTTTAATTACAATGGTTTTTTTGTATACCTAAACCCTTTATAATTACTTGAATTTCAAAATAAAGAGAAAAAAAATCAATTGCACAATAAAATAGATTATCTTTGTGGTGAATTTTAATTTCAATTTATGAATATTTTTGTTGGAAGTCTTCCTTGGAGTATAGAGGAAGCAGATTTAAGAGAGTCTTTCGAGGCTTATGGTGCAGTTGACTCTGTAAAAGTAGTAACCGATAAATTTACTGGAAGAAGTAAAGGGTTTGGTTTTGTTGAAATGCCAAACGACGAAGAAGGTCAAAAAGCAATCGACGAATTAAATGGTGCTACAGTTCAAGGACGTGCTATCGTTGTGAACAAATCAGAACCGAAACCGGAAGGTGAAAGAAGAAGCTTTAATAACAACCGTTCAGGCGGTGGTGGTTACAGCGGTGGTGGAAACAGTCGTGGTGGCGGTGGCTACAGCGGTGGTGGAAACAGTCGCGGTGGCGGTGGAGGAAGATACTAGTCTTTTTTCTAGATAAGAACTTAATAAAAACCATTCTGAGCAATCAGAGTGGTTTTTTGTTTTGTTGATAACTAAAATTGATATTCTCTTCCTTAAAATGTATTTTTGTTTCTATTCAAATTTCTGCTTTTGGCATTTGCCTTTTGCCTAATTCGCTTCAAAAATGTATTTAATATTCGATACCGAAACCACCGGCTTGCCCAAACGATGGGATGCACCAATAACCGATACAGACAACTGGCCTCGTTGCATTCAAATTGCTTGGCAATTGCACGATGAAATGGGAAACTTGGTGGAACATCAAGATTATCTTGTGCAACCGAACGGATTTAATATTCCGTATGATGCCGAACGAATTCATGGTATTTCGACCGAATTGGCTCAACAAGACGGAATTTCTTTAAATGAAGTACTTGAAAAATTCAACATCGCTTTAAGCAAAGCCAAATTCATCGTGGGTCAAAATGTTGGTTTTGATGTGAATATTATGGGATGCGAATTTCATCGGATAAATGTAAATTCTCCACTGACTTCTAAACCGGTTTTAGATACTTGTACTGAAGTTACAGCTAATTTGTTGAAACTTCCCGGCGGACGTGGAGGGAAATTCAAATTGCCTACGTTAACCGAATTACATCAATACCTTTTTGGCGAACCTTTTTCAGAAGCTCATAATGCAACTGCCGACGTTGAAGCAACGACCAGATGTTTTTTGGAACTCATCAAAAGAGAAATTTTCACCAAAGAAGAACTCGATGTTCCGGCAGATTATTTCAAAAATTTTAATGAACAAAATCCGAAGGAAATTCAACTTATCGGATTAAAACATATTAATTTGAAAGAAGCTTCCGAAGCCATTCGGAAACAATTTCAAAAAGAACAACCAAAAGAACTTCCTAAAAAAGACTTAGTTGAAAACCAAAAAACGTTAGTTGATGTTGATTTTGTGCATTTGCATAATCATTCGCAATTTTCCGTTTTACAATCGACAATTTCCGTTGCTGACTTGGTGAAAGCGGCGGTTAAAAATAAAATGCCGGCGGTGGCGATGACCGACATCGGAAATATGATGGGAGCTTTTCATTTTGTCCGCGATGTTTTATACCATAATAAATCTGCCGAAGCGAAAAATAAAGCAGCAATTGAAGCCGGAGAAAATCCCACAGAAACAATTGTAAAACCCATTGTAGGTTGCGAATTTTTTGTCTGCGATAATCACAAAGATAAAACTCGAAAAGACAATGGCTATCAAGTGGTTTTTTTGGCTAAGAATAAAAATGGATATCACAATTTAGCCAAAATGTCATCCATTGGTTATACGGACGGATTTTATTATGTTCCCCGAATTGATAAAGAAGTTATTCAAAAATATAAAGAAGATTTGATTGTTTTGTCGGGAAGTTTGTCCGGCGAAATTCCGAATAAACTTTTAAATATCGGCGAAAATCAAGCCGAAGAAGCGTTGCTATGGTGGAAAAATGAATTTGGTGATGATTTTTATATCGAATTGATGCGACACAATCAAGAAGATGAAAATCGTGTGAATACTTCGTTGATTTCATTGGCCAAAAAGCATAACGTAAAAACGGTAGCTACCAACAATGTTTTTTATGTGGATAAAGAAAATGCCAACGCACACGATATTTTACTTTGTGTTCGCGATGGTGAAAAACAAGCCACACCAATAGGAAGAGGTCGCGGTTATCGTTACGGTTTGCCCAATCAAGAATATTATTTTAAGACGGGTGACGAGATGAAAAAACTCTTTGCCGATTTACCCGAAGCCATTTTAAATATCAATGAAGTCGTCGATAAAATTGAAATTTTCGACTTGGCTCGTGGCGTTTTGCTTCCTAAGTTTGACATTCCTGAAGAATTTTTAGTTCCCGAAGATGAAGAAGATGGAGGAAAAAGAGGGGAAAATTTATTTTTAAGACATCTTACGTACGAGGGTGCAAAAAAACGATACGAAATCATCACTCCGGAAATTGAAGAACGTCTTGATTTTGAATTAAAAACAATTGAAAACACTGGTTATCCCGGTTATTTTTTGATTGTTCAAGATTTTATCAGAGCCGCTCGTGAAATGGATGTTTCGGTGGGACCTGGTCGTGGTTCTGCTGCGGGTTCGGTGGTAGCCTATTGTTTGTGGATTACCAATATTGACCCATTAGAATACGATTTGCTTTTTGAGCGTTTCCTGAATCCTGACAGGGTTTCAATGCCCGATATTGATATCGATTTTGATGATGAAGGTCGTGGTCGCGTGATGCAATATGTAATTGATAAATACGGTTCAAATCAGGTAGCTCAAATTATCACTTATGGTAAAATGGCAACCAAATCATCGTTAAGAGATACCGCTCGTGTGCTCGATTTACCACTTTTTGAAGCGGATAAATTAGCCAAATTAATTCCGGGAATGATGCCTGGAAAATGGAGTTTAGCCCGATTTTTATCCGATTCAATCGACGAAGTAAAAAAAGCCGTCCGTTCGGATGAGTTTGATAACATCAAAGAATTAATTGCGATTGCCAATCAAGGTGAATTGGCAGGAGAAACCATCCAACAAGCAAAAGTATTGGAAGGATCGTTGCGAAATACCGGAATTCACGCCTGCGGAGTCATCATTACGCCAAGCGATATTACCAATTTCGTTCCTGTGGCAACGGCAAAAGATTCCGATTTATATGTTACTCAATTTGATAACTCGGTGGTTGAAAGTGCCGGTTTGTTGAAGATGGACTTTTTGGGATTAAAAACCCTTACGTTAATAAAAGATACGGTTAAATTAATTAAGTATCGAACCGGAAAAGAACTCGATCCGGATGCTTTTCCAATCGATGATGTCAAAACGTATGAATTATTTCAACGTGGTGAAACGGTTGGAATTTTCCAGTACGAATCGGTTGGGATGCAAAAATACCTTCGTGATTTAAAGCCAACCGTTTTTGGGGATTTAATTGCGATGAATGCCTTGTATCGTCCGGGACCATTAGAATATATTCCGTCTTTTGTTCTTAGAAAAAATGGCCAAGAAGAAATAAAATATGACTTAGATGCTTGTGCAGAATATTTAAGCGAGACTTACGGAATTACAGTATATCAAGAGCAAGTAATGCTTTTGTCTCAATCTCTAGCCGATTTTTCAAAAGGTGATGCCGACGTTTTGCGTAAAGCAATGGGTAAAAAAGATAGAGCAACGTTGGATAAAATGAAACCAAAATTCATAGAACAAGCAGCATCTAAAGGTCACGATGCAACTGTTTTAGAGAAAATTTGGAAAGATTGGGAAGCTTTTGCAAGTTATGCCTTCAACAAATCGCATTCTACTTGCTATGCTTGGATTGGTTATCAAACAGCTTATTTAAAAGCTCATTATCCTGCGGAATATATGGCGGCGGTGCTTTCTAATAATATGAACGACATCAAACAGGTTTCGTTTTTTATGGAAGAATGTAAGCGAATGGGTATGAAAGTATTGAGTCCGGATGTGAATGAATCATTCTATAAATTTACAGTAAATGATGATGGTGCGATTCGTTTTGGAATGGGAGCGATCAAAGGAGTAGGAGCCGGTGCAGTGGAAACCATCGTACAAAACCGATTGAAAGATGGAAAATATAAATCTATTTTTGATTTAGCAAAACGAATTGATTTGCGTGCAGCCAACAAAAAGGCCTTTGAAAATTTAGCTTTAGCAGGTGGTTTTGATGGTTTTTCGGCAACACATCGTGCACAATATTTTCATCACGATGGTGATAATATCACATTTTTGGAAAAAGCGATTCGTTACGGAGCAAAATTTCAGGAAAATGAAAATTCAGCTCAAGTGAGTTTGTTTGGAGAGGCAAGTGATGTGCAAATTGCTGAACCACAAGTCCCACCATGCGACGAATGGAGTACGATGGAAAAACTAGCCAAAGAAAAAGAAGTAGTTGGAATTTATATTTCCGGACATCCGTTAGATGATTTTCGTTTTGAGATGAAATATTTCTGTAATTCAAAATTAGAATACCTTAAAAATTTAGAGCAACACGTGAATAAGACGTTGACTTTTGGCGGAATTATTACCAATGTCCAACACCGAGTTGCTCAAAACGGAAAAGGCTGGGCATCCTTTATGTTGGAAGGATATGACGAAAGCTACGAATTTAGAATTTATGGTGAAGAATATTTAAAATTCCGTCATTTTATCATCCAAAATAATTTTACATTTATGAAAGTGATGGTGCGTGAAGGTTGGGCAAACAAAGAAACCGGTAAAAAAGGAGATCCGCGAATTACGTTTCAATTGATTCAATATTTGCAAGATGTTTTGCCGCAGTTTGCCAAGAAACTTATAATACAAATGAACATTGCAGACTTAAATAATGCTCTTATTTCCGAGTTAAGTACCATTTTTAAATCCTTTCAAGGTGATAACGCCGTAACTTTTGAAGTGTTGGAATTGGAAAAAGTGAAAAAAGAAATAGAGATAAAACCAGTGGTAATTGCTTCTGAAGAAGATTTAGATATTGAAAATTTAGAAGATATTGAAATGGAAATTGAAGCTCCAAAAGATGATATTCAATTGATAACAAAGTTAACGATGCCAAGCAGAAAGTTAAAAGTTCAAATTTCAAATGAATTATTAAGTGAGTTGGAAAAAAGGCAAGTTGATTTTAGGTTGAATTAACTATCAATTCCACAAATACACTCATAATCAAAACTAATTTTCAATTAACACTTCATTAAGTTTTAAATTTTTAAATTTGCAGTATAAATAATTGAATAGTAATTAAAAAAATATAAAATGGCATTAGCAATTACAGATGCTACTTTTGATGAAGTAGTTTTAAAATCAGACAAACCGGTAGTAGTAGATTTTTGGGCAGCTTGGTGCGGTCCTTGTAGAATGGTTGGGCCGGTTATCGACGAAATCGCAACAGAATATGAAGGAAAAGCTGTTGTTGGAAAAGTTGACGTAGATGCAAACCAAGAATTTGCTGCAAAATACGGCGTTAGAAATATTCCAACAGTTCTTGTTTTTCAAAATGGAGAAGTGGTAGGAAGACAAGTGGGCGTTGCTCCAAAGAAAAATTACACGGATGCAATTGATGCATTGTTGTAATCCAAAATTATATTTGAACTTTAAAAGTCCGACGAAAGTTGGACTTTTTTGTTTTAAACAATTGATTTTCAGAATTTATCATTGCTGTTTTATTTGTTTTTTGTAATTTCAATTTCTGTAATTTAATTAATTTACTTTCGATGTTAATTGATGTTATTCATTTAAAACCTTAACCCATGAATTTTAAAAATCAAATCGTATGGATTACCGGTGCTTCTTCAGGAATTGGAAGAGCTATGTCACTAGAGTTTGTTAAAAACGGAGCTACTGTTGCCGTTTCAGCTAGAAGAATGGATGAATTAGATAAATTAGTTTTAGAAATTGAAAGTTCAGGCGGTAAAGCAAAAGCATTTTTCTGTGATATTTTGGATGAAGTTAGTATTAAAAACTGTGTGAATCAAATAGTTGACACATTTGGTAAATTAGACGTAGCTGTTGCCAATGCCGGTTTTGGAGTATTCGGAAAAATGGAAGATTTGACGCAAGAAGAATGGCAACGCCAATTGCAAGGAAATGTAATTGGACTTGCTTTAACGGCCAAATATGCATTACCTCATTTAAAACAAACCAAGGGTAGACTCGCTTTAGTTGGGAGTGTTGGTGCTTATCTTCCAAATCCTTATGTTGGAGCCTACGGAGCTTCAAAAGCAGCGGTGAACTCAATTGGATTAACATTCCAAGTTGAATTACAAGATACTGGAGTAAGTTGTACAACGTTACACCCCGGTTTTGTTAAATCGGAAATAGCCCGAATTGATAACGAAGGAGTTTGGCATCCAGAACGCAAAGATCCCAGACCTGAAAAAATGATGTGGCCCACTGAGAGAGCAGCACAAGTTATGGTTAAAGCCATTTGGTATAGAAAACGTAATTATATTTTTACGGCCCATGGCAAAATTTTCATAGGTATACAACGCTGGTTTCCGGGTGTTATGAGAAAAATGATGGCAAAAGGACCTAAACCATCTTAACAAAAAATTAGCGGAGTCTTGTGTGATTTTCTTTTGTGGCTCAAATGGGATTTGATATCTTTGAAAGATGAACATTGAATCTCAAAAAGAAATAATTTCCGGTTTTAAACATTTAGAATTACTTGCTAATCAAGTAGTAGAAGGCTTTATTTCCGGCATGCATAAATCACCTTTTCATGGATTTTCTGCCGAATTTGCTGAGCATAAAGTGTATAACAAAGGCGAAAGCACCAAACACATCGATTGGAAATTATTTGCAAAAACCGATCGTTTATATACTAAGCGATATGAAGAAGAAACCAATCTTCGATGTCATTTAATTATTGATAATTCTTCTTCTATGCATTTTCCGAAGTTAAAAAATGGCGAACCATTTTATGAAAGTAAAATAGGATTTTCGGTTTTAGCGTCTGCGGTTTTGATGAATTTACTAAAGAAACAACGTGATGCCGTAGGTTTAAGTGTTTATTCAGATACCTATGAATATTATGCTCCCGAAAAGGGAAGTGATCGCCACCATCGAATGGTTTTAAATAAATTGGAAGAGCTGCTGGAAAAACCAAAAGAATCAAAGCCAACGGAAACTGTTACATTTTTGCATCAAATTGCCGAAAAAATGCAACGTCGTTCGATGATTATTTTGTTTACCGATATGTTTCAAACCGGTGAAGAAGAAGCTCTTTTTAATGCTCTTCAACATTTGAAACACAACAAGCATAAAGTTGTTTTGTTTCACGTTGTGGATGAGAAAAGAGAACTCAACTTCGATTTTGATAATGCTCCACGTAAATTTATTGATGTTGAAACCGGAGAAACCGTCAATTTGTTTGCAGAAAACATCAAAGAAGCTTACGAAAAAAGTGTCGATTCTTATTTCAAAAAAGTAGCGATGACTTGTGCTCAAAACAAAATAAAATATGTTCCCGTTAATGTGGGAGCCAATTTTGAAAAAATATTAACCACATATTTGGTTGAAAAACAAATGTTTGGATAGTGCGAACTAAAATTGATTAAAAAAAGCAAAAAAAATCCTTGCAAATATAGAAATACGTTGTATATTTGCAACCGCAATAAAGCGATGGTTTGGTAGTTCAGTTGGTTAGAATACATGCCTGTCACGCATGGGGTCGCGGGTTCGAGTCCCGTCCAGACCGCTAAATTGGGAAAAGCGATTCAGAGATGAATCGCTTTTTTGCCCAAAAAAGCATTTAAAATAGTTGTGTTGTTTTGGACGACCGAAAGGAAGTCCCGGTTTAGTAGTTAGACCAATGAAAAGCTTTTCACCTTTTGGTGAATGGCTTTTTTGCTTTATAAAAGTCTGCATATATTTAATTTTTTTTCATGTCTCACCGCCACTTCTTAATCCACAAACCCTACGGCTACCTCAGTCAGTTTATTTATGAACTAAAACGCACCAAAAAGTTATTAGGAGAATTATACGATTTTCCAGTCGGAACTATGGCAATTGGGCGTTTAGACGAAGATTCCGAAGGCTTACTCATTCTCACCACCGACGGCATGATGAGCGAAGTAGTACGAAGCAAAAAAGTAGAAAAAGAATACTATGCTCAAGTGGACGGAATCATCACTCAACAAGCCGTTGACCAACTTCAAAACGGTGTTTTAATTGGTTTTAAAGGAACCAAATACAAAACCATAAAATGTCAGGCTAAACTGATTGATGATCCAAATTTTCCACTTCGTTCCCAAAAAATACGTGATGAACGACACGGCCCAACCTCTTGGGTTTCCATCAAATTAACAGAAGGTAAATTTCGTCAAGTGCGAAAAATGACTTCTGCTGTAGGTTTCCCAACTTTGCGTTTAGTTCGTGTGCGAATTGGAAATTTTCACTTAGCTAATTTACAATCAGGAGAAGTTATGGAGATTGAAAGTGTTTTAGGGGTTTAAAATTTAATAAATCAGTGAATCTGCGGCCAAAACACAAATTTTTTACCTATTCAACCACCAAATACTTCCATTCAAAATCATCGCAAAACTTACCCAAAGTAGATATGGAATCATCAATTTACTTGCCAACGCATCAATGGGTTTAAATAATTTAATGGTTTCAAAAATCATCAACCAAAGCAAAAGAATTTCAACTAATGCTAAAAAAGGATTTTGTAATCCAAAAAACAAAAAGCTCCATAAAGAATTCAAAATCAATTGAATCAAAAAAACCCAAAGTGCTTTTTTAACCAAAACCGGAACTGCTTCCATTTTACTCCAAACTAATCCGGCACTTATGCCCATCATTACATATAAAATCGTCCAAACCGGAGCAAAAACTTCGTTAGGCGGATTAAAAGATGGTTTATTTATGGTTGGATACCATGTAGTGATTGAAGATTGTGTCACTAAACTCGAACCATAACCAACGCCCAAACAAATGGCAACGGCAATCGCAATTTTTACTATTTTTGACATATTCATTTTTATTCAAAAGTAACAAATCTGCTTTCGAAAAAGAGTGAATCACTCAAAAAATGTATCTTTGCCCAAAAATAAATTGCATGCTGTCTCCTTCAGATTTTATTCCTAAAAATTATCCGAAAACGGTCGAAAATGGAAGTTTTCAATGGTCGGCTCCAAGCAATATCGCCTTAGTGAAATATTGGGGAAAAAAGGAAAATCAAATTCCGGCCAATCCATCCATCAGTTTTACGTTGAAAAATTGTAAAACTATCACAAATCTGTCTTTTTCTAAAATTGAAAAAACGGATAACTTTTCATTCGATTTGTTGTTTGAAGGAAAATCAAAAGAATCATTCCGACCAAAAATTCAAAAATTTCTGGAAAGAGTAGAAGTTTATTTGCCTTTTTTAAAAGAGTATCATTTTACGATTGATACACAAAATACATTTCCCCATAGTTCAGGAATAGCGTCTTCAGCATCCGGAATGGCAGCATTGGCGGTGAATTTTATGAGTTTGGAAAAGGAATTAAACCCTGAAATGACAGAGGGTTATTTTAACCAAAAAGCTTCTTTTTTGGCTCGATTAGGTTCAGGAAGTGCTTGCAGAAGTATAAAAGGTGAAGTTGTTATTTGGGGAAATCATAATCAAACTGAAAACAGTTCTGATTTATTTGGGATTGAATTTTCTGAACTTCATCACAATTTTAAAAATTATCAAGACACGATTTTATTGGTTGATAAAGGCGAAAAACAAGTATCGAGTACGTTAGGTCATGATTTGATGAATGGTCATCCGTTTGCCGAAAGAAGATTTGAACAAGCTCACAAAAATTTGTCGCAAATCAAAACCATTTTAACGAATGGGGATGTAAATGAATTTGTCAAATTAGTGGAAAGCGAAGCTTTGACGTTGCATGCTATGATGATGACATCCATGCCGTATTTTATTTTGATGAAACCTAACACGTTGGAAATCATCAACAAAATTTGGAAATTCAGGGAACAAACTTCCATTCCAGTTTGTTTTACTTTAGATGCAGGTGCCAATGTACACGTGCTTTATCCCGCAAACGTTAGAGAAGAAGTTTTGCAATTTATTAAGAATGAATTAGTTGTGCATTGTCAAAACGAGCAGTATATTTGTGACGAAATTGGTGTGGGAGCGATTGAATTCACTAAATTTTAACTACATTTACACGATAACATAACAGTTACTATGAAAGGACCACTTTTTTACTCAAAAATTCTTCTTTTTGGAGAATACGGAATCATTAAAGATTCAAAAGGACTTTCTATTCCTTATAATTTTTATAACGGAGCATTGAAAGTGAGTGAAAATCCATCGCCGGAAGCGATTAAATCAAACGAAAGTTTACGAAGATTTACTTCTCATTTAGAGCAATTGCAAGCCGAGCAACCGGAGTTGGTGACCTTCAATTTAGAATTACTTCAACAAGATATCGATCGAGGAATGTATTTTGATTCATCCATTCCACAAGGTTATGGTGTTGGAAGTAGCGGTGCTCTTGTTGCTGCTATTTATGATAAATATGCTAATAATAAAATCACGGTTTTAGAGAATCTAACTCGTGAAAAATTATTGCAGTTAAAGGCGGTTTTTTCGCAAATGGAATCTTTTTTTCACGGAAAAAGTTCCGGTTTAGATCCTTTGAATAGCTATTTAAGTTTACCCATTTTAATCAATTCGCAAGATAATATTGAACCAACCGGAATTCCGTCGCAAGTAACCAACGGTAAAGGAGCTGTATTTTTGTTAGATTCCGGAATTGTTGGTGAAACCGCTCCAATGGTTACTATTTTCATGGAAAATTTGAAAGATCAAGGATTCAGAAAGATGCTAAAAACACAATTTGTCAAACATACCGATGCTTGTGTGGAAAACTTCTTGCAAGGCGATATAAAATCTCTTTTTAGCAACACTAAAAAATTATCTAAAGTGGTGTTGAATAACTTTAAACCAATGATTCCTGAACAATTTCACAACGTTTGGCAAAACGGAATCGATACCAATGACTATTATTTAAAACTTTGTGGTTCTGGTGGTGGTGGTTATATTCTTGGCTTTACCCAAGACTTAGAAAAAGCAAAAGCTTCACTCAAAGACTATAAATTAGAAGTGGTTTATCAATTTTAAAACATACTAAAATCAAGAGTTTATCTTGATTTTTTTCTTTGTATTATGGCATTATCCAGAAAAAATAAATTGATTTTGATGAAAATAATCAGTTTATTTTCGGTGGTAAGAGGCTATAATATTCCGATTATTGTTTTGGCTCAATATCTTTCGGCAATTTTTATTTTGTCACCCAATACTAGAGCTTTGGATGTGATTTTAGATTTCAATCTATTTATTATCGTTTTGGCCTCTACATTAACAATTGCCTCGGGATATATTATTAATAGTTTTTACGACAGTCAAAAAGATTTAATTAACAAGCCAAACAAAACAATGCTTGACCGATTGGTGTCACAAAAAACGAAGTTGCAAGTTTATTTTGGACTTAATTTCTTCGTATTTCTGATAGCAACACTGGTTTCATGGCGAGCCGTTTTCTTCTTTTCGGCTTACATTTTTTTAATTTGGTTTTATTCTCATAAGATAAAAAAATATCCAATCATAGGAAATATAACTGCCGCATTGTTGGCAATTCTGCCTTTCTTTGCGATTTTGTTGTATTATCAAAAAATTGATGGAATTCTTCAAAACTTGAACAATGAAAAGTATTATGTCATTTTTGCTCATGCGGGTTTTTTGTTTTTACTGATTTTGATTCGCGAAATGATTAAGGATTTAGAAAATATTAAAGGTGATTTGGTTCAGAATTATAGAACGATTCCTGTAATTTTGGGGGAAAGCTTTTCCAAGAAAATCATCACATTATTAGTGATTTGCACTATTGTTCCGGTTTATATTCTCATTGAAGTTTATGATGTGGGTTATATGGATATTTATTTTTATCTTAGTTTTATAGTGTTGTTATTCTTCCTAATTAAATTGTGGAATTCTGATTCAAGAGAAAACTATTTGCTATTGCACAATGTCCTAAAATTTATAATTGTAGCTGGAGTTTTTAGTATTGTTTTGATTAAACCATCCGTAATTCTTCACAGCAGAGAGGTATTAGATATTTAAAGAAAACACTTTCCTATACCAATTTCCAATTCCGTATCTTTGCAAAAATTTTAAAGATGAATAAAAAAGACGGAAGCAGCAGAAAATCAACTTCCAACAAAAATACAAAAGGCAAACCAGGCGGTTTTAGTAAGTCAAAACCAGCTATGGCTAAGCGTTCGCAAAAGCCTAAAAAAGTTTCTACAGATGAAAAACTTCCTGTGGCAAAACCAAAAGTAAAATCAGACGATATTCGTTTGAACAAATATATTGCTAACTCAGGAGCTTGTTCACGTCGTGATGCTGATATTTACATTCAGTCAGGTAACGTTAAAGTTAATGGTGTTGTGATTACAGAAATGGGATATCAAGTAAAACCAGGTGATGTGGTTAACTTTGACGGAGCAACCATTATTCCAGAAAAGAAAGAATATGTTTTGCTCAACAAGCCTAAAAACTTTACAACTTCGGTTGAAGATGATCGCGATATGCGAAATGTAATGGAATTGATTAAAAATGCAACTCCAATAAAAATTCAACCTATTGGAAGAATGGATAAGAACACAACCGGATTGTTGTTGTTTACCAATGATACCGATATGATTCGAAAATTCAGTTTGCCAAATCAAAAATCAACTAAAATTTATCAGGTTTCATTAGATAAAAATTTGAAATTTGAAGATTTAGAAAAAATAGCAGGTGGTGTTTCATTTGATGAACATAAATTATATGTAGATGAAATCAGTTATATCGAAGATCAGCCAAAAACAGAAATCGGTATTAAGCTAAGAACTCCAAACGTAAAGGTAGTTCGTGCTATTTTTGAAAAGTTTAGTTATAATGTGCTAAAAGTGGATCGCGTTTCATTCGCAGGTTTAACTAAAAAGAATCTTCCCAGAGGAAACTGGCGTTTTTTAACCGAACAAGAAATTATCAATTTGAGAGTTTTTTAATATGAGTTCAGAAAATTGTTTGTCTATTGCTTATAAATGGTTTGATGCTTTTAACAAAAAAGATCTCGATCAATTGTTATCGCTTTATGATGATAATGCGGAACATTTTAGTCCAAAGTTGAAAATCAGAAAACCGGAAACAAACGGATTAGTGATTGGCAAACTTGAATTAAGAGATTGGTGGCAAGAGGCATTTGACAGACTCCCAACGTTAAATTATAGGGTTACTTCGCTTACAGCAAATGCCGATAGGGTTTTTATGGAATATGTTCGTTCCGTTGAAAATGAAAACGATATGATGATTGCTGAAGTACTCGAAATTCGAGAAAATAAAATCATAGCTTCACGAGTATATCATGGCTAACTAAAAAGTCCCGTTCGAATTTAATCAAACGGGACTTTTCCGAATTAATAACAACCTACTATATTATTTTGTTTGCGTATCCAAACCTCTTTTTCTTAATAAAGGTTCAATACTTGGTTCGCTTCCTCTAAATCTTTTGTATAAATCCATCGGTTCTTCTGTGCCACCTCTTTCTAATATGCTTCTTCTGAATAATTTTGCCTTTTCTTGATTGAATAAAGATGTTTTTTTGAATTGATCAAAAGCATCTGTATCTAATACCCCTGACCAGATATAGCTATAATATCCTGCAGAATATCCGCCTGAAAATATGTGACTGAAATAGTTAGCTCTATGTCTTGGAATAATTGATTCCGGTAAACCTATTTTTTTCATTGCCGCTTTTTCAAATTCTTCTGCTGTTCCCGAAATTGGTGAAGTAGCCGTGTGAAATGCCATATCCAAAAAAGAAGAAGATAAGTATTCTACTGTTGAAAATCCTTGACCAAAAGTGCCTGATTTTTCCAATTTAGCAATTAATTCATCCGGAATTACTTCTCCGGTTTGATAATGTTTAGCATACATTTTTAATACTTCAGAATCAGCAGCCCAATTTTCCATGATTTGAGATGGTAATTCTACAAAATCTCTTGGAACACTGGTACCTGCTAAGCTTTTGTATTTTACATCCGAAAGCAATCCGTGTAAAGCATGTCCAAACTCATGGAAATAAGTTGTAACTTCATCAAATGTAAATAGTGCGGGAGCATTTCCGGTTGGTTTTGAAAAATTACAAACAATGGAAATTACCGGAGGAATTCGTTTTCCGTTTTCCATTTTTTGCGGTCGATAGGATGTCATCCAAGCACCACCTCTTTTTGAATCTCTAGGAAAGAAATCCATGTATAACAATCCTAAAACAGTTCCGTCTTTTTCGGTTACTTCCCATGTTGTTGCGTCAGGATGATAGGTTGGAACGTTTTTTAGTTGTTTGAATTGCAATCCAAATAATTTATCGCAAACCATGAAAACACCTTCAGTAACATTGTCTATACTAAAGTAAGGTTTTAATTCTTGTTCGTCTAAATCAAATTTTTCTTTTCTGATTTTTTCACTGTAGTACCTCCAATCATAAGGTTGAACATTTCCTGATATTCCTTCCTTTTTCATCATTGCCGCAATTTCTGCTTCTTCAACTTTGGCTTTTTCCAAGGCAGGTGTCCATAATTGATTCAAAAAATCCATTACTTTTGTTGGCGTTTTTGCCATACTTTCTTCTAAAACATAATGAGCATGAGATTCATAACCTAATAGTTTGGCTTTTTCGGCTCTTAAATTTGCCAATTGAATTCCATTAACGTTATTGTCAGTTTCACCACCATTATTTGCTCTGTTTTTATAAGCAGTCCAAATAATTTCACGAAGCTTTCTGTTGGAGCTATATTGTAAAAAAGGCATTACACTGGAGTTAGAAAGCGTAAAAACCCATTTGCCTTCTTTTCCTTTTGCTTTTGCAGTTTCTGCTGCAGCTGCAATTAATTCGTCAGACAAACCGGAAAGGTCTTCTTTCTTTTCGATGACTAATTCATATTTATTAGTTTCAGCCAAAATATTTTGACCAAATTTTAATGTCAAAAGGGAAAGCTCACTGTTAATTGCTCTCAATCTCTCTTTGTCTTTTTCGTTTAAATTAGCACCACTTCTAACAAAACGCTTGTAGGCATTTTCTAAAAGTTTGGATTCTTCTGTAGATAGTTTTAATTTGTCCTTTTCATTCCAAACCGATTTTACTTTAGCAAATAGTTTTTCATTTAATACAATATTATCATTATGAGCAGAAGTTTCCGGAGCAATTTCTCTCGCAATTTTTTGAATTTCTTCGTTAGTATTAGCAGAATTCAAATTGTAAAATACAGTTGAAACATTGCTCAATAAATCACCTGAATTTTCTAAAGCCACAATAGTGTTTTGGAATGTTGGAACACTTTTATTATTGACAATAGCATTAATTTCGGTTTGATGTCTTTTAATAGCTTCTTGAAAAGCAGGCTTAAAATGTTCGTTTTTTATTATATCAAATGGAGGAACATTATAAGGTGTATTATAGGAGGAAAAAAACGGATTACTGGCAAATTTTTTGTCTAATTCTTGTGCTTGTGTTTGACTTGCAATTAATCCCATAATAAGTACTAAAAGATATTTTTTATTCATTATTCATATTTTTTATAGAATGGCTAATTTAATTTAAATTTAAAAATCAGTCTTTCAAATTAACGTTATTTTATGACTGAATGACATAAAAAAAGCCCAAACTTTCGTTTGAGCTTTGTGCGGGTAAAAGGACTCGAACCTTCACACCTTGCGGCACCAGATCCTAAGTCTGGCGTGTCTACCAATTTCACCATACCCGCGGGCGAATAAAAACAGTAGCTGTTTCAATAAGTGGGTGCAAATATAGAAATTATTTTGAACTTTAAATTATGAATGATGAATTTTTTTAGCCCTTTATTTTTTGTAATTTTGAACTTTATCATTTTTTACTTTTTACTATGAACAACATAAAAAACTACGTTCAACAAAACAAAGAAAGATTCATCGACGAATTAATCGAATTACTAAAAATACCTTCTGTAAGTGCAGATTCTGCTTATTCACAAGATGTTATTGATACCGCCGAAGCTGTAAAAACAAGTCTCGAAAAAGCCGGTTGCGATTTCGTAGAACTTTGCGAAACGCCGGGATATCCAATTGTTTACGGAGAAAAAATCATCGACAAGAATTTGCCAACGGTTTTGGTGTACGGTCATTACGACGTGCAACCGCCCGATCCAATGGATTTGTGGACTTCGCCACCGTTTGAACCGGTTATTAAAACAACAGAAATTCACCCGGAAGGTGCCATTTTCGCTCGTGGTTCGTGTGATGACAAAGGTCAAATGTACATGCACGTGAAAGCATTTGAATATATGATTGCCAACAATTGCTTGCCTTGCAACGTCAAATTTATGATTGAAGGTGAAGAAGAAGTTGGTTCAAAAAGTCTTAGCTGGTTCGTAGAACGCAACCAAGAAAAATTGGCCAACGACGTGATTTTGATTTCAGATACCGGAATGATTTCCAACCAAAAACCATCAATTACTACAGGTCTTCGAGGGTTAAGTTATGTGGAAGTGGAAGTGACCGGACCAAATCGCGACTTGCATTCCGGACTTTACGGCGGTGCGGTTGCTAATCCAATTAATGTTTTGACCAAAATGATAGCGTCACTTCACGATGAAAATAATCACATCACCATTCCCGGTTTTTATGACAAAGTAGAAGAATTATCGCTGGAGGAAAGAGCAGAAATGGCCAAAGCACCGTTCTCACTCGACAATTATAAAAAAGCACTCGATATCGCCGATATTCACGGCGAAGTAGGTTATGTAACCAACGAAAGAAATTCCATCCGACCAACGTTAGACGTCAACGGAATCTGGGGAGGCTACACCGGTGAAGGTGCAAAAACAGTTATTGCTAGCAAAGCTTTTGCCAAAATTTCAATGCGATTAGTGCCTAATCAAGATTGGCAAGAAATCACCGAATTGTTTAAAAATCACTTTGAAAGCATCGCTCCAAAATCCGTAAAAGTAAAAGTTACACCACATCACGGCGGTCAGGGTTATGTAACGCCAATCGACAGCATCGGTTATCAGGCGGCCAACAAAGCCTACACCGAAACGTTTGGAGTGTCTGCCATTCCGGTTCGTTCCGGCGGTAGTATTCCAATTGTTGCTCTGTTCGAAAAAGAATTGAAATCAAAAACCATCCTCATGGGATTTGGTCTCGACAGTGATGCCATTCATTCGCCAAACGAACATTTCGGAATTTTTAATTATCTGAGAGGAATCGAAACCATTCCGTTGTTTTATAAATACTTTGTGGAGTTGAGTAAATAATTCAACCGCAGATTCGCAAATTGTATAACCGTTTATTCATCTGAGTAAGCGGTTTTTTTATTTCGATTAATATCTACAAAAAGAAGAATAGTTAATCAGCGAATTAGCAGCTCAATTTAACTATCAATTTTTCAACTATTTATAACAATTTGAAACATTTTACGTTGAAGCAAGACTAATGAATCATCAATTTTGCTGAACTCGTTTCAGTAATTAAATCATCAATCATCATGCTCAAAAAATTCTTCCTACTTTGTTCGGGTGCCGACAAAGAAATCATCGAAAGTTGTTCCAACGGCGAACAAAACAAATATGCCGGAATTGGTGCGACCGTTTTCTTTACGGCAGTCATGGCTTTTATTGCCGGAAGTTACGCTCTTTACACCGTTTTTGATAACGTTTACACAGCTGTGTTTTTCGGAATCGTTTGGGGTTTACTCATTTTCAACCTCGACCGATTTATTGTTTCCACCATCAAAAAAAGAGACAGTTTTCTGGATGAATTGATTCAGGCTTCACCCAGAATTGTGTTGGCCATCATCATTGCCATCGTTATTTCAAAACCATTGGAAATCAAAATTTTTGAAAAAGAAATCAATACCGTTTTGTTGAAAGAAAAAAATGAAATGGCGATGAATAATAAAAAACAAGTTGCCAATTATTTTCAATCCGACTTAGATCAAAATAAAGCTCAAATCGACAGTTTAAAATCTGATGTTCTTAAAAAAGAAAAAGAAGTCAACGATTTATATGCTGTCTTCATCACCGAAGCCGAAGGAACAGCCGGTACCAAAAAACTCGGAAAAGGACCGGTTTATAAAGAAAAGCGTGATAAACACGATGCTGCTTTACAAGAATTAGCCACTTTAAAAACTACCAATCAAACAAAAATTACTGAATTGGAAGAAAAAGGTAAAACCCTTCAAACCGATTTAGATAAAAAAATTGCCGAAACCCAACCTATTATCGATGGTTTTGATGGATTAATGGCTCGAATCAATGCGTTAGGAGACTTGCCGTGGTTGCCATCATTTTTTATTATGCTACTTTTCTTAGCCATTGAAACATCTCCAATTATTGCCAAATTGTTATCACCAAAAGGCGAATATGATTTTAAACAAGAAGAAGGCGAGTTGGCAGTGAAAAACGTTTTATCCCAAAATAAATACCAAAGCGATTTGCAAAAACAAACCGATGCTTCCATCTACGATAAAGTGTATGCTGATATTCGGGAAGACAAAGGTTTATATGATTATAAGAAAAAACGAGCCATCGAATTGTTAGAATTGCAAGCCGATGGTTTTGTGGAAAAGCAGAAGAAATCGCTTTAAACTCTTCAACCCTTCAAGAGTTCCAAACTCTTGAAGGGTTCTAGCCAATTTCATTTTGCACCTTCTTAGTCAAACTTTTAAAAACCAATTCATACGAATGGTTAATCAATTCCCGCATCATTTTGTCATCCACATCACTGTGAAAAGCAACCGTGTTCCAATGAATTTTACTCATGTGATAACCGGGATTAATTGCATCAAATTCTGCTCGAAGTTCCACCGCTTTTTCAGGATCACATTTTAAATTTAAAGAAGGAGTTCCGTTTTCCCATTCTTTCAAAGAAGTCAAACAAAACATTTTTCCACCGACTTTAAAAACTAAGGTGTCTTCATCAAAGGGGAAATGTTCGGTGACGCCTTTTTTAGATTGACAAAATTCGTAGAGTTGCTCAATATTCATCATCTAAATTTATGAAATTTGAAAAAGGATTGGTTTCGAAGGTGAAGCATCATTTTCAAACGAAGCAATCTGTAAATTCAATAAATATGAACCATCTTCCACATCATCATCAACAAAAATCAACTCCGTTATCGTAGCATTTTTTCGTGCATCGTCATTCAAATTATTCACATCTTTCACATTCCAAAATGCTTTGTGAGCTAATAATTTGCCTTCGTCTTTTTCTTTATCTACACTTGGCAAATCAATAAGCAGATGTTGAATTCCTTTTTCACGAATCAAAATAGCTGCATCTTCGTGTAAATAAGGCGGATTGGTATGCGAATAATTTTTCGATTTTTTTTCTTCTAAATTTGGTAAGGTTCGGATGATAATTGCTTCCGGAATTGCATTACCTAATGCTTTTTCAACTTGATTTTTCGTAATCACAAAATCTTCTCCTATTTTTTCGGGTTGGATGGAAATCAATTCTGCGGTAAAGAAAAATGTTTTCAGAACTTGATTGATGCTGAAAAAATCTTTCGTAATATGGCCTAAACATTCCGTGTGTGTGCCATGCCCGTGCGGATTAAAAAAAATGTTGTTGAAATTAGTGGTTGCTCCACCTCGCACACTTCCCACCCAAGAACCAAAACGAACAGGTTCAATCTGCGGTTTTTCAATGTACCAAGCAATCGGATTTTTTTCAGTATTGGATAATGGAAGCGAAATATCAATTGGTTTTGATAAATCAGCATGAATGGTGTCTTTAAGAGTTATTTTCATAGTTTTTTATAACATTTTGAAGGTAATATGGCTAACTAAGTCTCTATATAAAAAAATTAATCCAAAACATAGTAGTACACAAATCAAGCTTTTAAAAATTGTAACCTTTATACTTTCGTTGTAAAATTTTCTCATTGCAGAGAATAAATAAAAAAAATTTACTGTAAAGAGTACTAGTTGAGTAACTCTAGGTGTCCAAATCTCTTTTGGAGTTATAACTAAGGAAACTGAAAACAGCATGAAAAATGAAAGGTAATGAATGGCAAAAATGAAATGTTTTCCAAACAGAATTTTCTTTTTTATATGAATTAACCAAAAAATAATACTGTAAAAAGGAAGTAAAATAAAGATAAATAACTTTGAATTTGTAAGGGATTCGCTATCGTATTTTTGCTTTAATAAGTCAAATGAAAAGTTCTCACTTATCTTACTTTCTACATTTATTCCATCGGTAAAAAACCATTTTGCAGGTATTCTAAAAATATCTGCATCGCCTAAAAAAAAGAAAAATAAAATATTTATGACAATGAATAATTGAAAGGGTTTCATGAATGGAATTCTGTGTCCATTGATAAAATTTAAAGATAATTTTCCTGGTTTGAAAAGTAAATAATAAAATGATTTTAAAAACTTTGAATCAACATTTGTAAAACCGTCGATAAATTGTTGGATTATCATTTTTAATGAAAAATCATTGTCTTCTACAATTTTCTCACCACAGTCATAGCAGAATTTCCCTTTCAAAGGTTTTTGACAGTTGATACATAGTTTTTCTTCATTCACTTTTTAATGTATTATTAATCCAAATTTAATAAAAACAAATCACTTGCAATCCCATCACTCAAAAACTTTCCTTTTCGAGTGGTTCGCAAAATATTTTCATCCACAAAAAGTAAATGATCTTCGATGTATTTGGCAGCTTGTTGGTTGAGGTAATCTAAATAGGTTTGACCAAATTCAGTTTGAATTCTATCTAAAGAAATTCCCCAAATGGTTCGCAATCCTGTCATCACATATTCGTTATATCGATCGGTTTTGGACAACGTTTCGGTTTCAATTGGTAATTTTCCTTCTTGAATGGTTTTGATATACATCGTATTATTAGACACATTCCAACCTCGCTTTTCTCCATCATAACTATGAGCAGACGGACCAATTCCGATATATTTTTTACCCAACCAATAACTCGAATTGTTTTTAGAAAAATAGTTTTCCTTCCCAAAATTGGATAATTCGTAATGAATAAAACCGGCTTCTTCTAGTTTTTCTACTAAAATTTCAAAATGTTCTTGGGCAACTTCATCTTCTGGTGGTGGAATTATTCCTTTTTGAATAAACGAATGTAAAGCGGTTTTCGGCTCAACGGTCAATGCATAACTCGAAACATGCGGAATGCCAAACGATAAAGCAGTTTCAATATTTTGAATCCATTTTTCATTACTCATTCCCGGAATTCCGTAAATCAAATCAAGGGAAATATTATCGAAATGTTTTGTTGCTTGTTCTAAACAATTTTTGGCTTCATTGGTATTATGAGCACGATTCATCATTTTCAAATCCTCTTCAAAAAAAGATTGAATGCCGATGGAGAGACGGTTAATTCGATTGTTGGATAGTTCAATTATTCGGTTATTCGATAAGTCGTCAGGATTAGCTTCGACAGTTATCTCTGGATTTTCAATGACGTTGTAATTTTTAAAAACTTCATCAATCAACAATCTCAAATCTTCAATTGCTAATACTGATGGTGTTCCTCCACCAAAATAAATTGTTTCAACCACTTCATTTTTGAATTCTTCTTTTCGCATTGCGATTTCTTTCGCCAATGCTGAAACCATCTCATCTTTCTTTTTCATGGAAGTTGAAAAATGAAAGTCGCAATAGTGGCAAGCTTGCTTGCAAAAAGGTATATGAATATAAATGCCAGACATAAGTCTGGCAAATATATTCATTCTATATCATTTTAATGATTAGAAATTTGTTTTAAACACACCATTTGTTACTTGAATCTGATCAGAGGGATTAGTAGGATTAGTCGCAGTAAAGCTAAAGGTTCCTTCAACTATACGAATTAATTTAGAAAATTCTGTATTAGAGCTTATTGTTAAACTTCCAACAGTATCGTACTCAATATAGGTATTTGTTGCTACGTCGTATTTAGCTAATTGGATAAGATTTCCACTAGAAGTAGAAAAGTTGTAATTTCCTGTTTGAATTTCTTCGTCTGTAAATTTCATGATAATCATATTTTCATCATCACTGATAAATTTTCGATCAACAGACCAGAAACCATTATCCCAGAATTCAGTCTCATACCAATCGTTTCCTGCTATTTTACAACTAAGACCAAGACCAGGAATATTTGAAGTTTGTATTGTATAAGGTAAGTCAAAACTACCACTAACTGTAATACTAGGTGAACTCAAATCATTATTGTTTTCATAAAGATTTCCGGAAAAAGATACTTTTACTTTTTTTTGAGATTCATTTATAGAAATGAGTTCGAAAGTAAAATAGTTTGATTTAAAATGTTGAAAGTTTTGCTTAGAATTAAATTCAGCATCAAAATATCTAATTTCACCAAGATTGCCAAATTTGTCGAATGATAAATCCATAAAAGAGCCATTAGAAGCTGAAGCAACTATAGCAAGAGTATTTTCCACACGCATAGCTGCTGCATTAGTTATGGTGACTGCACTACCGTTTACCATTATGCTACTGTTTGTTGTTGAATCGCCTGAGCCACTGTCTGAAGAACATGAAGTAACTAGAATTGATAAAAAAAGAAAGGATAATAATTTAATTTTTTTCATTATTTGTGAATGATTTGGTTAGGCCGTAAATATATTCTTTTTAAGAATATACTTCAAATTTTAAATAATTTTTTTGTTAAATTTATTTAAAAAGCACATAAGGTATAATATTGTTTAAACGGTAATTCTTTTAACTACATGAATCTGCAGATTAGAAAACTAAGTATTTTAGATCTAGCTTTTTTTTATTCTTTCTTCATTCTGTTTCACAAAAGCATCCCAACCTGTATAACTTTTCTCTCCAATTACTTTCCCTGAATTAAAAAAATGACAAACCGCAGCTGCCAATCCATCCGTAGAATCCAAATTTTTTGGTAATTCTTTCAAACCTAACAACTGCTGCAGCATTTTAGCCACTTGTTCTTTACTGGCGTTTCCGTTTCCGGTGATTGCCATTTTTATCTTTTTTGGTTCGTATTCGGTTATTGGAATTTGTCTTGATAATCCCGCTGCCATCGCCACGCCTTGAGCTCGTCCAAGTTTGAGCATCGATTGCACGTTTTTACCAAAAAAAGGAGCTTCAATCGCAATTTCGTCCGGATGATGGGTTTCAATCAACTCGATGGTACGTTCAAAAATGATTTTTAACTTGGTGTAATGGTCGTCGTATTTACTCAAAATCAATTCGTTCAACTGAATGAATTCCATTTTTTTGTTCACGACTTTAATTAAACCAAATCCCATGATGGTGGTTCCGGGGTCGATGCCTAAGATGATGCGTTCGTTTGCCAATCTTTTTTGTTTAAAGTTTAAAGTTTCAGGTTTAAAGTTTGTTTATTTGTGTTGATGAATTCAATTCCTTACAAAGCTAAACAATTCCTGCTGGTTCTCGTCAAACTTTTGATTGTGGGCTTTGCTTTTTATTATTTGTATGTTGAATTGAACAAAAAAGATTTGAACGACTGGCAACTAGTCTCGACTAAATTTACATTTTTCAGTTTAGTAGGAATTGTATTTTTAAGCGTTTTAAACTGGTTTTTTGAGATTTTGAAATGGCAAAACTTAGTGAATACTTTTTATAAGATTTCGTTTAAAGAAGCTGCGGTTCAGTCGTTAGGGTCATTAACTGCTTCGGTTTTTACACCTAATCGAGTCGGGGAATACGGAGCTAAAATGTTATATTTTCCAAAATCAGAAACCAAAAAAATTATTCTTTTGAATTTTATCGGAAACAGTTCTCAAATGGCTGCAACTTCATTTTTTGGCGTTTTGGGATTGTTCATTACAGGGTTGTTTTATGATTATTTCAGTTATAAAATCAGCTTTGTTTTAATTCTGATTTTTTTAATTTTTTCCGTCCTTTTAATTTTTAGAAAAAGGATTTCCATTTATGGTTTTTCAGTTGAAAACTTAATTCAGAAAATTAGAACCTTTCCAAGAAATTCATTGAGGACAACGCAACAATTATCGGTTATTCGATTTTTGATTTTCTCCCATCAATGTTATTTTTTATTGTTGATTTTTGGTGTTGAAATTACGTATTCTTTAGCCTTGGCAACCATTTTTTCAATGTATTTTTTAGCCTCCATTGTTCCGAGTATTCATTTGATGGATGTGGCGATAAAAGGAAGTGTCGCCGTTGTTTTGTTCGGAAAATTAGGGGTTAATCAATGGACAATTGTTTCCATAACAACATTAATGTGGCTTTTGAATTTGGTTATTCCGGTTTTGATTGGAAGCCTTTTTGTACTGAAGTTTAAACCAAAATTAGAACTATGATGTACTTACTAATTTTAGCGATTTCGGTTTATGTTTTTTTGATGATCTTCTTTTGGATGGGATTTAAAAAAGTGCCAAAATCAAATGAAAATTCATCCGTTGAAAAGTTATCTTTCTCCATTGTTGTCCCATTTCGAAATGAAGCTGGAAGTCTTCCGATTCTTTTAAAATCCATCGAAAAATTAAATTATCCGGTTGAAAATTTTGAGGTGATTTTAGTTGATGATGAGTCTACTGATGGTTTTCGGGTTGCGAGTTGCGGGTTTCGGGTTTTGAGCGTTGAAAATGAAAGAAAATCGAATTCACCCAAAAAAGATGCGATTCAAACTGCAATTCAACATTCAAAATTTGATTGGATTATCACCACCGATGCTGATTGTATAGTTCCTGAAAACTGGCTTTTGGATTTGAATCATTACATTCATAACACGAAAAAACAAATGGTTTGTGGACCGGTTTTTTTTAAAAGTAAATCTAATTTTATCAATGACTTTCAACAAATTGAAATGATTAGTTTGCAAGCGGTAACTATAGGAAGTTTCGATTTTAATCTAGCTTTCATGTGCAACGGAGCCAATTTTACTTATTCCAAAAACTTCTTTCAACAACTAAGCGGTTTTGAAGGAAATGAGCAAATTGCTAGTGGTGACGATGTGTTTTTATTGCAAAAAGCTGTTAAAAATTTTCCGGATGAAGTTGGATTTTTACTCAAAAAAGATTTTCATGTTACAACCAATTCGGCAGAAAGTTGGACAGAACTTTTTCAGCAACGCATTCGTTGGGCCGGAAAATCAAAAGCGTATTCATCCTGTTTCGGAAAGTTTGTGGCGTTGACAGTTTTTTTTGGAAATTTAGCTTTTATCATTTCGCTAATTTTTTTCGTCTTCGGGTTTTTTGAAATGATAATTCTGCTGATTTTAAAAGTTATTTCTGATTTACTAGTAGCCAATCAAACCGCTCGATTTTATAAAATAAAAATGAAGAATACTTTATTGACGGCTTTAGTTTATCCTTTTTTCAGTTCGGCCGTTGCATTGTATTCCTTGTTTGGAACCTATGAATGGAAGGGGAGAACATTCAATTCTTAATCCGCTTTTAAAACAACAGGTAAAATAAATTGTGTTTTTACCGGAATTCCTTCTTTCTGAGCGGGTTCGATTTTAGGGAAATCTGTGAGTCTGTTTTTAAGAATGCTATCAACTTTAGCTTTGTTGTAATGGGTGCTATCTGACGGGAATTGCGGTTCAAATGTAATGTTGGCATCCGGAAAAACAGTGACCAAAACATTTAAGGTGTCAAAGATCTCAGCACTATTTTCTGTTGAATCTGTTGCGATTTTCTGTTGAATTAGTTCAGTCAAAAATTGAAAGAAACACGCCTTTTTTTGCTCTTTATCCAGTAAACTATCACAAGCATTTACAGAGGGATAATCAGTAACTTCTTTCCAATCAATTTGTTTTAAGCGTTCCTGAAGCAATTCTTCTTCGGAAGGCACACGCTTTTCAAAGTATTGGCAGGAGGCCAAGAGGAAAAAAAAAGAATAAAAAAGAAATTTGTTCATTTTTCGTTTGTAATAAAACAACACGTATTTTTGATATATCAAAAGTAATAAAATTATTAATGGATTACGCACTTTTACTCATCGCTTTCATATTAATGATAGTTGGTATTCTTGGTAGTATTTTACCGGTTTTACCCGGACCTCCCATCAGTTGGGTAGGTTTGTTACTTTTATATTTGACCAAAGCCGTTCCAATCAATTACACTGTTTTGGGTGTAACTTTAGCCATTGCACTTGTTGTCGGTATTCTCGATTACGTTATTCCAGCTAAAGGAACCAAACGTTTTGGCGGAAGCAAATACGGAATATGGGGAACCAATATTGGTTTAGTGATTGGTATTTTGGCTCCAATTCCTTTTGGCTTTATCATCGGACCGTTTGTGGGTGCTTTTGTTGGAGAACTGTTGAATGATTCTAAAGATTCTAAAAAAGCTTTTAAAGCAGCAACCGGTTCTTTTATGGGTTTTTTGGCCTCAACGTTTATGAAATTTGTGGTTTCGGTGGTGTTTTTAGGAATATTTTTGGTGAAGTTTTGGGAATATCGAGGAGCTTTCTTTTCATAAAAAAAGGGATTAAATTTTTTTAATCCCTTAGTTCTATTTATTTGATCACTAGTTTTTTTGTTGTTTTCAAATTGGACTGTGTTGTTATTTCAACAAAATAGGTTCCGGCGTTTAAATGACCAATATCAAGTGTTGATTCAAATGTATATAATGATTCTTTTGAAACAATTTGCTTTCCTAAAACATCGAAGACGGCAATTGATTTAAGGGCGTCTGTTGTACGGTCAAGTTTTATATAAACGAATTGATTTGATGGATTTGGATAAATTGCAACTGAAAAAGGCTCGTTATCCGTAACACTTAAAACAGAGATAAACTCCGTTTCAAAGGTATTTGTTATAATCGCAGGATTGTAATCAAAATAAATTTCTGCGGTATTCGGAATAATATCTCCAACAGCAAAACCGGGATTTGGTTTGATTTTAAAATGTACAAATCCTTGACTTAAATCTGGATTTTGGCTTGTTGGAGGTAAATCAATATCTTCAAAAAACCATTCCAATTGATTGCCGATTCTAGTGGCATTATAGGTATGACTTGCATCAATCATTTCAAATGTTTGAGGATTCAAACTAGTGTGAAGTAAATCAGTAATTTTAACAAAATCAGCAGCAGCAGTACCAGTGTTTTCAAATCGAATGGTGTAATATAAATAATCATTAGGGCCAAATTCATCTATATTGATGGTTGGTCCATGGTTTTCCATTTTATCATTCGGGTCATAGGAGCCAACTATTGTTCTTGTAAGTGTAGAAGTGTTATTTAAAGGATAATAATCATTAGATGGTGTAATGCTAACCGTATTTACTATTTGATCTCCTAAATTTATAATTGGAATTTGTGGAATTGGCATTTGTACACTAATCGTTCGTTTTTCCATAGGTTGTAAGTCTGTAAATTCATATATAAAGCCATTTGTTATTGGAGTCGTTCCAGTTTGACTAATTTGTGAAATTGAAATAGTAGGGTCATTTGTAAACGTAATAGTTCCGGAAGGAATCGTTGTATTTCCATTATTTTTGAATGTAAAAAAATTACTAAAAGTGTACCCTGGTCGTGCACGACTCGAAGAATATAAGCTCACCTCAACATCCAATAATTCTTGTGAAATAGTTACTGGAAAATAAAATATAGGATTTGGAGAAGTGCCACTAATTGTTCCGGAGTATGTAGTGTTGCAAGAATAAAAATTACTGTAAGCAGGATTTATTTGAAAACCAATATTGTACGTAAAACTCGAGGGATGGTAGAGTTTATGATAACCTGTAGTTCCTATTCCTTCTACTAAAGGTTGGGAGTTAAATTGATAGGAAAATTTACCTAAATAGAAATCTTTTTCGTTGTTGTCTTTTATTCCGTTATTGTTTAAATCTAAAAAAGCATTTAACATTAAAGAATTATTAGGGTTATACATCGACTGATGTGTAATATATATATCATCTAATAACCATCTGTCCCCACCAAATGGTTCTGTTGGCTGCGTAAACACTCGAACAAAAGCAATATGAATGGTTTGACCCACAAACGCTTGTAAGTCTATTGCATTTTCTTGGTAAATATTAAATGTAGAATTTATTTCATGTTCAGTATATTGTTGTAAAACGGTGTAAGAACTTAATTCTGATTGATTTGGATTTGTTGAAACACGAACTTGAAATAGTGTGCCTTGGTTTCCAGCGAGAGTTGTTCTTGAACTAAAAAAAAGTTTTTGGTTACTTGTTACACTAATTTGTGGAGTAATCAGCCAATCTAGAGAAGTGTTACCCATCCCTATATTATATCGATCCATGTAAGCAGCCCAATTTCCAATATTAGGAATTTCAATCCTTGTCCAAGAATATGGTTGTGCGACGCCTTCTGCTCCGCTATCAGCTACCAACCAACCCGGAGGCGGAAAGGTGTCACCTTCAAAGCCTTCATAAAATTGGGAAAACATATTAAAGGAACTGAAGAAAAGTAATGTAAAAATGTAAAGTTTTTTCATAAATCTATAGGTTAAGTTCTTATAAATTTAGAAATTTTTTTGTTCAGGCTCTAAAAACCAATTGATTTTTAACATACTAGACCGGTAATGTTATATAAAATGAGTTGCTAGAATATTTCAATACTCTCACTCACAATAAACCCACTTGTCCACGCATTTTGAAAATTAAATCCACCGGTTATTGCATCAATATTTACAATTTCGCCTGCAAAATATATTTTTGGAAGTAATTTGCTTTCCATCGTTTTAAAATTAATTTCCTTTAAATCGATTCCTCCGGCGGTGACAAATTCTTCTTTAAAAGTGCTTTTTCCATTTACTTGGAATTTTCCATTCGTTAATTGCAAAGCCAAGTTTTGAAGTTGTTTTTTAGATAAATCCGCCCATTTTGTTTCTGGAGAAATCTCAGAAGCAACAACCAAACTTTCCCATAAGCGATTCGGGAAATCAAAAGGTGATTTTTTGACGACTACTTTTTTGGCATGTTCCAATTTTAAATCTTTCAACTGGTTTTCGGTTACTTCTAAAGTGGCATCGTTGAGCCAATTGACTTCTAATACAAATTGGTAATTTTTATCAAATAATTCTCGTGCCCCCCATGCAGAAAGTCGCAAAATACCGGGTCCGCTCATTCCCCAATGCGTAATCAAAAGTGGGCCCGAAGCTTCAAGTTTAGAGTTTTGCACTTTCACCGTCGCAAAAGCAGAAACACCCATTAAATCTTTAATTCGTTTGTCTTTGATGTTGAAAGTGAATAGGGAAGGGACAGGTGGAACAATGGTATGGCCTAATTTCTCCAACATTTCCCAAATTTTCGGGTTGCTTCCGGTTGTCATCACTAGATTTTCACATCGAAAAGTCTGGTGATTCGTTTCCACTTTCCAATGATCTTCTGAACGAAAAATAGACTGCACACTTTGTCCTGTTAGGATTTCAATTTTATGTTTTTTAGTTGCATTCAAAAAACAGTCAATAATTGTTTGCGAAGAATCGGAAACGGGAAACATGCGTCCGTCTTCTTCGATTTTCAATTCGACGCCTTGTTTTTCAAACCACTCAATTGTATCACCGGAGCAAAATTGATGAAACGGACCACGCAATTCTTTTTCGCCACGCGGATAAAATTTTACTAAATCATTCGGAACAAAACACGCATGCGTCACATTACAACGTCCGCCACCTGAAACACGTACCTTCGTAAGCACTTCTTTTCCACGTTCAAGAATAGCTATTTTATAATTAGGATTTTTTTCGGCAAGGTTAATAGCGGTAAAAAAACCGGCTGCTCCACCACCCACAATCAGGACATCATACATTAGTGTAATCTTTCGGGGAAATTACAAAAAATTCCATCCACACCCAATTCGGTTACAAATTTAATGTCGGATGGTTCATTAACCGTATACGTGTAAATTTTAAATCCTTCGTTGTGAATTTGATGCACGTTTTCTTTGGTCAAGGTTTTCCACCACGGATTGATGGCAACGGCTTTTAATTTTTTCCCAATGGAAATCGCAGCTATCGGATTTTCTTCAGTAAGAATGGCGATGGAAATTTTATCGTCCAATTTTCTGAAGGCTTCCAATTCCTCCCACAAAAAACTAGAGATAACGAAATCATCTTTTTTCCATCCTTTTTGATAGCATTTTTCCAGCAATTTAAAAGTAGGTGTTGCTGTGTTTTTTCCTTTCAATTCAATGTTAAGTGGTGCTTTCCTATCAATCGTTTCAATTACTTCTTCTAACGTTGGAATGTGATGATTTCCTTTCACAATCACTTTTTGTAATTCTTCAAAAGTAAATTCTTCTATTCTCCCGGAAGTATTGGTTAAACTGTCTAAAATTTCATCATGAAAAACAACCAACTCGCCACCTTTAATCAAAAAAACATCAATTTCAATCATATCCACATGCAACTCTAATGCCTTTTTAACGGAAGCAATCGTGTTTTCGGTTTCGTGTCCCATTGCACCTCTATGACCAATGTTAAGTGGTTTTTTCATTTTAGAACAATTGATGAATGTCAAAGCTAAGATAAGTAACAAATAACAATTTGGTTTCATGGGAAAGGATTTTTACAAAGATGGAAAATCAATGTTAAAGAAAGCATTTTTGATTATGAAGGGAATATTAATTTTTTGAACACAGATTTAGGAAATTCAAGAAATTTTAAAAATTAAAAACTGATTATTTCAATTTCTCCAATTATAACAATCGGTGTTCTTTTTTAATTTAAATTCAGATGTTGTAAAATTAAAACCTAAAAATTAAACTTCATCCCAAACGCAATCCGACCTCCATCTGTAGCATGAAAATAAGATAACTTTGCAGCCACAACATTACTACTATTCAACCACAAACCGAAACCGGAAGATTGATGCCACTTATCTGAGTTTTCAGCAGGAAACCAAACTCTTCCGTAATCAAAACCAATAAAAGCTCCATAATTTATAGGTGCAAACGGATTTTTTATTTGACCAATAAAATACCGCAAATCAGAACTTTGAAAAAAGGCCGATTTACCTGAAAAACGATTGTCTCTAAATCCGCGTAAATCTTCATCACCACCCAAAGAAGCGGCTTGATAAAATTCAAAATCATCACTAAAAATAGATTTTCCTTTTAATGTGGTTTCAAAAATCCATTCTTTGTTGGGGGTTAATTTGTAAACCAAATTTAATGCTGCTTCAACCGTTGGCACATGTCGGGAAAAATCAGAAACATTCATAATCCATTTTCCATTGGCATAAAATCCCATTCCTAAAGACGGAACGAAAGCATTGTCATAATTTTTAAATTGATAGGTCAACCCGGCTCCTGCAAAAGATTGAAAGTTAAAAACTCTTGAATTTATAGGACTTTCAGATATAAAACGGTCTGCAGTATTTTCTACTTGATACGCTTCAAAATGAGCTCTCGCGGTAAGAGTGGTTGCTTTGCTTTTTGACCAAACCAAACCGGGACTTACTTTATACGAAGCAATTCGAACACGATTATAGTCAAAATCATTGTTGTTATCATTACTTGTTTCGTTTCCAAAGCCAAAGAAATTTTGAACAAAATTGGAGCTTGTTGCCGAGGCATCTATCACAAAATCATAATCGCCAAAAGCTTTTTTTATCAAACCGTTATAGCCTAAATCATAACCTTGCGTAGCAAAATAATAGTTCGCTTGAAAGCGATGTTTTTGAGAATAAGGATTTCCTAAAAATCCGTTTTGAGTAAAATCAAAACCTAGCCCAAATCGAATGCCGTCATCCGGATTGAAACCAATCAAGGGTGCAACTGCCAACGAATTAAATTTAGGTCGCTTGTAATTATACGTGTTTGTTTCGTAGTTGTTAGAGAGTAAAACAGTGGTTTTTTTGTCTGTTTTTAGGGTGCTTGAATTAGATATAAAATCGTGAATTTTCACTTTTTTACCATCGTCAACCACATATGAATCTTGACTCAAACCACCTATCATTCTTATTTTTATGGCGTTAGCTTCGTTACCTTCCATGCTAAATTCATCTTTCCCTTCTAAACCAAATAGCCAAATTTCTTTAGTGTATTTTTTGTAAAACGTACGTTCAAAAATAATGTTATCCGGAACTTTTTTACCGTTGTAAACCACAACCGTTGTTCTGCCATCAGAAAGCCGATTGATGACAAATACATCATTTTCGAGAGTTCCCACTACTAGCACTTTTCTATCTAAAATTTTTTGATACTGTTGTGCGGTTTGAGGAAGTTTTTTCAATCGGTTACGCAAGTTGAGTTTCAATTTGGTGGTGGTTTCATCTTGCAATTCATAAGGCAACTCTAAAAAAGCTTTGTTGATGATGTCATTGGTTAGATTTTCTTGAATGTATTTGGCTTGTTCTACCCATATTTTTTCATCAACCGAAGCCAAAAGTGCTAAATCTAAAGCATATACTTGCTCGTTGAATTTTTTTGGATTTGGATGGTTATAGGAATACGAATGCATTTGTCCCATTGCCGGAACTGTTTTTAGTAATTTTAGAAAAGCTCCGTCATATTTCGCAAAAGCTTGATCGCGATGTAACGGAATGGGTTTATAAATCACTTTATTTTTTTCTTGAAAAACAGCCCATCGCCAGTTTTTAGCTTGCTTATCCCAGTCACCAATTAGCATATCAAAAAGTCGGGCACGAATGTAATCTTTAATCGCTACTTCATGATTTTTATTAGTTCGAATCAAATGTAACATTTCATCGGTGTCTATAATAGCTGACGGTTTTCCAAAATTGACATTGTTTTTTTGGGTCGAATTTGCTTTTGCGGCTATATAATAGAACTTGTCTCCAAAATCAGTGTTGTATTTTCCAAGAAGATTTTGATTTGGAATAAAATACAAACTAGGCGAAACAGCATTCACCTGAATTGCTTTCGATAAGGTAGGAATTACCAAGGGTGTAAACGGGTGAATGGTGGTAAAATAATCTCTCAAAAAATCTTCTGAAAGGGCATTGTTTGCTTGGTTTTTGAAACTATCATTTTTATAAGCAATAGACTTAAAAAAGGAAGAAGCATCTTTCTCCAATGGAGTCATCACAAATTCCCTTCCGTTTTTGTCAACCAGCAATAGTGCATTTGTTGTATTTTCAGTATCATAACCGATGGGTTTTAAACCCCCAAATAAAGTATCTAAAGTTGCCGTTTTGCCAACAATAGTTTGTTTGTAATACTTTTTATAATGTTTTCCCCAAAGAAATTGATAGACATCACTTTTTCTACTCACCGATTTTCCAAATAGGGATCGCTTGATTTCCGAATCAAATTGTTTGGGATAATTGCGATGCTTCTCATCCGATTCGGGTTCGCTGATTTTTTGTTTGAAAAGCAACACTTCTTTTCGATTGGAAGTGGTGTAATAAGAAACTGTTGAAGCTCCGTTAGCATAAATGTCAACAACAGCATAACCATTTCCGCCGTAACTAAAATCTTTTGGGTTAACCGCTCTCGCTTCGGTAAAATGAGCACCGGAACCGCTAATTATTTGCTGAATACCATCTTTATTGATGTATTGTAAATTTTGCTCGTGTCCCGAAACTACTATTACATTTTGATATTTTTGAACAATCGATTTTATTCGGTCATTCATTTCTTTGTAGTTGATGTTTTGTAAATCTTGCGGATTCACACCACTTGCTTTTCTGAAAAGGTTGTAAAAACTACCAACAACAGGCAGCGGGATATTCTTTTCAAGAGGAAAAATTTGTTGTTTCAAAGAATAATGACCACCATAAATGCCGTTACTCATCAACGGATGATGTGTGGCTAAAAGAATGGTTTTTTGTGGATTTTGTTGTAAAAAATCATCCAATTCTTCAAAAAATTGTTCACGGGTTTTAATCGCACATCCTTTGTTGATTTCAGGATGTTGGTCCCAATCTTCCATAAACCACTGTGAGTTAACAGCAACAAGTTCAACCGTTTCACTAAGTGAAATAAATGCGATGCCACAAGCATTTTCAGGCACTAACCGGCTATTTTTTTTCTTGTAATTTGAAATGAAATTTTCTTGAGATATTACATTTACAGCACCATTTCCCCAATCATTTTCACCCGGAAGTAAGAACACTTTCCCTTTGAATTTTTCAGTCAAATCCAATTGGTTAGTGATTTTTTCTTCAGCCAAATGGCGGTTCTCACTAAATCCATTTAATGGAAAAATATTGTCGCCCAAAAAAAGTACCGTGCTGTTAATGGAGGCCGATTCCATTCTCTTTTTAAAATTAGAAAGCATGGGTGTAGCCCTGTCATTTAAACTATTGGATGCATTTCCGGTCAGAAAAACGGAATAAACAATGGTTGTGGTGTCAAGCGATTGGTTGTTAAAAAAAGAGGTTGCTTGGCTTCCCATTTGGGTTTTGTAACTGGTGCAACTTGTAATCAAACCAACGAAAAGTAAAAATAGAATGAACTGCCTAACGGTTCTTGAAGTCATTTTATTTTGTATTACTTTCATGAAGTGAAATCTTTTTTTGAGGTTTTCAAATATAGCAATAATGCCGTTTGATTCATGTACAAATAAACAAGCGTTTATAAACTTTATATGTTCATAAACGCTTGATAGGTTTAAAAAAGTATTTAGTTTTTACTTTCTCTCCAACAAATCAATTCCCAATTGACTTTTAATCTTTACTTTTACCATTGAGGTTAATTATTTTATTTGCTTTAATGAAAAGAATCTATCATCCGCAAGAAGTCTTTGAACGCAGGATGTAACACTTGATTGTTTCATTTAATCCCTAACGAAAGCTAATCTCGTTACAGAAATCGCACTTATCCACCAAACTGCCCTGCTTAGCCTAAAGCATTTTATTTGAGGTGTAAATCCAATCACTTGGCACAAATAAATTGCCCACAACCTCCAATCTTGTCACGCTCCAATTCTGTCATGCTCCAATCCTGTCATGCTCCAATAGTGTCATGCTGAACTTGTTTCAGCATCTCCACTCTCAGTTTACGAAACTTTTTCGTCGCATTAAAGTCGAACTATCGTCAGAGTATCGTCGAAGTATTGTCGAAGTATTGTCGAAGTATTGTCGAAGTATTGTCAGAATGACCCGTCCTAATATAGATACTATATAGATGCTATATAGCAACGCCCTATCAACTCCATAGATAAGCCATCAATGGTGACAGATTGACCTTAAAACAAGTATTTAGACAGTGTTTTAACTACTTTCTCTCCAACAACACAATTCCCATTTGACTATCAATCACCACTTTTCCATCTTTTACGGTAGTTGAAATTCCGGAAAAAGCATCATGAACTTCTGTACCATCTTCAAAAATGGTTAAGACATTAATTTCTTTTTTACCAAATGGCAAATCCAAACCAATAACCACTTTATCGGTAAAATCACCTTTAGTAAATGTTCTGCTGAACGTATAAAACGGAGCTTTTGAAATTTTTTTATGAATTCCCGCTCCAACCGCCGGATGGTTTTTTCTAAACTGACCTATTTTTTGAAAATGCGTCAATACGTTTTTAGTGTTTGCATTGGTTTTGATGTCTTCCCAGTTCATAAACGAACGTAAGGTTGCATCGCCTTCGGTTCCTTCAATTTCTAATGAACGAGCGGTTTCATCACCATAATACACTTGCGAAATTCCGGGTGTTAGTAATAATTTAGTTCCTGCATCAAAGGCTTTTTCTCTTTTTTTATCAAACGGCCAACCATCGTCGTGCGAACTTACATAATTAGTGATGCTTACTCCTTTTAAATCAGATTGTAAGGCGTTTGAATAGTTTGAAAAAATTTCTTCATACGTTTTATTGGCATCACCTTTAAAATCAAAATTGATGAGGTTGTCAAATCCGTGAGCAAAATAATCTACTTTTTTGTCGCCAAAATCATAGTTGCGTTTGCCGTTTAATCCATAGCCATACACTTCACCAAGTAGATAAAAATCATTATCATCTAAAACCTTATCAGGATTGTCTTTTTTGTATTGTGCAAAAGCGTCTTTACAAACTTTTGAAAAATCAGCCCATACATCTTCTGTGGTGTGTTTCACGGTATCCACTCGATATCCGTCAATACCAAAATCGGTAATGTAATCGGACAACCATTTCATAATGTAATATTTCGGTGCTCTTGGATAGCCTGTTCGTTTGAAAAATGCATCCAATTCAGCTACTTCTTGTTCGTAACGACCTTCTTTTTTCCATTTTTCAATCAAAGCTGGAGGTAATTCTACATCTTCATTGCTTTCAGTTTTAATGTCCGGAAGATTTTCAACTAATGTGCAATCGATGTAATTTTGATAGGTATCATACGAGCATTTTGGTCCGGTTCGCACCCAACTTTCGGGCCAAACAGGATCTAATTCGGTTACGGGTCCAGTGTGATTGATTACGGCATCCAACACAATTCGGATTCCTTTGGCGTGAGCTTTTTCTACCATTTCTTTCAACTCTTCGCGTGTGCCATAACTTGGGTCGATGGCGGTCCAGTCTTTCGTCCAATAGCCATGAAAGCCATACGAGTTTCCTGTTCCTTCATCCACAGAGCCGTGAATTTGTTCCACAACCGGAGTCATCCAAATGGCATTAATTCCCAAATCGGTAAAATAGCCTTCATCAATTTTTTGGGTAATTCCTTTGATATCACCGCCCATAAAATTACGGAGAACGCCCGTTTCTTTATCTCTGCGAATGATTGAGTCATTTTCAGGATTTCCGTTGTTAAATCGGTCGATTAACAAGAAGTATAAATTGGCTCCTTCCCAAACGAATGGAGTTTCGATTTGAACGGTTTCTTTTTTGGGTGAACATCCTACAATCATACAGCATAAGATTAATGTGGAAAAGAATTGTTTCATTATAATTTAATTTTTATGTTCATTTTATTAGTACTTAACAAATAATCAAATTCCAATTTTTTTGATTTTTTATCAAATTGAAATTTCATTTTTTTATTATTGATGAAAATGGATTTCGGTTTTTTATTCAAATAAAATATATGAAATTTACCGTTTTTTCCTTTTGATTGTAATGAATTACTTTCCATCGAAATCAAAAGTTCTTTTTTAGAAATTTCTGTTTCGCAAGTCAGTAATTCAGAATTATTCTCAGATGAATTATTCCCTTCATCAAAATAGAATTGGCGTTCGCTTGACGTTACTTTTTCATCAAAATAAAGACGTAAATCTAGGTTGGAATTGTCATAATTCTGAGTTGTTTGAACAACTTTTGTCGATGGAATCAAAACACCGTTTCGCACAAATGTTGGAATGTGAGAAGTAACAACATTTATTTTTTCAGTTGAACCGCCACTATATTTTTTAGTAGAATTAATTTCCGTCCAATTACTGTTTTTAGGAAAATAAACTTCTTTTGTTGCTTGATTCGATTCCATAATCGGATAAACCAGATAATCTTTTCCCCATAAATAACCATCGGATTTAGTCAATAATGCTTCATTTTCAGGTTCTTCAAAAAACAGCGGTCGCATCAACGGTTTTCCTGATTGCGAATTTTCATAAGCCAAACTATAATTGTAAGGAAGCATTTGATAACGCAATTCAATCGCTTGTTTTGCTAAGTTTTTCGCCCAATCACTTCTGAAAATCGGTTCAGAAGCTACATCCGATTGTGCATGCGGACGAAAGATCGGATTGAAAACACCGTATTGCAACCAACGTACATATAATTCGTCATCTAAATTTGCCCCCGCAAAGCCGCCCAAATCAGAATGCATGTAGGCCAAACCTTGCATTCCCATTTGTAATGAAATTTCCACTTGACCTGATAATCCACCCCAAGTTCTGTTCACATCGCCACTCCACGGAATAATTCCATATCGTTGCGAACCCGAATAACCGGAACGCATCAAAATAAAAGGTCTTTGCGTTGGAAAATCGTTTTGATAACCTTCAAAAACCAATTTTGCCCAATTGTGTCCGTAAATGTTATGCACTTCATCGGCTGTTCCGCCAACAGTTCGAGCAGCGGCAGGAAACACTTCGGGTTCACCCAAATCGCCCCAAACACCACTTACGCCTTTGTCGGCTAACTCTTTATAAATATCCCAAAACCATTTTTTACCGGATGGTTTAAAAATGTCAATGATACCGGTGTTTCCAAAATAGAAATCATAGGTAAAAGGATTTCCAACAGAATCTGTTGCGAGAATTTTTTTCTCAACGGCTTCTTTCCATTTTTTGGAAGTCGTTAAAATAAATGGTTCCGTAATCGGAATGGTTTTGATGCCCATTTTATTGAAATCATCCACCATTTTTTCAAAAGTTGGAAAGCTATCTCGATACACTTCTAAATTTCCCATTGTTCCTTGCAATTCTTTTCCAAACCAATAAAGATCTAAGATTATTGCATCTACCGGAATATTTTCATCTTGAAATTTTTGAATGGTTCTTCGGGCTTCCGCTTCAGAATGATAGCCAAATCGGGAAGAAAAATTACCCAAAGCCCAACGAGGCGGCAATGGTTGTCTTCCGGTTAATTCGGTGTAATTGTAAATCAAATCTTCCCATGAATTGCCAACAATCACTTGATAGGTTTTTCTGCCGAAAATGGTTTCGTATTCCAAGACATTTTCTTTTTTACTATCCAAATCCAAATAACCAACGGGAGCATTGTCAAAATGAACCATGTATTTTTGAGAAGAAATGACGATTGGAATCGTAAAATTCATCAATTCTGAACGGGTTTCGTAACCATAATCTGCTCTGTTGTAAAGTGCTAAACGGTTGCCGCGACGGTTCATCCCTAAAACTCTTGCTCCGCCACCATACAGTTTTTCGGTTGAATTGATATTAAATTGAATGACTTCTGTTGAATCATAAACGATATTTCCTTTTACTTTTTCAAGCGGTTCATGTTTTCGTTTGAAATAACCTAATTTTTCAGAAAGTAATAATTCACCTCTTTTGTAATACGAAATTTTAAAAGGTGATTTTACAATCTGAATTTCTAATTCAGTGGTTTTAATTTCTAAATAATCCGTTGATTGTTTAAATTCAAAACCATTACTATCCGGTTTTAAAACAACAGCATGCGAATTTGGATTGAATTTTTCTCCATTTGGAACGAAAGAAGTTTCAACAATTTTATCATTATATAATTGAATAAAGTACATTCCATCCGAAGTTTTTATTTCCAGAACGTTTTCATTTAATTGATGCGAAATGTATTTTCGATTTGCATTTTGAGCAAATCCAATTGTTGAAAGAAATAATAGTAAAAAGAGTTTTTTCATTCTTTAATTCATTTTTGTCGTAAAAAGATAGGTTCCTTTTTTACTTAAATTCAATTCTTTATCCCAAATAATTTCTTCTCCGGTTAAGATATTTTTCATTTTTTTACCTTCAAAACCTAATTCTTTATAGGTAGAAAGATCAACTTTTGCAGATTCATTTTTATTTAAAATTAAAACGACAATTTCATCATTCAATATTCTAAATAGCGTGTAAATTCCATTATTTGGTGCAAAATGAATCGTTTTTCCGTCGTGAATCGCTTTGCTGTTTTTTCTATAATTTAAAATTTTAGTCAAATAGCTTTGCATATCTTTTTTTTCTGAAGAAAGTCCTTCGCCGGTAAAAGCATTTACTTTATCACCTTTCCATCCACCCGGAAAATCGGTTCTGATTAAGCCGTGATCACCTGGTTTTGCCGTGTTCTGCATTAGAATTTCTGTGCCATAATACAACTGCGGAATTCTTGGTAAAACTAAATAGGTTGCCAAAGCCATTTTAGTATTTTCAACATTTTCCTCCATTTGTGTAAAAATGCGATCCATATCGTGATTATCGGGAAAAATCATAATGTCTTTTGGCGAAGCATAATGAAAATCGTTGGCTAAACCATCGTAAATTTTCGCCAAACCTTTGTCCCAACTTTCTGTTTCTTTGATGGCTTGCGGAATGAGGGTTTGCATTGCAAAATCCATTGTTGAACGCAAATTGGATTCGTATCCATCTTTATTATTTGCTCCTTTTTGCCAATAACCAATCAATAACGGATTCGAGCTCCATTCTTCTCCCACGATATTAAAATTCGGGTATTCAGTCATAATTTCACCTGCCCAATTCGACATAAAAATTTTGTCAGGGTAAGGATAAGTATCTTGTCGAATACCTCCTAAATGCAAGGTTTCAATCCACCAAATGCTGTTTTGAATAATGTATCTCGCTAGAAAAGGATTGCGTTGATTCAAATCAGGCATTGTAGAAACAAACCAACCGTCTGTCATTTCTCTTTTATCTTTTTCTGAAGCATACAAATCTTGATTGCTTGTTCTTCGGTGATTGGAAGTGACGTATTTTTTTTCTTTTTCAAATAGTTCTTGATAATTTACCCAATCTGAAAAAGGTAAATCTTTCATCCACCAATGTTCGCTACCGCAATGATTAGCCACTTGATCCATAATGAGTTTCATGCCATTTTGATGAAGTTTTTCGGATAGATTTTTATAATCTGTCAGTGTTCCAAATCGAGGATCTACTTGATAAAAATCGGTCATCGCATAGCCGTGATACGAACCACTTTTCATATCATTCGTCAAAACTGGAGTTGGCCAAATAGCGGTAAATCCTAAGTTTTTGATGTAATCAATATGGTTTGTAATTCCTTGAATATCGCCACCGTGACGTTTGTAATCGTGGGTTCTGTCTAATGTAGTTTCTTGCATAGTTTTCACAACATCATTCGCTTCATTTCCGTTGGCAAAACGGTCTGGCGTGATGAGGTAAATCGCATCAGAACTATTGAATCCGATGAAATCTTCTGAAGGTTTTGATTTTGGTTTTAATTCGTACGATTGTGTGATTTTTTTTCCTTTTTCCGATTCAAAAACAATATTGAATTTTCCCGGTTTTGTAGATTTATCAATTTTAACATCGATAAATAAGTAGTTCGGACTTTTAGCTTTGTGAACTTTGATGATTGAAACACCATCGTATGAAATTTTTGGTGTTGCATTTCCGATGTTCGGATGATGCACGAGCAATTGCAGGTTTTCATTTTTAAATCCTGTCCACCAGTTAGTGGGTTCAATTCTATTGACTTGAGCAGATAAAAATGAAAATGCGAGACAAAACAGTAGTAATGAAATTTTTTTCATAATTGATTGTTTTATCTCGCAAAGTCGCAGAGACGCTAAGCAAACCTTTGCGACTTAGCGTCTTTGCGAGAATTTATTATACGGTAACCAAACTATTTGGTTCCACCAAAATTTCTTTTCCTTTTACAAAAACAGTAATTGGTTTGTTTCCTTCCAACGAAAATTTCGTTTCATTAGATTGAACAGAAACTTTTAAAATTTGATTTCTAAAATTAATTTTAAACGAATAACCTTTCCATTGCGTTGGGATTTTTGGTTCAAAATGTAATGCTTCATTTTTGACACGCATTCCACCAAAACCTTCTACAATACTCATCCAAGTTCCGGCCATCGACGTGATATGTAACCCTTCGTGGACTTCTTTATTATAATCATCTAAATCTAAACGGGAAGTTCGAAGATAGAAAGTATATGCTTGTTCCATTCTATCCAAAACAGCCGCTTGAATTGAGTGGACACAAGGAGAAAGCGAACTTTCGTGAACGGTAAACGGTTCATAAAAATCGAAATGTTTCTCCAATTGTTCTTTACTAAAATGATCTTCAAAGAAATAAAATCCTTGTAACGTGTCAGCTTGTTTGATGTAAGGCGAACGCAAAATTCTATCCCACGACCATTTTTGGTTAATCGGTCGCTGACTTTTATCTAAATCTGAAACTTTTACCAATTCTTTATCTAAGAAACCATCCTGCTGCAAATACACGTCGTGTTCTTCAGAAAAAGGAAAATACATATTGTCGGCAACTTCTTTCCAATGGTTAATTTCAGCCACAGAAAGTTTTACTTTATTTAAAATTCGTGTATAATCCGATGAATATTCTTTTTCAATTTTCTGAATTTGTTCAATCGTATAATCAATACACCATTTTGCAATATAGTTGGTATAAAAATTATTGTTTACGTTGTTTTCATATTCATTCGGTCCTGTTACACCTAAAATTACATATTGATTTCGATAGGTAGAGTAGGTGGCTCTTTGATGCCAAAAACGAGCAATTCCGATTAAAACTTCCAGACCTTTTTCAGGAATATAGCTGTAATCTCCGGTGAATCGGTGATAATTAAAAATGGCAAAAGCAATCGCTCCGTTTCGGTGAATCTCTTCAAACGTAATTTCCCATTCGTTGTGACATTCTTCGCCGTTCATCGTCACCATCGGATACAAAGCAGCTCCGTTTTTAAAACCTAGTTTTGCAGCATTTTCAATCGCTTTTTCTAAATGATTGTAGCGATACGTCAATAGATTTCTGGCAACTTGTTGATCTTTGGTTGCCATGTAAAAAGGAATGCAATAGGCTTCGGTATCCCAATAAGTTGATCCACCGTATTTTTCACCGGTAAATCCTTTTGGACCAATATTTAAACGAGAATCTTTTCCTAGATAGGTTTGATTTAATTGAAAAATATTGAAACGAATTCCTTGTTGAGCTTTCACATCGCCATCAATGGTAATATCACTCATTTCCCAAATTTTTGCCCAAGCTTTGATTTGGTCTTCTAATAATTGGTTGTAACCGATGAAAATTGCATTGGATAGAACTTTTTTAGCTGCTTCTTCTGTGTTTTCGTGGTTCATTGAAACGGTGTAACCACCTATTTTTTGAATGGTAGCCGATTGATTTCTATCAACTGAAACTTCATACGAAAATTCAATTTTATCATTTGAAGAAGCAACGTTAGACGGAGAAGCATTCACATTTTTCCCATCCACCAAAATCGTATTTTGCATAAAAGTGGTTGCCGTAAAATGCGTTTTGAAAGTTCTTGCGGTTACAAAAGCTTCGTTTGCATTATTTTTTACATTTAATGGTTCCCAAAATTTTTCTTCCCAGTTGGCATCTTCGTTGTGAACACCAGCATCAATATATGGTTTGAAAACAATACTAACATCCTGATTTAAAGCGGTAATTTGATAATTAATTACACCCACTTCATCTAAATCCAATGAAAGAAAACGACGCACTTGCACTTCAATTTCAGTTCCGTTTTGAAGCGTTGCTGTAAAAGAACGATGATACCAACCCTCTTTCATATTCAACTCTCTACGGAAATTTTTCACTGCTGCACAATTGGCCAAATCTAAATTTTCACCGTTAATTTCGATGTTAATACCAATCCAATTTGGAGCATTAAGCACTTTGGCAAAATATTCGGGATAACCGTTTTTCCACCAACCCACTTTTGTTTTATCTGGATAATAAATTCCGGCAATATAACTTCCTTGGAACGTTTTTCCGGAATAATATTCTTCAAAATTTGCACGTTGTCCCATCGCACCGTTTCCAATGCTGAACAAACTTTCGGAAGACTTAACCAGGTCTTGTTCAAATCCTTCTTCAATAATCGACCAGTTATCTGGTATGATATAATCTTGGTTCATTAATTTTAGGTTTAAAAAGTTTTAAGTTTCAAGTTTCAAGTTTTGTTGAATGATTTTAAAACTTGAAAACATTAAAATTTTACTATTTATTTATTAGGTTTTGTATAAAATTCAAATCGATGTGTGTAAAATCAGGAAATACGAATTGAGCTTCATGCAAAATACTTTCTTCGCCAATTCCAACACTCGTCATTCCGGCAATATTTGCGGCTTGAACTCCGGCAACAGAATCTTCAAAAACAATACATTCTTCGTTTGAAAAATTCACTTTTTTGGCTCCTTGAATAAAAACTTCCGGATCCGGTTTGGCATTTGATACATCGTTTCCATCCACAATGGCATCAAAATAATCGATAATTTTTGCTTTTTCTAAAATTGGTTTTGCGTTTTTACTAGCAGAACCCAATACGATTTTTTGTTTATTTTCTTTGAGATAGATTAGAACCGGTAAAACTCCCGGCAAGATTTCACTTTCGTCCATATCCACCAAATAGGAAAGATAATCTTCGTTTTTTTGAACGAGCCATCTGTTTTTGTCTTCCTGAGAAGCTTCCATGTTTCCTAAGGCTAAAATGAGGTCGAGTGATCGAACACGACTTACTCCTTTAAGTTCTTCGTTGTGTTCGGGCGTAAATTCGATACCTAGTTGGTGAGCAATCTTTTGCCAAGCTAAATAGTGATATTTTGCTGTATCAACGATTACACCGTCGAGGTCGAATATGAAACATTTTTGATTCATTAGTTTTGTACTATATCATCCACATCTTTTACTTTATAAACTAAAGCTGCAGCGATTAAGAAACTGACACCGCTAGTTACTAAAGCAAAAATGGCATGATCATTATATAAATATTTAACAAGTAATCCTCCAATGAGGGCATTAATAATCTGCGGAATTACGATAAAGAAATTGAAAATTCCCATGTAAACTCCCATTTTCTTAGGTTGGATAGATCCGGCAAGTATGGCATAAGGCATTGATAAAATACTCGCCCAAGCAATTCCGACACAAATCATCGAAAAAATTAGTGCTTCTTTGTTTGGCATGAAGTACACAGATATTAAACCGATTCCACCAATAATTAAAGAAATTGCATGTGTTTTCTTTCGTCCAATTTGTTTCGCAATGTAAGGAAGTGTAAAAGCAAAAATCATCGAAACGAAATTGTAAACCCCAAAAAGAATACCAACCCAATTTCCAGCGTCATCAAATAGTGGATTTTTTACATCATCTGATGCTAGTCCATAAATGTGTTGAGCAATCGCTGGAGTTGTAAATACCCACATTCCGAAAAGTCCGAACCAAGAAAAGAATTGCACCATACTTAATTGACGCATGGTGGTTGGCATTTTAGCAAAATCTTCAAAAATGTCTAACAACCGTGCTGGTTTTTCATCACCAATAGCATCTTTATGAGCTTTTTCGTCAGTAAAATTTTCTAATTCTTGTGGCGAATATTCATGCGTAGTAATTACAGTCACTAAAATTGTAATTATTAAAATAGCTGCACCAATAATAAAAGACCAAATTAAATCATTTGGAATTCCGCTTTCGGTTTCGCCTGTAACTCCAGCCCATCTTAAAAAAGAGGGTAGAATGGAACCGACAACAGCTCCCATTCCAATTAAAGCAGTTTGCACACTAAAACCTAGTGTTCTTTGATCAGTTCGAAGATTGTCTCCAACCAAAGCACGAAAAGGCTCCATGGCAATGTTGAAAGAAACATCCATAATCATCAGCATTCCGGCACCTACCCATAGAGCAGGCAAAAAGGCGATGAAAATTTCAGACTGTGGCATTAAAATTAAACCAACCGATGCAAGAACAGCACCAAGTAAGAAAAACGGTTTTCTTCTTCCAAAGCGACCCCAAGTATTATCGCTATAATGACCGATAATTGGTTGAACAATTAATCCAGTGAGTGGAGCAATAATCCAAAACCACGAAAGTTCGTGAACATCGGCACCAAATTTTTGAAGAATTCTACTGGCATTTGCATTTTGAAGGGCAAAACCCATTTGTATCCCCAAGAAACCGAAACTCATGTTCCAAATTTCCCAGAAACTTAACTTACGCTTTTCCATTATCGTAATTTATTGGTTAATAACACGATAAGCGTTTAATGCTTATCAAAACTTGTGGGTTCGAAGTAAAATACAAGTTTTGATTAATACTGGTTACAAATATATATTTTTTTCTATTCGAAAAATTTATTAGGCTTAAATATTTTAGTAGAAAATTTATTTTGTGGATTCTCTTTCCACCAGATGCGTTTCAATAACTTCAGTTTTAAATTGTTCGTCATCCCATTCATCACTCTCTAATCTTTCAATTAACATTTTAGCTGCTTTTTCACCCATTTTAATTCCGTTTTGGCTAACAGTAGTAATGCTGGGTGAAGCATATTTGGAGATAATTCCATCGGTAAATCCAATGACAGACATTTCTTCCGGAACTTTGATATTGTGTTTTGAAGCTGCTTTAATTGCAGTTACTGCAAATAGTTCATTAACTGCAAAAACAGCATCAATTTTATTGTTTTTAATTAAATCTTCAATTAAATTTTCACAGTTGTCAATGTCTTCAATTTTTAATATCAGTTCATTGTTTACTTTTAAATCGTTAGTTTTTAATGCTTTAATGTAGCCGTCGGTTCTTAGTTTTCCAACACTAACGTAATCAACAGTTGTGATTAAGGCTATTTTTTTCATCCCTCTTTCAATCAAGGTTTGAACGGCATTAAAAGCGGCAAGATTGTCATCTATAATGACTTTGTCACATAAAATATCATTAGTCACTCTGTCAAACATTACAACAGGCATTCCTTGGTTAATAATTTCCGTAATATGGTGAAAATCTCTTTTGAGTTGTGTTTCTTTTGACAATGATAAAATAAAGCCATCTATACTGCCATTGGCCAACATTTCCATGTTAATTACTTCTTTGTCAAAAGATTCATCAGATAAACATACCATAACGTTGTATCCGTTTTCATTGGCTAAATGTTCAATTCCGCTAATTACAGTAGCAAAAAAATGGTGTACAATTTCAGGAATTATTACTCCAATTGTTTTTGTTTTTTTGTTTTTTAAACTTAGAGCAATATTGTTTGGTTTGTAATTGTAAAGTTTGGCAAATGCTTGCACTTTTAATCGTGTGTCTTCGCTGATTTCAGTGCTGTCTTTTAGTGATTTTGAAACGGTTGAAATGGATACATCAAGTTCTTTGGCAATCTGTTTTAGAGTAACTTTTCTTTTCATTATTGAAGGAGATAAATAGTAAATTTTGAATAAAGATAAATTTAATTTTTTGTAATCGGAATTTTAGTGGCAAAAAACTATGAATTATTAAAACTTTTCAACACGAAAACGTTTTCGTTTCATTTTTAACAGCTGTTCACAAAAATTGTTTAAATTTTTACGTAAATTTAACATTCGAAGTAAAATACAAGCACATAAAAAACACAATTTTAACCTAAACAAACTGTATGAAAACAATTTATAAAAAGTTGTTCATTGCGTTACTTCTGCTGCCAATTACAATGTTGGCTCAGAGCACTTTAACAGGAAATGTGTCGGATAAAACATCTGAACTGCCTTTGCCCGGTGTTAACGTAATTATTAAAGGTACCACAAATGGTACTATTACTGATTTTGATGGAAATTTTACACTATCAAATCTAAAAAGTGGAGATGTAATTGAATTTTCTTATGTAGGATTCAAAACTTTGGATGTTACATTTAGTAATCAAAGAAGCATTCAAATTTCTCTAGAAGAAGATAATGCACAACTTGATGAAGTAGTGCTTATAGGTTATGGAACTGTAAAGAAAAGAGATGCAACCGGTTCCGTGACTCAAATTTCAGCAGAAGATTTTAATAAAGGAGCTAATGTGACCGCTGAAAACTTACTTAATGGTAAAGTGGCAGGTGTAACCATTAACACAAGTGGAGCTCCCGGTTCAGGTTCTGAGATTAGAATTCGTGGAGGTTCTTCATTATTAGCTTCAAACGACCCTTTAATTGTAATTGACGGATTACCGATAGATAATAATGGCGTTGCAGGGGCTACTTCTATTTTGTCTTCAATAAATCCAAATGACATTGAGTCATTTTCTATTTTAAAAGATGCTTCAGCTACAGCAATTTATGGATCTAGAGCTTCCAATGGAGTTATCATCATAAATACTAAGAGAGGTTCAAAGAAACTTCAAGTTGACTATAATTTTCAATATGGTTCCGGAAGAAATGTTGGAGAAATTGATGTTTTTTCTGCTGATCGCTACAGAGATTTAGTTGCAGGAACTTTTGACGAGAATGGTAATCAACTAACACCTGGTGTCGGTACACCTGCACAAGTTGCTTTGTTGGGGGATGCAAATACTAATTGGCAAAAAGCAATATACAGAAGAACAGATTTTGTTGATAATAATTTATCTATTAAAGGAAACTTATTTGGAGCAATTCCAACAAGGTTATCAATTGGAAATACTTATCAAGAAGGTCTTCGTTTGACAAATGAGTTTACAAGAAATTCGGTTTCGTTGAATTTGTCACCTAGTTTTTTTGAGAATCATCTAAAGTTGAGAATTTCAGCTAATTATACCAATCAACGTAATCGTTTTGCCGATGGTGTTGAGGGATCTGCTATTCGTTTTGATCCTACGCAACCTATTTATGATGAAAACTCACCTTATGATGGCTTCTTTGAGTATTATAATCCAAGTTTACCAGGGAATCCATTCTTGAATCCTTCTACAGGAAATCCAGTTGCTCAATTGTTGCAAACTAACGATAGAGGCTTAAACAATAGATTGTTTGGAAATTTTGAAATTGATTATAAATTTCATTTTTTACCTGAATTAAGAGCCGTTGTAAATTTTGGTTATGATAATAATGATGGAGAGAGAAGTAGAACCAGATCGACAAATGCAAGATCAGGTTTTCAAAATAACAACATTTCATTAGGAACTAAGTTTAGTGAAAACAACCAAAGGATAAACAAGCTTTTAGACTTCTATTTTATTTATAATAAAAAATTCGGCAATTTAGATTTTGAAGGAACTGCGGGTTATTCTTATCAAAAGTTTGAAAATTCAGGCCAAGCAGGTTTTGAGGCAACTGATCCAACTGACGAACGAAGATATTATGTTGATACAGATGTAGTTCTTTTGGGATATTTTGGAAGAGCAAATTTCAATCTTCATGATAAATACTTGTTAACTTTATCTTATAGAAGAGACGGTACTTCTCGTTTTGGTCCTGATAATCGATGGGGCAATTTCCCTGCTGCAGCTTTAGGTTGGAAAATCAAAGAAGATTTTTTTAAAGACTCTACCGTATTATCTGATTTAAAGTTACGTGTTGGTTGGGGTATAACAGGTCAGCAATCCATTGATAATCCTTCTTTTTACCAATCAATTTATAATTTAGGAGATGCAAATTCACAGTATATAATTGGTGGTCAACCTGTTAATGTTGGAGTTCCTAGTGCTTTTGGTCCGTTAAAATGGGAAGAAACAACTACCTATAATGTTGGTCTAGATTATGGTTTTTATGAGAATAGATTGAATGGTTCCTTAGATTTTTTTTATAAATTATCACAAGATTTATTTCAAATTGGTCCATTTGCAGACGGAAGTAATTTTTCAAATCAAGGGCCACAAAACGTTGGTGATATGAGTTCAAAAGGTGTTGAATTTTCTATCAATTATGATGTTTTTAGATCTGAAGATTTTAATTGGAACATAGGTTTTAACGCAACTAAGTTTGAGAGACGAATTGAGAAAATTGCTTTAGGCTCACCTTTATTTACTGGTCAATCAGGTGCCGGAACCGGAGGAACATCACAAATACTTCAAGAGGGATTTACGCCATTTTCATTTTTTGTTTACAAACAATTGTATGATTCTACCGGAGCAGCAATTGAAGGTGCTTTCGCAGATTTGAATGGCGACGGTATAATTAATGGCGACGATAGATATATCTACAAAAACCCAGATCCGGACTTATTGTTAGGATTTAATTCTAATTTAAATTACAAAAATTTTGATTTTGCATTCAATCTTAGAGCTAGTATTGGCAATAGGGTTTTAAATGCTGTTGAATCAACTCGTTCTTATTATGCCTTAATTCAAAATGGTGTTTTAGAAAATATTTCAACAAATGTTTTGAACACAAATTTTGTGGAACAAAATGGAGAAAATGTATTGTCTGATATGTATGTTGAAAATGCATCTTTCTTAAGAATGGATTATGTGACCTTAGGCTACACATTCCCTAAATGGTTAGACGGAAATGCTTCTCTACGTTTATTTACCGGAGTTCAAAATGCATTTGTTATAACAAAATATGGAGGTCTAGATCCTGAAGTTACAGGAGGTTTTGATAATACAATTTATCCAAGACAAAGACAATTTTTGTTTGGAGCTAACGTAAAATTTTAAAAATAAAAACTATGAAAAAAATTAAAATCTTATCCTTATTAGGTTTTGCATTTTTTATGCAATCTTGTGAAGATGATTTAAACGTTGTTCCTGAAGATCCTAATCAGATTTCGGTTGAACAGTTTTATTCACAAGACGGAGCCTATACTCAAGCCATTGCAGGTGTTTATGGCAACTTGTCTTTGACAGGAACATTAGGGCCTGATAATTCTAACATTGGTGGCGTTGATGCAGGTACCAGTCAATACGGACGTGTATTATGGTATTTACAAAACTTATCGACAGATGAAGTAATCTGGAGTTATGAAAATGATCCAGGGACCAGAGAAATTCAAAGAAATATTTGGAATTCATCAAATCCTGTTATTCGTGGAATGTTTAGTAGAGCCATGTTTCAAGTTGCTTTAGCTAATGAATTCTTAAGACAGTCAACAGCTGATAAGTTAAACTCAAGAGGAATTACCGGTGCACAAACACTATCAGAAATTGAAGAGTACAGAAACGAAGCTCGTGCTCTAAGAGCGTTATCTTATTATCATCTATTAGATTTGTTTGGAAAAGCTCCATTTAATACTGAAGATGATGTTGTAGGAGTAGCAGGGCCAGAGTATAATGCACAACAATTATTTGATTTTGTTGAAGCTGAGTTGACAACAATTTTGCCAAATTTAAAACCTGCAGGAACAAATATTGACGGTAGACTTGATCAAGGTTTTGCCAGAATGGTCTTAGCTAAATTGTATTTAAATGCTGAAGTTTATATCGGACAAAACAGATATAACGACTGTGCTGATCAATGTATTGCTATCATTGGATCTGGATATTCATTAGCAACAAATTATTTGAATAATTTTAATGCTGATAACAACACATCTCCAGAAGCAATTTTCTATATTCAAGCTGACGGATTAGTTACTCAAAATTATGGACCTACAACCGTTATGATTAATGGTCAAGTTGGATCGATTGAAAGTAATGGTAATCAATTTGGCGTAGGAGGATGGGGTGGTGCACTCCGTTTGAGAAAACAATTTGTGCAAAAATTTGATGGGAATGAATTTAATAATGATGTAAGAAATACTATAATTTCGGGTGTTCGTGACATAGAAATTACGGATATTGCCAATAGAGATCAAGGCTATATATTAGCTAAGTTTTCTAATATATCTTCTGCAGGAGTTCCCGGTATAAGTACCACTTTCGTTGATACAGATTTTCCAATGTTTCGTTTAGCTGATGTCTATTTGATGTATGCTGAATGTGCTTTAAGAGGAGCATCCAGTGCTACTTTACCTCAAGCTGTAACCTATGTAAACGCACTAAGAGAGCGAGCAAATAACGGGTCTCAAATCGGAAACATTTCTCAATCGAACTTAACATTAGATTTTATTATTGATGAAAGATCAAGAGAATTGCACTGGGAAGGTCACAGAAGACAAGATTTAATTCGATTCAATAGATATACAGGAGGCAATTATAATTGGGCATGGAAAGGTAACGGTAGCAATGGTGTTTCAATTCCAAGCTTTTTGAAACTCTATCCTATACCTCAAGCTTCTTTAGCATCAAATCCAAATTTAACTCAAAATCCAGGTTATTAATACCTATTAACACTAATTATATTAAACATGAAAAATACATTTAAATTACTATTAGCTACCATTCTATTTTCAGGATTGTGGTCATGTGAAGATGAGCAAGATCTTATGTTCTTAACTCCTCCCGCAAGTTTTGATATTTTAACACCGGATGCTGGTACTGCAGTTGAATTAACACCCGGTTTACAAAATAATCCTGCTTTAACAGTAACATGGTCTGCTGCAGATTATGATACTCCAACAGCGGTTACCTATGATGTTGAAATTTCTAAATCAGGAAATGATTTTGAAACATTTATTTTAGCTGCAAGTACTTCAAACACAAACGTTACTTGGAGTGTTTCTGAATTGAATGCTGCAGCGGGTGCGGCTGGCTTAACTCCTTTTGTTGAAGAAGGATTGGATATAAGAATTAAATCAACAACAGGAACTGTTGATTCTCAGCCAGTTTACTCTAATGTTGTTACTGTTTTGGTAACAACTTACACTACAGAATTACCTAAAATTGCAGTTCCCGGAAATCACCAAGGTTGGAATCCACCTACTGCTCCAAGGTTAGCTGCTTCTGGATTTGGTCAAACAGACTATGATGGATATGTTTGGTTAGATGGCGGATACAAATTTTTAGGTCCAGATGCAGCAGGTAATTTCAATTGGGGTAACACAGATTGGGGAGACGACGGGTCTTTTTCAGGAATTCTTGTTGAAACAGGTGAATCAGATTGTCAAGCTACTGCAGGTTATTATAGAGTACAAGCAAATACTACAACTTTAACCTATTCTACTACTGTAACAGTATGGGGTATTGTTGGAGCTGCAACTCCAGGAGGTTGGGACAATAGTACTGCTCTAACATACAACCAAACTTCCGGTAAATGGGAAGGGGTTGTTGCAATGACTGCAGGAGGTTATAAATTTAGAGCTAACAATGCTTGGACACTTAATCTAGGAGGAAGTACTGAAAGTTTAAATTATGATGGACCAGATTTAATTTTGGATGTAGCCGGAACTTATTTAGTAAAACTTGATTTAAGTAATCCGCGTGCTTATTCTTATGAGCTTATTGCTCAATAATTATTAATCAATTTAAATAAGCGGGCTGTAATCCTTCAGCCCGTTTTTTTAAATTAAAATTTTTTGCTATGAGAAAAAATTATTTTATTACTTTTTTATTTTCGTTGTTTTCTGTTTTGGCATTTGCTCAAGTTACAATAACACCCTCAACGTTTAATGTAACAGATCAAATCACTATAACAGTAAATTTAGCACAAATAACTTGTAACGGGATACCAACAAGTACAACAAAGGTTTATGCACATGCGGGTATTGGTAACGATACAGATGAGTATGGATTTAGTGTTGTTGGGAACTGGGGTCAAGACAATGGGGTTGGATTAATGACCAATAATGGTAATGGAATTTGGAGTTTAACAATTACTCCAAGTACTTATTTTAATTTAAATGCTACCCAACAAGCTAATGCTACCAAATTAGGGTTGGTATTCAGAAACGCTAATGGTTCACAAGAAATGAAACTTCCTGCAACAGGAGGGGGATGTGGGAACTTTGTATTTAATGTTGGAACCTTCCAAGTTAATTTAACAGCACCACAAAACAACAGTACCACTATTTTAAATTCTGGTGGTAACTTATTAGTTTCAGCTACAAACACGGGTGGAAATTCTTCTTATGTTTTAAAAGCTAACGGAACTACCATAAATACGAATGCATCAACTGCTAATTACAGTTATACACATACTAATATTACTTCAAATCAAACGTACCAACTTGAAATAACCCAAGGATCTTCAACAATTACAAGAAATTTTAGTGCAATTGTAAATCCTGGTACAATTTCCCAAGCTATACCAGCAGGTTTGGAAGATGGTATTAATTACAATTCGTCAGATCCAACTAAAGCAACTTTAAAATTAAATGCTCCGGGTAAAGATTTTGTTTATGTAGCCGGTAGTTTTAATAACTGGCAACCGGATGCATCCTACGCCATGCGAAGAGACCCTTCTACCAATATTTTTTGGTTAGAATTAACAGGCTTAACTCCCGGTCAAAATTACACCTATCAATACTGGGTGGTAGATCAAACCCCGGTTGCAAATTCACCGGTTTTAGTAAAAACCGCTGATATGTATTCTACTTTGGTTTTATCACAATTTGATGATCCATGGATTCCTGCTACTTCTTATCCTAATATGCCTGCATTTCCTGAGGGACAACAAAGAGAAGTGACTGTTTTACAAACCGGACAACAGCCTTTCAATTGGAGTAATGCAACTACTAATTTTGTTAAACCAAATAAAGATAATTTAATAATCTATGAGGTTTTGATTAGAGATTTTGATGCCAATAGAAATTATCAAGATTTAATTAATAGAATTGATTATTTTAAAAACTTAAAAATCAATGCAATACAGTTAATGCCAATTATGGAGTTTGAAGGCAATGAAAGTTGGGGTTATAATACTTCTTTTCACATGGCTTTAGACAAGTTTTATGGAACTTCAGACAAATTTAAAGAGTTTGTTGATTTGTGTCATCAAAATGGCATTGCTGTAATTTTAGATTTAGCTCTAAATCATGCATTTGGTAGAAATCCTGGTCTCAGAATGTGGATGAATGATCCTGATGGTGACGGATGGGGTCCACCTTCAATTGACAATCCTTATTTTAATACTGTGGCAAGACACAGTTATAGTGTAGGTGAAGATTTTAATCACCAATCTGAATTGACAAAATATTATACGAGACGTGTAATTAAACATTGGATTGAAGAATATAAAATTGATGGTTTCCGCTGGGATTTAACCAAAGGTTTTACTCAAAATTGTACTGGTGCTGATGAAGGTTGTACCAATGCTTATCAAGCGGATAGAGTAGCTGTTTTAAAAGAATATGCAGATTATTCCTGGACTTTAGATCCCAATCATTATGTAATTTTTGAACATTTAGGTTCGGATAATGAAGAACAACAATGGGCAAATTATCGTCTTAATGAAGGAAAAGGAATTATGATGTGGGGTGAATTATGGGATCCTTACAAACAACTTATTAGTGGTAATTCTGTAAACGCTGACATTAATAGAGTGGGTCACGTTAGTAGAGGTTTTCAAGGTAAACGATTGATTGGTTACCCTGAAAGTCATGATAAAGACAGAATTATTTATGAAGCTGTTACTTTTGGAAATGGCGGAGGAACTGCTCCTGTTAATGGTAATTTAAATAACGCAATTAACAGAATGAAAGCTATTGCAGCTACTAATATTTTAGTGCCTGGGCCAAAAATGGTATGGCATTTTGCATCCCTAGGAATGGGCGATTCAATTTGGACATGTTCAAATGGAACAATAAACTCAAGCTACGATGCAATTCCCGGGGATTGTAAGTTAGATACCAAACCACAACCGCAATGGACTCAAAATTGGTTGGCCGATCCACTTAGAAATTCTGTGTATAATACGTATGCTAAGTTAAATGCATTAAAAACTTCGCAACCTGTTTTTAATGGTGAATATTCTATAAGTCCAAATGGAAATAACATTAGACAACGTATTTATATTTTTGACAATTCTTTACCGGCATCTCAATTAAAAAATGTGGTAGTGTTGGCTAATTTTTCTGTAGCAAATCAAAATATTACTCCTGATTTTCCATACACGGGTATTTGGTATGATTTAATGACTGAAACGCCTTTGAATGTTACCAGCACAACTGCACAAATAACTTTAGGACCGGGTGAATTTAAAGTTTATGGAAATCAATTAGTGACTTTGAATGCTGATGATTTTGAATTAGCGGATGATTTCGAAATATATCCTAATCCTGCTACAACTTCATTTTCATTAAATGTTTCAGCAAATCGTGTTGAAGTGTATTCATTAACCGGTCAATTGGTGAAATCGTTTACGGCTTCATTTTCTGAAAATCACTTATTTGATGTAAGTGAATTAAATTCAGGAATTTATATGGTTAAAGTGAGTGACACTTATAATCGTGAAAAAGTAATGAAGTTAATAAAAAATTAATTTTAGAGTTAGTTATACAAGTTTGCTTTAAAAACCCAACTTTTTGTTGGGTTTTTTGTTTAAGTAAGATGTTGTATATATGAACTTTATGATTTACTTTCGCCGTGTGAAACACAATCTTAAAATACTTAAAAAAGTAGTAAAAGTGCTTGGTTTAAGCCTTGTATTTCTATTATTAGTAATGTTAATTTTACCTTATGTTTTTTCTGATACTATAACTGAGAAAGTTAAGCAATATGCTAATAGTAAATTAAATAGCGAACTGTATTTTTCCGAAACCAGTTTGTCTTTTTTTAAACACTTCCCATCCCTAACTGTTTCACTTGAAGATGTTGTTTTAAAAGGTTCAGCACCATTTGAAAAAGACACTTTGATCCAATCAAAAGAGATAGGTTTTGGGGTGGATATTCTATCAGTTTTCTTTAATGAAAAAATAAATATTGATAAAATATATATTGAAAATGGTCAAATAGCGATTACTATAAATTCAAAAGGACAACCAAATTATAATGTTTATATTTCAGATGAAGCACTTCCTGATGTTGAATCTGAACCGGCTTCATTGAAATTATCACGCATAGAAATTAAAAATACTGATTTGATTTACAATGATCTAGCTACAAAAATGTATATCAAAGCTAATGGGTTTAATTATGTTGGGAAAGGTGATTTAAACAAATCTGTGTTTGATTTAGCTTCTAATGCTAAAATTAACGCCTTTGATTTTACTTATGATGGGGAACAGTATTTAAAACAAAAAAGTGTCAACGCTAAATTAATTACAAAGATAAATACTGAATCGCTTTCGTTCTTTTTCCAAGAAAATAATTTAAAGATTAATAAATTACCCGTTGATTTTAAAGGAGCCATACATTTTTTAAAAAATGGTTACAGTCTTGATTTTAAAGTAGTATCTGAAAATAGTAATTTGAATGATTTTTTTACAGCATTACCTCCGCAATTTATAACATGGCTTGACAAAACTAAGATAAAAGGAAGAACAGATTTGCTTTTTTCTTTGAAAGGCGATTATATAGCTTCTGAAAATAAAAATCCGGACTTACATTTTAATATGAAAGTTAGAGAGGGTTTTATTTCTTCAAAAGAATCTCCTTATCCTGTAGAAAATGTCTTTTTAAACTTCGACACAAAATTACCTTCCTTAAATTTCGAAGCATTGCAACTAAAAATTGATTCCATATATTTTGATGTTGGAAAAGATTTTTTCAATGGAAATGTTATAACAAAAGGATTAAAAAATCCCGTTATTGATGCCAAAATAAGATCAAATCTTGACTTAGAAAAATTAAATATAGCACTTGGAATTGATGGTTTGCATTTAAAAGGATTGTTAAAAGCAGATGTAACATCAAGAGGAATTTACAACGCAGAAGATTCAAAATTTCCTATTACTAAAGGTGAACTACTCATTAAAGATGGTTTTATCAAAACAAAATATTACCCAAATCCAATTCAAAATATAAATATTCAATCAACAATTGAAAATATAAGTCAAGATTTCAAAGATGCATCGTTAATAATTTCTAAAGGAACATTTGAATTTGAAAATCAACCTTTTGATGTTGTGGCCTCTTTTGTGAATTTTGAAGATATTAATTATAATGTAAAAGCAAAAGGGACAATTGATGTTCAAAAAATATATAAAGTTTTTTCACAGGAAGGTTTGAATCTTGAAGGTTTTATCAAAGCTGATGTCTCATTTAGTGGAAAACAAAGTGATGCTTCCAATGGGAATTATGAAAAACTAAATAACAAAGGAACTTTGTATCTAAAAGATATCCAAACTTCAACAGCCTATTTGCCAAAACCTTTTTTGATCAAAGAAGGGCTGTTTCAATTCAATCAAGACCAAATGAGTTTTGATGAATTTAAAGCAAATTATGGCACATCAGATTTTTTAATGAACGGTTATTTAGAGAATGTGATAAATTTTGTTTTATCTGATAAGGCTATTCTGAAAGGAAATTTTGACCTCAAGTCAAATTTTATTAACCTAAATGAATTCGTACCTGTTAACAATTCTGTTGCTGATGAAAACGATTCAATTACTTCTGGCGTAATTATTATTCCCTCCAATTTTGATTTAAAATTTAATGCTTCAGTTCAAAAAATTAAATATGATGAATTGATAATTGACAACCTAAAAGGGTCTATTGCAATACATCAATCAAAAATCGGAGTTCAAAATACAGGATTCGAATTAATTGGAACAAAGGTAAATTTAAACGGATTGTATTACAATGAAAATGAAGAAAGAGCACATTTTGATTTCAAAATGAATGCAGTTGATTTTGATATAAAAAGAGCCTACAATGAAATTTCACTATTTAAAGAAATAGCTTCAGCTGCAGAATATGCCGAAGGAATAGTTTCTTTAGATTACAAATTATCCGGAAAATTAGACAATACTATGTCGCCAATATTACCTTCACTTATTGGTGGGGGAACACTTTCGGTTAAAAATGTCAAAATGAAAGGGTTTAAGCTATTTAATGTGGTAAGTCAAAAGACAGAAACAGGGGCTTTAAATGATCCTGATATTTCAAAAGTGGATATAAAAACTACCATTAAAAACAATTTAATTAAAATTGAACGTTTTAAATTTAAAGTTGCCGGATTTAGACCCAGAATTGAAGGAGAAACAAGTCTTGATGGGGATTTAAATCTTAAAATGCGTATAGGATTGCCCCCTTTGGGAATAATTGGGATTCCTATAAAAGTTACCGGAACACAAGAAAATCCGTTGATTAAATTAGGGTCTAAAACAGAAGATTTAGAAGAGATTGAATATGATGAAGAAATAAAGCCTACAGAGGAATTAAAAACGGATGAATAAAAAAAAGCTGCCAAAAAATGACAGCTTTTAAAGTGGTACCTCCAGGAATCGAACCAGGGACACATGGATTTTCAGTCCATTGCTCTACCAACTGAGCTAAGGTACCGTTGCTAATGCGGGTGCAAATATAGAATGTTTTTTAGTTTATCCAAAACAAATTACAAAAAAAATAAGCCCTTTAAAAAGATAAATTTAATCAGAACATATGTTGCTAGTTATTGACATAGGAAACACAAGAATAAAAGCGGCTGTCTTTGAGCAGTATACATTGTTAGATTTTGTTGTTTCAGAAAGAATAGAGGTTCAAAATGACATCGATTTTTTTTTAAAAAATTTTAAAATTGACAGTGTTATTTTGTCTTCTGTAAGTAATTTTGAATATAAAAAGTTATTTTTTCCGGAATCTATCAAAGTTGTAATAGTAGATAATTCTAGTAAGATGCCTTTTTCGAATTTTTACAAAACACCAAAAACGTTAGGAATTGACAGAATGGTGTTAGCAGCAGGTGCAGTTTTACAATTTCCTAAAAAAAACAGATTAGTAATTGATGCAGGAACTTGTATAACGTATGATTTTATAGATGAGAATGATAATTATTTTGGAGGTGCAATTTCGCCGGGATTGAAGCTTAGATATGAAGCATTAAACAATTATACTGCAAATTTACCCTTGTTGCGACTTGAATCGCCTGAAAAAGTTATTGGAAATTCAACAAATTCTGCAATACATTCCGGCGTCGTAAACGGAGTTATTTATGAAATAGACGGATTTATTACAAATTTCATTAACCAAAATAAAAACTTTACCATAATTTTAACTGGTGGAGACACAGATTTTTTGGCTAAACGATTAAAAAGTACCATATTTGCCAATTCAAATTTTTTACTCGAAAGTTTGGCCCATTTATATCAATATACAAAATGATCAAAAACATAATTATCTGTTTAAGTTTGTTAGTAACTTTTGCGTCAGTTGCTCAAGATAATACTGCTTCTCCGTATTCTTTTTATGGAATTGGAGAATTTAAAATTAAAGGAGCTGTAGAAAACAGAACCATGGGTGGGGTTGGTGTTTTTAAAGATTCATTAAGTATTAATTTTTTGAATCCTGCATCTTATGCAAATTTGAAAGCAACTTCTTTTGCTGTTTCAGGAAGTCATAATTTTACAACTTTACAAGCTCAAAACGAAAGTGAGCAAGCTCAAAGAACATCGTTTGACTATTTAGCGGTTGGTTTACCTTTAGGCAAATCATCTGCTGTTTTTGGATTGATGCCGTACACCGCGGTTGGTTATAAAATTCAAAATTCATTTAATGATGAAGAAGGATTTTTTAGAAATAAGGTTTCATCAGGAAAAGGAGGCGTTAATAGACTTTTCTTTGGTTATGGTTATAGCCTTACTAATGATTTTTCAGTTGGTGTCGATGTAAATTATCATTTTGGAAATGTAGAGACAACTTCATTAGAATACATAGCTGGAGTGCAGTTAGGAACCAGAGAAATTAATAATTCATCTATTGCCGGTTTTGGTTTTAATTTTGGTTTAATGTATAACAAAAAAATAACCGAAAAAAACTCCATCTTCGCTTCATTGACCTATTCTCCTGACAGTAAATTAACTATTGATAACACTACAAAAATAGCTACTGTAAATGTTATAATTCCCGAGAATCCTATTGAAGTGGAAAGTGAAGATGATATTACAAGTTCTAACAAAATTAATAATCCCGGAAAAGTTTCTTTGGGATTTGGATATGGTAATGCCCAAAAGTTTGGAATTGGAACACAACTTACTTTTACACAAAATAGCGATTTTGGGAATAGATTTGAAGACATAAACAATGTTTCATTCGAAAATGGAACTAAAATAGGTTTAGGTGGTTATTTTATTCCAAAAGTTCTGTCTTACAGTAATTACTGGAATAGAGTTACTTACAGAGCCGGAATGAGTTATGAAAACACAGGTATGGTAATAAATAATGAAGACATAAAAGATTATGGCATAAATTTTGGTTTAGGTCTTCCAGTGAGTGGTACGCTTTCCAATATTAACATCGGATTTGAATACGGCTCAAGAGGAACAAATAAAGCAAATCTAATAAGAGAAAAATATTTTAATATTTTAATTAGTTTATCATTAAGTGATAAGTGGTTTGTAAAAAGTAAGTATAATTAACAGTGAAATTTAATATCATGAAAACTAAATTAACATTTTTAATCGTAATTTTATTTGGATTTTATAATTCAATAGCTCAACCTGCAGATTGTGGAGACAAGCTTTCAATTTTCGTTGAATTAGCTAAATCAAAAAATTTTACTGAGGCATATGAACATTTAAATTATTTAAGAAAAGATTGTCCAGCACAACATGCCGCAATTTATGTGTTAGGAGAATCAACCTTGAATTATTTTATTGATAATTCAAAAACTCCTGCTGATAAAGAAAAGCACGTTAGAGATCTAATGAAACTTTTTGAAGAATATGACCAACATTTTCCTGGTAACGGAAAAGGAAATTCTGTAAAAAGAGGTTTAGCTCTTTTTGATAACAACATTGGAACTCCAAATGAAGTTTTTCAAATATTGGATAAATCTTTCAAAACTGACAAAGCAAATTTCTCTAACCCAAAAGCATTGTTGTTATATTTCCAAATATTTGTAGATGATTACGAAGCGGGTAATAAAGGAATTCAGCTACAAGAAGTTTTTGATATGTATGATGTAATATCAGATAAACTTGAAGAAGAAGCTAAAGTTTTATCTGATGCTAAAGATGAATTGATTCAAAAACAAGAACTTGGTGAGGCTTTATCAACTAAAGAGCAAAAAGACTTTAGCAGATATGAAATAAACTTAGAGGCTTTTGAAACAGTGGGAACAAGTATGGATGCTAAAATTGAATTATTAGCAACTTGTGATAGATTAATTCCTTTCTTTAGTAAAAGTTTTGAAGAAAAGAAAGGTGATGCAGAATGGCTTCGTAGAGCTGCTCAACGTTTAGACAGAAAAAATTGTTCTACCGATCCGTTGTTTGCTAAAATTTCTGATGCATTACATTTGTTAAACCCAACAGCAGAGTCAGCCTATAATTTAGGAGTTTCTTTTTACAACAAGAAAAACACAGCTAAAGCTTTAGAATATTTTAATCAAGCTGCAGAATTGCATACTGATAAAAACAAAAAGGCTAACGTATATTATACTATTGCTACAAATATCTACGGAAATGGTAATAAATCTCAAGCTAGAGCTTATGCAGAGAAAGCTTTAGCAGCAAGACCATCGATGGGAAGAGCTTATTTATTTATTGCTCAATTATATGCCAATAGTGTGAATGATTGTGGTGTAACACCTTTTGAAAAAAGAGCAGTAAATTGGTTAGCTGCACAAACTGCTAGAAGAGCCGGTCAGGTAGATTCTTCTTTAAAAGCAACAGCCGATCAAACCGCTGCAACTTATGAGCAAAGAGCTCCATCAAGACAAGATATTTTTCAAGAGAATATGGCAGGTCAATCAATCTCTTTCAAATGTTGGATTGGAAAATCTGTAACGGTGCCAAGCCTATAAGATGAATAAAGTTAATAGATATAGTTTAAAATTGAGTGTCATTGCATTTGCAGTGACACTCTTTTTTTCTTGTGAAAGCAATTTTAAACAGATTCAGCAAATCAATTTTTCTGAATTTATGCCAACCGGTATAGCTGATACAGTGAATTTAAAATATACAGATTCAGGTAAAGTCAAAGCCATTTTGATTAGTTCTAAAATGCTTGATTATGGAACCGTTAAATATCCATTTACTGAATTTCCAGAGGGGATTGATTTAACACTTTATGAAGCAAATAATAAAAAAAGTTTTGTTAGTTCAGACTATGCTATTACTTTTAAAGGAACTGAAATAATTGACTTGAGGGGTAATGTGAAAATGACCACGCAAGACGGTCAGTTTATGGAAACGGAACAATTGTTTTATGATCAAAAGAATGAATGGTTTTTTACCGAAAAAAAGTTTAAATTTACAGACCCTATCAAAGGTTTTACAACCGGAGAAGGAATTGATTTTAGTAAAGACTTTAAACGAATTAATTTTCAAAAAGTGTATAGCGAAATCAATGAAGCTGAATAGTTCAAGTATCAATTAAATTAACTTTATGAATTACCTAAAATACATTCAATATTTTTATCTTTTTGCAGCAGGATTTTTCGCCTATTTGGGATTTACCTCACTAGATAATCAAGGAGAACGCAACCCATGGATGATGTTTTTCTTTGCTGCTTTAGCATTGTTTATGTTCTTTTTCAGAAGACATTTTTATAGCAAATATCAAGATAAAAACAAAAAATAAAACAAGTGGAAATTAGCATTATTATTCTATGCTTACTGCTTTCTGCATTATTTTCAGGAATGGAAATTGCTTTTGTCTCTTCCAATAAAGTATCTCTGGGTATCGAAAAATTGCAAGATAATTTTTTGTCAAGAATACTCTCCAAACTCACCGAGAAGCCTTCAAAATTTATTGCAGCAATGTTTGTTGGAAAAAATATTGCATTGGTTATTTATGGATTCTTGATGGGAGAACTAATTTTAAAATTAGTATTTCCCGGTTTACAATTTGATTCAGAGTTATCCATCCCTATTTTACTTATTCAAACAATTATTTCAACTGTATTAATTTTAATTACTGCTGAGTTTTTACCAAAAGTATTTTTTCAGATTTATGCGAATAGTTTTTTAAAGTTATTTGCACTTCCTACTTATATTTTTTATTTGTTGCTTTATTTTTTATCATCATTTGTAATTTGGATATCTGATGTTATCTCTAAAAAATTCTTTAAAATAGATGTTGATAAAGACCAGTTACTATTTAGTAAATTAGAATTAGGAAACTATATTTCTGAGCAAATGCATGGCATTGAACATGATGAAAATGTCGATTCTGAGATTCAAATATTTCAAAATGCTTTAGAGTTTACTGCTGTAAAAGCAAGAGATATTATGAATCCAAGAACAGAAATAGCTGCAGTAGAAATTCATGATTCTGTTTCAGAATTGAAACAAAAATTTGAAGAAACAGGTTATTCTAAAATTGTGGTTTACCAGAACTCTTTAGATGATATTATTGGCTATGTTCATTCTTTTGATTTATTTAAAAAGCCAAAAACAATCAAATCAGTTTTAATTTCGGTGGAATATATTCCTGAAACCATTTTTATAAAAGATGCATTGAGTTTACTAACAAAAAAACGAAAAAGTATTGCAGTTGTCTTAGATGAATATGGAGGTACTTCGGGAATGATAACAATTGAAGATATCGTGGAAGAACTTTTTGGCGAAATTGAAGACGAGCATGATGAAGAGGAAACTTTGATTGAAGAGCAATTAAATGAAAATGAATATCGTTTTTCTACTCGATTTGATGTAGAGTATTTGAATGAAACGTATAAATTCAACCTTCCTGAAAGCGACTCTTATTCCACTTTGGGAGGAATGATAGTAAATCATAATAATGAAATTCCTCAAAAAGAAGACACTATTCAAATAGAAAATTATCTATTCATTATTGAAGAAGCTTCCAGCAAAAAAATTGAGCTTGTAAAGATGATAATCAAAGAATAACAAACTTCAAAAAACCATTGTTTTTTCAAAAACCATCTTTATTTATTGATTTCAAAATCTATTAATCAAAAAAACTGCAAAATATATCCGATACATTATTATTATTTCACAGATAATTGTATTTTCGCAAACTGAATTAAAAAAACATATATAAAATGGCAATTTTAGGAAAAATTAGACAGCGTTCATTTATTCTAATTGTAATCATTGCGTTAGCATTATTTTCATTTGTCTTGGCAGATGTTATTCAAAGTGGCGGTTTTAGTCAAACAACTACTAATGTTGGTACAATAAACGGAACAGATGTGTCATACGACCAGTTTAACTTAAAGGTTAACAATGTTGAAAAGCAAGGTGCACAACAAGGAACTACAACGATTCAGGCAATGAATCAAGTTTGGAACCAAGAAATAAATCTTGCATTGTTAAATGACGAATTAGAAAAATTGGGAATCAGAATTTCTGAATCACATTTGGTTGAAGCTTTAAAAGCTGACCAAACTATTGGAAGAAGCCCAATGTTTGCTAATGAAATGGGTCAATTTGACATCAATAAATACAGAGAATATTTCAAATCAAGTTCTAATCAACAAGAAAAAGATGAATTAGAAAGAATTGAAGTTAATGCAAACGTTTCTGCAAAATATCAAATCTATTCTACTTTATTAAAATCAGCGTTTTATACAACCGTAAATGATGCTAAATTCAAATATAACTTAGAAAACGATAAAGTTACTTTTGATTATGTGGTGGTTCCGTTTTCTTCTATAAATGATAGTGAAGTAACTGTTTCTGATAAAGAAATAACTGACTTCATGAAGAAAAACGAAAAGAAATATAAATCAGAAGAAACAAGAGAAATCGAATTTGTAACTATCAATGATAATGCAACTGATAGTGATAAAACAGATATCAAATCTCGTTTAGAAGGATTGCTAAATGCAAAAGTTGTATTTAACAATGAAACCAATCAAAATGATACTTTGCCTGGTTTCAGAGCTACAACAAATATTGTAGAGTTTGTAAATGCTAATTCTGATTTTCCATATGATTCAACATTTGTATCAAAATCTGATTTACCTGCAGAATATGCAGAACAAATCTTTAACCTTGCAGATGGTGAAGTTTTTGGACCTTATGAATATGGAAATTATTATGCTGTAAGTCGTTCTATGGGAAGAAAAGCAGGAGCAAAAGCAAGAGCAAGTCACATTTTGATCAGCTACGAAGGAACTCCTGTTCAAACAAAAGAAATCAGAAATAAAGAACAAGCTAAAACAAAAGCAGAAGAAATTTTAGCTAAAGTAACGGCTAATCCAGGTGAATTTGCAATGATTGCAATGACGGAATCAGAAGATACACAGTCTGGACAAAGAGGTGGAGATTTAGATTTCTTTAATCCTGGTCAAATGGTAAAACCATTTAACGATTTTGTATTCAACAATTCAGTTGGTAAAATAGGTTTAGTAGAGTCAGAATTTGGTTTCCATATTATCAACATTACTGACAGACAAGATGCTATACAATTAGCAACTATTGCTCAGAAAATTGAAGCTTCTGAAAAAACTACAGACGGAGCTTATACGAATGCAATGAAATTTGAACAGTTAGCAAACGAAAAAGCTTTTGCCGATGCTGCAAACGAATTCAAATTGGCTGTTTCGCCATCAGTGAAATCAAAAGCTCTTGATGAAGCTATGGGAGAATTAGGTAATCAAAGACAAATCGTTCGTTGGGCCTTTGAAAAAGGAACTGATCTTAATGATGTGAAACGTTTTGAAATTCCTAAAGTTGGTCACGTAATTGCAAGATTAAAAAAAATAAACAAAGAAGGTTTGTTGCCAATTGAAGATGCAAGAATTCAACTGGAGCCAATCATCAAAAACAATAAAAAGGCAGAATTGATTAAAGTTAAAATGAAAGGAACTACGCTTGATGCTATTGCTAAAGCAGGTGCTGTAACTGTTCAAAAAGCTGAAAACGTTAGTTTAGAGAACCCTATTATTCCAAATTCAGGTTCAGAGCCGGCAGTGGTTGGAGTTGCTTTTAGCACAGAGGCATCAAAAGTATCTGAATTAGTTCAAGGTAACACAGGTGTTTATGCGGTTAAAACAACTCAGGTTTCTAAAGGATTACCAACCCAAGACTATACAGTTCAACTAACAGCTTTGAAAGCTCAGAACGGAACAGCTTTAAATAGAGTTTTCCCTGCTTTAAAAGAAAAAGCGAAAATTAAAGACAATAGAACTAAGTTTAATTACTAATGTTCTCCAATAAATATTTAAAAACCACACTGAAAAGTGTGGTTTTTTTATAATATCATTTCGCGGTAAGTTAAAAGAGTAATGTAACCTTTAGATTCAAAATAGGTTGCAGGGTTTTCTTTTGAAATGACTAAAACAAAATCACCGCCCCAAGCTCCTAAGCTTTTTATTACTCCTTTAAAATCAGGAAATAATGCTTCTTTAACGGTTTGCATTTCTAAAATTAAACTCAAAATGGATTCGTGCTTTTCCAATTCCAAAGCAAATGTCTTTAAAGAATCTGTTGTAACGATCTCAGAAGTTATTTTGTTTATTTCAGGAATAACTTTATTTTTTTCTTTCTGTTTACTTAAATAAGTGTTGATTGCGGCTTTGCTACTTTGCTTCTGATTTAAATATAAAAAATAAAGATTTTGATGAAATTCAGGATTGAAGTCAACGCTTTCAAAATAAGGTTTTCCATCGTGGAGTTTATATAATATAGCAGAATCATTTTGGGCACAAGCAATATCATAGCCGCTTCCACCAAAACTGCGTTGCAACAATTCAAAAGCATCAATGCCTAACCATTGCCCAATGTTGTTAATCAATGTAGAAGAAGTGCCCAGTCCCCAGTTTTTTGGAAAAGTTAAATGAGTTTCAATTGAATAGCCTATGTCAGAAGATAAAAAATCAGGATTTAAAAGATTAGCTTCAAATAGAATTTCTAATAATGTTTTTTTAATTCCTTTTTCTAAATTTTGAAATGATATAATATCTTGAAAAGAAAAAAAATCCTCAAACCAAACAGTTCCATCCGAATCATAACTAGTCCATGAGATGTTTTGTGACATTCCGGGAGAAACATGCATGCTCTGCCCAAACTTTGTAGGAAGTGCTAAAGCTTTTGCCCCGTCTAACACCAAATATTCTCCGGTGATCAGTAATTTTCCGTTGCTGTAAAAGGTTTGTTTCAAGGTGATTTATTTTCTAATTTCTTCCAAAAATCCCGCCACAGAAGCATGAGAAATTGTATTGTCTTTAAAATACTCCGCTACTTTTATTCTTTCTTCTGCCGTAGCGTGATATTGATTTAAAATATTGTTGATGTGCATTTTCATATGACCTTCCTGAATTCCTTTGGTGGTCAATGATCGCAACGCAGCGAAATTTTGAGCCAATCCAACAGCGGCCACAATTTGCATTAATTCGCGTGCCGATGGTTTTTCTAAAATTTCTAAATTTAATTTTACCAATGGATGTAACGAAGTTAATCCGCCCACAGTTCCTAACGCTAACGGAATTTCTAACCAAAATTTAAAAATGCCGTTTTCAATTGTTGCATGAGATAAACTGCGGTATTTTCCATTGCGGGAAGCATACGCATGTGCTCCGGCCTCCACGGCTCTAAAATCGTTTCCTGTTGCTAAAACCACGGCATCAATTCCGTTCATAATTCCTTTGTTGTGCGTAACCGCTCTATAAGGTTCTATTTGTGCAATTTGAACGGCTCGCACAAACTTCTCTACAAACTCTTTTGGGTTTTCGATTTGTTTTTCGGCTAATTCTTCAATTGGACAAGAGACTTCTGCTCGAACAATGCAATTCGTTACATAGTTCGACAAAATACTCATCACCACTTCAATGTTTTTTTCTTCTTCCGAAAAAATTTGAAAAGATTGAGCTTCTTGTTTCAAGGTTTTTGCAAATTGCTCCAAACAGGAATTGATAAAATTTGCTCCCATGCTATCTTTGGTTTCAAAAGTAGCATGCAACTGATAATAATTTTCGAGCTCAGCGGTTTTATCATTCAATATAATATCCAAAATTCCACCACCACGTTTTTGCATATTTTTAGTGATGCTTTCTGTTTCTTGGTAGAATTTGGGTTTCGTTTGATTAAAAAAATCAACCAATTTCGATTTTTCCCCTTTATAAATAAAATGAACTTGACCAATTTTTTCGGTGTTCAAAACCGTCGTTTTAAATCCGCCACGTTTCGACCAAAATTTAGCCGATTTAGCAGCTGCCGCCACCACCGAACTTTCTTCAATCACCATCGGAACGGTATAATTTTTTCCGTTGATGTTGAAATTTGGTGCAATTCCCAACGGTAAATAAAAATTGGAAATCGTATTTTCGATGAATTCGTCGTGCAATTGTTGCAGTTTTTCATCCGTATTCCAATAGTTTTTAACTAATGAAATGGCTTCTTCAGGTTGTGAAAAATACTGCTTTGCAATCCATTCAATTTTTTCAACTTTGGATAATTTAGAAAATCCGGAAATTTCGTGGCTCATTTTTGTTGCTTATTGTGATGCAAAGATAATGAAGAAAAAATTTTAGAGAGGTTTTTCAAATTGATAATAAGATTCTTTTAATTCCAAACCATTCAAAATCCCTAAAATTGCTATTTAACAGAAAAAAACTCGTTTTATTCCGATTTTTTCACTAAAATTGAATCTTTTTTTAACGTATTTAAAATGAATCAATTCTCAAAACTCGTTTGTTTCTTACTTCTTGTATCGGCTACCGCCATTGGTCAGCAAAAAATCACTTTAGAAGACATCTGGTCCTCAGGAACTTTCCGAACAAAAGGGATGGATGCTTTGCAAGCACTTAAAAATACCAATCAATATACGGTCTTAAATTTTGACAGAAATTCAAAGAATTTTCAAATTGATTTGTATGATTTTGCTACATTGAACAAAGTGAGTACGCTTATTGATACGAAAAATCATTCAGAATTAAAATCCATTGATAGTTACACTTTCAATTCAACTGAAACGCAATTGCTTATTGCCTTGAATTCTGAACAAATTTACCGTCACTCTGCCGTTGCCGATTTTTATATTTATGATTTAGCATCAAAGAAATTACAAAAAGTAGCCGATTATAAAATCCAAGAACCAACATTTTCGCCGGATGGGAAAAAAATTGCCTACGGTTTTGAAAATAATTTATATGTGTATGATTTAGCTTCTGATAAACATACTCAAATTACTACAGACGGGAAGAAAAATCACATCATTAACGGAATTACCGATTGGGTTTATGAAGAAGAATTTGCTTTCGTAAGAGCTTTTGATTGGAATAGTTCAAGCACTTATTTGGCTTATATTAAATTTGATGAAACCAATGTTCCCGAATTTTCAATGGATGTATTTGGGAAAGAATTATATCCTTCACAAGAAGTTTTTAAATATCCAAAAGCAGGCGAAAAGAATGCGTTGGTGACATTGAATGTGTATGAAGTTGCTTCCAATGAAACAAAAAAAATAAATTTGAGTCAGTATAATGATTTTTATATCGCTCGAATGAAATGGACAAATGATGCAAATGCGTTGAGTATTCAAGTGTTAAATCGTCATCAAAATAATTTAGATTTACTTTTTGTGGATGCTAAAACCGGAACTACAAAAGTGGTTTTAAATGAAAAAGATGTTGCTTATGTGGATGTTACCGATAATTTGACCTTTTTGAAGGATAACAGTTTCATTTGGACTTCCGAAAAAGATGGATTTAATCACATTTATCATTACGAAAAAAACGGAAAACTTCGCAATCAAATCACCAAAGGAAATTGGGAAGTGACTTCGTATTATGGTTTTGATGAGAAAAACGGGCAAGTGTATTATCAATCAGTTGAAAATGGTTCAATTAATCGTGATGTTTATAAAGTCAAATTAGATGGAAAGAATAAAGTTCGATTAACGAATAAAACCGGAACCAACAAAGCAACTTTCAGTCCGAATTTTCAATACTTCATCAATTCTTTTTCTAGTTCAACCGAACCAACTTCATACACGTTACACGATTCCAAAGACGGAAAACAAGTGCAATCCATCGTTGATAATAAAGAATTAGCTTCCAAATTAGAAAGTTTCAATCTTCCTACCAAAGAATACTTTGAATTAACGACCGAAAAAGGTCATAAACTCAATGCCTACATCATCAAACCAAAAGATTTTGATGCGTCTAAAAAATATCCATTATTATTATTTCAATACAGCGGACCAGGTTCACAACAAGTGGCCAATCAATGGTTAGGGCCAAATGATTATTGGCATATGCTATTAGCTCAAGAAGGTTATCTAGTTGCTTGTGTAGATGGAAGAGGAACCGGATACAAAGGAGCAGCTTTCAAAAAAGTGACTCAAAAAGAATTAGGAAAATACGAAGTAGAAGATCAAATTGATGCTGCAAAAGTATTAGGAAATTATCCTTACATCGATAAAACACGCATCGGAATCTGGGGTTGGAGTTATGGCGGATTTATGTCAAGCAACTGCATTTTAAAAGGAAATGATGTGTTTAAAACTGCCATTGCCGTTGCTCCGGTAACCAATTGGCGTTTTTATGATACTATTTATACGGAAAGATATATGCAAACACCACAAGAAAATGCAAGTGGTTATGATGATAATTCTCCCATCAATCACGTAGATAAATTAAAAGGAAATTACCTTATTATCCACGGGACAGCCGATGATAATGTACATTTTCAAAACGCAACTCGTATGATTCGTGCATTACAATTGGCCAACAAACAATTTGACCAAGCCATTTATCCCGATACCAATCATGGAATTTATGGTGGAAAGATACGCTTGCAATTATACACTAAAATGACTAACTACTTAAAAGCTAACCTATAACCAAACTTATGACAAACGATACTTCGCTGGATAAAAAAGAATTATTCGGACATCCAATTGGGCTTTTTATTCTTTTCCTCACTGAAATGTGGGAACGATTTTCTTTTTATGGAATGAAAGCTTTGCTAATTTATTATTTAGTAAAATATCATTTATTTTCAGATGAAGCTGGAAATTTTATAGTTGGAGGATATGCTGCTATGGTTTATGCACTTCCGGTTGTGGGGGGCTATTTAGCTGATAAATATTTAGGATTTAGAAAAGCAGTAATTTTTGGAGGTGTTTTATTAGTGCTTGGACATCTTGGGCTAGCTTATGAAGGGCATCAAGCCTTTTTAGCCGAAAATGGTGAAGTGGTTCAGGATAAGTTTGCCTTGCAAGCTTTTTTCTTTTCGCTATCATTAATTATTTTAGGAGTTGGATTTTTGAAAGCAAACATTTCTTCTATAGTTGGTGCACTTTATGAAAAAGAAGATATTAGAAGAGACTCCGGTTTTACCATTTTCTACATGGGAATCAATTTAGGATCTTTTGTGGCCACTTTACTATGTGGTTGGTTAGGAGAAAATTACGGTTGGGGTTATGGTTTTGGAGCTGCCGGAATTGGAATGATTTTAGGATTAATCACCTTTATTTATGGTCAGAAATATTTGATGGGTAAGGCTGAACCTAAAAATCCTGAAATTTTGAAAAAGAAAGTTTTTGCCGGAATTTCAGTTGAATGGTTGATTTACATTTTATCAATTGCCAGTTTATTTATTATTGCTCAAATGGTGCAACGCCATACTGTAGTAGATTGGATGTTGCGTATAACAGGAGCAATTGCTCTATTAATGATTATCTTTTACAGTATTAAAGAAGAAAAAATTATTCGTGAACGATTGTTGGCTTTGACTGTTTTGATTATTTTCTCAGTGGTTTTTTGGGCTTTGTTTGAACAAGCTTATACTTCAATGAATTTATATGCTGACCGAGTTTTAGACCGTGATTTTTTTGGATGGACTATTCCGGGACCATGGTTCTTGAGTTTGAATGCATTATTTATTATTCTTTTTGCTCCAGTAGTTGCAAGTTTGTGGGTGAAATTAGGAAAATATAATCCAAATACACCTGTAAAATTTGCCTTTGCAATAATCTTAGTTGGATTGGGATTTGGAATGTTAGTTATAGGAGCAAATGTAACTGCAGATGGTGCTAAAATCGCTATGATTTGGTTGGTATTAGCCTATTTTCTTCATACAATGGGAGAACTTTGCTTGTCTCCTGTTGGTCTTTCATCTGTTACAAAATTAGCTCCACAAAAAATAGTTGGTTTCATGATGGGCGTTTGGTTTTTAGCTACAGCTAGTTCAGAATTTATCGCAGCTGTATTGGCCAATTTAGCCAAAATTGATACAGAAGGAGGTCAAGTTACAGATGTTACTTTAGCATTAACAAGTTATACCGATTTATTCTCAAAATTATTCTGGGTAGGATTAATTTTTGGAGGTGTTTTGTTAGTACTTTCACCATTATTAAAGAAATTAATGCACGGAATTAAATAATTATAATTTACTTATGAATACTTCAACCTCTAACGACTTCTTCAAAGACCAAGTTCTCGGACATCCTGCAGGATTGTTTGTTCTCTTTTTCACCGAAATGTGGGAACGTTTTTCCTATTATGGAATGCGTGCCATTTTGGTGATTTTCTTAATCTCAACATTTGATAAAGGGGGTTGGGAATGGACTACCGAAAGAGCAATGGCATTATACGGAACTTACACAATGGGAGTTTATCTAACACCGGTTCTAGGAGGTTTGTTGGCAGATAAATTATTGGGTTATCGTTGGGCTGTAATTATTGGAGCATTTATTATGACCTTAGGTCACGCATCAATGGCACTTGAAACAGAGTTCTTTTTATATGTTGGTTTAGGGTGTTTGATCATTGGAAATGGTCTTTTTAAACCAAATATGACTTCTATGATTAGCCATTTATACAAAGATCACCCAGAAAAGAAAGACGGTGCTTATTCTATTTTTTACATGGGAGTAAATGCCGGTGCCTTTTTAGGAATTATGCTTTGTGGTTATATTGGTGAAAAAGTTTCTTGGAGCTTAGGTTTCGGATTAGCTGGAATTTTTATGTTCTTTGGAATGCTACAATTCTATTTTACACAAAATATTTTTGGTCAAGTTGGACTTTCTCCAACAAACAAAAGCCTAATCAAAACTGATGAAGTTGATCACACACCGTCAAATATTATCAGAGATAGAATGATTGTGGTTTTCATTTTTTCAATTTTTACCGTTTTCTTTTGGGCTGCTTTTGAACAAGCCGGTGGTTCGATGACTATTTTTGCAGAAAAATATACACAACGAATTTTAGAAGGAAATGCAGGTTTTTCATTTAAAATTATTGATGCAATTTTGACTATTTTACCACTAGGAATTATCACTTATGTGTTGGCTAAATTGTTTTCTAAAACTTTCGCAAAATATTCTCTAGGAAATATTATTCTTTCTTTGAGTTTTTTAATCATTTGGGGAATTGTAATTTGGAAAGTAAACCGAGAATTTACAGCTACTGAAACAGAAGTTCCTGCAACATGGTTCGGAATCTTAAATTCATTATTTATAATTATTTTTGCTCCTATGTTCTCAAAATTATGGGAAAGTAAATACAATTTGCCCGGTGCAGTTAAATTTGGAGTAGGATTAATTCTTCTAGGTTTAGGATTCGGATTTTTAGCTTTTGGAGCTCAATCCATCGTGTCGGGAGAAGATTTTGTACGAGTAAGTATGGTTTGGTTAATCTTAGCCTATTTATTCCACACCTTAGGAGAGCTTTGTTTATCACCTGTTGGATTGTCGTATGTAAGTAAATTGGTTCCTGCAAAATGGATAGGAGTAATGTTTGGTATTTACTATCTTTTCATTGCAATGGGCAACAAATTAGCCGGATCAATGGGAGGAATGATTGAAAAAATATCCAATGAATATTCATTAAGCACATTTTTCCTTATTTTTACAATTGTTCCGATTGGAATGGGAATTTTAATATCAGCATTAAATCCAATCATCAAAAAACTAATGCACGGTGTTCGCTAATTTTCGGCATCATTTTTGAAAAATGAATTAAAATTTTAATTATGAAAAAAATACTCTTACTACTTGCCTTTATATCGTTTTCTTTTGTTCAGGCTCAGGAAATTAAATGGATGTCTTTTGATGAAGCAATAGCTCTTCAAAAAGAGAATCCGAAACCAATTTTTATGGATGTTTATACCGATTGGTGTGGACCATGCAAAATGTTGGATAAAAATACATTTCAAACCAAAGAAGTTTCAGAGTATATCAATGCCAATTATTATGCTGTGAAATTTAATGGCGAAGGAAATACTACTTTAAATTATAAAGGAAGAAAATTTTCAAATCCCGGGTATGATGCCAACCGAAAAGGTAGAAACAGCATGCATGAATTTACCGGATTTTTAAAAGTAGAAGGTTATCCTTCAATGTATGTTTTAGATAAAACCGGCGAAATTGCAAAAGTTATCGTTGGCTATTATCAACCTGAACAATTATTATCTGAACTAAACGGCACTAATTAAAATGAAAAAAACAATTTTAATCGCGGTCTTATTTATGACCTTTCAATTCGCTTCAGCTCAAGAATTAACTTGGCACACTGACATTAATAAAGCAATCGAAATTTCTGTTAAAGAAAAAAAACCTTTACTACTGTTCTTCACCGGAAGTGATTGGTGCGGATGGTGTATCAGACTTCAAAATGAAGTGTTTAAAAAACCTGAGTTTGCAGAATGGGCTAAAAAGAAAGTAGTTTTAGTGGAACTTGATTTTCCGAGAAAAACGAAATTAGATCCAAAATTAGAAGCACAAAATAACGAACTTCAAGCCATTTTTCAAGTGAGAGGTTATCCTTCGGTATGGTTTGTAAATCCTGAAAAAAAGAAAGACAAATCGATTAATTTACAGCAATTAGGAAAAACCGGTTATGTTGCCGGTGGTCCTGATAAATGGATTGAAAGTGCTGCAACTTTCATCGGAAAATAAAGAAATTAATAAATTCTCAAATATCCCTTTTCATTAGTTATATGAAAAGGGATGTTTTTTTTCAAACAAGTTTTTTTCCATTGTTCTATGGTGCTTAAATAATTACTTCCGTTAGCAATAATTAGCTTGGGTTGATGGTAATCGATAAGTCGTTCTAAATTAATTTTTGGAGATTGTGTCAAAAGAATTAGTTCCACTTTTTCCGGCACTTTATAAATTGCATTCTCGTCTATAATTAATAATTTTTTATCGAATAGTTGTATTGCGTTTGGTACTTTTTCAACCGTATTAATTTCTCCAAAGTTACCTTGTAGATAATTTTTTACCACATAATTGTTTTCAATCAAGGTGTCGTTTGTATAAATAGTGATTTTATTATTTTCCTTAAGAGCGATTATTGTTTTTTTTGGATAATGAAAAAGCACCGCTTCGTCCGTTTTGTAGTTAGAATAAATGCTACCAAAATAGGCTAGTTGATAACTAAATATCAAGATTAATACAAATTGGAGTTTTAAGTAGTTGGGTTTTTTCAATAAAATTATAATGCCAATCAATAATGCATATAAAGTAATTAGAAGCAGTCTATTGAATGAAATATCAGAAAATATAAACTTTTCAAAAGAAGCAATCCAGTTAACATAGTAATTCATAAAACCAATGGATTCCGATAAAATGTAACTAAAAGGAAGAAATGAAACTCCAATAGCATTAGTTATTACAACCAGAATCCCAATTACCAAAATGACTGTTAAAAGTGGAATTATGATTAAATTGGTCATAAAGAATAACCCCGGAAATTGATGAAAATAATAAATACTTAATGGCAGAACACCAACTTGTGCCGCGATAGAAACAGTTATAATTTCATAAAAATAATTCAAGATTTTATTTTTTGGACGCCAAAATTTAGTGAATAAGGGTTGAATCCATACAATGGCAATTACTGCGGAATAACTCAATTGAAAACCAACTTCAAATAAAAAATTAGGTTTGAAAAGTAATAACAGTAGAATGGAAACTGCTATAGTGTTAAAAATGTTTGTAGCTCTTTGTAAATAAATTCCAATCCCGACAAAACTAAACATTGTTACGGCTCGAACTACTGAAGGCGATAATCCTGAAAGAATAGCAAATAACCATAAAAGGCTAATTAAAATAATCAGTTGGACTACTGCCCCATGTTTAATTCTTCGTAAAGGCGAGAGTACAGTTTTAAAAAAGAACAACAATATGCCAATATGTAAACCTGAAATAGCCAAAATATGAATAGCACCGGCTTTCGAATATTTTTGCAACAATTCACTATTAATATCTTGTCGTTGTCCTAATAAAAGGGCTTGAATTATATGCAATCGCTCTGTAGGGATGTTGTTTTTAGCAATATCTTTACTTATTGATTCTCTGGTTTTTTGCAAAAAATAGTTGGTGTTTTTATCCGTTTTTAGATAACGGAAATTTTTGTTTTCTAAATAAATTTGATGAAAAACATTTCGCTTTTCCAAATAATCAGCATAATCAAATTGATTTGGATTATTAGGTTTGATTAATTCTTTAATGGCACATTTTGCCAAAATAACAGTGCCAACTTCGGGAAGACTTTCTTCATTTTTCTTTGAAAAGTTAACTAAGAGTTTTCCCTTGAGTTCTTGATTGTTGATTTGTGTAACCTCTAAATAGTATTTATGTGAATAGGGATTGGCTTTTAATTCTTCAGAAATAACGCCGGTCAGAATTACTTTTTCTCCTGCTAGAATCCAGTTGCTGTAATGGTTTTTATGATTGGGTTGGTAATGCGAAACAAAAACAAAAATTCCGGAAGAAAAGCTCAAAAAGTATAGAAATAGTCCAAAAAGTAGTTTTGCTTTTTGGGACTTATTCACCAAAACAAAAGCGGTAAAAAGTGATAAAAGTTGTAGGGTAAGTAATAGATATAGAGAATCCGGGTTGGGTTTGTAGAGGTTTCCTACAGTTATTCCCAACATGAAACATATAGTGATGGCTATAATTGGAAATTTTAAAACCTTCATCGAAAACGAAGGTAATAAAACTCTTATAAATAAAAAAATTAATTTCTTACAAAACTCTGTTTATTTGTGCGAAATTTTTCTTATAATAAGGTTCTTTGGTAGATGAAAATATCACGCCTCTTTGAACTGAAGCATGAATAAATATTATTTCATCATCTTTGATTTCTGTGACTAAACCAACGTGATTAATTACATTTCTGCCATTGGTTTTAAAAAATATTAAGTCGCCTTTTTGCACTTCTTTTTGACTTATTTTTTTTCCCACCTTTGCCATTTCAAATGATGATCTTGGAAGCGAAATATCATAGGTTTTAAAAACAGTACTAACTAATCCGGAACAATCCATGCCTTGTTTTGTGGTGCCGCCACCTCTATATTTTACGCCTTCATATTCACTTGCGGCATGAATTAATTGTTTTACTAAATAGGGTGTGTTTTCTTTATCAACAGTATAGTCGCTATCTTCTTCGTCGTTAATTTTATATTTACGAGTTGGTTTTGTGTTGGTTTCTGAATTTGGTCTAACAGTTTTTGTTGTGGTAGTTGTAGTTTTTTTGTTAGTATAAATGCCTTTTTTTTGTGCTTCTTCTTTTGATGTAACTATTCCCGAAGAAGAAGTTTTACACGAAAAAACTACTGTTGATAAAATCACTACGATGCTGAATTTTAAAAATTTCATTTTTAATCTATTTTTTTTGTGTCCGCAACAATGAGTTGGGCAACTTTTTTACTGGCTCCAATTCCGCCGAGTTTTGTTTGTAATAATTCATATTCTTTTAACAAAAGAGAACGGTTTTCCGGCTCGTTTATTTTCAATAATTCTTTTTTCAATTTGTTGGTGTTGCAATCACTTTGAATAAGTTCCTTAACAACTTCTTTGTCCATTATAAGGTTTACCAAAGAAATGTATTTTAAAGTAATGATGCGTTTTGCAATTTGATAAGAAATCCAATTTCCTTTATAGCAAACCACTTCCGGTACTTTAAAAAGAGCAGTTTCCAAAGTTGCAGTTCCCGAAGTAACCAACGCCGATTGAGCTATACTCAAAAGATCATACGTTTTATTGGAAACAAATTTAATGTTTTCCAAAGTTATGAAATCTTTATAAAAACCAAAATCAATAGAAGGAGCACCTGCAATGACAAATTGAAAATTTTTAAAATCTTTTGCAATAGATGTCATTACATCAAGCATTTTTTTAATTTCCTGCTTTCTGCTTCCGGGTAAAAGTGCAACAATAGGTCTATTGTCCAAATTATTTTCAGTTCTGAATTTTTCTTCCTCAACCGTTGGATGATTATTTATGGCATCTAGCAAAGGATGACCCACAAATTCAACCGGAAAATTGTGTTTTTTTTCAAAAAAATCTTTTTCAAACGGAAGAATTACATAGAGTTTGTCAAAATCTCTTTTAATGGCTTGAATTCTATTTTCTTTCCATGCCCAAATTTGTGGAGCTATATAATAATGAGTCGGGATGTTTTTTTGCTTTGCCCATTTTGCAATTCGCATATTGAACCCGGGATAATCTATAAAAATTAAAGCATCGGGTTGAAAAGCTTCGATATCTTTTTTACAAAAATCAATATTTTTTAAAATCGTTTTTAAATTAAAAAGCACTTCAGCAAAACCCATAAAAGCTAGTTCTTTGTAATGTTTGACCAAAGTTCCGCCAACTGATTGCATCAGATTGCCACCCCAAAAACGGATAGTAGCATTTGGGTCGCAATTCAGCAACTCTTTCATTAAATTTGAACCATGCAAATCGCCGGAGGCTTCTCCGGCTATAATGTAATATTTCATTTTAAAGAACTATTGTGACAATGGTTAGGGCAATCGTTGCTAAAACTACTCCCCGAGCCATCATTTCTTTATTGAATTTTAATAGGATGAAAAACAATACTATATTGATAACAGCTCCAAGAGCAATTAACTTTCCTAATGAATTTTGAGCTTTTAAAGCCAGTAATCCATCTGCGAATTCGAAATCTGTAAAAAGGGAAATAAACAAAAAAACTCCTGTTGCAGCACCTATATTTCCTAGAATGAATCCAATGAGTATATCTATTTTTTTCATTAGTGATTGAATTTATATGTGTTTAGTTTTTGAATGGCATGATGGGCCGTTAAATCAAATTGAACGGGAACTACAGAAATATAACCGTTTTCTAAAGCCCATTCGTCGGTGTCTTCTCCTTTGTCTTGATTAATAAATTCACCGGTTAACCAATAATAATCTTTTCCTTGAGGGGTTTTTCTTTTGTCAAATTTTTCCATCCAAAAGGCTTTAGCTTGTCTGCAAACTTTAATGCCTTTTATTTCCGATTCTTTTAATTTCGGAAAATTCACATTCAAAATTACGCCTTCCGGAAGGCCGTTTTCTAAAACTTCCAACGTTATTTTTCGAACAAAACGCTTAATGGCATCAAAATCTGCATTCCAATCATAATCCAAAAGTGAAAAACCAATTGCGGGAATTCCTTCAATTCCGGCTTCAACAGCGGCACTCATGGTTCCTGAATAGATTACATTTATAGAAGAGTTTGAACCGTGATTTATTCCCGAAACACACAAATCAGGCTTTTGTTTTAGAATTTCATTTACGGCTAGTTTGACACAATCTACAGGAGTACCCGAACAACTGTATTCTTGTTCCACATCATTATCAATGTTTATTTTATTGATGAATAACGTGCTGTTAATGGTTATGGCATGACCCATTGCACTTTGAGGACTATCAGGTGCCACCACTACAACGGTTCCGATTTCTTTCATAACACTAATTAAGGCTCTGATTCCCGGAGCTGAAATCCCGTCATCGTTGGTAACTAAAATTAAAGGCTTTTTTTTGGTCATGGTTTTATCAAATAGTTTGACGCGAATAAAAATAGGTCTTTTTATTTTTTTAGATGTTCTAAAGTCACAAAATTAACGAAAATTAAGGTTTTCTATGGGTTCAATTTTATAACTTTGTTTGAAAGTTGAATAAAACAAACTATTTTTTTGTTTATTTACACAAATGGCACAATTTTTAATAAACTTGTACATACCCTAATGGATAATATAATTGATTTTATGAAAAAGAATTTTAAATCCCTATTGTTGGTAATAGCAATATCAGTTTCGCTTGTTGCATTTACCGTGTCTGATTTTAAATCAACACCAAAAAATGATCCGGAAAAAGATAAATTATTAATTGAATTATTAACGTTCGTAATAGAACGAGGTCATTATGATCCGGTTGCAATTGATGATGATTTGTCGAAAGGAATTTATAAGGATTATGTGATGGCATTAGACCCTTCAAAACGATTTTTTTTACAATCGGATATTGACGCTTTTGCTGTATATGAACTTGAAATCGATGATCAAATTAAAAATAAAGAACTTACTTTTTTTGATTTGACCTATACTACCTATGTAAAAAGAATGGAGGAAAGCACTAAATTTTTTAAAGAGATTTTGAGTAAACCTATTGATTATACAGTTGATGAAGAAATTGATACGGATTATGAAAAGCTTCCTTATGCAAAAAACACTAAAGAATTAAAAGAACGTTGGAGAAAGCAAATCAAGCTTTCTACTATATCCTCAATGGCCGAAAAACTTAAACTAGAAGAGGACAAGAAAAAAAATGATGCAGAACATGTGGTAAAAAGTTTTCAAGATTTAGAAAAGGAAACTAGAGAAAGTACATTGAATTCATTAAACGATTATTTTAGTTTTATAAAAGATTTAGATAGAAATGATTGGTTTTCTGTTTACATCAACGCTATTTCATCTCGATTTGACCCACATACAAACTATATGGCTCCTGATGATAAAGAACGTTTTGATGTTAGCATGAGTGGAAAATTTGAAGGAATTGGTGCTCGTCTACAAAAGAAAAATGATTTTACAGAAATTACAGAATTAATTTCAGGAGGTCCGGCTTGGAGAGGAAAAGAATTAGAACCCGGCGATATCATTTTGAAAGTTGCTCAAGCTAACGAAGAACCTTTGGATGTGGTTGGAATGCGATTAGATAATATTGTCAAAAAAATCAAAGGACCAAAAGGAACAGAAGTTAAATTGACCGTTAAGAAAGTAGACGGAACAATAAGTGTTATTTCATTAATCAGAGACACTGTTGAAACAGAAGAAACATATGCAAAATCTAGTATTATTGAAAGAAATGGTGTGAAATACGGCATCATTAACTTGCCTAAATTTTATATTGATTTTGAAAACAAAGATAGTAGAGATGCTGCAAAAGATGTAGCTATCGAAGTGGAACGATTAAAGGAAGAAGGAATTCAAGGAATTATCATGGATGTTCGTGATAATGGAGGTGGATCTCTGAAAACAGTTGTTGACATAACCGGTTTATTCATTGAGCAAGGTCCTGTTGTTCAAATAAAATCAGCCGGAACCAAGAAAGAAGTTTTATATGATAGAGATTCTAGAGTACAATGGGATGGTCCTTTGGTAGTTTTAGTGAACAATTTTTCGGCTTCAGCCTCAGAAATTTTAGCAGCAGCAATACAAGATTACAAAAGAGGAGTGGTTATTGGAAGTAAGCAAACTTATGGAAAAGGTACGGTTCAAAATGTAATCGACTTGAATCAATTTGTCAGAGGAAATGCTGTCGGTGATTTGGGAGCTTTAAAAACTACAACTCAAAAATTTTATAGAATTAATGGTGGTTCAACTCAATTAGAAGGGGTTTCCAGCGATATTGTGCTACCGGACAGGTATTCACATATTAATATTGGTGAACGCGATTTGGATAATGCTATGCCATGGACAAAAATTGATCCGGCTGTTTATACTACTTGGAACAAACAAGTGAATTTTGATAAAGCAATTGATAACAGTAAAAGTCGATTGGCTAACAATGAACATTTTCAACTTATCGATAGAAGTGCTCAATGGACAAAAGAACGCAGAGATGCATCAGTTTATAATTTAAAGTTGGAAAATTTTCAAAAAGAACAAGTTGAGCTGGAAGAAAAAAGTAAAGAGTTCAAAATCATTTCAGATTATACAAATAATTTGGTGTTCAAACCAATTAAAGATGATACAGCGTTGATGAATAAAGATGAATCATTCAAAGAAAAAAGAGAGCGTTGGTTTGAGAATTTATCAAAAGATATTTATGTTGAAGAAGCTTTGAATATTTTAGATGATTTGCAAACAAAACCAGTTATTAAAGGTGATGTAAATTTGAAGAAAAAAGAAAAACTCGTAAAGTCATAATTTACGAATGAGTCTGGAAAATAAATCATTAACTGCTATTGCACTCCAAAAATTTAAACAAAATTTTTGGGGTGTTTTTAGTTTGGGCTACATAGTTTTAATGGTTTTTTTAGCACTCTTTGCTTATGTTTTTTCACCCGATAATACGGAGAATGCTAACCAAATGCATTTGTCAATACATTCACAATCTCCTGGTTTTGAAGTTAAAATGTTAACTGTTCCTAATGAATTTTTATCTCCAAAAACTTTTAAATCTTATTTTTTAGGAAGCACAAATCAAATAACGGAAATTCCAATAAAATCATACGCGATTAAAAATGATGTGCTACACTATGTAGAATATAATGAAGACGAATCTATTCTAATAGAAAAAGAAATTACATTAGATAAGTTTTATGGCTATTCCTCTTTTAAAGAGGTTGAAAAAGAGTTAATAAAAGATAAAAAGTTTTATTTAGGAACAGATAAATACGGAAGAGACTTGTTGAGTAGAATGTTGGTAGGGTCACGAGTTTCAATTTCCATTGGTTTTGTTGCTGTTTTGATTTCTGTACTTGTAGGTTTGTTTTTTGGTTCACTTGGAGGTTTTTATGGCGGAAAAGTTGATGCTGCTGTGATGTGGTTGGTCAATGTAATTTGGTCCATCCCCACACTTTTGTTGGTAATTGCAATCACATTAGCCTTAGGAAAAGGATTTTGGCAAGTGTTTGTCGCTGTTGGTTTAACAATGTGGGTTGAAGTAGCCCGTGTTGTTAGAGGTCAAATTATAAGCGTGAAAGAAATGCAATATGTAACCGCAGCAAGAGCTTTAGGTTTTTCCAACGTTAGAATTATTATAAATCATATTTTACCCAATATTATGGCACCTGTTATTGTAATTTCAGCTGCCAATTTCGCTTCTGCTATTTTGGTGGAAAGTGGATTGAGTTTTTTGGGGTTAGGTGCTCAACCGCCAATTCCTAGTTGGGGAGGAATGATAAAAGATCATTACAGTTATATCATCTTAGGCAAACCCTATTTGGCTTTAATTCCGGGAATGGCTATCATGTTTATAACTTTAGCTTTTATGCTCACAGGTAATGCCTTGCGAGATGCTATGGATGTTAAATAAAGAAAGGATTTACATTATGTAAATCCTTTCTGTAGTAAAATTAATTTCTGCTTTTAGATAATTTTTTTTGATCTTTTTCTGCTTGTTGTTCTAACTTTTTTATTTTTTCTTTTTGTTTCTCAATCCGGTTATTTTCTTTCTCAATTTTGATTGGAGAAAGTTTTCCTTTTTCTTGATCTCTAATAAGTTTTTCTCTGTTCTTCGCTAAAGATTTTTCTTCTTTAGCAATTCTACTTTGCGTTTTTTGTAAGTTCTTCTCTGATTTAGCTATAGCATCTTGTTGCTTTTGAAATCTCTTCTGATCTCTTTCTAGTTGTTTTTGTCGCTTTTCATTTTGACGTGCAATTTTTTCATTTTGCTTTTGTCTTTTTTCTTGTTCTTTTTGAACTTTTTCAGTAGCTTTTTGTTGTTTTTGAGCTTCTTTCTGCACTTGCTGAGCTTCTTTTTGTGCCTGTTGAGCTTCTTTTTGTTTTTTTGCAATTTCAGCTGCTGTAACGGGTAGTGCTAATGTATCTTTTACAGGTCTTTCATTAACTTGAGCAACGGAAGAATAGCTGATTGATAATAGAAATGCAAGGGTGAGTAAAATATTTTTCATAATAGAAAAGGTTTTTATTTTATAAATTAATGAATATCTTTACAAAGATACAAAAATTGTGCCGTATGTATAATATTGTTAAAATTGTAAAATATTCACTTTTAATAATCCTTTTGGTTTCATGTAAAAAGGAAGCAGATTTAAAAACTGCTGTTTCAACTGAAACAGTTTCATACACTTTCAATCCTGATGAATTTGATTATCATCCAACTTCCACAACCAATCAAATTATATTTCACACGGATTATACTTTATCCTATTCCGAAAAACACGAACAGGCAGAATGGGTAGCTTATGAACTAAAAAGAAACAACCTTAGTAATTCAAATTTTAAACGCCCATTTTTTATTGAAGATCCAAAAGTAACAACCCGTTCAGCAGATTGGCGAAATTATAAAAATTCAGGTTATGATAGAGGTCATTTAGTTCCGGCCGGGGATATGAAATTTTCCAAAGAAGCTTTTGATGCTACTTTTTATACATCAAATGTCACGCCGCAATTACCTGATTTTAATAACGGCATTTGGAATAGATTGGAACAAAAAGTTCGCTATTGGGCTCAAAAATATGATGGACTATATGTCATCACAGGAAGTGTTTTAGAAGATAATTTGCCAACGATTGGAAAAGAGAAAGTTGCAGTGCCTAATTATTTTTATAAAGTTTTATTAAATACTTCAGGTGAAAAACCAAAAATGATTGCTTTTTTAGTGCCGCATCAAGAAAGCAATCGACCGCTTTATGAGTTTGTTGTTTCTGTAAAAGAATTAGAGCAAAGAACCGGAATTGATTTTTTCTATCAATTACCTGATTCTATTGAAAATGAGTTGGAAAATTCGGTAGATTATAAAAAATGGAGTTTTAATTAACTACCATTCATTTACTTTGTTAGCATCTAATTTTAAAAAGATAAACAATAAGATAGTAAATGCCCACAAACTTGAACCACCATATGAAAAGAAGGGGAGAGGAACTCCAATTGTTGGGAATAACTTGATAAGCATGGCTATATTTACAAAAAAATGGGTAAAAAGTATAGAAACTACACAATAGCCATAAACCCTACTGAATTTTGTTTTTTGATGTTCTGCTAAATAAAGTAATCTCATTAGCAAAGCAACAAATAGAAGTATAACAACAGTTGAGCCAACAAAGCCCCATTCTTCACCAACTGTTGTAAATATATAGTCGGTGTGTTGTTCCGGTACAAACCCCCCTTTGGTTTGTGTTCCTTCAAGAAAGCCTTTTCCAATCCAACCACCTGAACCGATGGCAATCATAGACTGATTTAAATTATAACCTTCTTTTTTCATATCTACTCCATCATCAAAAAGTACATTGATTCTGTCTTTTTGGTGAGGTTCCAATACATTATCGTAAACAAAATCTACCGACAAAACAAATGCTGTCGAGACTATAAAAACCATTAAATAGGCAAGTGGATTTCTATTAATTCGTTTGGCTCTTAAAAAGTGAATAATTATTAAAACAACAATAGTTATTATGATATATTCAGGTTCAATTAATAGAGAACCAAAGAATAACAACAAAGCAAAGAAACCTGTCCACAAGTACCAATCAGGTAAATCCTCTCGGTTCAAAACCAACACTAACGATATAAAAATCATCGCACTTCCGGCATCGGGTTGAAGTAAAATCAATAAAATGGGAATACCAATTATTGCAAAAGCAATGAGTTGATGTTTGGTGTTTTTTAAAATTACTAAGGCATCACTAAGGTATTTTGCTAATAATAAGGAAGTTGCGGTTTTTACAAATTCTGAAGGTTGAAAACTAAAATTTCCAACCCCATACCAGTTTGTTTGTCCTTTTACGGTTTTACCAAATACAAATAATCCAATAAGTAGAAGTATACCGACTATATAAAAAACAATGGCAAATTTTTCATAAACCTTTGCATCAATAGAAAGTATGACTATTATCAAAGGAATGGTCAGTGCAATAAACAAGAGTTGTCTTCCATAAATTGCAGATATATCAAAATTGACTGTTTCAATTGGTAATGAAGATGAATAAATGTTCATCCAACCTAATATGACCAATGCTCCATAAATTAATATAGAAATCCAGTCAAGATTACTTGTTACATTTTGATTCTTCATTATTTATTGATGCTAAAAGGTTCGCCGCTTATAACTTTGGCATATTCTTTTTCTAAACTTGATTCAAACATTCTCTTTTCAAGATCTGTTCGTGTGATTGTTCCTTTTAAATATTTTTCAATCATCAAACTCGAAATCGGTCCCGCAATTCGAGCACCCCAATATCCGTTTTCAACAAATACTGCAATAGCAATCTTTGGATCATCTTTTGGTGCAAAAGCAACAAATATGGAGTGGTCTGTAAGTTGCACTCTTTTTCCGTCAATTTTAGTGAAATTTTCAGCAGTTCCCGTTTTTCCACAAATTTCTATTCCTTCAACTTGAAGTCTTGAGGCAGTTCCCTTGTTATAAACATCAAAAAGCCCATTTATCACCGGAGGAAAATATTGTTGATCAATTGTTGTTTGATGTTTGGTTGTGAATTTTGCATCAATGTCATAATGTTGAATTTTCTTAATTACATGAGGAGTATAATAATAACCCTGATTTGCAACAGCTGCCATAACATTGCACAACTGAATTGGAGTGGTTAAAATTTCACCTTGTCCGATTGCGTTTGAAATAATTGTTGTACTTCGCCAACCACCGGCACTGTAATATTTGTCATATAATTTTGTAGTAGGGACCTTTCCTCTTTTTCCTGGAGGCAAATCATAACCCATGTAGTCACCAAGACCAAAACTTTTTAAGTGACTACTCCAAGCATCTACACCTTGTGAAGGTTTTGGATATTTTTCGATGGTTTTTTTATAAACATTGGCAAAATAAGTGTTGCAGGAACTATACATTCCTGCATTCAAGCTAAATCCGCCCGAATCATGGCAACGCATAAATCGATTGCCATAACTAAAGCCACGACGACAAAAGAAAGTTGTCTGCTCATCAATTACTTCTTCTTGTAAACCAATTAAAGCCGTTAAAATTTTAAATGGCGAACCAGGGGGATATTCTGCAAGTAAACCTCTGTCAAATAAAGGCATTGCGATACTGTCATTATAAAGTTTGGTATAATTTCTTGAACGTTGCCTTCCAACCAAAAGAGCCGGATCATATGACGGAGCCGAAATTAAAGCTAAAATTTCACCTGTTTTGGGTTCTATTGCTACAATTCCTCCTCGTTTGTTTGCCATTAAAGCTTCACCATATTTTTGAAGCTCAATATCAATAGAAAGCGTTATGTCTTCACCTTGTTTGGCAATAGTGTCATAAATCCCATTTTTATAAGGACCAATTATTCGGTTAAATTTATCACGTTGATAATATTTAACCCCTTTTTGACCTCTTAACAATTCTTCATATTCTTGTTCAACTCCTTGTTTTCCAATTAAATCACCACTTCTGTAATAGGGATTGTTGTCAATGATTGCTTGGTTTACTTGTGTGATATAACCAAAAATATTGGCTCCAACGGCAACTTGGTAATCTCTAAGTGAACGTTTTTGAATTTCAAAACCTTTGAATTTTCCAATTTTTTCTTGAAAAGCGGCAAAATCTTTTCTGTTTAATTGGGTCAAAAAAGGAGAAGGCAATCGAGGACTGTGATTAATGGCTTTCTTTAAAATTCTATCAAAATCTTGTTTTGTGATATCTAAAAGTTTGCAAAATTCTAATGTATCCAGATTTTTAATCTCTCTTGGAATCACCATCAAATCGTAAGAAGGTTGATTGGCTACTAATAATTTGCCATTTCTGTCATATATGTAGCCCCTTTCCGGATATTCATAAACAATCTTAATGGCATTATTTTCTGATTTCAATTTATAGGAATCGTCAACAACCTGTAAATAAAAAAGCTTCACTAAAATCAATAAAGTAGCGGCTACTATAAGTGAAGGAAGGAGAAGTTTTCTCATTTTTTTACAGGTTTAAACAAATAAATCAAACTAATGCATAAAATTAAGGTAAAAATACTACTTAAAAAAGTTCGCAATAGAATATCCCAAAAAAATGAAAATCTAAAAATTTCTAATAAAAATAAAATTAAATGATGTGTCAATACTGAAATTAAAAGAAAAGAAAATCGTTCGGGAGTTAGTCTGTCATTAATTCTAACCGTTTGGTATTCATAACTTAATCCGAAGGAGAATTTAAAAAAGGCAGGTCGGAAATAGGCTAAAGTAACACAACCAGCGGCGTGAACACCGCCTGAATCACTAAACATATCCATGAATAAACCTAAAAAGAAACTGGCAAGTAACAAACCATAGCGATTTCCATTGACAGGATATAAAAGGATAAACAGAATGTAAGGATAAGGATTAATGTACTTTAAAAAATCAAAATGATTAAAGATTACAACCTGAATTGCAAGCAAAAGAATAAAGCGAAATATGTTGGTCAAAAAAGTACTATTCATCTTTGATTTGTGCTTCTAATTCTTCTAATTCTTCTCTGTTTTTATTTTCAATAACATAAACATGGCCTAAACTTGTCATGTCATTGAAAAGTTTAACATCCATAGTGAATAAATTGGATTCTGTATCGATATATATTTTATGAATGGTTCCTATACTAATATTTTCCGGAAAAACAGATTGAGCTCCAGTTACAATAGTATCTCCTCTTTTTACAGAGGCCAATCGAGGAATATCAATCAATTGAACAAAACCGGTGTTTTTTCCATTCCAAGTTAGTGTTCCAAAATGATTGGATTTTTTAATCTTGGCATTTATTTTTGATTTTGTGTTTAAAACACTAACAACGGTGGCATAATTTTTTGAAGTAATATCTACGATTCCTACGATTCCTTTGCTGTTAACCACACCCATGAATGGTTTAACGCCTTTGGCTCTTCCAGTGTTAATAGTCAAAAAGTTTTCGTGAATAGAATAGGAATTCTTTATAACTTTTGATTGAATCACCACGTAATCATTTTCAATATTCAGCGGATCTTGATCAAACTTGTTTATACTATCGGATTGATTGTAGAGTAAACTTTTAAGCAACGCATTTTCAGCCGCTAAACCTTCGTTTTCAGATTTCAGATTCATAAATTCATAAAAGGAATGAATTTTTTCATAAACTCCACCGGTTATGCCATTTGCGGAATTAATAACCTTACTTCTGTGATACGAATGCGATTGAATTGTAAGCAATAACGAAATTCCTAAAAGCAGCAAAAACAGCATTCGGATGCTGTTTTTAATGATATAGTTAAGAATTTGCTGCATGAGTAATTCGCTTCAAATGTAAGGTAAAATCGTTTGTTGAAAAGCTTACTTAATTAAGATGCTTCTATATTTATTGATGTTTTTCAATGCAATTCCGGTACCTCTAACAACTGCTCGCAAAGGATCTTCAGCAATATAAACAGGTAAATCGGTTTTTAGAGAAATTCGCTTGTCCAAACCTCTTAACATGGAACCTCCACCTGCTAAATAAATTCCGGTATTGTAAATATCTGCGGCAAGTTCCGGTGGTGTTTGCGATAAAGTTTCCATTACGGCATCTTCAATTCTTTGAATAGATTTGTCTAATGCTTTTGCAATTTCACGATAGGAAACATCAACTTGTTTTGGTTTTCCGGTCAATAAATCTCTTCCTTGAACAGACATTTCGTTAGGTGGTGATTCTAAATCTTCGATAGCAGCACCAATTTCAATTTTTATTTTTTCTGCGGTACTTTCTCCAACAAACAAGTTGTGTTGTGTACGCATATAGTATACAATGTCATTGGTGAAAACGTCACCTGCAATTTTTACAGATTTATCACAAACAATTCCTCCTAGAGCAATTACGGCAATTTCTGTTGTTCCACCACCGATATCAACAATCATGTTTCCTTTTGGTTGCATAATGTCAATACCAATACCGATTGCCGCAGCCATTGGTTCATGAATCAAGTAAACTTCTTTTCCATTTACACGCTCACAAGATTCTTTTACAGCTCGCATCTCCACTTCAGTAATTCCGGAAGGGATACAAACTACCATTCTTAGAGCAGGTGTAAACAAACGTTTCTTTAAAGCAGGAATGCTTTTGATAAACATGTTTATCATCTTTTCAGATGCGTCAAAATCAGCAATTACACCATCTTTTAAGGGACGAATAGTCTTAATGTTTTCGTGTGTTTTTCCTTGCATCAAATTGGCTTCTTTTCCAACGGCTATTATTTTTCCGGAAATTCGATCACGGGCTACAATCGACGGACTGTCAATTACAACTTTATCATTATGAATAATTAATGTGTTTGCTGTACCAAGGTCAATTGCGATATCCTCGGTCATGAAATCAAAAAATCCCATACGTTTGTTTAGGGTTTATTAGGTTTATAAAAATAACACACAAAGGTATAAAAATTAATGTTTAAAATGACGTGTTCCTGTAAATACCATTTTCAAATTATTTTCATTACAATATGTGATGCTTAATTCGTCTTTAATTGAACCACCTGGTTGAATTACAGCTGTAATTCCGGCATGATGAGCAATTTCTACACAATCAGGAAATGGAAAAAATGCATCGCTTGCCATTACAGCTCCTTTCAAATCAAAATTAAAAGAATTTGCTTTTTCAATAGCTTGCTTTAAGGCATCAACTCGAGAAGTTTGTCCGGTTCCGGCAGCAATAAGCTGACCGTTTTTGGCTAAAACAATCGTATTAGATTTGGTGTTTTTACAAATTTTTGAGGCAAAAAGTAAGTCTTCAATTTCTTGATTAGTAGGTTCAAGAGTAGTAACGGTTTTTAATCCTTCTTTAGTATCTGTAATTGCATTTCTTTCTTGAATTAACAATCCGTTCAAGCAAGTTCTAACTTGTTTTTGAGGTAATTCAACTTCGTTTAGGACTAAAATAATCCTATTTTTCTTTTCTTGAAGAATTGAAATGGCTTCCGCATCAAAACTTGGAGCAATCACAACTTCGCAAAATAATTGGTTAATTTCAGTTGCCGTTGCTTTATCTATAGTTCCATTGGCAATAAGAACACCGCCAAAAGCAGAAGTTGGATCACCGGCTAAAGCTGCTAAGTAAGCGTCTTTCATAGTGCTTCTTGTTGCTAATCCACAAGCGTTATTGTGTTTCAAAATTGCAAAAGTGGGATTGTTATTTTTGAATTCTAAAATTAAATTTACAGCAGCATCAACATCCAAAAGGTTATTATAAGAAAGTTCTTTACCGTGAACTTTAGTAAACATTTGGTCAAAAGCTCCAAAGAAATACCCTTTTTGATGAGGGTTTTCGCCATATCTTAGTATTTGCCCATCAGCTATACTTTGTTTATAAATGGTTTCATCAGTATTAAAATAAGAAAAAATCGCTGTGTCATAATGTGATGAAACATGAAATGCTTTAGTAGCTAATAATTTTCTCTGCTCCAAAGTTGTAGTTCCATTTTGAGCAACAATTAAATCTAACAAATATGAATATTCATTTACAGAAGCAACAATTACCGTGTCTTTGAAATTTTTTGCAGCAGCACGTATAAGCGAAATTCCGCCGATGTCTATTTTCTCAATAATATCTGATTCAGAAGCACCAGAGGCAACAGTTTTTTCAAAAGGATATAAATCAACAATTACTAAATCAATTTGTGGAATATTAAATTCTTCCATTTGTTGAACATCACCTTCATGATCTTGACGGTTTAAAATTCCTCCAAAAATTTTTGGATGCAATGTTTTAACACGGCCTCCTAAAATAGAAGGATAAGAAGTTACATCTTCAACAGCCACAACTGGAATGCCTAAATTTTTTATAAAATCTTCGGTTCCTCCGGTAGAATAAAGCGTTACATTTTGTTGGTGTAGTTGTTGTACAATTGGCTCTAATCCCGTTTTGTCAAATACTGAAATTAAAGCCGATTGAATGTTTTTTGAGTTGTTCATGTTGTAGTTAGATTTAAAGGTGCAAAAGTACTATTTGTCTGTTTAACTTTCAAAAGTTTACGGGATTACTTTCTTAGAATTTTTTGTAACTTTCAATCTGTTTTGATATCGTTAGAAGTTTTCATATTTTTTGTAACATTCTGTCCTTTTTTTCTACTAATAAGATATCTTATTTGATTTTAACTCATGTTGGTATATTTACGTTTGCTTAAAGAGAGTTTTAGTTTTGCAATGAATGCTTTGCGAACAAACAAACTCCGAACTTTTTTATCGCTTTTGGGAGTAACTATTGGAATTTTTTCAATTATTGCTGTTTTGGCAGCCGTTGATTCTTTGGACAGAAAAGTGAAAGCAGATTTAAGTGATTTAGATAAAAACACTGTTTACTTAATGCGTTTTTCGTTTGGACCGACTGAAATCCCACAGTGGAAAAGAGAGCAATTTCCCAATGTTACTTACGATGAATTTGAGTATTTAAAAAAATCATTAAACGGTGTTGATAAAATGGCGTTTAATCTTTTTACCAGAAATGAAAATATCAAATTTGAAGATCAAACTGTTAGTCAAGTAAGAGTTACACCTACAACCAATGAATTTGAAGGGATTGACGGAATCAAAATTGGACAAGGGCGTTTTTTTAATGAATCAGAATCCAACTCAGGTACTCCTGTAATTATTTTAGGTTTTGGCGTTGCAGAAGGTTTGTTTGTAGATTCAAATAAAGCTATTGGTCAAAAAATTAGACTTTACGGACAACGATTCTCAGTTATAGGTGTAACAGAAAAACAAGGGTTTTCAACTTTTGGAGATAGTAGAGACAACGCAGTTTTTATTCCTATGAATTTTATTAGACGGTTGTATGGTGAAAATAGTGATATGATAACTCCTGCTATACTAATAAAGCCGGAAAAAGGAGTCGATATGGAGGCTTTTAAAGGTGAAATTACTCAAAAATTGAGGACATACAGAGGCGTGAAAGTTACCGATATTGACAATTTTTTTATTAATGTTCTATCTGGTTTTACTGATTTGATTGATGGTATTTTTACACAATTAAACATTGCAGGATGGTTAATAGCTGGATTTTCTTTATTAGTTGGTGGTTTTGGAATTGCCAATATTATGTTTGTTTCTGTGAAGGAAAGAACCAATTTAATTGGAATTCAAAAATCATTAGGAGCAAAAAATAGATTTATCTTGTTCCAGTTTTTGTTTGAAGCCATTATTTTATCTGTTATTGGTGGAATAATTGGTCTTTTGATGGTTTGGGGAATTGCTGCTATTGTAACAAAAGTTTTAGATTTTGAATTTGTTTTAAGTACCGGTAATATAATTTTAGGAACAGGTTTAGCTGGTTTTATTGGGTTGATTTCTGGAATCATTCCTGCTATTTCTGCATCTAAATTAGATCCGGTGGAGGCAATCCGAAGTGGAATGTAGTAATGATAATTAGTTTTTAGATATAAAAAAAATCCCGAGCAATCGGGATTTTATTTTTATCTAACGTCTTGATTTAGAATTAAATCGATATACAGATTTATTTTGTCTTTCAATTCTTTTCTATGGGTAATGAAATCTAAAAATCCGTGTTCTAATAAGAATTCAGAAGTTTGAAAACCTTCTGGCAAATCTTTTCCGGTAGTGTCTTTTACAACTCTTGGTCCGGCAAAACCGATTAAAGCTCCGGGTTCACCGATATTTATATCACCTAACATCGCATAAGAAGCGGTTGTTCCTCCAGTAGTTGGATCTGTACAAAGTGAAATGTATGGAATTCCTGCTTCAGCCAATTGAGCTAGCTTAGCTGATGTTTTTGCTAATTGCATTAAGGAATAAGCTGCTTCCATCATTCGGGCTCCACCTGATTTTGAAATCATCATAAAAGGAACTTTGTTTTTTATTGAATAATCAATTCCTCTTGCTATTTTTTCTCCAACTACAGCTCCCATTGATCCGCCAATAAAAGCAAAATCCATACAACAAACTACTAAATCATTTCCTTTTGATTTTCCTACGGCAGTTCTTACGGCATCTTTCAATCCTGTTTTTTCCATCACGTCTTTTAAACGATCCGAATATTTTTTGGTATCTGTAAATTTTAAAGGGTCTTTAGATGTCATTTTTGCATCCAATTCTTTAAAACCATCATCAAAAAGAATACTAAAATATTCAGCACTTCCTATTCGTACATGAAAATCATCTTCAGGACTTACCCATAAATTTTTTGCTAATTCGTCTTGATCAACTATTTTTCCTGTTGGAGATTTATACCACAATCCTTTTGGCACATCTTTTTTATCTTCTGTAGCCGTTTGAATTCCTTTTTCTGTTCTTTTAAACCAAGCCATATGTTTAGTTATTAGTATTCCGTTTTCTGTTGTCGGTTTTCCGTTTTTTTAGAGTGTGTTTACATTGTTCAAATCAGCAAATGCCTGTTCTAAACGTTTATTGAAAGTCATTTCACCTTCACGAATCCATTTTCTAGGATCATAATGCTTTTTGTTTGGGGAATCATCGCCATCCGGACTTCCAATTTGAGTTTTTAAATAGTCAATTTTTGAAGTCATATAATCACGAATTCCTTCTGTAAAAGCAAATTGTAAATCGGTATCAATATTCATTTTGATTACTCCATAAGAGATAGCTTCTCTGATTTCTTCTAAGGTTGAACCCGAACCTCCGTGAAAAACAAAGTCTATTGGATTTGAAATTGTGTTGAATTTATTTTGAACAAATTCTTGAGAATTTTTTAAAATTACCGGTGTCAATTTTACATTACCCGGTTTGTAAACCCCGTGAACGTTTCCAAAAGCCGCAGCAATTGTAAACTTTGGACTTACTTTCATTAATTCTTCATAAGCATAAGCTACTTCTTCTGGTTGCGTATACAATTTTGAACTGTCAACATCAGAATTATCAACACCATCTTCTTCACCACCGGTAACGCCAAGTTCAATTTCTAAAGTCATTCCCATCTTGCTCATTCGAGCTAAATAAGCTTTACAAATTTCGATATTTTCTTCAATTGGTTCTTCGGAAAGATCAATCATGTGCGAAGAAAATAAAGGTTTTCCGGTTTCGGCAAAATGTTTTTCTGAGGCATCTAACAAACCATCAATCCAAGGCAATAAATTTTTAGCACAATGGTCAGTATGTAAAATAACAGTAGCACCATATGCTTCTGCTAAAGTATGAATATGTTTTGCTCCGGCAATTCCGCCTAAGATTGCTGCTTTTTGTCCGTCATTTGACAACCCTTTTCCGGCATTATAAATTGCTCCTCCGTTTGAAAATTGAATTATAACAGGAGCATTTAATTTTGCAGCGGTTTCCAAAACGCCATTTATTGAGCTGGAACCTATCACATTTACCGCAGGTAATGCAAAACCTTTAGCTTTAGCATAATTAAAGATTGCTTGTACATCATCACCGGTAGCAACTCCTGGTTTAATTGTATGACTCATATATATATATGTTTTAGTTAGCTTACAAAAATAGTAAATCTGAATTTAGAATGGATAATTTATACCAATATTTAGCACAGAACTTTTAAAATTAAAATCTTTCATCCATCGTCTGTTTTCTTCGTTTGCTGGATTATAAGTTTTAAATCCTAGGTCAAAACGAACAACAAAAAAACTGAAATCGTAGCGAGTTCCAATTCCTGTTCCCAAAGCGATATCTTTAAGGGAAGCTATTCCCGTAAACTTTGCACCTTCTAATGTGACATTGTCTAGGAAGTTCCAAATATTACCCAAATCGGCAAAAAAGGCACCTCTAAAATTGCCAAAAAGCTTGAATCTGTATTCTGCATTTAAGGCTAATTTTAAATTGGCCTCATTAAAATCATTTAAAGCACCACTGCTTCCCGGACCTAAACTATAAGGTCTCCAAGCTCGGTTGTCATTTGTTCCTCCGGCAAAGTAACTTCGTGAAAACGGAATGTTGTTTGAATTTCCATATGGAATTGCTACTCCGGCAAACGTTCGCGTAGCAAAAACACGGTTTCTTTTTAAATCCCAATGTTTTATAAATTCAAATTCTGTTTTAATGTATTGTGAATATTCAACATCAAAAAAAGTGGAACTTCCTTCAGAAATTAAGGGCTCATTAATGGTTCTTGATAACAATGACAGGAGATTTCCGGCTGATTCTACTTTGGCTTTTAAAATGTAGAAATTGTTTAATAATAATGATGTTTTTGTTGATTTTGTATAACTATAACTCGATGCAACAATCAAATTGTTTTCAGTTAATCGTTTTTTTCTCTCGTCAATTCCTCTAACAGATCGAAAGTCCTCGTTAGTTGTAACTATTGAAGGGTCCGGTCCTAAAACATCATTTAGAAATCCGTTTGTTCCTGATTCAATAATTAAATTATTATTTGGGTCAAAATAGTCAGGATTTACCTGATTACTGTAAACTTCGGCAATAGTGTTTAAGGCATTATACGAAGAACGATAAACATCAAAATAGCGATCAATTCTTAGATTTTTTACATATTGAATGTTGAACAAATCAAATCTTACGGTGTTGAATCGCTTTGGATTCCAATTATAAGTTAGTGAACTGGTAAAGTTTTCTTTATCTAAACCAATGTTTTTCTGTTTTGCAAAACCAACACCAAAATTGGTAGAAGGAATCATGCTCTTTGGAATAATTTTATCAGTATTGAATGGAAAAAATATTCTTGGAAAGTTAAGTTTTGCATCAACTCCAACTTCTGAAATATTAAAAAAATTGTCGTTAGAACCGGCCAAATCTCGTGAAGAACCAACAGTTCCTTTTACGGCAAATTCAAAAGTTTCAGCACCGTTAAAAACATTTCGAATGGTTAATGACGTATTTCCACTGATACCAAAATCTTGAATGTTAGAATGTGTAAAGTCAACCGCTGCTAAAAAACTGTATTTTTTTCTAGGGTTCAAATATATATTAGCAATTAAACTGTTCGAAATAGTATCACGTTCATCTTCAATATATTGGATTGTAGGATAGTTAAAAACTTTCAAATTACTTAAGTAGCGGTTAGTAAGTGTGTTTTGATAATCTGCATAAACATTGCCTTTTGTGATAAAAACAGCATCAGTTATGGCTTTTGGTTTGTATTTGATTTTATCGGTACTATATAAGTTAAATCCTTTATAAGAAATGCTATCGGCTACTTTTATTTTGTTTTTTGACGAAGGGCTGTCGGTAAAGATATTTACTTCACTAATTGTAAATATTTCAAAAGGAACAGTTACAATTGTATCTCCTTTTCGGTAATTGAAGTCTGTTATTTCAATAGTGATGTTGGGTTTTTTTCCAGTACCAATAGTATCGATATCAAAATTGATATAATTCTGTTGAAATTGATATACTCCACGATTTCTGAAGAATGATGTTAAGCGGTTTCGCTCTTCACTAAAATTTTCACTTTTAAATTGTTCTCCTGATTTTATTGCAGAATTACTTTTTGCAACTTGATAAAGCGAATCAACATCAGGAGAGGAAATGGCAGTTTTGATAGAATCTATAATATAAGGTTTTCCAAGTGAGACTTCATAAGTTGTTTTGGCTCTTTTAAAGCCAACGCTATCTGTTTTTGAAGAAGTCTCTACGTCAAAATAACCGTTATTGAAATAATAGTTGTAAAGACGTTGTGTGCTTTTTTTGGTTTTTTCATCATCAACAATTTCCGGAGCTTCTCCGCTGCTTTTTAGAAAATTATTAAACCCTTGATAAAAAAAAGATTCTCCTAATCGATAAACTTGTTTTTCAGAGATTAATCTCTTTATGCGTTTGAACCTCACCGAATCTTCAATAAATCTTGCTTTGAAAACAGAGTCTGGATTTGGTTGGGCTAAATTATAAACCAATAAGCTCAAAGGAATTTTTAAAATGCGGGAATTTGGTTTTTGAATCAATATTTCATTGACACTTTCTTGATTTGAAGCTTTGCCATCAACAATAATTTCAGTGTTTACAAGTAAGCTTTTTCCATCGGGAACTCTTTTTACAGTGTTACACGAATAAATTAATATCGTAATTACTATTAATAATACTATTTTTGTGTCGCTACTTTTCAAGTAATGGGATAATTTTAGTCAAAAGTACATCTTTTCTATGGTTAGTAAAAACCAAATAAAGTTAATAATAAGTTTAAGACAAAAAAAATTCAGAGTTGAACACCAAATGTTTATTGCTGAAGGCATTAAGGTGATTTCTGAATTCATTGAAGCCGGATTTGAATTGTTGTATTTGTATGCAACTGATGCCAATTTATTTGATAATAAGGAGTTGAATCCGATCTTAATTTCTGAACAAGAATTAAAAAAAATCAGTGCTTTGGTCACGCCAAATAATTGCTTGGCTGTTTTTAAAATCCCAAAAACAAAACTTTTTTCTGATTCCGGATTGGTTGTGGCTTTAGACGACATTAGAGATCCCGGAAATCTCGGAACAATCATTCGACTTTGTGACTGGTTTGGAATTGAACAACTTTTTTGCTCTGAAACAACCGTTGATGTTTATAATCCCAAAGTAATACAATCTACAATGGGTTCTGTTTCCAGAGTTACTGTTGTTTATGGCGATTTAGCTAAAATGCTAAAAACAACAAGTTTGCCAATTTATGGCACTTTTATGGATGAAAATTCTATTTATTCAGAAGATTTTTCGAAAGAAGGAATTGTAATTATGGGTAATGAAGCCAACGGAATTTCAGAAGAAATAGGGTTCTTGGTACAACATAAAATAACAATTCCACGATTTGGAACAATTCAAAAAACCGAAAGTTTGAATGTTGCTACTGCTACTGCTATAGTGTTAAGCGAAATGCAACGAAAAATTAGTGGAAAGTAAAGTTTATAAAAACACCGCGGGTTTTCATCGATTCAACAGTTCCTGTCCATGGACTATTAGGGTCGTTATCTCTGATTAATTCATCATTGAAACTAAATACACCTCGTATAGACGGAGAAAATTTAAAATATTCAAAATATAAATCAATACCAAATCCCATTTCATAATTAGTTGTCCATTGGTTTACTCTGAATCGATTATTAAAATTGTCATCTTGAGCTTTTGCATTACTTGATAAATTTAAGGAGGTAGAAAGACCGCCAACTATGTAAGGTCTGAAATTTCCAATTCTCTTAGAAGAAAATTTCACCAACAAAGGAAAGTGAATATAAGTAGATTTAACTTCACGTAAAGCATCAAATTCATTTTCAATTAATGGATATTTCAAATTTCTTTGGGTGTAATATAATCCCGGTTCAAAACGCAAATCGATGTACTCGTGAAGTCGGAGGTTTCCAACAAGACCAACGTTGAAGCCGGTTGTTCCTTCAACTATGATGTCTGTAGTTTCTTCAGTATAGTCAAATTTGAAATCATAAAAATTAAAACCAAGAAAATAACCCCAGTGAACTCTTTGTTTATCAAAGTTTTCCAGATTAGTAATTGGGTCTTTTGCAAACATTCCCTTAAATTGAGAATGGCCATTTAAAAATGCAAATAGAAATATAAAACAAACTATTTTTTTCATACGATTATTTAGAAGCACTATATATTGTTGCCACACCAAACGTTTGTGGTTCAGAAACAACATTTATAAACCCAATATTACGCAAAATATTGTTTAAAGCTTCACCATAAGGAAAAACTGATGCAGATTCTGATAAATAAGCATAAGCAGAATTATCTCTTGAAAAAAGTTTTCCAATCAGAGGAAGAATGTTTTTTGTATACAATTTATAACCTTGCTTGAATGGAAATTTTTTAGGAACCGAAGTTTCTAAAATAACAAAAATACCGTTTGGCTTTAAAACTCTTTTGATTTCAGCCAAACCTTTCTCTAAATTTTCAAAGTTTCTAACACCAAAAGCAACCGTTATAGCATCAAAGGTGTTGTCTTCAAAAGGAATGTTTTCAGAATCACCTAAAACCATTTCTATTTTATCTGATAAATTCTTTTTTTCTATTTTCTTTTTTCCAACTTCTAACATTCCTGCAGAAATATCAAGACCTACAATTTTCTTTGCGTTTGTAGCAGTCATTAAAATGGCCAAATCGCCTGTTCCTGTAGCAATATCCAAAATGTTTTCAGGATTAGTTTGCGAAACTAAATTTAATACTTTTTTTCGCCATTTTACATCTGTTCCAAATGAAATTACTCGATTTAAACCATCATAGTTACCCGAAATGGTGTCGAACATTTGAGCAACTTGTTCCTTTTTTCCTAATGAAGAATCTTTATAGGGAGTCACGTTTTTAGACATGCTGATATTTTTTTTACAAAGATAATCTATTATATAAGTTTAACAAGTTGTATTTCATCATAATTGTTTATTTTATTATAAAAAACATTAAACAAAATATCCTTAATATTAGGGATAAAAAAATATCCTTAATTATGGGTATTGTAGTATTCATTTGATTTAAGCAATTTTACAAAAGAATCAAATAATTAAAGTATGTTATCAAGAATAGTTAAAACAGAAATCAAGTGGTTGCTTTTGGCACTGGTAATTACTTGTGTTTTAGTTATAAGTATCAACAGCAATGTTTTCGCAAACACTTCAGAAATTGAAGTGCCTAATACGTTCTTAGGGTTAAATTTGTTTTTGGAAATTTTAGTTTTTTACGCCTTTAGTACCTTTGTGGTATTTGGTATTAAAGGTTTTTTTGAGATGTATTCTCAAAAGTTTGCTAATGTCATCATTTTCTTTTCAGGAATTTTTTTGGCAGTGGTAATATTTATATTAAGTTATCAGATACTTACGCTGGAATAGCTTTGAGTACAGCTTTAATGATTCTAAAAACATCCCTTTACGGGATGTTTTTTTTTAGGTAAGTTTGATAAGTAAAGTCAAATTTATGTTTCTCATCTTTTGGATGGTATTCTTCATGGTGTAAAATCCAATCTGATTCCGGAATTTCAGGGAAAAAAGTATCTGCTTCAAATGAATGATGCACTCTGGTTAACTCAATTTTATGAGCAATATCCATAGATTGAGCGTATATTTCGCCACCACCAATTATGAACAAGTTTTCATCTGATGGACAAAGAGCTATTGCTTTTTTTAAACTACTCACCACAATGCAGTTTGGTGCGTCGTAGTTTTTCTGTCTTGTAATTATAACATGAGTTCTGTTTGGTAATGGTTTTGGAAAACTTTCAAAAGTTTTTCTTCCCATTATTATATAATGTCCTGTGGTTAGCTGCTTAAATCTTTTAAAGTCATCGGGCAAATGCCAAATTAAATCATTGTCTTTTCCTAGAGCTCTATTTTCAGCCGCAGCTGCAATTATTGTAATCATTATTCGGTAGTGTTGGAATTCTCAGACTCAATCTTTTTTTGCAGCTGTTCTATTTTTTTATCTTGTAAAGCTACTAATCGATCAATTTGTTCACGCTCCCAATTTTTGTTCATAAATCGGTCGGTAATATAAACTTTGATAAAATGTAAAATAAAAAAGAAAAACCACAAAGTTACTGCCCATAAATACCAACCTTCAAAAGGTTGTATGTCATAAATTTTATCAACTAATAAAAAGAATAAACTACCAATTAAGAAAAGAATGAAGTGGAAATACAAACGCTTCTTTTGTTTGATTCTTCTTCTTGCATATTCGTATTTTTCGTGCTGTTGATTTTCCATTTTGTGCTTAAATTTTGAATTTAAAGGTATACTTTTTTTTGAAAAGATGAAACACCAAATTAAGATATTTTAACATGAAAACGTTTTCTTATTTTCAGATTGCAATTTAATTCCTTATAAATTAATAATATAGCGAACTTTAGCTGGCTAAAATACGAATATGATAAAAATGAATCTAACTATTTGAAATTCAACATTCTGTTTGTTACTTTGTGCCGTAACTATTTAAATACAAATAAGATGGCACTTAAGAAACAATTTATAAAAACGAAACCGGTTTGTAAAGTAACTTTTTCAATCGAGGCAAAAGAAGCTACAACTGCTGCAGTTGTTGGTGATTTTAACAATTGGAATCCTGCTGAAGGAGAATTAGCAAAATTAAAAAACGGAACTTTCAAAGCTACATTTGATTTACCGGCTTCAAATTCATACGAATTCCGTTATTTAGTTGATGGAGAATTCGTAAACGATGACCAAGCGGATGCTTACAAATGGAATGATTTTGCAGCGGCTGAGAATAGCGTTGTTGCAGTATAATTTTTGTTTTAAAGAAAAGTTAATCCGTTTGATTCTTCAAACGGATTTTTTTTTAATCTAATTTGAATGTAATTGGTATATTATAAGAAAATTTTGCAGGTATACCTTTGATGGTGCCATGCTGAAATTTTGGTAAGCGTCTCAAAATACGTTCCGCTTCTTTTTCTAATAAAAAATGCGGTCCATCTAATTTTTCAATTTGTAGGTAACCATTTCTATCGATTATGAATCTACAAGTTACTTTTCCCCTAATGCCCCTGTCTATAGCTTCTTCGGGATACCTGAAATTTTTTATAATGTGGTTATTCATAAATTGATTCACACAATTATCTAAATCATTAGAATTTTGACATTCAAAAGGATATGGACTTGTTCCAAACTTGAGTTCTGATTTGTGATTCATTTCTTTCAACTGTCTCTCGGTTGCAATTGACAGATTTTTTTTAGATTTATTAGTTATAAAAACAAATTCATAATGTCTAACCTTTAGTGTGTCATCAATTGAATCATTTTTTGGAAGAGGCTCTAATTGTAAAAGAAAATTTTTAAGTTTTTCTTTTAGGTCATTATTTGAAAAATCTATATCAATATCTTCCCTTATTGGTTTGTTATTTTGATAAACAAATGCAAGAGTCAAAACTGCTTTATTGTTTTTTAAATTTATTAGAATTTCTTTTAGAATTTCAGGCGTAATTAAATTTAAAATCTCTCTTTCAAAAATTTCTCTTTCGCATTCACGATACTTGCTTTTATTGGTACAATTATCATGAAACGGAAAATATTTTTGAGTTTTTTTTTCTTGTCCAGTTAATGAAATGGAAAACAATAAAAAGTAAATTAAGATCTTCATAGAAATAAATTAAATTGCCACAACTCCTTTAATATGTGGATGTGGATCATATCCTTCCAACGTAAAATCATCAAAAGTGAAATCGAAAATGGATTTAATATCCGGATTTAAAATCATTTTTGGCAAAGGTTTTGGCTCACGCGAAAGTTGTAATTCCAATTGTTCAATATGATTGTTATAAATATGAGCATCACCAAAAGTGTGAATGAATTCTCCTGGTTGTAAATCGCAAACCTGAGCAATCATCAACGTGAATAATGCATATGAAGCAATATTAAAAGGTACGCCTAAAAAGATATCGGCACTTCGTTGATACAATTGACAACTCAATTTTCCATCAGCTACATAAAATTGAAAAAAAGCATGACAGGGCGGAAGTGCCGCTTTTCCATTGGCTACATTTTCGGAAAATGATTTAGAAGTATCGGGTAAAACTGAAGGATTCCAAGCGGAAACCAACATTCTTCTGCTGTTTGGGTTTTTCTTTAATGTTTCAATTAATTCAGTAATTTGATCAATTTCTTCGCTGTTCCAGTTTCGCCATTGATGACCATAAACCGGACCTAAATCGCCGTTTTCATCAGCCCATTCGTCCCAAATCTTAACACCGTTTTCTTTGAGATAACTGATATTTGTTTCGCCTTTGATGAACCAAAGCAATTCGTGTATAATTGATTTTAAATGTAATTTTTTGGTGGTAACCATAGGAAAACCTTCGCTTAGATCAAAACGCATTTGATAACCAAAAACACTGATTGTTCCGGTTCCGGTTCTGTCTCCTTTTTGCGATCCGTTTTCTAGAACGTGTTTTACTAGATCGTGGTATTGTTTCATTTTTTTCTTATTCTGTAATTATTAAAAGTTTTCACAATGCTGTTCTCATAAACAAATAGGATTGTTGGTATACTGATAATTGCAGTTGATATTATTATAATATTCGGTAGCGTAAAAAGTAAAATGATAGTCAATACCAATCCTATAATAAAACCAGTAACTATCGTTTTTCTGGAAACTTTACCATAAACATCATTAATATGTGTTTTTTCTTTTCTTAAACAATTGAAACAAGTTGTTTCTTTAAAATCTCCATGTTGCATTTGATAAGTTCCTCTATCGCTTTCGTTAATTGAAACTTTATTTTCATATTTGCAATGATTGCATATAAAATGATGTGTCATATCTTATCCTATTATCATTCCCGCAATGGTAGCTGATAGCAAAGAAGCAATACTTCCTCCAATCACCGCTTTTAAGCCAAATTCTGAAAGTGTTTTGCGTTGTCCCGGTGCTAATGATCCAATGCCGCCAATTTGTATTCCGATGGATGCAAAATTAGCAAAACCACATAACATATAGGTTGCCATAATAACTGATTTGTCATACGTAAAATGGATGGTTGAAGCTACATTTTTTAATTCAGCTAATTGAATATACCCTACAAATTCAGAGGCTGCTAGTTTTATTCCAAGTAGTTGTCCCATTAACATTACGTCTTCTTTAGCAACACCAATTAACCACATTAAAGGAGCAAAGACAATTCCTAAAATAGTTTCTAACGAAAATTTAGAATAAGGTGTGTTTGCAGCAATTACATCGTTTAAACCAGACCACCCTCCAATCCAACTTAAAGTATAATTAATCATCGCAATAAAAGCAATAAAAACCAACAACATCGCTGCAACATTGGCTGCTAATTTCAGTCCTTCTGTTGTTCCGGTTGCAATAGCATCAAGAATATTTGACCCAATTTTTTCTTTTGAAACTTCAACATTTGTGTTAATTAATTCTGTTTGAGGATATAAAATTTTTGATACTACAATAGCTCCGGGTGCCGCCATAACGGATGCCGCAAGTAAATGTTTGGCAAATTCCAATCGCAAAACAGGATCATTTCCTCCTAAAAATCCAATGTAAGCCGCTAAAACTCCTCCGGCAACAGTGGCCATTCCTCCGACCATAACCAAAAGAATTTCACTTTTATTCATTTTCTCCAAGTACGCTTTAATCATCAGCGGAGCTTCGGTTTGACCTAAAAAGATATTTCCTGCAACCGATAAACTTTCAGCACCTGAAATGCCTAAAATTTTGGTTAGAAGCATCGCTAAACCTTTAACAACGATTTGAATTATTCCTAAATAGAATAACAGAGAAGTTAGAGCAGAAAAGAAAATAATGGTTGGTAGAACTTGAAACAAAAAGATGAATCCAAAATTATCAACATTCATCATTCCGCCTAATAAAAATTCGCTTCCGGCTCTTGTAAAATCTAAAACTTTAACAAATAATCCGCCTACAAATTCAAATATATTTTTTACAAAAGTAACTTTCAAAACACCAATTGCAAGTATCAATTGTGCCAAAACTCCAATTCCAACAGTTTTCCAGTTGATAGCTTTTCGATTGGCACTAAATACAAAAGCTAAGGCTAAAAGTGAAAGCATTCCAAGAATTCCTTTCCATAAGCTTGTAACGGTAAAACCTTCACTAGCAATTAGTTTTGATTGGGTTTGTTCAGGTTCTATTTTATTGGATGAGAAAAACGAATAGGCTTTATCTTTTGATTTTAAAGTTAATAGCGAATCAGATTTTGTTGCAATTGTAAATCGTTTGGTTGGAGCATCAGAGCCGTTTTCAAAAAGAAATAAATAGTTGTCCTGAACCAAATAATCTCCTTTTTGGGTTAAACTATCGGCACTTATTTTTAGTTCGTAGCTGCCTTCTTTTAATTCTAAATAATCCGTTTTTGATGAACTTAATTGCCACTTTTTCTCAAGTTCTTGTGCACTTAAACCTAACGAGAATAGCAAAGTAAGTGTTAGTAAAATTAATTTTTTATACATTTTTAAGAGGTACTTTTTGGATTATTTATTTAGAATAAAAAGCTAAGATTCTTTCTTTGAAATTTCGTCTCTAATTTTTGCAGCCTTTTCATAATCTTCATTTTGAACAGCTTCATTGAGCATTTCATAGAGTTCCTGAACGCTTTTACTGCTATAGCTATCTTTTGGGGCAGAAGTGTCTTCTAAACCAAAAGTTTCAGGGGTACTCAAAACAGCGTCGTTTTCTTCAACGGCATTTTCAGGCTCCATAGTGTTTCCTTTGAGATAGACACCCGCTTTGTCTAAAATGTTTTTATAGGTGAAAATGGGGGCGTTAAATCGCAATGCCAAAGCAATAGCATCGGAAGTACGAGCGTCAATAATTTCCTCAATTTTATCTCTTTCACAAATAATACTCGAATAAAAAACACCATCAACCAATTTGTGAATAATCACCTGTTTGACAATAATGTCAAATCGATCGGCAAAATTTTTAAACAAGTCGTGAGTGAGTGGACGAGGTGGTTTTATCTCTTTTTCTAAAGCAATTGCAATCGATTGTGCTTCAAAAGCTCCAATAACAATTGGTAGTTTTCGTTCGCCGTCAACTTCATTCAAAATTAAAGCATAAGCACCATTTTGTGTTTGGCTATAAGAAATTCCTTTTATGGCTAGTTTAACAAGACTCATATTATATCAGTACAAAGTAGTAAGTACAAAGTACATAGCTAAATTAATAATTAAAAAATGGGCTATCCAAACAAAGATACAACTATCTCAATTTAGATAGCCCAATGAGGGCACAATTTATAAAAAATTATGAATTTTGAGCTTTAAATTCTTTTAATTTTTGAGTCAATTTAGGAACAATTTCAAATGCATCACCAACCACTCCATAATCGGCAACTTTAAAGAAAGGTGCTTCAGGATCAGAATTGATAACTACTTTTACTTTTGAGGAATTGATCCCTGCAATGTGTTGAATTGCTCCTGAAATTCCAATAGCAATATATAAATTGGTTGCTACAGGTTTTCCCGTTTGTCCAACGTGTTCGCTATGAGGTCTCCAACCTAAATCGGATACCGGTTTTGAACAAGCTGTTGCAGCACCTAAAACGGCAGCTAAATCTTCTAATAACCCCCAGTTTTCAGGACCTTTTAATCCGCGTCCGCCGGAAACTACAACTTCTGCATCGGCAATCGTTACTTTTCCGCTTACCTTTTCTACGCTTTCAACTTTTACATTAAAATCGGCATCATTTAAATTTGGTGAAAAATCTTCGGTTGTTAAATTTGAATTGCTTTCTACCAAACCATAAGAGTTTTTCGCTAAGCCTAAAACTTTTACATCAGTAGAAATTTCAGTGATGTTGAAAGCTTTATTTGAAAAAGCATTTCTTTTTACTTGAAAAGGTGAAGTGCTCAAAGGCAAACCAACCACATTTGATGTAAATCCTGCTTCTAATCCTACAGCAACTAATGGTGCAAGATAAATACTATCGGTAGTTGAAGAAAGAACAATTACTTTAGCACCTTCTTTTTGAGCCGCTTGTTTGATGGCATCAGCATAGGCTTTTGCGTTGAAAGTTGCCAACTTGTCATTGGTAATTTTCAATACTTTGTCAACGCCATATTTTGATAATTCTGAAACATCAGAAGCGTTTACCGTTACGGCTGTTACTGTTGTTCCTAATGATTCAGCTACTTTTTTTGCATAGGAAGCTAATTCGAAAGCTACTTTCTTAAATTTTCCTTCTGCCGATTCTGCATATATTAATAATGACATAATTTTTTTGTTTAAAAGTTTAATAATGGTTTAAGAGTTTACAGGTTTAAGGATTTAAAAGTTGGTGTAATGCCTACTCCCAAAATCCCAACTAAAAACTCCTTACTAAATAACCTTAGCTTCGTTGTGTAACAAACTCACTAATTCATCCAAGTTATCAGCACTTACTAATTTCACCGCTGATTTTGGAGTCGGCTTTTCAAACTTAACCGCTTTCGTGCTGTTATTTGCATCAATTGGTTCTACAACTGTTAATGCTTTTGTACGAGCTGTCATAATTCCTCTCATGTTTGGAATTCGCAAATCTTTTTCTTCAACCAAACCTTTTTGTCCACCTATAATTAATGGTAAAGATGTAGAACTAGTTTCTTTTCCACCATCAATTTCTCTGATTGCTTTAACAGAAGTACCGTCAATTTTTACATCGATGCAAGAATTGATAAAATTATATCCTAATAAACCTGCAATCATTCCCGGAACCATTCCGCCATTATAATCCAATGACTCTTTTCCACAGATAACTAAATCATAGTTACCTTGTTTAATTACTTCCGCTAGTTGTTTTGCAACAAAAAATCCGTCAGTTGGAGCTGCATTTACACGAATGGCTTCATTAGCTCCAATAGCTAATGCTTTTCTTAACGTTGGTTCTGTGTCAGGTCCGCCAACATTTACAACGGTTACTGTTGCTCCTTGTTGTTCTTGAAACCAAACGGCACGTGTCAAACCAAATTCATCATTTGGATTAATTACAAACTGAACACCATTTGTGTCAAATTCAGAATCACCATTAATAAAATTAATTTTTGAAGTAGTATCAGGTACGTGACTGATGCAAACTAATATTTTCATATAATAGGTTTAAGTTATTTTTCGGTTACGAAAGTACAAATAAAATTTCTAATTTTAGTATGCGTGCATAATAAATTTTCAGTAATATATCGTTTTCGTAACCTATTAAAATAGAATTGTGTCAAATTAAGTCTGAAAAATGAAGAATCTTTAAAATTTAAACACAAAAAATGTGCACTATTTTACATTCAAAATATGCAGTAAAGTGATTTTAAATTTTTATTTTTGCCTTTCGTAAAAATGACATTAAGAAAATTTCCATATGAGAACAATTCAATTTAGAGAAGCCATTTGTGAAGCCATGAGCGAAGAAATGCGTCGTGATGAAAGCATTTATTTAATGGGTGAAGAAGTAGCAGAATATAACGGAGCCTACAAAGCTTCAAAAGGAATGTTGGATGAGTTTGGGCCAAAAAGAGTAATTGATACACCAATCGCTGAATTAGGTTTTGCAGGAATTGCCGTAGGTTCAGCCATGAACGGTTGTCGTCCTATTGTTGAATTTATGACCTTCAACTTCTCTTTGGTTGGAATTGATCAAATTATAAATAACGCAGCAAAAATGCGTCAAATGTCTGCAGGACAGTTCCCAATGCCAATGGTGTTTCGTGGGCCAACAGCTTCTGCAGGACAATTAGGAGCAACACACTCACAAGCTTTTGAAAACTGGTTTGCTAATACTCCGGGTCTAAAAGTGGTTGTTCCATCAAATGCTTATGATGCAAAAGGTTTATTAAAATCAGCAATTCGTGATAACGATCCTGTAATTTTCATGGAATCAGAACAAATGTATGGTGACAAAATGGAAGTTCCTGATGGAGAATATACAATTCCTTTAGGAGTAGCTGATATCAAAAGAGAAGGTGCTGATGTAACAATTGTTTCTTTTGGAAAAATTATCAAAGAAGCTTTCATAGCTGCTGATGAATTAGCCAAAGAAGGAATTTCATGTGAAATCATTGATTTAAGAACGGTTCGTCCAATGGATTATGATGCCATTTTAAAATCGGTTAAAAAAACAAATCGTTTAGTGGTTTTAGAAGAGGCTTGGCCGTTCGCAAGTGTTGCTTCGGAAATTACCTATATGGTTCAAGAGAGAGCTTTCGATTATTTAGATGCTCCAATTCAACGAATTACAACAGCGGACACTCCGGCACCTTATTCACCAAGTTTGTTAAAAGAGTGGTTGCCAAACTCAAATGATGTTGTCAAAGCAGTAAAAAAGGTTTTGTATAAATAATCAAAATAAAAACTATATTTGAAACTTCATCAAGGTAATTTTGATGAAGTTTTTTTTTACAAATTGTTATGAATAAAAACCTACTGTTATTTTTTATTTTAATAGCCACTTCTGTCTTTGCTCAAACAAAGGTTAGTGGCGTGGTGTTGGATGAATTCAATCAACCGATACCTTTTGCTAATGTCTATTTCAAAAATTCCAGTGAAGGATTAATCACCAATGAAAATGGTAGATTCTATCTTGAATCACAAAAAAATTACACTACACTAGTTGTTTCATTTATAGGTTTTACAACTGTTGAACTTCCGTTAACAAAATCAGTGACTTATGACATAAAAGTAAATTTGGCAGCCGGCGAAACCTTGCGAGAAGTCGTTTTGATATCCGGAAAAATGTCAAAAAAGAACAATCCTGCTATTGATATTCTTAGAAAAATTTGGGCTCGAAAAAAACAAAATGGATTACGTCAATTTAAACATTATCAGTATGATAAATATGAAAAGGTTGAATTCGATTTGAATACAATTGATAGTGCCATGATGAAAAGTAAGCTTTTCAAAGGAATGGAATTTGTTTTTGAACAAATGGATACTTCTCGAATTACTGGAAAAACGTATTTGCCAATTTTTATTAATGAATCCATTTCTGAAGTTTATGGAAATAATACGATAAACAAAGAAAAGGAAATTCTAAAAGCCAATAAAAATTCAGGATTCAACACAAACCAACAGATAATTGCATTCATTAAAGATTTGTATGCAGAATATGATATTTATGACAATTACCTCAAGTTCTTTGATAAAGACTTTGTGAGTCCGTTGTCTAGAACAGGTATAGATGTTTATAATTATGCATTGACCGACAGTATGTATATTGATAACAAATGGTGCTACAACATTGTTTATTATCCAAGAAGAAAAGGGGAACTGACTTTTAAAGGAGATTTTTGGGTAAATGACACCACTTTTGCTATAAAATCAATCAATATGGCAGTTACCAAAAGTGCCAATATCAACTGGGTTAAAGAAATTTATATCGAACAAGAATTTGATGTGGTAAACGATTCTGTTTTTCTATTAAAAAGAGACCACATGATGTCTGATTTTGCATTCAATAAAAAAGAAGAATCAAAAGGTGTTTATGGAAAGCGAACCACTTTATTTAAAAATCATGCCTTCAATCAAGAAAAGCCGAAAGATTTTTATAAAGAAGAAGTGAATTTTATTGATAATTCAGTCTATGCGAAAAGCGATGATTTTTGGCAGGAAAACCGTTTTGAGAGTTTAAGCAAAGACGAATTAGGAGTTTATAAAATGCTCGATACCTTGCAAACCGTAAAAAAGTTCAAGCAAATGTATAATTTGGTCTCCATTTTAGGAAGTGGCTACATTCAAAAAGGCAACTTTGATTTTGGTCCCATTTTTTCAACGATAGGCTACAATGAAGTGGAAGGAATACGTCTTCGTGTTGGAGGTAGAACTTATTTTGGACAAAATGATCCTTGGCGATTACAATTTTACACCGCATATGGATTTGAAGATGATCAGGTAAAATATGGCCTGTCAGGTAAGGTTTTGTTAAACAAAAAAAACCGATTAATTCTTGAAGTCGGAAACAGAAGGGATATCGAACAGATTGGTGCAAGCTTAACAACATCCAACAATGTGTTGGGTAGAAGTTTTGCTTCATCGGGATTATTCATGGCAGGATCTAATACTAATTTAACAAGTATTAATTTGAGTATGATGTCTTTGAATATTGAGCCGGTTAAAAACCTAACATTAGAAGCCGGAATGTCATATCGAACCTTAAAATCGGCTTCTTCTTCTTTTAGTTTAGATTATTTTACCGATGAAACCTTTACCACCACTGCAAGTGATGTAAAACAATCTGAATTTTCAGTCTCAGTCGATTATACACCAAAAAGAAAAACAATTGGTTATGGAGTTGAACGCAGTATTGTAGATAGTCCTTACAGTAGATTGTTTGTAAACTACAGTCAGGGTGTAAAAGGTGTTTTTGACAGCGATTTTGATTATCAGAAATTACAATTATATTTTAAACAACCTATTCTAGTTGGCGGTTTTGGTCGATTGAATGTGATTACAGAAGTAGGGAAAACATTCGGAGATGTTCCATTGGGATTGATGAGTGTAGTTCCCGGAAACCAATCCTATTTTTTAATTGAAAACACGTTTAATAACTTGAATTTCTATGAATTTGTAACCGATCAATATGCAACTTTTCAATTAGAACATCATTTTTTAGGCAGAATTTTATCTAGAGTACCGGGTTTAAGAAAAATGAATCTTAGAGAAGTAATAGGAATAAAAGGTGTAGTTGGAAGTGTTTCAGATAGCAATAGAAATTTAAATGCATCGAATTTAATTTACTTGGCTCCCGAAAAACCCTATTGGGAATACAGTGCCGGAATAGGAAATATATTTAAAGTTTTCAGAATCGATTTCTCTTGGAGAGGAAATTACAGAGATTTACCCGATGCTAATAATTTTACAGTGAAAGGATCCTTCGGGTTTTATTTTTAATTTAAAAATTTTCAATCCATTTTATTTCATTGTTCTTAATCTTTTATGGACAATATTGTTATTTTATTAAAAGTTGGTTTTAGGCTTAACTTTTAATTGTAAGGTCTTACCTTTGTGTCCCTAATTTTTTGTAAAGAAAAAAGAACTTATGAGTCCAGCAAAACAAAAATCTTTCGATGTATTAATTGAAATACCAAAAGGAAGTCGAAATAAATATGAATACGATTTTGAATTAAAAAAAATCCGTTACGACAGAATGATTTTCTCTTCGATGATGTATCCTGCGGATTACGGATTTATTCCGGAAACCTTAGCATTAGACGGCGATCCATTGGATGTCTTGGTTTTAGTAACCGAACCTACTTTTCCGGGATGTGTGATGGAAGTAAAACCAATCGGTGTTTTCCATATGGCAGACGAAAAAGGGCCTGATGAAAAAGTAATTTGTGTGCCGGTTTCAGACCCAATTTGGAATAAATTAAACGACTTATCCGATGTAAACCCGCATTTACTAAAAGAAATAGAACATTTTTTCAAAGTTTATAAAGATTTAGAACAAAAAAAGGTAGATGTGGAAGGTTGGGGTGATGTGAATGAAGCCAAAGAAATCATTGAACAATGTGTTGACCGTTTTGCTAATTTGGAAAACAAAGTAGCAGGTTTGTTTAGTATTCGTTAAAGATTTTACTATTTTAATAAAAAAAGCAACATTCAATTTAGATTAGTTGCTTTTTTTTATTCCTATTTTGTTACTTTTGCAATCGTTAAAAAAATTATAAAATACATAGTTATGGATTCAATTATGATTTATGTGCCAATATTTATGGCATTATTAGGATTAGCTTTTATGTGGGCCAAAAGAGCTTGGGTTTTAAAGCAAGATGCCGGAGATGGAAAGATGAAAGAGATTTCAGATTACATCTATGAAGGTGCTTTAGCCTTTCTTAAAGCCGAATATCGATTGTTGACTTACTTTGTTATTGGAGCTAGTATTGCATTAGCCGGAATATCATATGTCGTTCCAACAACACATATATTAATAGTGGTGGCTTTTATTTTTGGTGCTGTTTTTTCCGCTTTGGCAGGAAATATGGGAATGAAGATCGCTACAAAAACAAATGTTAGAACAACGCAAGCGGCTCGAACGAGTTTGCCACAAGCTTTAAAAGTTTCTTTTGGTGGTGGAACAGTTATGGGATTAGGTGTTGCCGGTTTAGCTGTTTTAGGGCTAACAGGTTTCTTCATTATATTATTCCATTTCTTTATGAATGGTACCTGGACTTCTACTAGTGACATGACAATCGTTCTTGAAACACTAGCCGGATTTTCTCTTGGTGCTGAATCAATTGCTTTATTTGCTCGTGTTGGTGGTGGTATTTATACCAAAGCTGCCGATGTTGGTGCCGATTTAGTAGGTAAAGTAGAAGCAGGAATCCCTGAGGATGACCCTCGTAATCCTGCAACTATTGCAGATAACGTAGGTGATAACGTAGGTGACGTTGCCGGAATGGGAGCCGATTTATTTGGTTCGTATGTAGCAACTGTTTTAGCAGCTATGGTTTTAGGAAACTATGTGATCAAAGATATGGGCGGTTCAATTGATGATGCTTTTGGCGGAATCGGTCCAATTTTATTACCAATGGCAATTGCCGGTTTCGGAATTTTATTCTCGATCATCGGAACGATGTTAGTAAAAATTAAAGATAACAATGCAAAAGAAAAAGAAGTACAAGGTGCTTTAAACTTAGGAAATTGGGCTTCAATTGTGTTAACAGCTATCTCTTGCTTTGTATTAGTAAAATATATGTTGCCTGAAACAATGAATATGGAATTCTTTGGTGAAGGTTTAAAAGAAATTTCATCAATGAGAGTATTCTATGCTACCATTGTTGGATTATTTGTTGGAGGTGTTATTTCATCTGTAACTGAATATTACACAGGATTAGGAACAAAACCGGTTTTGGCAATTGTACAAAAATCATCAACCGGAGCAGGAACAAACGTAATTGCCGGTTTGGCAACGGGTATGATTTCTACTTTTCCAACGGTATTAATTTTTGCAGGTGCTATTTGGGCTTCGTATGCATTAGCTGGTTTCTATGGTGTGGCTTTAGCTGCTTCAGCTATGATGGCTACAACTGCAATGCAATTAGCTATCGATGCATTCGGACCAATTTCTGATAATGCCGGTGGTATTGCTGAGATGAGTGAATTACCTAAAGAAGTTCGTACACGTACCGATATTTTAGATTCTGTTGGAAACACAACGGCTGCAACCGGAAAAGGTTTTGCAATCGCTTCTGCAGCTTTAACTTCATTAGCGTTATTTGCGGCGTATGTAACTTTTACTGGTATTGACGGAATCAACATCTTTAAAGCTCCAGTTTTAGCGATGTTGTTCGTAGGTGGAATGATTCCGGTAGTTTTCTCTGCTTTAGCAATGAATTCAGTTGGAAAAGCAGCGATGGATATGGTGTATGAAGTGCGTCGTCAGTTTAAAGAAATTCCTGGAATCATGGAAGGAACAGGAAAACCGGAATACGGCAAATGTGTTGAAATTTCTACAAAAGCGGCATTACGCGAAATGATGTTACCTGGAATTTTAACGATTGGTTTTCCTATTTTAATTGCAGTTTTACCTAGTTTATTAGGATACGACAATAAATTAATTGCTGAAATGTTAGGTGGTTATATGGCTGGTGTTACGGTTTCTGGTGTACTTTGGGCTGTGTTCCAAAATAATGCCGGTGGTGCTTGGGATAATGCTAAAAAATCATTTGAAGCAGGTGTAATGATTAATGGAGAAATGACTTATAAAGGTTCAGATGCTCACAAAGCTGCCGTAACCGGAGATACTGTTGGTGACCCATTTAAAGATACATCTGGACCATCGATGAACATCTTAATCAAATTAACTTGTTTAATTGGATTGGTAATTGCTCCAATTTTAGGAGGTCACGATGCCGTTACGGTTGTGGAAGAAGTAGAAGCTATTGAAGTTGTTGATGCAGTTGTAAAATCTGAAAACAAAGAAATCTCAATTGATAAAACAAAATCAGCTGATGGTGTTGTAACCGCAAATGTTACAATTAACACAACTGTGGACGGTGAGTCAAAAACTGCTACTCAAACTTTTGAAGGAACAGAAGAAGAAGTTAACGCAGCAATCGAAGAATTCAAAAAGCAATAAATTACTTTTATGATATAAAAAATCCCGTTTCTTGGTTTAGAAACGGGATTTTTTTATGATTTATCTAAAATAATCCGTTAAGTTCAGCGTCAATTCTGTTTAAAATCATTCCTAAATCTTCAGGATTATCAACAAAATTTATGTTATCTACATCAATAATAAGTAGTTTGCCTTTGTCATACGTTTGAATCCAAGCTTCATAACGTTCGTTTAATCTACTCAAATAATCAATAGAAATGGTGTTTTCATATTCTCTTCCTCTTTTGTGAATTTGACTTACTAAATTAGGAATAGAACTTCTCAAATATATTAGCAAATCAGGAGCTTGAACCATGCTTTCCATGAGTTCAAAGAGGGATATGTAATTTTGAAAATCACGATTGGTCATTAAACCCATTGAATGCAAATTGGGAGCAAAAATATGAGAGTCTTCATAGATGGTTCTATCTTGAATTATCTTTTTTCCACTTTGTCTGATTTGTAAAATCTGACGAAATCTACTGTTCAAAAAATAAATCTGTAAATTGAATGACCAACGTTCCATCTGATGATAGAAATCATCCAAATAAGGATTGTCAACTACATCTTCAAAATGAGGTTCCCATTTAAAATGTTTGGCTAACAATCTGGTTAAAGTGGTTTTTCCGGCTCCGATATTTCCTGCTATGGCTATGTGCATTATGGTAATTGTATTTTAAAAGTGCTTATTTCACGGTCTGTAAAAATAGTCAAAATTTGCTCTTTATAGCTAAAACTTTTGAACGATTTTCTATCTATTGTAATAGGGTTGGTTTCATTTTTACTACTATCTACCAGATACAGTTGATTGTCTTTTGAATAAATATATTCTTGAGTTGATATAAATTTTATTTCATCTGCAATAGGAATTTTGCCTAAAGAATTTATTTTTCCAAACAAATCACAACTATAAGCATGGTTTAAAATATCAACCCAATAAAAATGATTGTAATCACTTTGATATAATTTAATAGAAGTAGAAAACGGAGTGGCCAACGGTTGGAAATTATTTTTAACCAAGTCAAACAATCCCAATTGTTGAGTAAGGTTATTAAAAAGCCACAACTTATTTTGTGCTGCAATCCCAAAAGCACTGGCTACTATTGGCGTTTGATTTTCGGAGAAATTGATTTTTTGAATTTCGTTGAGTTGATTGTCTACAATAATAATAGTATTGAAATCTTCATATAACAGTATTATTTTTAATGGATTCAAAAGGTCAACTTTCGTAATTTTTCCTAATGCAACATTTTTATATTGAAATAGTTCCAGATTGTCATTTTTAAAAAAAACATTGTTTTTAATATAGTAATTAAAGCCAAACTTATCTTTTCCAACAAAAGTGTCAGCATCTAAAAATTCAGTTGCTATGAATGAGGTAGCAATTGATTTCTCCTGTGAGAAAATAGTAGTAGAGATAATGACAATAATAAAAAGGAAATAAATTTTCATAAACACGAAGATACAATTAAACCTTTAATTATAGATTAAGTCAAATAAAGAATAATTTAACAAATGTTTGGTAACTATATTTGATATTTAAAGACATATTTGTTAACGTAATTTTGTAATTTTTAACTTATGAATAAAATAGTCTCACTTTCTCTAGTTGTATTTGGTTTATTTACGACTATTCAAGCTCAAGATTTTCAAGGAATGGCTGTATATGAATCAAAAACAAGTACGGCCGATATGACATCCGGTTTTAGAGGAAATCGTGAAATAACTCCTGAAATGCAAAAGCAAATTGAAGAACGAATGAAAAGCATGTTTGAAAAAACTTTTATTCTGAACTTTGATAAAACCGCTTCAATTTATAAAGAAGAAGAACGTATTGAGCAACCTGGACAAGGAGGTGGCATGCGTTTTATGTCATCTATGTTAGGAGGTGGAGGAACGCATTATAAAAATGTAAAAGAAAAAACCTTTTCGGTCGACAAAGAATTTATGGGAAAAGAATTTCTGGTTAGTGATTCGTTACCCAGATTAGATTGGCAACTAAGTGGCGAAACAAAACAAATAGGAAATTATTTGTGTTTCAAAGCTACTGCAGTTCGCAAAGTAGAGCAGTCTGATTTTAGAAATTTCAGAAGAAATGCTACTGCAAAAGAGGAAAACAAAGACGAAAAGAAAGAAGAAACTAAAGAGGAAAATAAGGAAGAGAAAAAAACAACCAATTTTACAGATGGTTGGGAAATGCCAAAAGAAGTGGTCGTTACTGCTTGGTATACGCCAGACATTCCAGTTAGTCAAGGTCCGGAGAGTTATTGGGGTTTACCTGGTTTAATATTAGAAGTTAGCGATGGAAAAACAACAATCTTGTGTTCTAAAATAGTAATCAATCCAAAAGAAAAAGCATCCATAAAAGCTCCAAAAAACGGTAAAGTTGTCACGCAACAAGAATATGATAAAATTGTTACCGAAAAAATGGAAGAAATGCGTCAAATGAATCAAGGTCAAGGTGGAAATAGAGGTTTTCAAATGAGAGTTGGCGGATAATAACGCTGTAACTTTTATTTCATTTTATCAAGACATTCATTATGACAAAAATTAAATTAGCATTTTTATTTTTAGTAGTTGCAACAGGTATTCAAGCTCAAAGTATCAGATTTGAAGGTGTTATTCAAGACACATTAGGCAAACCCTTGGAAATGGCAAATGTTATGGCCATCAATCAAGAAACAAAGGGAATGGACGGCTACGGAATTACCAATGACAAAGGTAGGTTTCAATTAAGTTTAAAAGCCAATTCCAAATATACAATAAAAGTTAGTTATATAGGTTTTCAAGCTTACGAAACTACTATAGAAACAACAACAGAAGATGTTCAACAACGAATTTCTTTAAAAGAAGGCGGTTTTGCTCTTGATGGTGTTGAAGTGGTTCAGGAAATGCCTGTTTCCATAAAAGGGGATACCATTATTTATAATGCCGATTCATTTAAAACGGGAACAGAACAAAAACTGGAAGATATTCTAAAAAGACTTCCCGGCGTTGAGGTTAATGCTGATGGTGAAATTGAAGTAGAAGGAAAGAGAGTCACACAAATGTTAGTTGACGGAAAGAAATTCTTTGAAGGGGATACTAAACTAGGTTCCAAAAACATTCCCTCAGATGCGGTTGATAAAGTTCAGGTTTTAAGAAACTTCACAGAAGTAAGTCAACTTCGAGGTTTGGAAAACAACAATGATGACGTTGCTATTAATATTAAACTGAAAAAAGGGAAAAATAAATTTTGGTTTGGAGATATTTCTGCAGGAGCCGGACCTGATGAACGTTATGTAGTAAATCCAAAATTGTTTTATTATAGTCCAAAAACCAGCATCAATATTTTGTCAAATTTCAACAACATTGGCGATGTTCCGTTTTCTCTTAGAGATTATTTCAGATTAACAGGAGGTTCACGAAACACTATCGCAAGAAGTGGAACAAATTTTAATGTGTCAAGCAATGATTTAGGAATTTCAACGCAACGAAACGATAGAGCAGAAGAAATAGACAATAAATTTGGTGCAATTAACGTAACGCAACAAATTTCAAAAACTTGGAATATTAGTGGATTTGGAGTTTTATCTTCAAACAAAACAACTACTAATACACAATCGCGTAACGGAATTTTTCAACCCAATTCTACAGAAATTTTAACTCAGGAAAGCAGATCAGATTTGTCAAATGTTAGAAATAATTTGGCGATTTTTAAATTTGGATCTAAATTTAAACCCAATGCCGCTTTTCAGTTTGATTATGATGTTTCTATGAGAAAGTCATCACAATCTGAAGATAATGCTGTTTTCTCAAATTCGATAACTTTTAATCCGGATGGAAATTTAGAGCAAACCAACACTGTTTTTTCATTTAAAGAACAAGATCCAATTGCTGTAAACCAAAGTTTAAATATGTTTTGGACACAAAATGACAAAAACACTTGGGCTCTTGAAATGCAACATTTGTATCAAGATGAAGATCCGTTCTATAATCCCGATTTAGCAAATGACCCTTTTCCTGTAATTGGTTTTGATGGTGATCAAAGTAGTTTTAATATCAATCAAAATCGTTTTGTCAAGACCAATAAATTGGATGCAAAAATTGATTATTACTATTCGTTAAATTTGAAATCGATTTTTAATATCACTCTTGGAAATACCAATTCTTATCAGAGTTACAATTCAAGTATTTTTCAACTTTTAGATAACGGAACACAATTTTCAATTGATAATGATTTGTATAAAAACCAAGTTCAATACAGTTTTAATGATGCCTACATCGGAGCTCATTATAAATTTATCACAGGGAAATTTACGTTTAATCCCGGACTAACATTTCATAGATACAATACCTATAACGACCAGCTAAACTCAAGAGTTCGCGATGATTTCAGTAGGCTTTTGCCGGATTTATTTGCTCAATATCAAATAAAAAAATCAGAATCACTGACATATAATTTTAGAATGGCCAATATTTTTAGTGATATCAATTCCTTTACTCAAGGGTTTACTATCAATAACTTTAATGCTCTGGGAAGAGGTAATCGATATTTAGAAAATGCTTTACAACAAACACATTCGTTACGCTATTTTAAATATAACTTATTTAATTTTACATCTATTTTTGGAAATTTAAACTATTCTAAAACAACAGATCCTGTAGTCAACAGAGTGTTTTTCAATCAAATTTATCAAATTAGTGAGCGTGCAAATTTAGATGTAGAAAATGAAAGTGTTAATGGAAATATTGGTTACCAACGTTCGTTCATGAAATTTTACAAAGCATCGGTTGGTTTAAATATGAATTGGTCGCGATTCAATACACGTCGTATAAATAGTGCTGACCCTGAAAATCCTGATGCCGATTTAATTCAAACAACAGAATCATTTGGTCAATCTTATAGGGGTTCATTAGGAACTCAATTTAAAAAATGGCCTAATGTAGAAGTTGGTTATGCGGTAACTTTAAATGATTACCAAGGCGAAACTTTTAAAACACAACAACCTTTTGTGAAAGTAGATTATTTCTTCTTGGACGGATTTTCATTTGTTGCTAATTATGATTATTATAATTATAGCAATACATCAGGAACGGTTGACAACAAATACGATTTCTTGAATGCAAGTTTGAATTACAGAAAGAAAGATGCAAAAATGGAATATCGAATTGGAGCAACAAACTTACTTAATACAGGTTCCTTAAATGACGATAGTTTCAATCAAACGGGATTCAGAACTTCGCAATATTTTGTGCAACCTCGTTATATAATTTTCTCCTTGAAGTATAATTTATAGTATAAAATTGAACCTAAAATAAAAAGGCTTCTGATTTTGTTTCAGAAGCCTTTTTAGTATAATATAAATTAATTTACAGTTTAAAAGCTGCTTTAACCTGATCTACAAAATCTAGTTTTTCCCAAGTAAACAATTCCACTTCAACGGTTTTTGATAAACCTCCCGGTGCTGTAAAAGTTTTCGTTACGGTTTCAGGTTTTCTTCCCATATGACCATAAGCTGCAGTTTCACTATAGATAGGATTTCTTAATTTCAAACGTTGCTCAATAAAGTAAGGACGCATATCAAAAATGCTTTCAACGATAGAACTGATTTCTCCGTCTTTTAAATTTACTTTTGCCGTGCCGTAAGTGTTAACATTAATTGATGTTGGTTTTGCCACTCCAATGGCATAAGAAACTTGTACTAATATTTCATCACATAATCCCGCAGCGACTAAGTTTTTAGCAATATGACGGGTAGCATAAGCTGCAGAACGATCCACTTTAGATGGGTCTTTCCCTGAAAAAGCACCTCCGCCATGAGCACCTTTTCCACCATAAGTATCCACAATAATTTTTCTTCCGGTTAAACCGGTATCACCATGTGGACCACCAATTACAAATTTTCCGGTTGGATTGATGTGATAGGTGATGTTGTCATTAAATAAATGAGCATATTGTGGGTATTTAGCTTTAATTCTTGGAATTAAGATAGCAACTAAATCACTTTTGATTTTAGCCAACATTTCTGCTTCCGGTCCAAAATCATCGTGCTGCGTTGAAATTACAATAGCATCAATTCTAACAGGTTTGTTATCGTCTGAATATTCTAGAGTCACCTGTGATTTTGCATCAGGACGTAAATAGGTAATTTCTTTGTTTTCTCTACGTAAATTGGCTAATTCAATTAAAATTGCATGCGATAAATCCAATGCTAAAGGCATGTAGTTTTCAGTTTCATTTGTGGCATAACCAAACATCATTCCTTGATCACCGGCACCTTGGTCTTCTTTGTTAGCTCTGTCAACACCTTGATTAATATCGCTCGATTGCTCATGTATTGCAGATAAGATGCCGCAAGAGTTGGCCTCAAACATGTATTCACTTTTGGTGTAACCAATTTTTTTAATAACATCTCTTGCAATTTGCTGTACATCTAAATAGGTGTTCGATTTAACTTCACCTGCTAGAATCACTTGTCCGGTTGTAACTAAAGTTTCACAGGCTACTTTTGATTCCGGATCAAATGCTAAAAAGTTATCAATTAAAGCGTCACTGATTTGATCGGCTACTTTGTCAGGATGTCCTTCACTTACCGACTCTGACGTAAATAGATATGCCATAATTATTTTTTTAATTTTACTGAATTACTTCAGGATTAATAAATATAAACTAGGAAAAAAAGGGGAGACTGCAAAAAATAACTAAAGTAGAAAGCTGCTTTAGCATTTTTTAACGAGGTTGCAATCAGTACAAATTTTTCCTCTCATTTGAATTTGCAAATGTAGTAAAGCAATTTAAATAGCAAAATTAAAATTTGATTTAATTATGTTTGAAACTCTAAATTTTGTTTCAATTTCAAAAATAAAGTTAAAAAACATAGCAATTGTTTTAGGTCTGATTTTTTATTATAACTTTGGTAAGTTTAAAACTATAAAAATTTTAATTTATGAAAAAATTATTACTTTCTCTTTTGATGGTCTCATCAACATTAGCATTTTCTCAAGTATTAAAAAATGAAAATTTTAATACATTTACTGTTGGTAATATTGGAACTGATTTAACTGGCGTTACAGCTGGTCAGGGCGGTTGGTTTACCTTTAATCAGGCAGGTGGAACAAACGGTGGAAATAACAACTATCAAGTTGTTGTAGAAGGTGGGGTTTATGGAAATGTGTTTCAATTTACTGGCTCAGATGCTGCTCCCATTACAAATGCTTCGGGAGGAAAATTTATGTGGCAAAATGATTTGACAACCGTTTGGGCTACAAGAACCGCAGGAAATAACATTATTGAAATTGAGTTTGATTATTTCACAGGACCTACAACAGCAAGTACAAACTCTTTCAGATTGTACATTTACAGTGCTGAGGCAGCCCCTAGAGTGTTAGCTGGTATTGGTATTACAAAAAATGCTACGGTATCATCTGTGGCATATCCAAATGTAGTTAATGGATTTGGTCATTGGACATCTACACCGGGTACAGGTACATATTCTTTTGGATTAGGACCTAATGCTACTACTCCAATATCTTTGACTGCAAATACTTGGGTTAAATTAGGCTTTAGCTTTAACGTAACAACTGGTCAAATAAGATGGAAAGGCCCTGGATTTGACGCGTCTTTCAGTGGAAGTGTAGATTTTCCTGTAACAACTGCTGGAACTGCGCCAGGTGAGATTGATTTTATTGCTTTAGCAGGAACTGCTAATACAGTCGCTTCTGTTTCTAAATTTGATAATTATCTTGTTAAAGCAAGCAATGCAGACACATTATTATCTATTGATGATCAAGCTTTAGTTTCTAGTGAAATTTCGGCTTACCCAAACCCTACAAAAGATAGTTTTGTAATTGATACAAATGATTTAGGTTTGGTTAATTCAATATCTTTAACTGATATCAATGGTAGAGTAGTTAAAAACATTACTTTTGATGGTGTATCTGGTTCTACTAATGTTGATATTTCTGATTTAAATTCAGGGATGTATCTTCTAACAGTAAAAACAGATAATGGAGTTGGGACAACGAAAATTATTAAAAATTAATTTTTTTTATATAAATTTTAGAAACCGGATAAGAGATTATCCGGTTTTTTTTTGGTAGATATAATCTAGATGAAATTGTTAAACTTGTTGATTGATTATATAACTTGTTGATTTTATTATAATTGTATGATATTTTTTATTAGTTTTGTAATTATTAACTTAATCTTTTTACATATGAAAAAACTATTACTTTCTGTCTTTACAATCATTACTCTATCTACAAATGCTCAAACTGTATTGTTTGAAGATAGTTTTGAAACTTATGCCGACTTTATTGTTTCAGGAATAGGAAACTGGACAAATTTAGATGTTGATTTACGGCCAACTTATGGTTTTGAAGGTGTTACTTTTACAAACTCTAATGCAGCAAAGGCTTTTCAGATATTTAATTCTACAACTACCACGCCTCCATTAACCCCTTCAGCAACAAGTAATTGGTCGGCAAGAACGGGAGTTAAGGCTGCGGTATGTTTTGCAGCAGTTCCTAACGTATCAGTATCAGCTAATAACGACTGGCTAATATCTCCGCAAATTCAACTAGCTCCTTCCGGAAACACCCTTTCATTTTGGGCAAAATCTTGTGATACCCAGTATGGGCTTGAAAAATTTAGAGTTGGAGTTTCAACGACTGGTACTGCTCCAGCAGATTTCACTATAATTTCTGCTGGCAATTTTATTACAAACCCTGCTACTGCTGCCTGGGTCGAATATACATTTTCCTTAGGTGCTTACAATAGTCAAAATGTATATATTGCTATAAATTGTGTTTCTGATGATCAATTTGGATTTGCTGTTGACGATTTTAAAGTTACAACGACAGATTTGAGTGTAAACGAATTTGCCAAAAACAATTTTTCATTATATCCAAATCCTTCGAAAGATAATTTTACTTTAGATACTAATTCAGCAGTAATGAGTTCTATTCAGATCACTGATGTTAATGGTAGAATTGTAAAAAACATAAATCTATCAGGTGTTTCAAATACTTCAGTTGATGTTACCGATTTAACTTCAGGTATGTATTTTGTTTCAGTTGAAACTGATTTAGGAAAAGGTACTACCAAAATAGTTAAAAACTAATTAATTTTTAAATATAAATTAATCCGGACTTAGTTCCGGATTTTTTTAATTTATTTTTCCGTAATATTTAAAAAAATTAGAATAAAAATCTATTAAATTATTTTTAAGAAACAAAATTTAGAAAAATAATCTAAATTATTTTTTTATTTAGAAAATGTTTCTACATTTGCCAAATCAATTAATGAAATAATGAAATAATGAAATTTACAATTTGCAATATGTGTTGTCGTATGATGTGGAAATCTCCGCAGAGGAAACCTATTGCATAAATTTTAAATTTTTTAAAATAAATACAATCGAACCTCTGCCCAAAAGCAGAGGTTTTTTTATTATAAAATCTCAGCAACTCAGAACCTCAGTAACTCAGCAACTAAAAAAAAATGAACACTACAAAAAAAATAATGATGAACCGTATGATGATGCACATGTGTTGTATCACAAATCCTCATTGCCAAAAGCGAAAGACATAATCTAGTTATACACTTGTTTTAAAGTCCTTTTGGTAAGCCATCCAAAAGGACTTTTTTTTATCCAAAAATCAAATAATCCAACAATCTAAAAATCCAAAATCATGAGTACACAAAAATTCTCCACAAACGCATTACACGCAGGACACGATGTAACTAAAAACGCAGGAACAAGAGCCGTCCCAATTTATCAAACATCTTCGTATGTATTCAATAACTCGCAGCACGCAGCCAATCTTTTTGGTTTAGCCGAAGCCGGTTTTATCTACACCCGATTAAACAACCCAACCAACGACATTCTTGAGCAACGTTTAGCTGCACTAGAAGGCGGAATCGGAGCCGTTGTCACCGCATCAGGAACGGCCGCTATCGCAACAACATTCTTAACGTTATTAAAAGTAGGTGACCATATCGTTGCTTCCAACAGTTTGTATGGCGGAACCTATAATTTATTGAGTGTAACCTTACCAAGATTAGGCATCACCACCTCATTTGTAGATCCATCAAATCCCGAAAATTTCACCAAAGCTTCGCAAGAAAATACCAGAGCTTACTTTGTTGAAAGTCTTGGTAATCCAAAATTAGACGTTCTCGATTTAAAAGCCATTTCAAAAGAAGCAAAAGCGTTCAAAGTGCCTTTTATTGTTGATAATACCGTGGCAACTCCTTATTTGTTAAACCCAATTCAACACGGAGCAGACATTGTTATTCATTCCTTAACCAAATACATCACCGGAAACGGAACATCTTTAGGCGGAGTCATTATTGATGCCGGAAATTTTGATTGGAGCAACGGAAAATTCCCTGAATTTACAGAACCTTCAGCTGGTTATCATGGATTAAAATACTACGAGGTTTTAGGAGCAGCATCGTTTATCGCTAAAGTTCGTATTGAAGGTCTTCGTGATTTCGGTGCAGCTCTAAGTCCGTTCAACGCCTTTCAAACCATTCAAGGATTAGAAACGTTAGAAATCAGAATCAAAAAGCACAGCGAAAATGCTTTGGCTTTAGCACAATGGTTGCAAAGTCAAGAACAAGTAGCTTGGGTAAATTATCCCGGTTTGGAAACTTCAAAATACAAAACCTTAGCCGATGAATATTTACCTGAAGGAAAAAGCGGCATCGTCACATTCGGACTCAAAGGCGGTTTTGAAGCAGCCAAAAAAGTAGCCGATGAAACCAAATTATTTTCGCTTTTAGCGAATATCGGTGATACAAAATCATTAATCATTCACCCAGCAAGTACAACGCATCAACAATTATCGGATGCCGATCAAGAAGCAACCGGCGTTACCAAAGATTTAATTCGTCTTTCCGTCGGATTAGAAGACATCGAAGATTTAAAAGCCGATTTAAAAGTAGTATTTCAAACCATAAAAACTCCTCAATTAACCTAGTTATGAGTCAGAAAATAGTAAACGTTTTAGGCTATGCTAAAGCCAATAATCAATTTGTTGTAAAAGCACAAAATTTTGATGTTCGGATCAGTAAAAATGAAAATTTTCCCGAGTTAGAAGGACCAAGTCCTTTGGAATATTTGCTCGCCGGTTACGCCGGATGCATTAATGCGGTTGGAAAATTAGTAGCTAAAGAACAAGGAATATCCTTAAAATCACTTCAAGTTGAAGTTTCCGGAACCCTAAGTTTAGACAAATACCAGGGAAAAATTAGCTATGAAAGAGCCGGATTCAAATCAATTCAAGTCGTTGTTAAACCAACTTCTGATGCCACTTTAGAGGAGTTGAAAAATTGGATTGAAGCCCTTGAAAACCGCTGTCCCATTCAAGACAATCTGATTAATCCCACTCCGGTTGAGCTGACTTTATTAAAAGAATTCTCAACCACAGAAGCAGCATAATACAACTTTTATGTTTGTATAGGTTTTGTTTGTTTGTTTAAAGCTGTCTTTTTTCCACGTTTGAAAAAAGACAGTTTTTAAAAAAAAGCTAGAAAAAAATGAAAAACTTAAAAAAAATAGATTTATTTAATTTCAATTTAGAAATTGGAAAAGTCAGACCCTATATTCCACTTTATTTCGAAACGTTCGGACAACCCGTCGGTTCTGCTCCGGTAGTATTAGTTAATCACGCCTTAACCGGAAACTCAACAATTACGGGGGAAAACGGTTGGTGGAATGATTTAATCGGCGAAAATAAAACCATTAATACAAATGATTTCACCGTCATCGCTTTCAATATTCCCGGAAACGGATACGATAATGTTTTCGGAAATTTAATCTCTGATTACAAAGATTTTACCATTCTCGATGTCGCAAGAATTTTTTGGGAAGGATTATTTCATCTCAATATCGATGAACTTTTCACCGTCATCGGCGGAAGTTTAGGTGGTGCAATCGCTTGGGAAATGGCTGCACAACATCCCACCAAAATTAAAAACCTAATCCCAATTGCCACCGATTGGAAAGCGACTGATTGGGTGATTGCGAACGTACTCATTCAAGATAAAATTCTCAACAATTCCGATGATCCCATTGCCGATGCTCGTTTGCACGCGATGTTGCTTTATCGAACACCGCAGTCCATTAATCAACGTTTTAAACGCAAACAAAACAACGTTTTTGAAGTTGAAAATTGGTTAACAAATCACGGTTCCAAGCTAAAAAACCGCTTCCGATTATCATCCTATAAATTGATGAATCATCTGCTAAAAACAAATGATATTACCAAAAATAGAAAGGATTTTGTAACCGTTGCAAGTCAAATTCAAGCCAATATCCACATCGTTTCTGTCGATACCGATTACTTTTTCATTGCCGAAGAAAATCGTGAAACCTATCAAAACTTAAAAAAAATAAAAGAAAATGTTTTCTATCACGAAATTCAATCCATTCACGGTCACGATGCTTTCTTAATCGAATTCAATCAATTAGCCACTTTTTTATCACCCATTTTCAATACTCAAAACACGCATAAATATGTCAACGCTTAGAATAAATGTCATCCTCTTCGGAATCGGAAACGTAGGAAGCACGCTCATCAGTCAAGTTTTAGAAAGCCAACAATTTTTTCTCGAAAAAAGAAATATTGATTTGCGATTTCCCATCATAACCAATTCAACCGTAGCATTCTTCGAAAAAGACGGCATCAAAAACCAATGGGAAAGCAATTTTCAATCCACCGCTTTTCCTTATTCCATCGAAGATATCGTAGATTATGTTCAAACCAATAACCTCGAAAATCTCATCGCCGTCGATGCCACTGCCAGCGAAGAGTTGATTAAATTTTACATTCCGCTCATTCAAAACGGATTTAGCATCGTAGCAGCCAACAAAAAAGCAAATACCTTGCATTCCGATTTCTACAAAGAATTACGTCGAAATCTTCAAAAATTCGACCAGTCTTTTTTATACGAAACAAATGTCGGTGCCGGTTTACCCGTCGTTCAAACCATCAATGAATTATACCTTTCCGGCGAAAAAATCACGAAAATCAGAGGCGTTTTTTCCGGTTCATTAAGCTATATTTTTAACCGATTTGGAAACGAAAACACACCTTTTTCATCCATTTTAAAAGAAGCCGAAAAATCCGGCTACACCGAACCCGATTCCAGAGAAGATCTTTCAGGAAACGATGTCGCCCGAAAATTACTCATCTTAGCCAGAGAAATAGGCATTCAAAAAGAATTTTCAGATGTGCAAATTTCATCGCTTTTACTACCTAATTTAAACGAAGAAAACACCAAAGCTGAATACGCTTCCAACAAACAATTGCTCGATAAACCCTATGAAATAGCCAAAATTACGCAAGCCGAAAACCACGTACTTCGTTATGTTGGCGAACTCGATGTAACCAACCAAAAACTCCAAGTCAAACTCATTTCAACTCCAAAAAATTCAGCCCTCGGACAACTCAAAGGAGCCGATAATCTCATCGAAATTTACACAAAATCCTATGGCGAAATACCAATCGTCATTCAAGGTGCCGGTGCCGGAAAACAAGTCACAGCCAGAGGAGTTTTTAACGATATTCTCAAAATTGCCGAAAAAATCAAGCTAAAAGAATCGGTTTTTAATTAATTTAAGCCAATTAAATGTTTGTCAAATTCATTATTTATAGAATATTTTTCTGTAAAATAGCAAATTTTAATAAAAAACAGAAAATTATTCTATAATCCCAAATTACTCATTATATTTGCCCCGTTCATACACATACTGATCGTTATCACGAAAGCCGGAGGGACTAGACCCTGTGAAAGCTTAGCAACCCTGCAACTGTAGAAGGTGCTACATTCTATTCGCCGCGGCGAAACAGATAACCCATTTATTTCCTCTATTTTCCTGATAATTTTTTTAGTTAGAAGCTAATCCCGCTTTCCGCTGCAATTTTTTGCCGCATCTGGCTTTTTTTCTACGCTTCAAAAAGAGTATCCTTTGGTCGCTTTTTTAAAGCAAGAAAAAATACCCGTCTGCTGCAAAAAATTTCCGCTACAATCGGGGCTATGGCTTCAGTGCAACAAACAAATCATAGCGAACTTTGCGTAAACCCTTTGCGAACTTTGCGGTTAAAAAAGATTAATAAATAAAATGTCAAAAATAGAAAAAGCCATTCAAGAAAGAATCCTCGTCCTCGACGGAGCGATGGGAACAATGCTGCAACGAAACAATTTCTCCGAAGAAGACTTTCGCGGAGAACGTTTCAAAGATTTCCCACATCCATTAAAAGGCAACAACGACTTACTCTCCATCACCCAACCCGAAGCCGTAAAGGCCGTTCACCGAGACTATTTTGAAGCCGGAGCAGATATCGTAGAAACCAACACTTTTTCCGGAACTACCATCGGAATGGCCGATTATCATCTGGAAGATTTAGTGTACGAACTTAATTACCAATCCGCCAAAATCGCCCGTGAAGTAGCCGATGAATTCACCGATAAACCACGATTTGTCGCTGGTTCCATCGGACCAACCAACCGAACCGCATCCATGAGCCCGGACGTAAACGACCCCGGATTTAGAGCCGTTACGTTTGACGATTTACGCATCGCCTACAAACAACAAGTCGAAGCTCTGATAGACGGTGGTAGTGATGTTTTATTAGTTGAAACTATTTTCGACACACTCAACGCCAAAGCAGCCCTTTTCGCCATCGAAGAAGTGAAAGAAGAACGAAACCTCGATATTCCGGTGATGGTTTCCGGAACAATCACAGATGCTTCCGGGCGAACACTTTCCGGTCAAACAGTAGAAGCTTTTCTAATTTCTATTTCGCATATTCCATTGTTAAGCATCGGATTTAATTGTGCGTTAGGAGCCGACCAATTAAAACCATACTTGAAAAGATTAGCTCATAACACCCAACTCAATATTTCTGCTCATCCCAATGCCGGACTACCAAACGCATTCGGGCAATATGACCAAACACCGGAAGAAATGCAAGCGTTAATCCGTGAATATTTGCAGGACAATTTAATCAATATCATTGGTGGTTGTTGTGGTACAACTCCGGAACACATCAAATTAATTGCTGAAGTGGCCAAAGAATTTAAACCCAGACAAATTTTAGAAAAGATATAATGCCTGAATCAGATTGTAAAAAATATTTAAAATTATCCGGTCTCGAACCGCTCATCATAACTCCTGAAACGAATTTCGTAAACGTCGGCGAACGAACAAACGTAACCGGTTCACGAAAATTCCTTCGTTTAATAAAAGAAGAAAAGTACGAAGAAGCTCTCGATATCGCTCGAAATCAAGTAGAAGGCGGAGCCCAAATCATCGACGTCAATATGGACGAAGGAATGCTGGATGGTGTTTATGCGATGACCAAATTCCTAAACTTAATCGCCGCCGAACCTGATATTGCTCGAGTTCCGGTGATGATTGACAGTTCCAAATGGGAAATCATCGAAGCGGGATTAAAAGTCATTCAAGGAAAAGGAGTCGTAAATTCCATTTCGTTAAAAGAAGGAGAAGAAACGTTCATCCATCACGCCAAATTAATCAAACGTTACGGTGCTGCCGTCATCGTGATGGCTTTTGATGAAAAAGGTCAAGCCGATAATTATGAAAGACGTATCGAAATCTGTAAAAGAAGTTATGATATTCTTGTCGAAAAAGTTGGTTTTCCAGCGGAAGATATTATTTTCGACCCTAACATTTTCCCGGTTGCCACAGGAATGGACGAACATAAATTAAATGCTTTAGATTTTTTCAGAGCCACCAAATGGATTAGAGAAAATCTACCACACGCTAATATTTCAGGCGGAGTGAGTAATGTTTCTTTTTCTTTCCGTGGAAACGACAAAGTACGTGAAGCGATGCATTCTGCTTTCCTATATCACGCCATTCAAAACGGAATGACGATGGGAATTGTGAATCCCGAAATGCTCGAAATTTATGATGAAATTGATAAAAAACTATTAGAACACGTTGAAGACGTTTTATTGAACAGAAGAGAAGATGCCACTGAATTGCTCTTGGCTTTAGCCGAGAGTTATAAGGGAGATTTTAAAGTCAATGAAAAAGCGATTCAAGAATGGCGAAATGGTTCTGTTCAAGAAAGATTAACCCATTCATTAGTCAAAGGAATCGATGAATTCATCGAAATTGATGTAGAAGAAGCCAGACTAAATGCTACAAAAGCCATCGAAGTCATCGAAATTAATTTAATGGCAGGAATGAATGTAGTAGGCGATTTATTTGGAAGTGGAAAAATGTTTTTACCACAAGTTGTTAAGTCTGCCCGAGTGATGAAAAAAGCGGTGGCTTACTTGCTCCCTTTCATCGAAGAAGAGAAAGATTCAACTGCTTCGTCTTCAGCCGGAAAAGTCTTGATGGCAACCGTGAAAGGCGATGTGCATGATATCGGTAAAAATATTGTCGCGGTAGTTTTAGCTTGCAACAATTTTGAAATCATCGATTTAGGCGTAATGGTTCCGACGGAAAGAATCATCGAAGCGGCCATCCGTGAAAAGGTAGATATCATTGGTTTAAGCGGATTAATCACACCATCGTTGGATGAAATGGTTTATTTGGCGAAAGAAATGGATAAGTTGAACATCAAAATTCCAATTATGATTGGCGGTGCAACGACATCTCGTGCTCATACTGCCGTGAAAATTGCACCTGAATATAAAGAAACCGTTGTGCATGTAAATGATGCTTCGCGAGCGGTTACTGTTGCTACAAGTTTATTGCAACCGGAAACAAAAACAGCCTACGCCAAAACAGTTCGAGAAGATTATGATCATCTTCGGGAAGGTTATTTAAATAGGAGTAGAGAAAAGAATTTTCTATCGATCGAAGAAGCCAGAAAAAATAAATTACAACTCAATTGGAAAAATTACCATCCAACAAAACCCAATTTTATTGGCACTAAAACGGTAGAAGTTGAATTATCCGAATTAGTTGATTTCATTGATTGGACACCGTTCTTCCAATCGTGGGAATTATTTGGAAAATACCCAGCTATTTTAACCGATGAAGTCGTAGGGCAACAAGCCACTGATTTATTTGAAGATGCACAAAAAATGCTACAAAAAATCGTCTCTGAAAAATGGCTTACTGCCAAAGGAATTTTGGGAATTTTTCCGGCGAATCAAATCAATGATGATGATATCGAAATACAAGCCCCCCCCGCCCCCGAAGGGGGAGCTCTCAAAATGCCGGAAAAGCAAACGTGGGAAACTGCAAGTCCAATAATATATGATCAATTGAAATTGAAGGCAAAGGAAATGCGAAATATACCTACTGATGCTGAAAAAATGCTGTGGAATGTTTTGTCAAATAAAGGGCTTGATGATTTTAAGTTTCGAAGACAACATATTATTGGAGAATATATTGTAGATTTTGTTTGTTTAGAAAAAAAACTAATAATTGAAGTTGATGGTTCAATTCACAATTTACCGGAACAAATTGCACATGATAAATTAAGAACAGAGTGGCTGGAATCTAAAGGTTTTAAGGTGGTTAGATTTTTAAATCATGAAGTTTTAAGTGATTTATTCAATACAATAGAATCTATCCGCAAAGAATTATCCGCAACGAACGGAGCTCCCCCTTCGGGGGCGGGGGGGGCTCGTTTCTTGACTTTACGCCAACAATCTCAAAAAACCGCCGGAGCACCAAACATTGCACTAGCGGATTTCATCGCTCCAAAGGATTCAGGAATTCAAGATTACATCGGTTGTTTTTGTGTTACAACCGGATTTGGAGTGGATGAAAAAGCATCAGAATTTGAAAAACAATTGGATGATTATAATTCCATTTTAGTAAAAGCATTAGGTGATCGATTAGCAGAAGCTTTTGCAGAATATTTACACCTAAAAGTGCGAAAAGAAATTTGGGGTTATGCATCCGATGAAAAATTATCAAATGAGGATTTAATAAAAGAAAATTACACCGGAATTCGTCCTGCTCCCGGTTATCCTGCTTGTCCGGATCATTTGGAAAAACCACCCATTTGGAAATTATTAGATGTAGAGGAAAAAATAGGTGTAAAATTGACTGAAAGTATGGCCATGTGGCCAGCCGCATCGGTTTCGGGATACTATTTTGCCCATCCGGAAAGCAAATATTTCGGATTAGGAAAAATCAAAAAAGACCAAGTAGAAGATTACGCCAAACGAAGAAACATTAGTTTAGAAATGGCGATGAAATGGCTTTCGCCGAATATAGCAGAGTAAAAACAGTTGTCTGTTGTCCGTTATCAGTTAACAGACAACCGACAACCGATAACAGATAACCGAAAATGAAAGTAACCCAACATATCGAAAACGCCAACGGAAAACCTTTATTCTCATTTGAGATTTTACCACCTTTAAAAGGTCAAAATATTCAATCTATTTTTGATTCGATTGATCCATTGATGGAATTTAATCCACCATTTATTGATGTCACATATCATCGGGAAGAATATGAATTCAAGGAATTACCAAGCGGATTATTACAAAAGAAAATTGTGAAAAAACGTCCCGGAACGGTTGGAATTTGTGCCGGAATTCAAAATAAATATGATGTAGATGCCATTCCGCATATTTTGTGTGGCGGTTTTACCAAAGAAGATACCGAAAATTTATTAATCGATTTGGATTTTTTGGGAATAGATAATGTAGTGGCATTGCGTGGCGATGCACTGAAAAACGAAATTTATTTCAGACCCGAAAAAGAAGGAAATGAGTACGCTTCCGAATTAGTGACACAAATCCACAATTTGAATAAAGGAATTTATTTGGATGAAGATTTACAAAATTCATCATGCACTAATTTCTGTATTGGCGTTGCCGGTTATCCTGAAAAACACATGGAAGCTCCTAGTGTTGACAGCGATATTCATTTCTTAAAACAAAAAATAAAAAACGGAGCCGATTACATTATTACCCAAATGTTTTTTGACAACAAACGTTTTTTTGATTTTGTTGCAAAATGCAGAGCAGCAGGAATTACTGTGCCAATTATACCCGGATTGAAACCCATTGCGACCAAAAAGCAGTTAAATTTGATTCCGCATCGATTCAAAGTTGATTTGCCGGACGAATTGATTATGGCCGTTGTAAAAGCAAAAGACAACGAAGCCGTAAAAGAAATCGGAGTCGAATGGTGTGTTGAACAATCAAAAGGATTGGTTGCAGCAGGTTTTCCGGTTTTGCATTATTATTCGATGGGGAAAGCCGAGAATATTAAAGCAATTGCTAAAGAAGTATTTTAAACCAAATGATAGAGAATTTCCTTTAAAATTTGACTCCTAAACATATTCGATTATATTTGCGATTCTTAAAAAATAGGAATGAGTAAACATGTTTTTTGGTTTTTATTATTTTGCTCATTGACTTTTGGCCAAGAAAAAACCACCAATGGTTATTTCGATTTGAATTATATTCATGGTAACATTCTCAATCATGTACCGGATATAAATCATTTGATTACGGGTCATCCGCAAGGATTAATTCTAAGCTATAATTTTAAAACTACCGGAATTAAAGAATGGCATTCCATTTATAATTATCCCGATTATGGTGTTTCATTCTTGTTTCAAGACTTTGAAAATCAATATTTAGGAAAAAATTTCGCCATTAATGCACATTATAATTTTTACTTTTTAAATCGAAATTTGATGTTTCGGATTTCTCAAGGAATTGCCATGACAACAAATCCTTATGACAAGGAATTGAATTTTAAGAACAATGCTTTTGGTTCTCGATTTATGAGTAGTAATTATTTTTTACTGCATTATCAAAAACCTTATTTTGTTGGTCCTATTGGGTTTAATGCCGGTTTGTTTTTTACACATTTTTCAAACGGTAGGATAAAATCTCCAAACAGAGGATTAAATACGTATGGCATAAATTTAGGATTGAATTATAATTTAGGCGAACCTTTTAAATATCCAAAAGTGGATTCCATTGCCAAGTTTAAAGAACCTATTCGTTTTAATTTTACCTTTAGAACTGGCGTAAATGAAAGTAGCGTGGTAGGAAGTGGCCAAAAACCATTTTATCATTTTAGTACTCATGTAGACAAACGAATTGGAAGAAAAAGTGCCTTGCAACTTGGTACAGAATTATTTTTAACACAAAGTTTAAAAGAATATATTGCTTACAGAGCAATTGCGTTTCCTGAGTTGGAGCCGATTGACCCAGATACAGATTATAAGCGAGTTAGTGTTTTTGCCGGACATGAATTGTTTATTAATAAATTATCCATTGAAACCCAGTTGGGAATTTATGTTTACAAACAATTTAGAGAAGAAATGGACATTTATCAACGATTGGGATTGAAATATTATATAACACCAAAACTATTTACCGGTGTGGCATTGAAATCGCATGGAGCAAAAGCGGAAGCCATTGAATGGGGAATAGGGGTAAGATTGTAATTATGAAAAAAGGCATTTTTTTATTGGTCGTACTTTTTATTCAGACAAGTTGTTCGTTGTCTGAAGACTGTTTTAAAAAATCGGGAAATTTTGTTTCTAAGGTTTTTGAAACAGAAGAATTTTCTAATCTATATATTGGAAATGGAATTGCTGTTAATATTAAAGAAGGAAACGAACAAGAAGTTGTAGTGGTTGCCGGCGAAAATTTAATTGATAATATTAAAGTTTATGTTCAAGACGGTGTGCTTTTTCTTGAAGATAAAAACGATTGTAATTTAAATAGAGATTACGGAAAAACCACCGTTACAATTACTACACCAACACTTATCAATATAAATTCTAAAACAGAACAACCCATTCGTTCAATAGGTATATTAACCTTTCCAACACTACGATTGATTTCAATGGACGACGGTTCAACTGCAGGAACAGGAGATTTTTACTTTGATGTAGCCGTTTCTCAATTGGTAGTAGAGAGTAATAATGCCTCTGCATTTTACATCAATGGTACATGTTCAGAATTGAGTCTGAATTTTTATGCCGGAAACGGTAAATTCAAAGGACAACAATTGGTAGCACAAACAATAAAACTTTTTCACCGCGGAAGTAACGATGTGGAACTTTTTCCAATTCAATCCATCGAAGGGAATTTATATGGAACCGGAGATGCAATTTTAAAAAACAATCCTCCAAGTATAAATGTGCAACAACATTATACGGGAAGATTGATTTTGAATTGATTTATTTTTTAGTTTTTTCTCTGAAAATAGTTTCCAAATTTTTACTTTTCAATTGAATTTGAAGCGTTTTTAATCCTTTTTCAGTTGCAAAATCAAACAATTTTGACCGCATATCTTCGGAGGTTAAAAAAGTAAATTCCCAAGTAGTGTCGTGGGTATTTATTGCCGATTTTAAATTGAGTAAATCTTTTAAATCATCGTTTGAAATGTTTTTGTCAAACTCCACCTCAATCAGTTGTTCTTGTTCTTCAGTTATAAGTTTATCCAATTTTTTATCGGTGACAATTTTTCCTTGATTGATAATTATAACCCGATCACAAATGGCTTCAACTTCCTGCATAATATGTGTCGAAAGAAAAACCGTTTTATTGGCTCCAATATTTTTTATTAAATCTCTGATTTCAACCAATTGATTAGGGTCCAATCCGGTTGTGGGTTCATCCAAAATCAAAACTTCAGGATTGTGAAGTAATGCGGTGGCTAAACCAACACGTTGTCGATAACCTTTTGAAAGCTGACCAATTTTTTTATGACTTTCAGGAGTTAAACCTGTTAATTCAATCACTTCTTGAATTCGTGATTTGGGAACATTATACACATTTGCATTGAAAGTCAAATATTCGCGAACATATAATTCTAAATATAACGGGTTGTGTTCGGGAAGATATCCCACATTTTTTTGAACGTCTTTTTTTGAATTTTCAACATCAAATCCGGCTACAGAAGCTGCTCCTTCATCAGAAGCAATATAGGTAGTCAAAATCTTCATTAAAGTAGATTTTCCGGCACCATTTGGTCCCAAAAAACCAACAATCTCGCCTTGTTTTACAGAAAAAGAAATGGCATCAAGTGCTTTTTGTGTTCCGTAGGATTTGCTAATATTTTGAACTTCAATTGACATGGTCTATAAATTTATCACAAAAGTAAAGTTTTTTATTTAACTCACTTTTTTTAATAAAAGTATTTTGCTTTCAAATTAATTCCTATATTAGCAAAACTTAAATCAGTAATAATGATTTCGCACAACACAGTATATTATACAAATTTCTTTTATTTTTTCTTTTGGAAAAGGTCGGGATATGTATTGTGTAGTGTAAGGTAAATTTTTAATTCATCAAACAATATAAATCCCGATTCCAAAAGAGTCGGGATTTTTTGCATATAAACTATGGAAACAAAAGTGGCAATTCAGGGAATTAAAGGGTCTTTTCATCATCAAGTGGCACAGGCTTATTTTGACGATTCATGTAAAATTGAAGAATGTAATTCCTTTGATTCGGTTGTAAAAGCGATGCTTGAGAACAAAGCTCAAAAGGGAATTATGGCACTCGAAAATTCTATTGCAGGTTCAATAATTCCAAATTATGCCTTGATTGATAGAAATAATTTGCACATAATTGGTGAATATTATTTAGATATTCAATTGGATTTGATGGTGTTAAACGGACAGTCAATTGAAGAGTTAACTGAGATTCATTCGCATCCTATTGCTTTATTGCAATGCGGAGAATTTTTAAAAAATTATCCCCATATTAAATTAGTGGAAAGTAGTGATACGGCGGCGGCGGCAAAAAATATAAAACAAAATAATTTGAAAGGAATTGGTGCTTTGGCGAGTCCGGTTGCGGCGGAATTGTATAACTTGAATACTTTGTTCTCCTCCATTCATACCATAAAAAGCAATAAAACCCGATTTGTAGTTTTGAAAACACAAAACAAAGAATTGCCGCATGAAGAAATTAATAAAGCTTCCATAAAGTTTGAACTCGATGATACGCAAGGAAGTTTAGCCACTGTTTTAAATGTGATGAATAATTGTAAATTGAATTTAACAAAAATTCAATCCATGCCAATTATTGAAACACCTTTTCAGTATTCATTTTTTGTGGATGTAGTTTTTGAAAAATACAAGCACTATGAAAAAGCAAAAAAATTATTAGAAATTATGACCACACATTTCAAGGTTTTAGGCGAATATAAAAGTGGGAAGGAATTCAATAACTAATAACCAAAAATCAAAAAAACACTATATTTTTACAGTAGAAATTAAGCTATGGAAAATAAAACAACTTTAAAAAACTGGTATAATAATTTAAATTTAGCCCATCCTTTAGTGATAGCCGGACCTTGTAGTGCTGAAACAGAAGACCAAGTGATGCAAATTGCCAGAGAACTAAAAGATTCTGACGTGTCCATTTTTAGAGCCGGAATTTGGAAACCCAGAACGCGTCCGGGAGGTTTTGAAGGGGTTGGAGCGATTGGTTTAAAATGGTTGCAAAAAGCAAAGGCCGAAACCGGACTTTTAATGGCGGTTGAGGTTGCCAATGCCAATCATGTCAAATTAGCTTTAGAACATGATATTGATGTGCTTTGGATTGGAGCAAGAACAACAGTTAACCCTTTTGCAGTGCAAGAAATTGCAGATGCTTTAAAAGGAACCGACAAAATTGTTTTATTAAAAAATCCGGTAAATCCCGATTTGTCTTTATGGATAGGCGGATTGGAACGTTTGTATAATGCCGGAATTGAAAAATTGGGCGTAATTCACAGAGGGTTTTCTACCTACGAAAAAACCAAATACCGCAACAACCCGGAGTGGCAAATTGCAATCGATTTGCAAAATAAATTTCCTGACTTACCTTTAATTTGTGACCCTTCACATATTACGGGTAACCGAGAAATGATATTTGAAGTTTCACAACAAGCTCTTGATTTGAATTATGACGGACTGATAATTGAAACGCATATTGATCCTGAAAACGCATGGAGTGATGCCGCACAACAAGTGACTCCTACAAAATTAAAACAAATTTTTGTTGATTTAAAAGTAAGAAAGGAAACGGATGATGCCGATGATTTTACAAAACGAATGAATAAATTACGAACTCAAATTGATGAGTTTGATACTAAATTGCTTGAAATTTTAGGAAACAGAATGAAAGTAGCCGATCAAATTGGAACTTTAAAAAAAGAAAAAAATGTGGCTATTTTACAAAATAAACGTTGGCAAGAAATCCTCGATAAAATGATAAATGATGGTAATCATAAAGGGTTGAGCGAAGAATTTATCATTCAACTTTTTAAAGCTATTCACCAAGAAAGTATTAATCATCAGGAGAAGATCATAAACAATTAATTTGCAACTATTTTATTTTTTTGTGTAACGTAATATTTTTTTGTAATATCGCACCTTAATTAATAGAAAAAACATAACCATGAAAAAAATTATTTTTATTGCATTAATGTCTGTTAGTGCTATCGTTTCAGCTCAGGTTGATAAAATTTACAAACACAACGGAGAAACAGTAGATGGAAAAGTAATTAGATTAGAGGAGTATACTGTTGTATTTAAGTACGATGGTGAAGACGCTGAAAATGTAATCGGAAAATATGCAATAGAAAAAATTGTATATGGTAAAAGCGGTAGAGTTGAAGAAGTTACAGAAAAAATTGTAGTGAATGGTGAAGCAGATTGGGAAAAAGTAGTGATTCTTGAAGAGAAATCATATATCGCGGGACTTAAAAAAGTAGATGAAATCAGAGGTAAAACAGGGTTAATCAATTACCACACTGGAAATACTGCTGATAAAAAAGCTGAGAAAAAATTAAAAATGGCTGCTGCAGCAATGGGTTGTCCTTTTATTTTACAAACTGCTGATAAAACTACAGTAGGGGCAAGTTCTAACTCTTTAGGAGGTTCACAAGCAATCAAAAAAGGTTTGGCTTACAAATACTAAATTTTGAAAAGATTTAAATATAGAAAAGTTGCCTAAATGGCAACTTTTTTTTGTTTTATAAATCTAAATTTTCTTATCAAGAATTATAATATCTTTGTGGCATGACAGGAATTGTTTATAAATCTACAGGAAGCTGGTATACCGTTAAAGCAGATAATAATGAATTTTTTGATTGTAGAATCAAAGGGAAATTCCGCATGAAAGGAATAAAAAGCACCAATCCAATCGCGGTTGGTGATGTAGTTGATTTTGAAATAGATGAAACTTCAGATGCCATAACCGGATTGATTCATAACATTCACGACAGAAAAAATTATATTGTCAGAAAGTCTGTGAATCTTTCTAAACAAACACATATTATTGCCTCGAATATTGATATTGTATTTTTAATCGTTACAATCAACAATCCAATTACAACTACCAGTTTTATTGATCGCTTTTTGGTAACAGCCGAAGCCTATCACATCAAAGCAGTTTTGCTTTTTAATAAAATTGACACGTTTGATGAAGCAATGACCGATGATCAATTGTATTTGCAATACATCTACACTCAAATCGGTTATGACTGTTTGCGAGTTTCTGCTACAGAGGCTAAGGGTTTGAATGCATTAAAAGAAATGATGAAAGGGAAAGTTTGTATGTTTTCAGGTCACTCCGGTGTTGGAAAATCTACTTTGGTTAATGCGTTAGAGCCATCTTTAAATTTAAAAACCAAACAAATATCTGATCTACATCAACAAGGACAACACACTACCACTTTTGCGGAAATGTTTGACTTATCATTTGATTCAAGAATTATTGATACTCCGGGAATCAGAGGTTTTGGAATCGTAGATATGGAGAAACCTGAAATTAAAGGTTATTTTCCTGAGTTTTTTGAATTGGAAGATCAATGTAAATTTAACAATTGCTTACACAAAGACGAACCCAATTGTGCCATAAAAACAGCTTTAGAAAACGATAAAATTGCTTGGTCTCGTTACAAAAGTTACCTACAAATCCTAGAAGGAGACGAAGAGCAATACCGAAATGATATTTACGCAGATGGTAGAAATCAAGATTTAGATTAATTCAATTAACTTAAAATGAAAGCGGTAATCCAGAGAGTTTCTGAAGCTTCAGTAAAAATAGAAAATGAAATTGTAGCTTCAATTCAAAAAGGAGTTCTGGTTTTAGTTGGAATTGAAGATAACGATTCTAAAGAAGATATTGAATGGCTTTCATCAAAAATAGTGAACCTTCGCATTTTTGAAGATGACAATAAGGTGATGAATTTGTCTTTAAAAGACGTCAACGGAGAAATGATTGTTGTGAGTCAATTTACACTTCATGCTTCTACTAAAAAAGGCAATCGTCCATCTTATATCAAAGCAGCAAAACCTGAAGTTGCTGTTCCAATTTATAAAAACTTCATCAAACAAATTGAAATTGATTTAGGAAATAGCATACAAACCGGCCAATTTGGAGCAGATATGAAAGTGAGTTTAACAAACGACGGTCCGGTGACGATAATATTTAACACAAAAATCAAAGAATAAAATTTTAGTATCATAAGAATTATTTTATATTTGGAAAACTTAATTTTTTCCAAAAAAAAAGTAAATTAATTGTTAATTTTTTAAATGAGTGATCATTTAAAATAGGCCATTATCTCATGAAAAAAATCACCTACATTTTTATCTTTATTTTAGTATCTACAAATATAATTGCTCAAAATTTTTCAGAATTACTAATTTCAAAAGAGCTACGTGAAAATGCAAATGCATGTCTGCGTAATCAAGAAACTGAAATTATAATAAAATCCCGAAAATCCATGACTATAAAGTCAAAAAGAGTAGTAACCGTTTTTAACGAATACGGATTACAGCATATGGATTTATATGAAAACCATGATAATGCCAGGAAAGTTATTTCAATCGAAGCTCAGATTTTAAATGCTCATGGAGGTGAAATAAAAAAATTCAAAAAGAAAGATTTTAGAGATCAAAGTGTTGCAGATGGAATTTCAGTATTCACTGACAATAGAGTTTTGTTTTTGGATTATACGCCAATAAATTATCCTTTTACTGTTGTTTTTACAAGTGAAGTAGAAACATCAAATACAGCTTTTATGCCTAGATGGGTACCTCAAGAAGGTTATTTTTTAAGTGTTGAAAAAAGTAAGATAAGTATAAATTACCCAACTGATCTGGGATTCAAATATAAAACCGGAAATTTTGAAGAAAACAATGTTATAAAAAAAGAGGAATCCGGATTTATTTCTTTTGAAATTGAAAATCTTTTAGCATTAAGAACAGAAGAATATGCTCCGAGTATTATTAAATTCACACCTTTTGTAATGTTTGGATTAGATAAATTTCATTTAGAAGGAGTTGACGGTGAAGCAGAAAATTGGACAAAGTTTAGTGAATGGTATTATCAAAATTTGTTGAAAGGTACAGATGAATTACCAGGAGAAACGAAGTCAAAAATAAAAGCTTATGTTGGTGATGAGAAGGATCAAATGAAGATTGCTCAGAAAGTTTTTGAATATGTGCAAAGTAAAACACGTTATGTTAGTATACAATTAGGTATAGGAGGTTGGAAGCCAATGTTAGCAAAGGATGTAGATCGACTTGGTTATGGTGATTGTAAAGCATTATCAAATTACACTCGTGCATTGCTTGATGTGGTTGGCGTTACTTCTTATTTTACCATTATTTATGGTGATAGACAACAACGAGATATTGATCCGGACTTTGTTTCAATGCAAGGAAATCATGCAGTGCTATGTATTCCATATGGAAATGAACTAAAATGGATGGAATGTACCAGTCAAATAGCACCATTTGATTTTCAAGCTAATTTCACGGATGATAGAAATGCATTACTTATTAAGCCGGACGGTGGCGGCATTGCCAAAACAAAAATATATTCAGAAAACGACAATTCACAATTTACTGTTGGAAATTACTCCCTTTCTCAAAATGGCTCCCTTTCAGGTGAAGTTGCTATCAAATCTCGTGGAACACAATATGATAGAAAATATAATTTAGAAAGAAGCTCAAAAGATGATTTAGACAAACATTATAAATCATATTTTGGTACAATTAATAATTTGAAGTGGAAAAATCCGGTTTTTGAAAATGATAAAAACACCGTTGAATTCACTGAAAAAATACAATTGGAGGCGGAAAATTATGCAACAAAAAGCGGTCAAAGAATATTATTTGCATTAAATGCTTATAATCAATATACGTCTTTGCCAAAACGATATAGAAATAGAAATACACCATTCGAAATCTCCAGAGGATTTTATGATTTTGATGATATTACAGTTGACTTGCCTGAAGGATTTTCAATTGAATTTATACCAAGTTCATTTGAACTAAAAGAAAAATTCGGACATTATAAAACTGAAGTTAGTTTAGTAGATAAAAAAATTACTTACAAACGTTCTTTTACAATATATAAAGGAAGTTATACAAAAGCTGAGTATGAAGATTACCGAAAATTTATTGAACAGATTGCCAAAAATGATAATGCTAAAGTAGTATTAATAAATAACTAAAAACAATATGAAATTTTTTAAACAAATTAGTGTAGTTTGTCTCTTTATTTTGATAACATTTTCAGGATACAGCCAAACGTATGATTTAGGAAAAGTAACCGTTAAAGAATTGGAAGAAAAAGAGCATCCAACAGAAAAAGACGCAGAAGCAGCTGTACTCTTTGATATCGGGAAAACTTATTTTGATTATGACACCAACAAGGGGTTTTTAATGATAACAGAAGTTACAACTAAAATAAAAATCTACAAAAAAGAGGGTTACTCTTATGGTGATGTTGAGATTCCTATTTATGTAGGAGATAGTGAAAAAGAAAATGTGAACTTTTCTAAAGCCTTTACCTATAATTTAGAAAATGGTAAAATTGAAAAAACTAAATTAAAGAGTGACGGTGAATTTACCGAAAAGACTAATAAATATTGGAACAAAGTAAAGATTTCTATGCCCAATGTAAAAGAAGGTTCAATTATAGAATATAAATATGTACTTACATCTCCTTTCTTTTCAAACTTACCGGAATGGTATTTTCAAAAAGGAATACCTGTAAATTATTCAAAATTTGAAACCATTATACCAGAATATTATGTCTATAATCCCAGATTAAAGGGATATTCAATGCCCATTGTTTCAAAGACAAGTAAGTCAAAAACTATTAATTATACTGAGAAAACTTCAAGGTCAGGTACAGATCCAAGACCCTCAAATTTTTCTAATGAGCAGATGTCTTATAATGAGGCTGTAACCACGTATATAGCTGAAAACCTGTGGTCAATGAAGTCAGAATCTTTTGTTGGAAATATTAATAATTACAGGTCAGGTGTCAACCATGAATTAACAGTGCTAAAATTCCCAAATTCACCAATCAAAAGTTTTTCAAGCACATGGGAAGATGTGACAAAAACAATTTATGATAGCTCAAATTTTGGTGATGAAGTTAAAAAAACAGGTTATTTTGAAAAAGATATTGATGTTGTTTTGCAAGGAAAAAATACAACAGATGAAAAAGTCGCGGCCATTTTAGACTATGTTAAGAAACAAGTAAAATGGAATGATTTTACTGGGGTTTATTGTAGTGATGGTGTTAGAACAGCCTATAAAAATAAAACCGGTAATGTAGCCGAAATTAATTTAATGCTGACGGCAATGTTGCGTTATGCCGGATTAGAAGCAAATCCTGTTTTGGTGAGTACTCGCTCAAATGGGATACCATTATTTCCTTCAAGATCTGCTTTTAACTATGTTATCGCCGCAGTTGAATTTCAAGACGGATTTGTTTTGCTTGATGCAACAGATGCTAACAGTAACATAAACATATTACCAACAAGAGTGCTGAATTGGGAAGGAAGATTAATTAGAAAAGACGGCACCTCAACTTTTGCTCGTTTAATTCCACCATTTGTTTCAAAAGAAAGTACTTTAGGGTTAGTAACAATTGAACCTGACGGAGTTGTAAACGGAAAAATTAGAGCAACACACTTTGATTATAATGCCTATCAGTTCAGAAACAGATATTTGAATTTATCAAAAGAGAGTTATTTGGAATCATTAGAAAAGAAATATACAAATATTGAAATTGATGATTATGTTTTAAATAACGATAAAGATTTATACAAACCTGTGATTGAAGAATATAGTTTTAAACATAATGGACTAACAGAGATCATTGGAGATAAAATGTATATTTCTCCGTTATTATATTATGCGATGTCAGAAAACCCTTTTAAATTAGAGAAAAGAGATTATCCTATTGATTTTGTTTATCCGGCAGAAGATAAATATACTCTTACACTAAATATACCGGAAGGATATGTCGTGGAGTCTTTACCTAAACCACAAGTATTTGCCTTAAATAATAATCAATTGACATATAATTTTTCTATTCAAGCAACCGGATCAAAAATTCAACTTAATGCGGTTTTAAATATCAACCAATCATTTATTACTCCAAATCATTATGAAGAAATAAAGAATTTCTTTAAAAATGTAGTTGAAAATCAATCAGATAAAATTGTATTGAAAAAATCATAATTTATGAGAAATACTGCCATAGTTTTATTTTTTTTGATTTGTAATACAGTTAGTAAGGCCCAAAATTTTGATTTAGGAAAAGTAACCGTTAAAGAATTGGAAGAAAAAGAACATCCCACCGAAAAAGATGCAGAAGCTGCTGTATTGTTTAACATTGGGAAGACATTTTTTGAGTATTCAGGTGATAATGGGTTTCAGATAGTAACAGAAGTAATTACCAAAATAAAAATATATAAAAAGGAGGGATATGAATATGCAAATTATTCTGAAAACTATTATGTGGGAGGGAATGGTCAAGAAAAAGTTTTTTTTTCAAAAGCCACTACATATAACTTAGTGAATGGAAAGATTGAAAAAACAAAGTTAGATAATCAAGGAGAGTTTATTGAAAAAACAAATAAATTTTGGTCAACAAAAAAGATAACAATGCCCAATGTAAGAGAAGGTTCTATCATTGAATTCAAAGTTCGTATTACTTCGCCTTATATTTCTAATTTTCGGGAGTGGGAATTTCAAAGTGGAATTCCGGTAAATTTTTCAGAATATACCACATATATCCCTGAATACTTTGTTTACAATAGCCATTTCAAAGGTTTTTTAATACCAACAGTAACTAAAGATTATAAAACTAGAAATATCTCATACACCTACACAGAAGATGTTATTCCTGGAATGAATACATCTATGCCTGAAAGAATCAAAACAAATATTGAGTTTAGAGAAGATATGGTAAAATATTCATTAACTAATGTCAAACCTTTAAAAAGAGAGGCTTTTGTTAATAATCTAGATAATTACCGAGCATCAATAGTACATGAAATTGCGGGAACTAGATTTCCGAACAAGCCATATGTAAATTTTTCTACAGATTGGGAAAGTGTAACTCAAAACATTTATAAAGATGAAAGCTTTGGTGATGAATTAAAAAAAACAGGCTATTTTGAAAATGATATAGATGCCGTTTTACAAGGTATAAATACTGACCTTGAAAAAGTAGCAGCAATATTAAATTTTATTAAGAAACAAGTAAAATGGAATGATTTTAATGGGGTTTATTGTAGAGATGGTGTTAAAACAGCCTACAAAAATAAAACCGGTAATGTAGCCGAAATTAATTTAATGCTAACAGCTATGTTGCGTTATGCCGGATTAGAAGCAAATCCCGTTTTGGTAAGTACTCGTTCAAACGGGATACCATTATTTCCCTCATTATCGGCTTTTAATTACGTTATCGCCGCAGTTGAATTTCAAGACGGATTTGTTTTGCTTGATGCAACAGATGCTAACAGTAACATAAACATATTACCAACAAGAGTGCTGAATTGGGAAGGAAGATTAATTAGAAAAGACGGCACCTCAACTTTTGCTCGTTTAATTCCACCATTTGTTTCAAAGGAAAGTACTTTAGGGTTAGTAACAATTGAACCTGACGGAGTTGTAAACGGAAAAATTAGAGCAACACACTTTGATTATAATGCCTATCAGTTCAGAAACAGATATTTGAATTTATCAAAAGAGAGTTATTTGGAATCATTAGAAAAGAAATATACAAATATTGAAATTGATGATTATGTTTTAAATAACGATAAAGATTTATACAAACCTGTGATTGAAGAATATAGTTTTAAACATAATGGACTAACAGAAATCATTGGAGATAAAATGTATATTTCTCCGTTATTATATTATGTGATATCAGAAAACCCTTTTAAATTAGAGAAAAGAGATTATCCTATTGATTTTGTTTATCCGGCAGAAGATAAATATATCATTACACTAAACATACCGGAAGGATATGTTGTGGAGTCTTTACCTAAACCACAAGTATTTGCCTTAAATAATAATCAATTGACATATAATTTTTCTATTCAAGCAACCGGATCAAAAATTCAACTTAATGTGGTTTTAAATATCAATCAATCATTTATTACTCCAAATCATTATGAAGAAATAACTAATTTCTTTAAAAATGTAGTTGAAAATCAATCAGATAAAATTGTATTGAAAAAATCATAATTTATGAGAAATGCTGCCATAGTTTTATTTTTATTCATTTTTAGCACAGTTAGTAAGGCCCAAAATTTAGATTTTGGAAAAGTGTCGAAACAAGAATTAACTGAAAAGAAACATCCAAAAGACACATCAGCTGTTGCAGCAATTTTATTTAAAAAAGCTAAAACCAGTTTTTTTTACACAGAAAAAGATGGTTTTCAGTGTGAAACTAAATATGAAATACGATTAAAAATTTATAAAAAAGAGGGTTTTTCTTGGGCAAATTATTCAATTCCTTATTACATTGGATGGACAAATCTGGGAAAAGACAACATTTTTTTTTCAGACGTTACAACCTATAACTTAGAAAATGATAAAATTGTAAAAACAAAACTCAGTTCAGACGGTACATTTAAAGAAAAAATAAATGACTATTGGATGAAAAAAACAATTACGTTTCCTAATGTTAAAGAAGGTTCAGTAATTGAATTTAAATACAAACTTGTTTCTGAGAATTTAGTAAAGTTACCCGATTTCGACTTTCAAGAACTTATTCCGGTAAATTTTGCAGAATACCGAACTGAAATTCCCGTAAATTATGAGTATAAAACAATTTTAAACGGATATTCAAAAGTTGACCAAGAATCAAAAGATGAAATAATTACCCAATCTATAAATGCGGCCTTTAATCAAACAAACTATTTGACTTATACGCTTAGAAAAAATAAATATACTTTAGAAAATATTCCCGCTCTAAAAGAGGAACCCTATATTGATAATGCAGAGAATTATAGAATAAAAATTAAAAATGAGTTAAGTGCTGTAGTTTTTAAAGATGTTGCTCCAAAAAAATACGCTGAAACTTGGGATGATGTTGCAACCGATATTTCTCAAAACGATCATTTTAAAAAACAAATTGAAAGCAAAGGCTTTTTTGAAAGTAACTTGAATTCAATTTTAAGTAATTCATCAAACCAAACGGAAACTGTAGATGCCATTTTAAAGCATGTTAAAAACAGAATAAAATGGAATGGAATTTATGGCATTTTTCCAAAAGAAGGACTAAAAAATTCCTATAATAATAGAACAGGAAATGTTTCAGATATTAATTTAAATGTATTGGTATTGTTGAGAAACGCAGGAATTAATGCCTTTCCGGTTTTAGTTAGCACTAGAAAAAATGGAAAAATATTCTTTCCAAGTCGAGATGATTTCAATTATATTATTGTAAAAGCAATTGTTGATGGAAAACAGGTTTTGTTAGACGCAACGGATCCAAACACAACTTCAAATATTTTACCATTTCGAAGTATAAACGGAAAGGGTGTAATGATTTCTCTAACTGGTAAGTCAGAAGAGGTCAGTCTTGTGCCTACTTTTTTATCAAAATCAATAACATTCGTTCAGGCTGATTTAAAAGAAAATGGTAGTATAAATGGAAAAGTTAGAGCTACTAAAAGCGATTATCAGGCTTATTTTTTCAGAGATCGCTATATGGGAATTAATCAGGAAATGTATTTGGAAAAATTAGAATCTGATTACAAAAATGTAAACATATCAGATTATAAAATTGAAAATATTGAGGATTTTGATAAAACAATAATAGAAACTTTTTCTTTTACAAATTCAAACGAAGTGAATTTGAATAATAAAACAATTATATTTAATCCTTTGCTTTTTTTTACAAAAAGCGTGAATCCTTTTAAAGAAGAAAAACGTTTCATGCCAATTGATTTTGTTTTTCCAACTCAAGAAAAATACTTGATTACTATAACAATTCCTGAGGGTTACCGTGTAGAATATTTACCACAATCGTATAATGTGGCGTTACCCAATAATGATATTGTGATTAATTTTAACTTGTCAAGCGATCCTACTAAAATTGTTATAAATTCATCATTTGACATTAATCAAGCTGTTTTCGAACCTAATTATTACCAAGATATAAAGAATATTTTTAAACTTTATATTGAAAAACAAACGGAGTCTATAATTCTCAAAAAAATCGAATAATAAATTTTATTGCATAATGAAAAAGTTTAAAATAATCTTTTTTCTGTTGTTATTCAGTAATTTATTAAATGCTCAAAAATTAGAGTTTGGCAAAGTATCAAAACAAGAGTTGAGCGAGAAAAATCATTCAATAGACACTGCTGCTGTAGCAGCAATATTGTTTAAAAAAGCTAAAACTTCTTTAATTTATACAGGAAAAGCAGGGTTTATAAGTGAAACAGATTATGAAGTAAGATTAAAAATTTATAAAAAAGAAGGTTTTTCTTGGGGAAATTATTCAATTCCCTACTATATTGGTTGGGGTAATCCGGATAATGATTACGTTTCTTTTTCAGAGGTAACTACTTACAATTTAGAGAACAATAAAATTAAAAAATCAAAACTCACCTCATTAGGTTCTTTTAAAGAAAAAATCAATGATTATTGGATAAAGAAAACAATTACATTTCCCAATGTAAAAGAAGGATCTGTAATTGAATTCAAATATAAAATCATCACTTTAAGTATTGTAAAATTACCTGATTTTGATTTTCAGGAAACAATACCTGTAAATTTTGCTGAATACCAAACAGAAATCCCGGTTAATTTTGGATATAATACAATTTTAAATGGAGATTCAAAAGTTGAAAAAGAAACTAAAGAGGTAAAATATGGACAATCTCTTTATTCATCTCCTATGGGCTCAAGTTATTTAAACTATACACTAAGAAAAAGTAAATACACTTTAAAAAATATTCAAGCATTAAAGCAAGAACCGTTTGTTGACAATTATGAAAACTATAGAATTAAAATTAAAAATGAACTAAGTTCCGTAGCTTTCAGAGGTTTTCCAATTGAAAAATTTTCACATACATGGAATGAAGTTACTAAAGACATTTCTCAAAATGAATATTTTAAAAATCAAATTCAAAGTAAAGGATATTTTGAAAACGATTTAAAAAATGTTGTCAATGATTCTATGAATGAAACAGAAAAAGTCAACGCTATTCTAGACCATGTAAAACATAAAATTAAATGGAATAAATATTTGAGTTATTTTCCAAAATTAGGAGTAGAAAAAGCATACATTAATGGCGATGGAAATGTTGCTGATATAAACTTGAACCTTCTTATAATGCTTAGAAGTGAAGGTGTCAAAGCTTATCCTGTTTTGGTTAGCACACGTGATAACGGCTTAATTTATTTCCCAAGCAGAGAAGATTTTAATTATGTAATAGTTAAAGCAATAATTAATGATAAACAAATGTTGATTGATGCAACAGATTTAAATTCAACTTTCAATATTTTACCTATTAGAGTTTTAAACGATAAAGGAATTATGATAACGGAATCTGAAGAATCTGAGGAAATTAATCTGTCACCTACAACTTTATCCAAATCCATAACTTTTATTCAAGCAGATATTGATATGCAAGGGATGATAAATGGAAAAATCAGAAGCACAAAAAACGATTATTTGGCTTATATTTTTAGAACTATTTATACTAATATTAGCCAAGATTTGTATTTAGAAAAATTAGAATCTGATTATAACAATATTGAAATCTCAGATTATAATATTGATAATTTTAAGGATTTAGAAAAAACTATAATTGAAACTTTTTCTTTTTCGAGCGAAACCGAAGTAGAAATAAATGACAATAAAATTATTTTTAATCCTTTACTTTTTTATACAAATAAAAGCAATCCATTTATTTCGGAAACTCGAACCATGCCAATTGATTTTATTTTTCCCAATCAAGACAAATATGTAATAAATATTTCAATACCCGAAGGTTATGAAATTGAACATTTGCCTGAACCAACAAACGTTTATTTGCATAATAACAGTATAGTTTTTAACTTCAACATTTCAAGTGATAAAAACAAAATTACAATTGCATCTACTTTTGATATTAATCAAGCTACTTTTAGTCCTATTTATTATGATGATATAAGAAATATTTTTAAACTTTACATTGAAAAACAAACGGAGTCAATAATTCTAAAAAGGAAATAACATGAACCTGAAAAATTCACAACTGGAAGTTGACAACTGGATAAAAAATCACGGAGTTCGTTATTTCAACGAATTGACTAACATGGCTCAGCTTACTGAAGAAGTAGGTGAGGTGGCTCGAATCATAGCCCGTCGTTATGGTGAACAATCCGAAAAAGAAAGTGATAAAAACAAAGATCTTGGCGAAGAATTAGCCGATGTGGTTTTTGTAGTTTTGTGTCTGGCAAATCAAACCGGAGTTGATTTACAAGCCGCTTTTGATAAAAAAATGGATATCAAAACCAAGCGTGACCACGATAGGCATCAAAACAATGAAAAGTTGAAGTAAAATGAATAAGAATTTAGCAGTTTTTTTAGCGAGTATTTTGGTTATGAGTCCACTATTCGGATTATTGCTTTATTTTTTTGAAAAGGAATTAACTAGTAAACAAATTGTTTTTCAAAGTTTATTTTTTGGAGTTTTTATGGCATTAGGTGAAATTTTTATTTTTGAAAGAATAAGAAATAAATCCAAAAAGAATAAAAATAAAGAGGATATAAATGAATAGTAATTGTTCCCTGCTTATCTTTGAGTTTCTTTCTGAGAAATAAAAAAAATGAATTTAAACCTTTCATATAACCCACAACCCGTAACTCGCAACCCGCAACTTAAAATCACCGGTTCCAAATCAGAAACCAACAGATTGTTGTTGTTGCAAGCCTTATATCCAAACATTACTTTAGAAAATACTTCCAATTCCGATGATTCAGAAGTGATGTTAAAAGCAATCCAACAACCGACAACCGATAACGGACAACGGACAAGCGAAATAGACATCCACCATGCCGGAACAGCCATGCGTTTTCTTACCGCTTTTTTTGCCATTCAAGAAGGAAGAGAAGTAATTTTAACGGGTTCATCCAGAATGAAAGAACGACCCATTAAAATTTTAGTGGAAGCCTTAAATCAACTTGGAGCTGAAATCACTTACGAAGAAAATGAAGGTTTTCCCCCAATCCGAATCAAAGGAATAAAAATAATAAAAAATAAAGTTTCGCTTCCCGCAAACGTGAGTAGTCAATATATTTCTGCCTTATTATTAATTGCTCCAAAATTGGAAAATGGTTTAGAAATCACACTGGAAGGTCAAATAACTTCTATCCCATATATTAACATGACATTAGCTTTGCTAAATGAAATTGGAGTTAAAACTTCTTTTAATGGAAATAAAATAGCTATTTGTCATGCTGAACTTGTTTCAGCATCTCAAATCAGGGTTGAATCCGACTGGTCATCTGCATCCTACTGGTATTCTATCATCGCATTATCAGAAATCGGAGCACAAATCACACTTTCAAGCTACAAAGAAAACAGCCTGCAAGGTGATGCCGCTTTAGTTGAAATTTACAAAAGTTTCGGAGTTGAAACCGTTTTCAATGACAACCAATCAATAACACTTTCAAAAAACCGTAACCCGCAACTCGCAACTTTCAACTCGCAACTAAACAATTCCCCCGATATCGCCCAAACCATCGCTGTAACATGCTTCGGATTAGGCATCGGCTGTAATTTAAACGGCTTACACACTTTAAAAATTAAAGAAACCGATAGATTAGAAGCTTTGAAAACCGAACTTTCAAGATTAGGAGCAACGATTTCAGTGACAAATGATAGTTTGACTCTAGAAAGTTCAAAATCAATTATTCCATCAATAAATATTGCCACCTACCAAGACCACAGAATGGCAATGGCTTTTGCCCCATTAGCATTAAAAGTTCCGATAATTATCGAAGAATCAGAAGTCGTCACAAAATCATATCCTACCTTTTGGGATGATTTAAAAGGTTTTGGATTTCAATTTTCACAATAAACTCACCTCAGAAACTCAGTGGCTCAGCTACTCAGCAACTTAATTTAAAAATAAACCTCAAAACACTTGACAACGCCTATCTCACAATCGTATATTTGCATCCAGAAAAATTAGAAGTAGTGAAAACTAGTCACTAATTACTAATAACTAATTACTTTATATGAAATTATCTCATTTTCAATTCAATCTTCCGACTGAATTACTCGCTGAATTTCCTGCCGAAAACCGTGACGAATCTCGTTTAATGGTAATTAACAGAGCCAAAAAAACAATAGAACATAAATTATTTAAAGACATCATCAACTATTTTGACGATGGCGATGTAATGATTATGAACAACACTAAAGTTTTTCCTGCTCGTTTGTATGGGAATAAAGAAAAAACCGGAGCCAGAATTGAAGTGTTTTTATTACGCGAATTAAATGCAGAACAACGCCTTTGGGATGTATTAGTAGATCCGGCTCGTAAAATCCGTATCGGAAACAAATTATATTTTGGTGATGACGATTCGTTAGTCGCTGAGGTTATTGATAACACCACCTCTCGCGGAAGAACATTACGTTTTTTATATGATGGTTCCTATGAAGAATTCCGTTTAAAACTGAGAGATTTAGGTGAAACACCAATCCCAAAATACATCAATAGAGAGGTAACTCCTGAAGATGAAGAAAGATACCAAACCATTTATGCAAAAGTAGAAGGTGCTGTTGCCGCTCCAACTGCAGGATTGCATTTTTCTAAACACCTTTTGAAAAGATTAGAAATAAAAGGAGTAAATTTTGCTGAAGTTACTTTGCATGTTGGCTTAGGAACCTTCAATCCGGTAGAAGTTGAAGATTTGTCAAAACATAAAATGGATTCTGAAGAATTAATTGTTTCCCAAGAAGCATGTGACATTGTTAATGCAGCAAAAATCAGAAAAAGTAGAATCTGCTGTGTTGGAACAACAACCATGAGAGCAATAGAAAGTTCAGTTTCATCTAATAATACTTTAAACCCGTTTAATGGTTGGACAAATAAATTTATTTTTCCGCCATATGATTTTAGTATCGCAGACTGCATGATTACAAACTTCCACACGCCAAAATCAACACTTTTAATGATGATTTCGGCTTTCTGTGGACACGATTTAATGAAAAAAGCCTACGAAGAAGCCATCAAAGAAAAATACAAATTCTATTCTTATGGTGATGCTATGCTAATAATTTAATTTTATTGTCAATCTGAACTTGTTTTAGATTCTAAAATAATACCAAATCCCAATCTTTTTAGGTTGGGATTTTTTTTGGGCGTGTTCCGCCGAAAAGGCGAATGGGCTTTCGCTACTCGCTTTTTTGTTCCGTCCCGCTGGGCTGAAACAAAAAGAGCTCAAACAATGGCTCTATCCCTCACGCAATCGTTGCTCCATTTCAAGTTTTGATTTCAAATTAACGCACAGACAAATCGCGACCTGTCTCCAAAAATCCAAAAAATTACTATCTTTACCACACAAACAAAAACTGCATGGAATTTCAAAATACCCGCGAATTTGCACAACAATTAGACGCACAAGACGAACTTTTTAAGTACCGTGATGAATTTCTTTTTCCAAGAATAAATGGTAAAAATGTAATTTATTTCACGGGAAATTCACTCGGACTACAACCCAAACGCACTAAAACCTATGTTGATGAGGTGATGAGTGACTGGGCAAGATTAGCCGTAGAAGGCCATTTTTATGCAGACAAACCTTGGTGGGATTACCACGAACGATTTGCAATTCCATTGAGTGGATTGGTTGGAGCAAAACCGTCCGAAATTACAGTGATGAATACGCTAACTGTCAATCTTCACTTGATGATGGTTTCTTTTTATCGTCCAACAGAAAAAAAATATAAAATCATCTGCGAAGAAAAAGCGTTCCCATCTGATCAATACATGTTTCAAAGTCAAGTGAGATTTCATGGCTTAAACCCAAGTGATGCCATAATTGAAATTAAACGAAGAGAAGGTGAACATAATATTAGACATGAAGATATCTTAACTAAAATTGAAGAAGTTGGTGACGAATTAGCATTGGTTTTAATAGGTGGCGTAAATTATTACACGGGTCAAGTATTTGATATCAAAACGATAACTGAAGCCGCTCAAAAAACGGGAGCTTATGTAGGTTGGGATTTAGCACATGCAGCCGGAAACATCGAACTTCGACTAAATGAATGGAATGTGGATTTCGCTTGTTGGTGTAGCTACAAATATATGAACTCCGGACCCGGAAATGCATCAGGATGTTTCGTTCATGAAAAACACCATCACGATACCGAACTTCCTCGTTTTGCCGGATGGTGGGGACACAATAAAGAACGTCGCTTCAAAATGGAACCCGATTTTGATCCCGTTCACGGAGCAGATGGTTGGCAAATCAGTAATCTACCCATTTTATCATTAGCACCTTATTTGGCCTCTGTAGAAATGTTTGCCGAAGTGGGAATGACTAAATTAATTAAAAAAAGAAACCTTTTAACCGCCTATCTAGAATTCATCCTACACGAAATTGACAAAGAAATCGACGGAACCGAATTTGAAATCATCACACCTCAAAACCAAGAAGAACGAGCATGCCAACTTTCTGTTTATTTACACGGACAAGGAAGAAGTTTGTTCGATTACCTTATGAAGAACGGAGTTATCACCGACTGGCGTGAACCAAACGTAATCCGTTTAGCTCCCGCACCATTCTACTGCTCTTTTGAAGATATGTACGAATTCGGACAAATCTTGAAGAAAGGTATATCAAAACCTTAGCACCTTAGTACCTCAGAACCTTAGTACCTTTAAATAAAAATGACTAAACAAGAAATACTCCAATCCTTCGACCCCAGCCAACCCGGTTTGGCAGACGCAACTATTTTTGGCTTACCTTTTTCTATTGAAGACAGTGAAATAATCGTGATTCCTGTGCCGTGGGAAGTAACAGTTAGTTATGGTTCCGGTGCATCAAAAGGTCCTGAAGCCATTTTAGAAGCTTCTTTTCAAGTAGATTTAAATCACCAAGAATTCCCAGAGTTATGGAAATTAGGAATCTTTTTAGACGAATCACCAAAAGGAATAAAAAAGAATTCAAAAAAATATAAAAAACAAGCAGCCCCAATTATTGAAGCTTTAGAAAGTGGAGCTGTTTTAGACAATCATCCGGCTTTGCGTAAAAGTTTAGATAAAATCAATTACGCTTGTTCCGATATGGTGGAAGCCGTTCGCGAAAAGACATTGCATTGGTTAAATCAAGGTAAAAAAGTGGTGCTTTTAGGTGGCGATCATAGCACGCCCCTGGGTTATTATCAAGCTTTAGCAGAGAAACACGACAATTTCGGAATTCTTCATTTAGATGCTCATATGGATTTCAGAATTGCTTATGAAGGTTTTACCTATTCGCACGCATCCATTATGTATAATGCATTACAAATTCCTCATATTACAAAAATTGTTCAAGTTGGAATTCGTGATTTTTGCGAACAAGAAGTCGATGTAGTGAAGCAGCAAGGAAGTCGAGTAGTGGTTCACACCGATTCTGATTTGAAAAAAGAAACATTTGAAGGTAAAACTTGGCAACAACAATGCGACCAAATCATTGCTGCTTTACCTCAAAAAGTGTCCATTAGTTTTGATATTGACGGACTTTTACCATGGTACTGCCCAAATACGGGAACTCCGGTTCCGGGCGGATTTTCATTTGAACAAGCAGCTTATTTATTAAGTCGTTTGGCAGAAACCGATAAAGAAATCATCGGATTCGATTTAGTTGAAGTCGCACCCGGAGAAAATGACGACTGGGATGGTAATGTTGGTGCCAGAATGTTATTTCACATGTGCGGTGTTTTAGCTAAAAACAATAAAATGGAGGTGGGAGAAAAAATCGTTTTTCCAAGAAATTAAGCATTCAATAAAAATAAAAGAACCCCAAAATAGTGTAGAACTTTTTGGGGTTTTTCTTTACGAGCATCTTCAATGGTTGAGTTAAAAGTTAAGTTTTAACTAAATTCAAAGGTTTAAATTGGAGTTACCTATGTAAAACCGTAATTTTAATGATGAAATAAATAGTCTTTTGGTATTATTCTTGAATAATGGCTTGTACTATTACTAAAAACTAAGTTATGCGTATCAAAAAATTAATTATACTAGCTTCCATTTTGGTTTTGTTCACCATGTGTGCACCAAGCCGTCCCGCAGTAGTTTATCAGCCTGAACCACCGCCAATGTGGGGTCCGGTAGGATATGATCAGGTGCGGTATTATTATTTTCCTGATATGATGGTTTACTATGATGTTCATTCATCCATGTTTATTTATCCACGGGGAAACCGATGGGTAAGTGCCTATTATTTACCCAATCACTATGGCCATTTTGATTTGTACAATAGTTATAAAGTTGGTCTAATGGATTATTATGGCCCATCGCCCTATAATAATTTTAATATGCATATGCAACAATATGCGGTTGGAAATCAATGGCCATATCAGCAAACACTCGGAGTGAGAGGACAAAATCAAACACATTATGCACCAACCAGACCTCGTACGTCTTCTGCTCAAGGCACAAGAGGAACTCGTGCTCAACAAGCTGATGTGAGAGGAAATACTTCTCCATCTTCAATTAGAAATACTACTGGAACTAGATCATCAACTACTCCTGCGGTAAGAAATCCAACCAACACAAATACGCCAAGAGCAATACCAACTACACCGAGAGCAAACCCTTCAACACCTAGAGTAGCACCGGCAGAAACGCGTTCGAGTACAAGATTGCCTCAGCCTGATGCTCGTGCAGTTCGAGAAAGAACACAGCAAATCAGACAGCAAAATAGAGCAACAGCTCCTACTCAAAGAAGTACCGGAACAACAACTCCAACTACTACAAGAGATGGCGGCGGTAGAGGAAATTAAGATAAACTTATCATTCATACATTTTAATCAATAGACATTTCTACTATATTTGTCTATTGATTTTTATTTTTATGAGACTTCTTAAAAAAATTTCACTCTCCGTTTTATTGATTTTTGTTCTAATTGTGGTTTTTATTTTGATTTACGGCTTTTATCTTAAACCAAAATATGATGGCGAAATGGTGTTGAATTCCATTAAAAAAGAAACCACAGTTTATTTTGATGATTACGGAATTCCACACATTTATGCTCAATCTCAAAAAGATGCAATGACCACTTTGGGTTATGTCCACGCTCAAGATCGATTGTGGCAAATGGAACTGATGCGAAGAATTGCACCGGGAAGATTATCTGAACTTTTTGGATCGGTGATGCTTAAAAACGACAAGTTTTTTGCCGGTTTAGGGATGGATGAAGATTCAGAAAAAGCAATTGCTCAATTGGACAAAAACAGTGAAAGTTACCAGTTAACGTTGGCCTATTTGGATGGAATTAATCAATTTTTGGAAGAAGGTCCAACACCAATAGAATTTCAATTAGTAGGAGTTCCAAAAGAAAAATTCACCATCAAAGATGTGTATAATATTTTTGGGTATATGGCATTCAGTTTTGCGATGGCTCAAAAATCGGATCCATTAATGACCGATATTCGTGATGAATTGGGAATGGACTATCTCAAAGATTTTGGTATCGACGGCTCTTTGGCTCATACTAAACTAAAAAGCTTTAAAGAAAAATCGGAAGCGTATTCAGAAATCTCAAAATCGGTTGCTTCGTTATTGGAAAATTCTCCTGTTCCACCTTTCATTGGAAGTAACAGTTGGGTAGTTGGTCCTCAAAAAACCAAGAGTGGAAAAGTGTTGTTTGCCAATGATCCGCACATTGGTTTTTCGCAACCTTGCACTTGGTATGAAGCTCATATCGTGACACCCGATTATGAAATGTATGGTTATTATTTGGCCGGAACTCCGTTTCCGCTTTTGGGTCATAATCGCGAGTACGCTTATGGTTTAACGATGTTTGAAAATGATGATATGGATTTGTTTTTGGAAACGAATAATCCTGAGAATGAAAATCAATACCAAACAAAAGATGGTTTCAAAAATTATCAAATCATTGAAAAAGTCATCAAAGTAAAAGACAGTTCGGATGTGGTTTTAAAAGTCAAAAAAAGTCATCACGGTCCGTTACTAAATGGTTTGGTTGATGGTTTGAAGGAAGACAAACCCATTTCGATGTGGTGGACGTATTTACAACATAAAAATCAAATTTTAGATGCCGTATATTCACTTTGTCACGCAAAAAATGTAGAAGATTTTCATCAAAGTATCGAATTGATTGCCGCTCCCGGATTAAATATTATGTATGGCGATGCAAAAGGAAATATTGCTTGGATAACTTCCGGAAAATTGTATAAAATGCCGGAAAATGTCAATCCGAATTTTATTTTAAATGGTGCAAACGGTGAAGATGAAGAGAAAGAATATTATGATTTTTCTGAAAATCCGTACGCCATCAATCCTGCTTGGAATTATGTGTATTCCGCCAACAATCAAGTAGAACCAATTGATGACTATTTATATCCGGGTTATTATCTTCCGGAAGATCGTGCGAAACGAATCGTTCAATTGCTCGAACCCAAAAACGATTGGACGAAAGAAGATTTTATGAAAATGATTAATGATGATCAATCGTCGGTCGCTCCTTCAATTGTGCAAAGTATTTTAACAGGAATCAATCAAAACGATTTATCTGAAACTGAAAAAACCGCTTTAAATGAATTGAAAAAGTGGAATGGAAGTAATGCTTTAACCGATGTAGCTCCAACAATTTACAATCAATTTCTGTTTTATTATCTCAAAAACACCTTTGAAGATGAATTGGGAAAAGACCGTTTTAATATTCTGTTATCCACGCATATTTTAAAACAAATGATTGCTTTTCAAATCGCGAATGAAGATTCTCCGTGGTGGGATAATAGTTCCACGAAAGATAAAAAAGAATCAAGAAATGAAATTTTGACTCTTTCTTTCCAACAAACCATTTCGCATTTAGAAAAAAAAGTAGGTAATCAAGTTTCGGGTTGGACTTGGAATAAAGTGCATACAGTAGAACACAAACATCCGTTGGGTGAAGTGGCCGCTTTGCGAAGTTATTTCAATGTTGGGCCGTTTGAAATTAATGGTTCCAATGAAGTCATCAATAATTTGATGTTTACATTCACCGAAGCAGGAAATCATCAAGTAAAAGCCGGTCCTTCCACCCGAAGAATCATTGACTTTTCAGATGTTGAAAACAGTGTGAGCATTCTTCCTACCGGACAATCAGGAAATCCATTGAGTCAACATTATGACGATCAAGCGGTGATGTATAACGAAGGAAAATTTAGAAAGATGAAAATGAATAGGAAGGAGATTGAAGCGAGTTCACGAAAATTAGTTTTTAAACCTAGATAGTTATGGAAATTGATAAAGCTTTTCATTGTCAATTTTGCAGTCTTAAAAAATATGATTTTAAGATTGGGACTACTTGTGGTTTGACTAAAAAAGTTCCTGATTTTAATGAAATTTGTCCGGACATTAAATTCAAAAATCAAACACTAGAATCTCAGATTATTAAAATAAATGCAGATTTTGAGCACAATAAGGATTCAAAATTCTGGGTTACATTAAATTTGATATTTTTTTCATTGGTGTTTTTTTTGTTGATTTTGAGTGGTTTTTTATTCGCAGAATATTTAGACAGTTTAGATTTTGCAAGTTCTCGTATTCGATTATATGTAATACCTATCGTATTTTTTGGTATTAGCTTTTTAGTTTTAAAGATTGCTGTTGGGCCATTTAATACTTATCGTAGAGATAACAAAATTTATGGTTTTGAAAAGAAAAGAATTGATTCATTTTTGTCTAAATATGGAATTAGTTATTCGATAAACTTTAAAAGAAACAAAAGAATTGGTGAAAGTTTAGATATTGATTACGATTTAGAGATGAAGAAATAGCTCTAAATAATCTCCAAATTCTCAATAATAGTTTTCGCTTTCAATTTAATCGCATACAATTCTTCAGCCGGAATCTTATTCAATAAATTCAACATCATCGCCATCCGTTGATTATCTTTGAAATATTCTTTTTTATCATCCAAAAAATTCCAATACAAACTGTTGAATGGACACGCTTTTTTGCCTAATTTCTCTTTGACACTATAGTGACAACTACCGCAATAATTACTCATTTTGTTGATGTAACTTCCCGAAGAAACATACGGTTTTGTGGCTAAAATTCCGCCATCGGCATATTGACTCATGCCACGCGTGTTGGGCATTTCCACCCATTCAATCGCATCGATATAAACACCTAAATACCAGGCATCGACTTCATCGGGATGCATTTGTGTGAGCAATGAAAAGTTTCCGATAATCATTAAACGCTGAATGTGATGAGCATACGCTTCCTCCAAACTTTGAGAAATGGAATGCTTCATACAGTTCATTTTCGTATTTCCTGTCCAATAAAAATCGGGTAATTTATTGTGATTTTCTAAAGAATTCATTTTAGCATAATTGGGCATTCCTTTCCAATAAATGCCGCGGACATATTCTCGCCAACCTAAAATTTGTCGCACAAAACCTTCTACTTGCGAAAGCGTTATTTCATCTTCGTTTTGATGATAATAATGTACAACCTGTTCAATCACTTCCATTGGCGAAAGCATTTTCGTATTCATCGCAAACGACAATCTGGAATGAAACAAAAATTTTTCTTCCGTGTGCATCGCATCTTCATAATCGCCAAAATGCTTCAACAAGTGGTGACAGAAATAATCCAATTGTTCCAAACATTCTTCTCTCGAAGTTGGCCAATTAAAATTTTCAGTATCAATCGATCCAAATGTTTTCACTTCCATTTCGTCTAATTGGTGGATTATTTTTTCGACATTTTTCGGAAAAATTTTCGCATTCGGAATCGGAACTTCGCCTTTATACTTTTTTCGATTATCGTGATCAAAATTCCATTGATTCCCAATCGGATCATTCCCAACCATCAAAATGTTGTGCTTTTTTCGCATCATTCGATAGAAATTTTCCATCAACAATAATTTCTTTCCTTGAAAAAATTCGGCTATTTCGGTTCTAGTTGTATAAAAATGTTCCGTGTCAAAAACTTCTGTTGGAATAGAAAGATTTTCACAAATTTGCTTCAATTGCTCATCTAACCGAAATTCATCCGGCAATTGATATTCAAATTTTTGAATAGAATATTGCTCGATAGTTTGTTGAATTAACACCTCTAAATGTTGAGGATTGTTTGAATCATCAATCTCAAGGTAAACCACTTGATGATTCTTACTTTTCAAATCAGAAGCAAAATTCCGCATACTTAAAAAGAAAGCTACTACTTTTTGAATGTGATGTTTCACATAATCAGTTTCCTGACGCATTTCCGCCATTAGATAAATGACATTTTCATCGGTTTGTTGAAACCAAGAATGCTTGTGATTTAATTGATCACCAAGAAGTAATCGGAGTATTTTCATTTCAACCATAGTTTTTGATAGTCACCCTTCGCATCATACATTTCCGCTTGACGTTTGATGTTGAATTTTCGATCTCTCGGGTCATTTCCAACGCCGGAATTATAAATCCAGTTGCCGTAATTCGAATGCACATCATAATCAATCAGCATACTTTCAAAATAAGCTGCGGCGATACGCCAATCTTGTTCCCATTCTTTTGCCCAAAAACTGGCTACATTTTGCCTGCCACGATTACTCATGAAACCGGTTTGTTGCAATTCAATCATATTGGCATTCACAAAAGGTTCATTTGTGTTGCCGTTTTTCCATTGTTCAAAAGCTTTTGAATGGAAATTCCAATCGTATTTTTTTCCTAAAATGCCATCGAGTTGGAATATTTTATTTCCATGTTTTAGCGAAATGTATTTAAAATAATCTCGCCAAATCAATTCGAAAATCAACCAATACGTATCTTCATTTTTGCAAATTTCTTTTTCATATCGTTGAACTTCCCAATAAATGGTTCGGGCAGAAATACTTCCATTTGCTAACCAAGCAGAAAGTTTCGAACTGTATTCGGCTCCAATTAATCCGTTTCGGGTTTGTTTATAAGACGACAAATTTTCTGTTTCAAAAAAGTAATTTTCTAATCGTTTTATCGCACTTGATTCGCCACCATGAAAAGGAAAAGCGGAATTGGGATGAATTTCAAAACTTTCCAAACCTAAAACTTCCAAAGTTAAATGGAATGAATTTGGCTTAATCCAATTGTAATCAGGCAATTTTTCAATCGAAACACTTGGTCTTACTTTCACAGTAGCTTCACACTTTTTTCTGAAAACAGTAAAAACCTCCGGAATTTCTTTAAAATCTAAATAAGGAATATCATCCGGATGAAACAAAAATTGATCATAACTTTCTATAAATTCAACATTTGAATTTTGATTTTTGAGTTTGACATTGATATTGACCTCCTCACTTGTCCATTCCTTTTGAACAAATACAGTTGAAATAGAATATTCTTCAATCAATTTCGGAATTGTATCTTCCGGTTTTCCATAAAAGACAAAGAGCGGAATGTTTTTTTCTTTTAATGAATGATAAAGTTCAGAAACCGTTTCTAATAAAAACTGAGCTCTAAATTTTTCAGTTTTTTTGAAACCATATTTCGTTTCTTCAAAATGTTGTGGATCAAAACAATAAACAGCCAAAACATTCCCTTCTTTTTGACAAGCTTTGAAGAGAGAAGTATTGTCGTTTACTCGTAAATCATTTCGAAACCAGACTAGATTGTTCATTTTTTTATGGTGATGGGTTATTGGTAATGGGTAAAAGGTATTTGAAAACTGAAAACTGTGACTGCGACTAAGACTGAAAACTTCCTACTCTTTACTCCCAACTTTATTCCTCCTACATTTCTCACTACAATATAAAACGTCTTCCCAATTCTTCTCCCATTTTTTTCGCCAAGAAAAAGATAATCCACATGTTTTGCAGATTTTTTCTGGGAGATTTACTTTTTTGTGAGCCATTTTTATAGGATTGATTTGGTTGGAATATTTGGCCGAGCATATTCAAAACGGTCAACCAACTTTGGAACGCAATAAGCATCTAAACCATTAATCGACACCACATTCTCTAAATCTAATCGTAACCAATTTTCAGCCTGAATCAAATTTTCTTTTATGAAAAGTTGTTCAATCGAAGCAATAATATGAATCGTTCCGTTCTCTTTAATTTCATATTCGTTGAGGTATTTGCATAAAATTTGCACAGGACTTCCTTTAACAAAAGGAATGGTAATACCATCATGATATTCTTCTTCCAAATTGGTTTTGTCAAATTCGGAAACAGTTTCATCATAACTTGCCGAACTATGGTGAGCATCAACAATCATCGATTCGGTGACATGATTGACTGTAAAATAACCCAAATCTTTGATGTTTTTGTACGTATTTCTCGGAACAGTCGTTGGGCGAAGAATAAAACCCAAAAGTGCAGGATCACTTCCTAAATGTGTAATGCTACTAAAAATGGCCACATTTGAAATACCTTCAATAGTTTTTGTCACAATTAAATTGGCCGATTTATAACCCGTGCAACTATTAATTAAATTCAATCGTGGAATTTTGGGAAGATTTTGAATCGTTTCTTTTGATAATTCAATCATAAAAGCAATTTTTTTCAAAGATAGTTTTTGTTTAATTAAAATCAATATAAGTTAAACAAAAATTTAATCTAGACTAAAAAAACCGTGGGTTGTAATTATTTAATTCAAAATTTTAATGGATATCATACCACGAATTCTCGAATTTTAAAATATGCAAACGTAATAATTTGTTCATCTTTGATGAAAATTCGAATTAAATCGAATAATTATTCCAAAAAATTAGTGAATTAGTGGCAAAATCATTTCAAAATTTAATTACACCTAACGGGTTAAAATATATTTTTCTTAAAACTGAAAAATCCTATTATAATCCTTATTTTTGTATTTGAATTTTTGATATTCATTCATGCAAACTCCTCAAAAAATTGCCGTTGTTGGTTCCGGATTGGTTGGAACTTTATTGGCAATATACCTCAAAAAATTAGGTCATACTGTTCACGTTTTTGATCGAAGTCCTGATATTCGAACAGTTGAATTTTCAGGTCGTTCCATCAATTTAGTGATGTCAAATCGAGGTTGGAAAGCATTGGATGATATCGGCTTGACCGATGAAATCAAAAAAATCGGAATTCCGGTTGATAAAAGGGCAATTCATCTGCAAGATTCAAAACTTACTTATCAATATTATGGTAAAGAGGGCGAAGCGATTTATTCACTTTCCAGAGGTGTTTTAAATAGGAAAATGATTGATTTGGCTGAAGCTGCCGGAGTTGAATTCTTTTTTGAACATCGCATTTGGGATGTTTCATTATCTGATGCTACATTACACATTGGTGAAACTGAAAGAGGTGAGTGGACCGATTTAAAATACGATAAAGTCTTTGGTGCCGATGGTGCTTTTTCGAGAATTCGCCACCGCATGCAACGCCAAAGTATGTTTAATTATTCGCAGGAATTTTTAAATATTGGTTACAAAGAATTGCATATTCCTTCCAATCCGGATGGCTCGCATAAAATTGATAAAAATTCGCTACACATTTGGCCTCGTGGTAATTTTATGTTGATGGCTTTGGCCAATTTGGACGGGTCATTTACCTGTACGCTGTTTATGCCTTTTGAAGCAGAAAATTCGTTTGAAAGTTTGAAAGACGAAAAATCGTTGGTAGATTTCTTTGCTGAATTTTTTCCGGACACTAAAGAAGTAATTCCCGATTTAGTTCGAGATTTCTTCAAAAACCCTACGAGTTATTTGGTGATGATGAAATGTTTTCCTTGGACATATGCCGATAAAGTTGCCTTGATAGGAGATTCTGCTCATGCAATCGTACCTTTTTACGGTCACGGAATGAATGCCGGTTTTGAAGATATTACCGTTTTAAATGAGATGATTGCTCAATACGGTGACGATTGGGAAGCCATTTTCAAAGCGTATGAGAAATCCCGAAAACCCAATGCTGATGCAATTGCCGAACTTTCCTATCGTAACTTTATGGAAATGAGTGCCAGAACGGCTGATGAGAAATTCTTATTGCAAAAGAAAATTGAAAAATGGTTTTCCGATAAACATCCCGAAAAATGGATGCCACTTTACAGCCGAGTAACGTTCAGTTTGCAACCGTATTCTGAAGCTCTTGCCATTGGCGATTTTCAAAATAAAATTATGGAAGAAGTGATGCAAATGGAGAATATTGAGGCAATTTGGGATAGCGAAGTGGTTGAACAGAAGATTATTTCGCTTCTTTCAAAATAAATTATGCTTCCTCCCGATGCACTTTCTCAAAATCAAAAGCAGGTGTGCAAATGGCAATATATTCACATACTTCATCAAACGGATTGGAATATTGAACACGGGTGTTTTTCTCAATTTTGATAGATTGACCGGCTTCTAAAATAACTACTTCATCTTCAATAATAAATTGTTTTTTGCCTTTGATGATATAAGTATATTCATCAAATTCAGGCGTTTGGAAAGGTTCGCTCCAATGCGGCGGAGCAATCATGTGAGCAATGGAAATGTCATTGTTTCCATCAGAAGCTTTTCCGAAATGTTCTTCGATTAGTTTTCCATCTGTTGTTGGAACTATGAATGGGGATTTTTGGGTGTGATATTTTTTCATAAAGTCATTGCGAGGAACGAAGCAATCTCATAATCTACTTCCTCTTTTTTAGATTGTCATTATATCAATTATACTTTCATAAAGATCGTCCCACAAGGGATTAAAATCTTGAATTAGTTTGATTTTTGTAGCTCTAGATCCTGCTTTTAATTGTTTTTCTCTAGCAATTGCATCTCCAATCATTTGAAATTGTTCGTAATAAACTAATTTGTTTAAATTATATCTTGCAGAAAATGAGTTTTCATATCTTTTTTGTTTGTGTTCTAAAATTCTCTTTGGCAAATTAGAAGTAACACCAATATACAAGGTGTTGTTATATTTATTAGTTACAATATAAATAAAACCGGTTTTCATATTTTCCAAACTTTATGAGATTGCTTCGTTCCTCGCAATGACTTAACTTACTTCCTAAATATAAAATAAACCGCCAAAACTAAGCAACACATTCCCACAAAATGATTCCATTTAAACGTTTCAGTTTTAAAGAAAAGCATTGAAAAAATCACGAAAATAACCAATGTAATCACTTCCTGAATCACCTTTAATTGTAAAAGAGAGAACGGACCACCATTTCCTTCATACCCAATTCGATTGGCTGGTACCTGGAAAAAGTACTCAAACAAAGCCTAACCCCAACTGATTAAAACAATCGTAATCAGTCCGGCATTTTCAAACCATTTCAAGTCTTTAAATTTCAAATGACCATACCACGCCAATGTCATAAATATATTGGAAAGTATGAGTAATCCTATGGTGAGAAATCCTTTCATTTTTATGGTAATGGGTTATAGGTAATGGGTAAAAGGAATAGATTTGGAATTCACCAATTACCAATTACCTATTACCCATTACCTTTTATTTTTTAAACATCTTACTCAAAATCCCCAAAGCACCCCGAATAAAAGTCGCACTCGTCAACACTTTCACAATAGGATTTTGTGCCGTGCTTCTTCGAGTGGAAGTTTTTCGTGCAGGAGCTTGTTTGGCTTGTCGATCAGCTTCTTTTTGCTTTGCAACTTCTTCCGCTTTTTTGGCAGCTTGTTCTTCGGCAGCAGTAATTTTCTTATCTAATAGTTCAAAAGCACTTTCCCTGTCAATTTCTTCGTTGTATTTTTTGGCTAATTTTGATTCAGAAATTAAACTGTCAATTTCTTGTGAAGTTAACACATCCATTCTACTCATTGGAGCTCGAAGCATCGTGGCAACAAGTGGAGTCGGAATTCCTTTTTCATTCAAAGCGGTAACAAATGCTTCTCCAATCCCGAGTTGTGTAATCACTTCATCGGTTTTATAATAATCGGATAACGGATAATTCTCAGACGTCATTTTAATCGCTTTCCGATCGTTTGCCGTAAAAGCTCGCAACGCATGTTGTATTTTTAAACCCAATTGACTCAAAACACCAGCCGGAATATCTTGCGGATTTTGTGTGATAAAATAAATGCCAATTCCTTTGGAACGAATCAGTTTTACGATGGTTTCAATTTGATCTTGCAAGGCTTTACTGGCTTGGTCAAAAATTAAATGTGCTTCGTCAATAAAAATCACTAACTCAGGTCGTCCTGCATCTCCTTGCTCGGGCATAGTGCTATAAATTTCCGCTAATAAACTCAACATAAACGTCGAAAATAACTTCGGTTTATCTTGAATATCGGTCAAACGAATGATATTCACATAACCATTTCCGTTTTTATCAATTCGCATTAAATCATCAATATCAAACGATAATTCACCAAAAAATACATCAGCTCCTTGTTGTTCTAATTCAATGATTTTTCGCAAAATGGATCCGGTGGAAGCTGTGGAAATCCGACCGTATTCTTTTTCAATTTCGGCTTTTCCTTCGTCGGTAATATATTGAAGTACTTTTTTAAAATCTTTTAAATCCAAAAGCGGCAAATGATGATCGTCGCAATATTTAAAAATTACAGCAACAACGCCACCTTGTGTGTCATTCAAATCTAAAATTCTGGAGAATAAAACAGGACCAAATTCAGAGACAGTGGCTCGTAAGCGAACACCATTTTGTTTGGAAATGGTCATCAATTCCACCGGAAAACTTTTTGTTTCATACGGTAAATTAATTTTTCCGTGTCGTTCAGTTATAAAGGATTGTTCAATTCCAGGCATTGCAATTCCGGAAAAATCACCTTTAATATCCATCATTAAAACGGGAATTCCGTTCCTTGAAAGTTGTTCAGAAAGTACTTGAATGGTTTTGGTTTTTCCCGTTCCGGTCGCTCCGGCAATTAATCCGTGACGGTTTAGTGTTTTTAGAGCAATATTTACGTGAGCTTCACCACCAACGGGAACGCCATTCAACATAGCTCCACCAAGCGTTATAAAATCACCTTTACAGGTGTATCCATTTATAATATGATTACTGAATTCTTCGGCCTTGCTCATAATGTTTTATTTATATTTCAAATGTAAGGAAACGAAATGATTCAAAAAACAGCATTTCAAAAAAGCAACATTTTTTCCAACAATCAAATTTTTCAATAATCTAAAAATCTAATATTCGAACAATCCAAAAAACCAATTCCCTATCTTTGCACACTTATTTAATTGAAAAATGCTTCAAAAAGAAATACAATTAGCTGTTGAAAAAGGAGAAATGCTTCCGTTAATGGAAGAGTTTTATACGATTCAAGGCGAAGGCTATCACACGGGAACAGCAGCTTATTTCATTCGAATTGGCGGTTGCGATGTGGGTTGCCATTGGTGTGATGTAAAAGAAAGTTGGAACGCAGAACTTCATCCGCCAACGGGAATAGAAATCATTGTTTCAAATGCTAAAAAATATTCGGATACTGTCGTTATAACTGGTGGAGAACCACTAACTTGGGATATGAGTTTATTAACCAACAAACTTAAAAATGCCGGAATTAAAATCCATATTGAAACATCCGGATGTTATCCTGTGACCGGAAAATGGGATTGGTTTTGTCTTTCGCCTAAGAAAAATAAATTACCGGTTCAAAGTGCATACGATATGGCTAATGAATTAAAAGTCATCATCTACAATAAGCACGATTTTATTTTTGCCGAAGAACAAGCGGCCCAAGTAAACCCAAATGCTATCTTATTTTTACAACCGGAATGGAGTAAAAAAGAAGAAATGACACCGTTAATTGTTGATTATGTTATGAAAAATCCAAAATGGCGAGTATCTTTACAAACGCATAAATATTTGAATATCCCGTAATTTTAAATTATTTTTGAAACAACTATAAAATAAAAACCTATGAAAAAGTGTATCCTATCTTTTGTTTTTGTAATAATTGCTCATTTTGCAATGGCTCAAGATGCTGCTTTTAAAGCAGATGTGTTAAAAGTAATTAAAATGTCTGGCTCAACTGCTCAAATGGAATCGGCAAAAAAGCAAATTATGGCAATGATTCCTAATGAAAAACATGAGCAGTTTAATAAAGATTTTGAAGCTACAATGCCTGGGTTTTATGATAAAATTGCTGATATATATTTGAAAGAATATACGCATCAGGAGGTGAAAGAAATGCTGAAATTTTATGAAAGTCCAATTGGAAAAAAAATTGCGGAGAAAGCAGGAGTACTTTTTGAACAATCAATGTTAGCCGGTCAAGAGTGGGGTGCTAGTCTTCAAGAGATTTTAATGAAATACATGGAGTAATTTCAAAAAAAAAAACTAAGATAAATCCCGTTGTTTCATTTCAGCGGGATTTTTTTATTTAAAAAAAGTCAGCTTAGCCAAATAATCAAAATGTTCACCTTCCAAAACCAATTCACATTGGAAACCATTGGCATTAGCAGCATTTTGAAGCGTGTTATAATCAACATATAGCCAATCAAAAGTTTCTTCAATTTCACCTTTATAGGCAATGGTGAAAGTTAATTCGCCATAATAGCCATCTGCTGGAACTTCATAAGCCCCATCTTCATCTTGATCATACATATAAATTAAGTCGGAACTGTCAATTAAAATTTGTCCGTCTTCCTTTAAAAGTGATTTCAGTTTTTGCAAATACTTTGAAATTTGATTCAATTTACCGAAAATACCGGTGCCATTCATTAATAAAAGAATGGTGTCAAATTTTTCAGAAGAACTTAAATTCAAAATATCCGAAACAATACAATGTTTTACATTCCTTAATTCACAAGCTTTCATAGCATTAGGAGAAATGTCAATAGCTGTAACATCAAACCCTTTTTGTTGTAAGTATAGCGAATGACTTCCTGCACCACATCCCACATCCAAAATTTTTCCTTTGGAAAGTAGCAGTGCTTTTTGTTCAATCTTAGGCATTTCATCAAAATCCCGAAACAAATAAGCAACACTCATTTCATCTGCCTCAGAAATAGAGGTTTCGGTAATCAAATCTTCAGGATTATTTCCGGTTTGATAATCTAAAATGGCTTTTCCGAAAAGGTCTTTCATTTATTTTGTTTAAAGTTTCAGGTTTCAGGTTTCAAGTTCACTAATTTTGCAATTCAACTTTCAACTTTCAACTTGAAACCACATTTAAACGAACTCGGAAAACTTGCCAAAGATAAGCATATCGAAAACAAAAAGTATTTTGATAAGCTTAAAAAGAAAACACCCAAAAATTTAGATTATGTGATGCAAGATTTACATGATGCTGAATTTAAAAAAACAGATTGTCTGGATTGTGCCAATTGCTGCAAAACAACCGGTCCACTTTTTACTTCCGCAGATATAGAACGAATTTCGAAACATTTCCGACAAAAACCACAGCAATTCATTGACCAATATTTGCGAATCGATGAAGAGAATGATTATGTTTTGAAATCGGTTCCTTGTACTTTTTTAGAAAGCGACAACAAATGTTTTATCTACGATGTTCGTCCAAAAGCTTGCCGCGAATTTCCGCATACCGATAGAAAAAAGTTCAATCAAATTACCGATTTGACCTTACTAAATGTGGCCATTTGTCCCGCAGCTTATAATATCGTGGAAGAAATGAAAAAAAAATTACCTTTATAATATGAAAACCTACAGGTCAAAAATAGATTGGTGGCTGATTCTTTTAATTTTAGGAATTTTTGGTTATCCAATTGCAGAAGGTATTTTAAGCGATCAATATGGATTGTCATTAACCATGCTTTCCATTTTGTTGTTGCTATTTTGGATGTTTTCTAAAATTAAATATGTTATTGAAGGAACGTTACTTAAAGTCTGGTGGGTTAAAATTGATATTCTTTCCATCAAAAGAATTTACAAAACAAATAATCCACTGAGTTCTCCGGCTTTATCTTTAGATAGAATGGCTATCGTTTACAATACATATGATGAAGTATTAATTTCACCAAAATTGAAAAAAGAATTTATAGACGAATTGCTGAAAATTAATCCTTCTATCATTGTTGAAATTTAAGAATAAATCAAATATTTTTTCCGCATTTCCTTAAACACTATCAAACCTTTCTCCCAACTTTTTCGAATCTCGCTCTCAGAACTTCCTTTTTCAATTTGCTCCTGTAATTTTTTTGTACCTGCCAATTTCACAAAAAACGAATTGAAAAACACTTCTTTATCAGAAGTAGATTCATACGCTTTCATAAGCCATTTCAATTCCAAGCGATTCACTTTCTGGATAGTACTCAAATCCTCTCCATAGCACAATTTACCATTGTGCATAGGGTCTTTTGCTCCTATATTTGGTTTTGGTGTAAAGCTAAAATTGCTTTTTGTTAAAAATGGCGAACCATAAATTTGAAATTGTTTCGCTGTTCCGCGACCAACACTCACATTCGTGCCTTCAAAAAAACACAAACTCGCATACAAATTAATCGATTGATCATTAGGCAAATTTGGCGATGGTTTTACGGGTAAACTATAGTACATTTCACGATTATAATTCAAATTAGGTAGTATTGTCAGGTCACATTGAATGCCTTCATTCAACCATTTTTCGCCATTAATCATTTTTGCATATTCGCCAATAGTCATTCCATGTAAAACCGGAATCGGATGCATACCTACAAAACTTGTAAATTCTTTTTCTAAAATCGGCCCATCAACAATACCACCATTCGGATTCGGTCGGTCTAAAACAATAAGCGGAATGTTGTTTTCAGCACAAGCTTCCATCACATAATGTAAAGAAGAGATATAAGTGTAAAATCTTGCACCCACATCCTGTAAATCAAAAACCATCACATCGATCCCGGCTAATTGCTCCGGTTTCGGTTTCTTATTGTCACCATAAAGTGAAATAATCGGCAACCCTGTTTTAATATCTTTTCCGTCTTTAATTAATTCTCCGGCATCTGCAGTTCCTCTGAAACCATGTTCGGGTGCGTAAATTTTTTGAACTTGAATTTTTTTCTCTAATAAAAAATCAACTAAATGTTGGTTATTAAAAATACGTTGATACTCTTTGATGCCATCTCTAACGACGACATTTTCAGTTTCAACAGTTAAAATTCCGGTTTGATTTGTCACTACACCAACCTTCTTACCAACCAACAAGGGCAAATAAGCTGCATGATTTTCAGCACCTGTCTTAAATTCATTTGATTGTGCTTCTTCATTAATAATGGAAATATCTTTATTCTTTTCTTTTTCCTCTATTTTCTTATTCCCGCCGCAACAAATCAATAAAAACAATAAACCTAAACACAAAAAATAATATTTCATATAAAAAATAATTTAAAAAAACTCAGTCACTTAGTTACTCAGTATCTCAGCAACTCAAAAAAATCTATATTTGCAATAAATCCAATCCATTGAAATTAGAATATTTCATAGCAAACAGACTGGCTACTTCTAAACACCATAAAAGTAGTATTTCTAAACCAATAATTAAAATTGCCATTGCAGCTATAGCAATCGGAATTTTAATGATGATTGTTGCAGTAGCAACCGGTATTGGACTTCAGCAAAAAATACGCCAAAAAGTTTCAGCTTTCAACGGACACATTATTATTAAGGTATTTGATGATAATCAATCAGAAGTCAGCAAAGTACCCATTTCTAAGGATCAAGAGTTTTATCCTAAATTTAAAAATGTCGAAGGGGTAAAAAACATTCAAGTTGTTGCCACAAAAGCCGGAATAATTAGAACAGAAAACACTTTTGAAGGTATTGTTTTTAAAGGAATTTCAACAGATTTCAATTGGGAAAACATGAAAGAGTATCTGATTGAAGGTAGAAAACCTAAAATCGATTTAGCTACTCAAGAAAATGGTGAAATTATAATATCCCAATATCTTGCCAATAGATTACTACTCAAAATAGGAGACAAGTGCAATACTTTTTTTATGAAAGAAGAAAGTGGGCAATCGCCCAATTTGAGAGTTTTTACAATAGTTGGAATTTTTAATTCCGGATTTCAAGAGTTTGATGCAACTTATGTGATTGGAGATATCAGACATATTCAACGAATGAACAAATGGAAAGCCGATGAAGTAGGTGCTTTTGAAGTGTTTGTTCATGATTTTGATAAAATTCAACAAGTTGGAAACCAAGTTTACAATAATACCTTCAACAAAAAAGACCCAACAAAAACAGTAGATACCCAAATAATCCTTGACAAATATTATTATATTTTCGATTGGTTAAAATTATTTGACTTCAATATTATAGTGATTTTAACCATCATGATTATAGTGGCAACCATTAATATGGCTGTTGCACTTTTGGTGTTGATATTGGAACGAACCCAAATGATTGGCATCCTCAAAGCACTTGGAGCCAATAATTGGTTAATTAGGAAAATTTTTCTCTACAACGCATTCTATATAATTATAAGAGGCCTCTTCTGGGGAAATGTAATTGCTATTACACTTATTATTATCCAAGATAGATTTGGTATCATCACATTAAATCCTGAAAACTACTACGTAACGGTGGCTCCTGTTTATCTTAATTGGGGTTATATACTACTTCTCAATTTAGGAACACTTTTAATAAGTCTATTAGTATTGATTATTCCTTCCTATATCATTTCAAGAGTTTCTCCGGTCAAAGCAATCCGATTTGATTAAATTGTAGTTATTCCACGATAGATTCGTCGCTCTCTATTTTCAGTATATCAATATACCCCTTACGAATATAAAAATTCAAACCTCCAATCGTACCTTCAATAATAAGTAATCCTTTCTGTCTAGCCATAATATAAAGAGTAAGTTGCTTTTATCCAAAGCGATTATAAAGAGCAAAGGTATAGAATAGTTTAGGTATAATCACAATTGTAGTAATTATAATGTAAGTTTATTGTAACAATATAGTAAGTATATAGTAACCTAAATACAGAAAATACACCTCTTTACTACGATAATGACGCAGTTATAAGTAAGTGCTAAACAGTGCTACTACATAGAAGTAACAAACCCATTGGCCCAATCCATTACAGCGAAGCAGTTTTCAAGCCCATTTTTAAGTCACAGTTCATTCCGTAGGACACGAGCGTAAGCGAACTGGCGAAGCAATCTTGGCTAACTAAGTTTCGTGTCTTTCTTTCTTAGTGGCAAAAACTAAATATTGCGTAGCAATCCTTTTCCGTGCTTTCTGAGAGAATAAAGTTCTTCTCGAACTCGTAACCCTAACCTGAACAAAAAAAACTTTTTCCATTTCCATCTCATAACCAACGCATTAAAAAAAAGATTGCAAAAGAGATTAAAAAAGATTTGGAAAGCCCAAAAAGAGTACTACTTTTGCACCCGCATTGAGAGCGACGTTCTGAGTTAAAATGGAGTTTAAAAAAATCTGAAAAAAGATTTGGTAGGAGAAGCAAAAGAGTATTATCTTTGCCCTCCGCAAGCGACAAAAACTGTGATTAAAAAGCTATAGAAA